>NZ_CP016282.1:3478750-4174501 GCF_001679725.1 Cryobacterium arcticum | reverse complement strand
CACCGCCTGTGGGCAAATAACGACTGGATTCTCAGGCTTTACCCACAACCTGTGGATAACTTGTCCTCACGGTAGTCAATGACCGGCGGTCAGGCCAAATTAGCTCGAAGAACCTCAGCGTGTCTGTACCAGAAATGGGAAATCAATGGGCAGAATCGTACGTTTGGGCCTCGTCAGTTTGACCGCGGGCGAGCGAAGCCGTAGTTTTAATCAGTTGACCCCAGCCCGTGGGCTACCTCACTCTTTCCCGGCCGCTCGTTTAGGCCTGCGGAGATCCAATACGTGGAGATTGAACAATGAGCAAGAGAACGTTCCAGCCGAACAACCGTCGTCGCGCGAAGGTGCACGGTTTCCGTCTTCGTATGCGCACCCGCGCCGGACGCGCCATCCTCGGTGCTCGTCGTCGCAAGGGTCGCACCGAACTCTCCGCGTAAGCGATCCCGTGCTCGCTCACGCCAATCGCATTACGAGCGGGAGCGACTACAAAGCTGTCGTTCGACGAGGTATGCGGGTCGTTGGCCCGCACACCGTGACGTATCTTCGCCGTACCTCCGAACCCACTCCGGTGCGGTTCGGGTTCATCGTGGCCAAGAACGTTGGCGGTGCGGTGGTGCGTAACCGCATCCGTCGTCGAATGAAGGCCGTAAGTTTCGATCTCCTTCCTGGCGTTCCCGCCGGGACGGAGGTCGTTTTTCGCGCACTACCCACATCAGTGGACGCCAGCTGGCCCGAACTCGTGGCCGAGCTGTCGACCGCCATGGTCAAGGGCCAGCGCGGACGATGAACAGGGCGATCCTCACGCTGGTGCTGCTCCCCCGAAATGTCGGGGTGGTGCTCCTGCGCGTGTATCGCGCGGTAATCTCACCGTTGTACGGCGATGTTTGCCGGTATTACCCCTCGTGCTCGGCGTATGCCCTTGGCGCCGTTCAGGAATATGGCCTGATCGTCGGCGCTTTCTTCGCCGCACGCCGGGTCTTGCGTTGTCATCCTTGGGCTGAGGGCGGAATCGATGATGTTCCCCTGAAACGACACCGTCGCTACACCGTGACGTCGTTTGGATTTGTAGTTCCTTTAGCCACGGAAAGGGCTGACTCGCACGCATGGACCTCTTAGGTACTATTCTCTGGCCGCTGAAATGGGCCGTTGAGCTTCTGCTCGTCGCCTGGCACTGGGTGTTCTCCAATGTGGGCCTCGACCCGAACGACGGCCTCACCTGGGTGCTCTCCATCGTGGGCCTCGTGCTCGTGGTGCGTGCGGCACTGATCCCCATCTTCGTGCGGCAGATCAAGAGCCAGCGCAAGATGCTCGAGGTCGCCCCGCAGCTCAAGAAGATCCAGGACAAGTACAAGGGCAAGAAGGACCAGTTCTCCCGCGAGGCCATGTCCCGCGAGACCATGGAGCTGTACAAGCGCACGGGCACCAACCCGCTGGCCTCCTGCCTGCCGCTGCTGCTGCAGATGCCGATCTTCTTCGCCCTCTTCTCGGTGCTCAATGACGCCCAGAAGTCCAACGCCGGTGTCGGCCCGCTCAACCAGGAGCTCGCGACGAGCTTCGGTAACGCCACCCTCTTCGGCCGGGCCCCGCTGCACGACACGTTCGCGCAGCAGTGGACCCTGATGACAGCCGGCGCGGACTTCAACCTCTCCGTCATGATCATCGCCGCCACCATGGTGATCCTCATGACCGCCTCGCAGTTCATCACCCAGCTGCAGATCGTCTCCAAGAACATGTCGCCGGAGACCAAGGCGAGCCCGATGTTCCGCCAGCAGAAGATCATGTTGTACCTACTGCCGCTGGTGTTCGCCTTCTCCGGTGTGGCCTTCCCGCTCGGCGTCATGTTCTACTGGCTCACCTCGAACATCTGGACCATGGCCCAGCAGTTCCTGGTCATCCGCAACATGCCCACCCCCGGCAGCGAGGCCGCCAAGGCGCGCGAAGAGCGCATGGCCCGCAAGGGCAAGCTCATCGCCACCGACGGCGACATCATCGTCGTAGAAGAGGCCAAGAAGCCGGCCCAGCGTCAGCAGCCCGTGGGTAAGAACCGGGCCAAGAAGCAGACCGGCCCCAAGAAGTAACAGGGATGGACAACAACGTGACTGAGAACACCGACGTGATCAACGCGGATGCTGCTGCCGACGCCCCCGACGCACTACCGACCATCGGCCAGTTGGAGCAGGAAGGCGACATCGCCGCCGACTACATCGAGGAATTCCTGGATATTTGCGACCTCGATGGGGACATCGACATCGATGCCCGCAACGGACGTGCCTACCTGTCGGTGAACTCGTCCGACGCGACCAACCTGCGTCTGCTGTCCAAGCCCGACACCGTCAACGCCTTGCAGGAGCTCACCCGCCTGGCCGTGCAGAACAAGACCGGCTCGTTCTCCCGTCTGATCCTCGACGTCGGCGGTTCGCGTGAGGCGCGCCAGGCGGAGCTCACCGACCTCGTCGGCCGGGCGATCGAACGCATCGAGGGCGGCGCAACGGAGGCTTCCCTCCCCCCGATGTCGTCCTACGAACGCAAGCTCGTGCACGACATCGTGTCGGAGCGTGGCTTCGTTTCCGAGTCGTTGGGTGAAGGCCGTGACCGCCACACGGTCATCACCGCCGCGTAGTTTCACGTGAAACAGTGACCCTCTCTCTCGAGGCCGAGCCGGCCGTTGCCGCCGAGCTGTTCGGCGACCGCATCGACGCGGCGCGTGATTTCACCCGTCACCTCGCCGAGCAGGGTGAGGAACTGGGGCTGATCGGACCGCTCGAACTCCCCCGATTGTGGAGCCGGCACATCCTGAACTGCGTCCTGGTCGCTCCGCTGCTGCGCCCGGGTCGAGTCGGCGATGTCGGCTCCGGCGCCGGGCTGCCCGGCTTGGTTCTCGCGATTGCCCGTCCCGACGTGTCCTTCGTGCTCATCGAGCCCATGGAACGTCGCGTGGCCTGGTTGACCGGTCAGATCGAGGCACTCGGTCTGACCAACGCAACAGTGTTGCGGGCTCGGGCCGAAGACATCCGCTTGGATGCCCCGCTCGATCAGGTCACCGCACGGGCCGTGAGCGCCCTGAAAACGTTGATTCCCCTGACCGCGCCGCTGCTGCGGCCGGGCGGGGAGCTCGTCGTCATGAAGGGGGCTGGTGCCGCGGGTGAGATAGCCAACGCGGCCAAGGCCATCGCCCGCTTCCGGCTGCGAAATGTCGAAGTTCTCACCCTCGGTGAGGGCGTGCTGCCGGACGTCACCCGGGTCATAAGGGCTACAGTGGACTAGTCCCGGCAGCGCCCGTTCCCTGCGAACAGGCATCCGCCGTGGCTCACTCTCGGGTGGCTCATCAACCGTCGAACGCAAAGGTTTCACGTGAAACATCCTGGCGAAGACCAGCAGGCCGGCTCCCCCGGCCCCGGCCTCGACAACAGCACCCCCCTGGCCCGGGAGATTTCAGACCTGACCCGTCGGCGGCAGGTGATCGCGGCCGAACGGCTGCCGAAGCCGGCCAGCACCCGTGTGATCACGATCTCCAACCAGAAGGGTGGGGTCGGGAAGACCACCACGGCCGTGAACCTGGCCGCGGCACTGGCAAGGCAGGGTGCGCGCGTGCTCGTGATCGACCTGGATCCGCAGGGCAACGCGTCGACGGCCCTCGGTGTGGAGCACCGCGCAGAGACCCCCAGCGTCTACGACGTCATCATCAACGACCTGCCCATGGTGGACGTTGTGCAGAAGAGCCCGGAATTCGGGGCGCTCTACTGTGTCCCCGCCACCATCCACCTGGCCGGGGCCGAGATCGAGTTGGTCTCACTCGTCGCCCGGGAACAGCGTCTCCGCCGCGCCCTCGACCTGCACATCAAGGAGATGACGGACCCGTACGATTACGTCTTCATCGACTGTCCCCCGTCGCTCGGTCTGCTCACCATCAACGCGTTTGTCGCCGCGCGCGAGGTTCTCATCCCCATCCAGTGCGAGTACTACGCGCTCGAGGGGCTGAGTCAGTTGCTCAAGAACATCGAGCTGATCGAGAAGCACCTCAACCCGCAGCTCGTCGTGTCCACGATTTTGCTCACGATGTACGACAGCCGCACCAATCTGGCCAACCAGGTGGCGCAGGATGTGCGCGACCACTTCCCGAAACAGGTGCTGGATACCCTGATTCCGCGCTCTGTGCGCGTTTCTGAGGCGCCCAGCTACGGTCAGAGCGTCATCAGTTACGATCTGAACTCCGCAGGATCGCTCTCCTACCTCGAAGCAGCGGCAGAAATGGCCCGTCGGGGCGTTCCAGAATCAGGAGATGAGCAGTAATGGCAAAACGCACAGGGCTTGGTCGTGGCATCGGTTCGCTGATTCCTGTACAGGACAACCCGTCCCAGGCGCGTCCGGTCGACGTGTTCTTCCCGTATAACGAGAATCCTCATGCCGAGGGAACCGCCGGCGCCTCCCCCGTGACCGGATCCACGCAGGCTCTGGCCGTGGATGTGGCCCTTGCGACGTCTCCCAGTGAAACCGTCGAGTCAGCCAGCGATTCGGACAGCGATCTGCTGCCGGTACCAGGCGCCCGCCTCGCACACCTCAACCCGGCTGATATCGTGCCGAACGCCGTGCAGCCCCGCAGCGTGTTCGATGAAGACGACCTGGCCGAGTTGGTGCACAGCATCCGCGAGGTCGGCGTGCTCCAGCCGATCGTGGTGCGTCCGCTGGCCGAGCAGCCCGGTAAATACGAACTCGTCATGGGTGAGCGCCGCCTGCGCGCGACCAAAGAGGTCGGTCTCGACAGTATTCCGGCCATCGTGCGCGACACCGCCGACATCGACATGCTGCGGGATGCGCTGCTGGAGAACCTGCACCGCGCCCAGCTCAACCCGTTGGAAGAGGCGTCGGCGTACCAGCAACTGCTGTCCGACTTTGAGATCACCCAGGAAGAACTGGCCAGCCGCATCGGGCGGTCGCGCCCGCAGATTACGAACACCCTCCGGCTCCTGAAGCTGCCCGAGGCCGTTCAGCTGCGTGTGGCGGCAGGGGTTCTCTCGGCCGGACACGCCCGTGCGGTGCTCTCGGTGGGGGACCACGATGGCATGCTGCGGCTGGCCGACAAGATCGTGAACGAGGACCTGTCTGTTCGCGCGGCTGAGGCCGCGGCGGCGGCGGGCCCGAAGCCTGTCGTCGTGAAGCCGTCGCCCGGAAAACGACAGGGGCACCTGAATGAGATCGCCGAACACCTCGGTGATCGCCTGGATACCCGTGTGAAGATCAGTCTGGGCGCAAGAAAAGGCCAGATCACAGTCGATTTTGCGACGATAGGCGACTTGAACCGCATCCTCGGTGTTCTCGGTGAGCCCGGCTTCGGAGCGAACTAAATCTCTCACGTTTCACGTGAAACATCCGCTTCTCAAGCGCATGTGGTGAACTGAATCCGGCTGCTCGAACCTGTCGAGACGCTCTGATCACGTCGTTGTGCAAGTGTTTCACGTGAAACCTTCACAGCTGGTCACGGCGACGGGGCACACCTAGCTGGATTCGAATCCCATGTATCTCGTGACGAGTGCTGGTTCGCAACCACGCGATGGTCGAGCCTGTCGAGACCAGGTCACCTGGGCGCCGACCAACCCCGCCGGTCGAGCCTGTCGAGACCCGTTTACCAGGGCGCCGACCAACCGCGTCGGTCGAGCCAGTCGAGACCAGCTACGCTGAACATTCACTTCCAAGTCGACGTGCTCGATGCTGACTAGACCCGGTCACGATCATCACTGTGTTTCACGTGAAACACTCCACACACGATCAAGGTCCTCAGTGTCAGTCCGGCTCACTCGTCCAGACTCGGATCGGAACGTATGCACGCGTCGGTCGAGTCGCCGAGAGGGCGAAGACTTGGCAAGGAGGGGTGCGGGCAAATGTTTCACGTGAAACGGCCCGTAATTTCTCGCCCGTTGCAGGGCCTATCGGTCGCGGCGCGTAACGGGCGAGGGCACACATCCACGCGGTGGTCGATCTCGTCGAGACCTGGGGCGCCCTCAATTTTCGAACGACGCCTCATGTCGAAGGCGGCGATCGATGAAATTCAAGCGTTGTCGGCGCGTCTGTGCGCCGAAATGCATGGCTCACTACCGGATCAAGATCACGAAAGCTGCCGCACAGCGCCTCGCAGGCCGCCGAAAGCGACCGTTTCACGTGAAACCTGTCGACCCTTTCGCGCTTATCCGCCGATGGTGACGGGCTCAATTCCACCGCTTCCCCACAGGCCTGAATGAAATTCGCCCATGTCGTCGGTGTTTCACGTGAAACTCCCGAACGCGACCCGAGTGGAGCTCGCTCTTGCGATGCAAGCGCCGCCTGTGACCCGGAGCCAGGCCTCACTCCACCTCAGGTGTCACCGCGGGAATGTGCCCGGCTTTGGTTTCGACAGGCTCAACCAACGGCGATCGCGACGACGTGCATCAGCCCGGGCGCCGGGCTCATTGTTTGACGTGAAACGGTTCGAGGCTCGGGCTGGGTGATGATCTAGACGGCCGCAACCAGCGCCTGAGGGGCTGGTGGGGGTGCTGGTCTGCGATCGACCAGAGCGGCCAGCGGCCAGCGGCCAGCGGCCAGTGGCCAGTGACCCGGCGGCCGGCGCGTGGGTCAGGAGCGGGGGAGGGGTTGGTCCGTGCGGCTGGCTCAGTGTTTCACGTGAAACATGGCTGAAGTCAGCGCAAGCTGACCGAGGCGGCTCGGGCCAGGGCGGCGTACACGGCGCCAAGAGTCTCGCCGGATGCCTCGATCGACTGGGGTGCGAGCGACGTCTCGGTGAGGCCGGGGAGAACATTCGCTTCCAAGAACCAGGCGACACCATCGGCATCCACCATGAGGTCGATTCGGGACAGCTGGGCCAGACCGAGTAGGCGGTGGATCGCCACGGCGGTCTCCGCCACAGTGGCGGCGATGTCCGGCGCGATGCGTGCGGGTGTGAAGAACAGCGTTTCGCCGGCGTTATAGCGGGCTTCGAAGCTGAAAACACCGCTGACGGGCACGATTTCCACGGCCGGAAGGGCCTGGGGGCCGTCGCCGGTGTCGATGACTGTCACCGCGAGCTCGGTGCCCTCGATCTTGGTCTCCACGAGGGCGGTGTCGGCGTAGGTGTAGGCATCCACCATGGCGCGGGGAAGCCCGGCGGCGGTCTCGACGATGGTGACACCCTGGGCCGAGCCGCCCTGGGCCGGCTTGACCACCAGCGGGGTGCCGAGCGCGGTGACGAGGTGTTCGAGCACGCTGGCCGCACCGAGGTCCCGGAAGGTCTCGCGGGAGAGGGCGATCCAGGCTGGAGTGGAGTACCCGGCCCGGCGCACGAGTTCCTTGGCGGTGGGCTTGGACCAGGCCAGGCCTGCCGCGGTTCCCCGGGGTCCAACGTGCGGGATTCCCGTGGTTTCCAGGAGGGACAGCAGGGCGCCGTCTTCTCCGGTGGCACCGTGGAGCACCGGCCAGATGACGTCAGGCCGGCGCTCGGCGAGTTCGGTGAGCAATCCGGCTTGCGGGTCGAGCAGGGTGACCCGGTGGCCGAGGTTGGTCAGCTCGTCGGCGACGCGTCGGCCGCTGCGGATGGAGACGTCCCGTTCGTGCGAGATGCCGCCCGCGAGAACCACTACGTCAAGGAACTCGGATTCGCTCATGATCTGGGTTTTTCCTTTGGTTGGGCCGGTCGCTGCGGGTGGTGTCACTGCAGTTGGGGTGACAGCGGGTCAGGTGTGTCGGGTCAGTTGATGTCGGGCGGCGGGGCACCGAAACGGCGACCGTCGTGGGCGGGCGACAGGGAGCCGGTGCCGGCGAAGGTGTCGAGCAGCTCCAGTTCGTCGCGCACGACGGTGGCCAGGCGGCGGATGCCGAGGCGGATGTGTTCCGGAGTCGGATAGCAGAACGACAACCGGATGTTCTGGCGGCCCTGGCCGTCCGCGAAGAAGGCGGTGCCGGGGGTGTACGCCACCAGCTCCTTGACCGCGCGTGGCAGCATGGCCTTGGAGTCCAGGGTCTCGGGCAGGTTCAGCCACACGTAGAAGCCACCGTTGGGGTTGGTCCAGGTGAGCTCCGGCAGGTATTCTGCCAGCGCCGAGAGCATGGCGTTCTTGCGTTCGCGGTAGACACCGCGGAAGGTGTTGATCTGGCCTTTCCAGTCTGCCGTGGCCAGGTACTCGGAGATGACGAGTTGGCTGAACGAACTGGGGGAGAGCACGGCGGCTTCGTTGGCCAGCACCAGCTTCTCGCGGATGGCGTGCGGCGCCAGGGCCCAGCCCACCCGGAACCCGGGTGCCAGGGTCTTGGAGAAGGTGCCCAGGTAGATGACGCCGTCGCGCTCGACCGACCGCATCGCATCCGGTGCCTTCTGGTCGAAGTAGAGCAGCCCGTAGGGGTTGTCCTCGAGAACCAGGATCTGGTTCTCCCGGGCGATCTCGAGGATCTCCAGGCGACGCGCCCAGCTGAGCGTGACCCCGGCCGGATTGTGGAAGCTGGGAATCGTGTACAGGAACTTGATCGTGCGGCCCGCGGCCTTCAGCCGGGCGATGTGCTCGCGCAGGGCCTCAGGGATCATGCCCTGGTCGTCCATCGGAACGTGGTCCACGTCCGCCTGGTACGACTTGAAGATCACCATCGCGGTGACGTAGCTCGGCCCCTCCGAGATGACGACGTCACCCGGGTCGAGGAAGAGCTTGCTGACCAGTTCGAGGGCGTGCTGCGACCCCGTGGTGACGACGACGTCGTCGGCGTTCGCCCGGATGCCCTCGAGGGCCATGACCTCGAGAATCTGCTCCCGGAATAAGGGAACTCCCTGACCAGAGCCATATTGCAGGGCCACGGGACCTTGTTTGCGCATGACGTTCTCGAGCGCGTTCATGACGAGGTCCTGCGGCAGAGCGGCGACGTAGGGCATTCCGCCGGCCAGGGAGACGACCTCTGGGCGGGAGGCGACCGCGAACAGGGCGCGTACCTCGGAGGCGCGCAGGGCGGCGGCTCGCTCGGCGTAGTGGTGATACCACGGGTCGAGGTTGTTGCCGGCCTGGGGGGTGCCTATCGCTGTCACGTCATGTCCGTTCTGGTGAGGCCTTAATCGTATGGGGTGCCACGCGCGGTGTCCGCATAAGCCGGCGGATGCCCGCGCGAATACGCAAAAACACCCGCCCGGCGTGTGCCGGGCGGGTGTTGGGGTTCGCGAGGAACCGTCCGGCGGCTACTTGAGGTAGGCGGCCAGGTCGGCTTCGAGGGCGGGCTTCGGCTTGGCGCCGATGACGGTCTTGACGACCTCGCCCTTCTGGAAGACCTTCATCGCGGGGATGGAGGTGATCATGTACTTCGCGGCGAGGGCCGGGTGGTCGTCGACGTTCAGCTTGACGATGTCGATCTTGTCGGAGTTCTCAGCGGCGATCTGGTCGAGGATCGGGCTGACGGCGCGACACGGGCCACACCACTCGGCCCAGAAGTCCACCAGGACGGTCTTCTCGTTGTTGATGACTTCCTGGTCGAAGGTGGCGTCGGTAACGGCGCGTGCTGACATGTAGTGCTCCTTAGTTGGTGACGCTTGCAAATTCGGGGTCGCCGGCCTGAGCCAGCAGATCCTCGGGAAGGGTAGCCAGGTAGTGTTCGGCGTCCAGAGCCGCCACGGTGCCGCTGGCGGCCGCGGTGACGGCCTGGCGGTACGTGGGGTCAATGACGTCTCCCGCGGCGAACACGCCCGCCTGGCTGGTCTTGGAGGACCGTCCGGCGACCGCGATGGTGCCGTCGCTGGTGAGGTCGAGCAGGTTGTGCACGAGGTGGGTACGCGGGTCGTTGCCGATCGCCACGAACAGGCCGCCGATCGGGAGGTTGCTTTCGGCACCCGTGACGGTGTCGCGCAGGCGCAGGCCCTCCACAGCGTCTTCACCATCGATGCCGACGACCTCGGTGTTCCAGACGAACTCGATCTTCGGGTGCGACTTGGCGCGCTCCTGCATGATCTTGGACGCCCGCAGGGTGTCCTTGCGGTGGATGATGTAGACCTTGCTGGCGAAGCGGGTGAGGAAGGTGGCCTCCTCCATGGCGGAGTCGCCGCCGCCGACGACGGCGATGACCTTCTCCTTGAAGAAGAACCCGTCGCAAGTGGCGCACCAGGAGACACCCCGGCCGCTCAGACGCTCTTCATCGTGGATGCCGAGCTTGCGGTAGGCGGAGCCGGTGGCGAAGATCACCGAGAGGGCCTCGTGCGTCTCGCCGTTGCCCAGGGTCACCGACTTCACGGTGTCGCCGAATTCCAGCTTCGTGACGTCGTCGTAGACGACCTCAGTGCCGAACTTCTCGGCCTGCTCCTGCATCTTGGCCATCAGCTCGGGACCCTGGATGCCGTCGGCGAAGCCGGGGAAGTTCTCCACGTCGGTGGTGTTCATCAGTTCACCGCCGGCCTCGACCGAGCTGGCGATCAGGAGCGGCTTCATGTTCGCCCGCGCAGCGTAAATGGCGGCCGTGAACCCGGCAGGGCCCGAACCGATGATGATGATCTGACGCACGCGTAGACTCCTTGAAATCAGTGGGAGAGACGCCCTTCGGCGCCTCACTTTCGGGTACAACACATCCTAATCGGATGCTATTCCGCGCCGGCCGGCCCCTGGCCCTGGTGCACAGCCGGCGCTCAGCAACCGGTTACCGGGTCAGCGGCGGAAACGGGCCTTCAACGGGGCCACGAAACCGTGCAACTCGCTGCTGCGCATGAGCAGCAGCAGGCCGAAATAGAGACCGGACATGACCAGCCCGATGATGACCATGCTGATGATCGCCGGGGCGATGCCCGACACTGCAAAGCCGTCGGCGCGGGTGCCGCCGAGCGTCACGAGCAGGGCGAGCCCCGCAGCCACGGGCACGACGGCCGCAACGAGGTACTTCACCAGGCTGCGGAGAATCCGGCGACCGTCGATACCGCCGAGGCGCTTACGCAGCAGCCAGGCGGCCAGGAGGGCCTGTAGCGTGCCGGACACCGTCACGACGAGGGCGATCCCGAACGCGGTCCATTCCCGGGGGAGCAGCAGGCAGCCGAGCACGCCGACCACGACGAGCACGACCTGGAAGAGGGTGAAGAAGAACGGCGTGCGGGTGTCGCCGAGGGCGTAGAAGGTGCGCTGCACGACAAAGAGCACGCAGAAGGCCACCAGGCCCAGCAGGTAGGCGATGATGACGTTACCGATGGCCTGGGTCTGGGTGAAGCTCTCGTGCACGAACACGGCCGCGAACGGGTAGGCACAGACCATGATGACGGCGCTGGCGAGCACGATCAGCAGGGTGGTGCCGCGGATGGCGGAGGACGCATCCGTGCGGAGCCGGGCCGTGTCGCCGCGGGAGGCGTGCTCGCTCATCCGGGTGAAGTATGCGGTGGCGACCGAGACCGTGATGATCGAGTGCGGCAGCATGAAGATCAGCCAGGCGGTGCTGAGCACCGCCGTCGAGGCGTCCTCACCGGAGGCGCCGGAGACGACCTGGGTCTCGACGATGCCGGCTGCGGTGGTGAGCAGCAGCATGCCGAAGGTCCAACTGGCCATCTTGCCGGCCGCGCCGAGGCCGACGCCACGGAAGGTGAAATCGGGTCGGTAGCGCAGTCCGATGCGGTGCCAGAAGTAGTAGAGCACCACGGCCTGCAGCACGACGCCCAGCGTGGCGCTGCCGGCCAGCAGGGCGATCATGCCTGGGGTGAAGTCGGTGGCCAGGCGTTGCCCCAGCGGGTCGGCGCCGAACAGGGCCATGAAGACGAGCAGCCCGGCGATGGCGATGACGTTGTTGAGCACGGGGACCCAGGTGAACGGGCCGAAGGACTTGCGGGCGTTGAGCACCTCGCCCAGCACCGTGTACAGGCCGTAGAAGAAGATCTGCGGCAGGCACCAGTAGGCGAACGCGATGGCCAGGGACAGCTGTTCCGGGGAGTAGCCCGGCCCGATGAAGCGGGTGATGACGGGTGCCAACAGGCTGGCGACCAGGGTCGTGATGGCCAGGATTCCCAGGGCGAGGGTGACGAGCTTGTTGATATAGGCCGTGCCGCCGTCGTCGTGCAGGCTGGCGCGCACGATCTGCGGAACGAGCACCGCGGTGAGCACGCCGCCGGCCACGATCGTGTAGACCGTGTTGGGCAGCTGATTGGCCAGGGCGAAGGCGTCGGCGCTCTGGCCGAACTGCCCGATCACGCGGGCGAACACGATCACCTTGAGGAACCCGAGGAGCCGGGAGACCATGGTGCCGGAGGCCAGGATCGCGCTGGCGCGGCCGATGCCGCCCGTGCTAGCCACGGGGAGCCGTCGGAAGGTCGTCGGGTTCGGTGGTCGGCTCAGCGGATGCGCTGGGCGCGGGGTCGGCGCCGGACTCGGCATGCGGGTCGGCCTCGGTGCGGGCAGCGAGGGCCCGGTCGCGGCGACGGTGCACGATGTTGCGCCAGACGCCGAAGCCGAAGAACAGCACCACGAGTGCGGCGAAGATCCGCGACCCGATGCCTTCCCAGTCGGCGCGGACGTTCACGGAGATGAGCGACGGCTGGTCGATCGCGGCGCCGGACGGGGTGAAGAGTGAGACCCGCAGGGTCACCGCACCGTTACCGACCGCGGCCGTGACCGGGATGGAGACGGTCTTGGCGGAGCTGGCGTCGAGGACGGCCTCGACGTCGTTGCCCACCACCAGGCGGCCGTTCGACGGCACCACCTGCACGCGCACCGTGACGGCCTGGCCAAGGGCGTTGTTGAGGGTGATGGGGATGTCGACCTTGCTGCCGACGACGTTGATGGGTCCGGTGGTCGTGACCGTGATCGACCGCAGCACCTCGTGGGAGGCGGCCAGATTGTCCCCAACGGCGGTGCGCCACGCGGTGGTGTCGGACTGCCAGGCGGGCGCCAGGAGGGCGAGCAGCGCCAGCCGGTTCGGTGCCGTGACGGCGACGGGGTCGGCGAGGGCCGTGGAGAAATCGTTGAGTTCGGTTTCGCGGTCGATGAGGCGGGCGGCCAGGTCCACGGTTCCGGTGGGTTCGGCCTGCGCGGCGAAGCTGACGCTCGTCGAGACGGGCGTGGCGGTGGCCGTGGTCAGGGTGGTGGGCGCGTACCAGGGCAGCTCGTTCAGGGCCTGGATGGTCTGGGCGAGGCGTGCGGCGGTGGGCGGCCAGCCCCGGTCTATGGTGGCGAGGAGGGTGCGGGCGGCGGCGGGGTTGGCGGCGGCGACCACGGCGATCTGCGAGGAGACCTCGGCCATCGCGGCGCGCCAGGCGTCGTCGGTGGTGGCGGTCGCGGCGGTGCGCAGCGCCGTCGAGATGCCGGCGTCGGCGACCAGGCCGAGCTCGTCCGAGCCCAGAGCGGTGGTGGTGCTTGCCGTGGCGTCCTCGTCGGACTGCGTGACATTGCCGGCCGCGAGGATCGTGGTGGACAGCCCCGCGGCGGCGAAGGCGGCCAGGTCGTCCTGGGCGACGACGTTGTCGGCGGGCCAGGCGATCGTCGTGGAGGTGTAGTCCCAGGCGAGCAGCTGTTCAAGGGTGGGCACTGTGCTCGTCGGCGACTCGGGGGTGGCCGTGGGCGCGGGGGTGGCGGGATCCGTGGCCTCGGACTGCCCCGCCGGCGGAGTGACCTGGTCGGTCGCGGCGAACAGGTTCGGGTCGAGGGCGAAGTTCAGAGAGAGTGGCACCGGCACCCCCGAGGCGCCGGCCTGCACGGCCAGTGACGGGTCCGCATCCGCATACCCGAGCGGGAATATATCGTTCTCGGCCTGGTCGAGGCGGGCCAGCCAGTCGACCGCGGTGGGCGGCGCGGCGCTGCCCAGCAGCCGGATGGACGCGATGATCATGGGGTCGATGGCGATGGCGACGGGCTTGTTGATGACGCCGTCGAGCTGCCGGGTGAGGATCCCCGAGGATGCGGTGTAGGCGGCGAGGTCGTCCGAACCGATGATGCCGGTGCTTCCGGCCGGTGTGGTGATGGGCATCGCCACGGCGAGGTTGACCGGGGTGACCGTGGGCACCTGGGTGGTCGACGTGTCCGGGTACCAGACGAAGGTGGACTGGCCGGCGGCCCGCACGGTGTCATCGGTGCTCAGCGTCGCGGCGATGCCACGCGGTCCCCACGGGCTCCACTCGAACAGCCCGAGTGACGCGTTGGGCACGGTGACGTCGAGACTGACGGTGCTGTGCGGTTGCACCGGCGCGGTCAGCGGCACGCTCAGCATCAGCTCGCCGGAGTCGCGATCGTCGTCGGGGTCGAGCCAGTCGTTGAGCGCGGTGCGAGTGGTGAGGGCGCGCTCGGCCAGGTAGACCTCGACCGTTGCGGAGGAAAGCGGGGAGGCCGAGTCGTTGGTGACGCTTACGGACAGGCGCAGGTCCTCGTTGATGTGCAGGATCGACGAGGCGCTCGGCGAGAGAGACAGCGTGACGGAGTCGTCATCCGTCGCCATGGACACCGTATTCGTTGCCGCCGTGGCGACCGGTGCCGGCGCGGCCGTAGCGGACTGGCCCACTGCCAGGGCGGGAAACAACACCAGGGGGGCAGAGAGCAGCAGGGCGAGAAGACGGCGCCGTGTTCTGGGGAGCGCGGGCCGACGCGCGTTATTCCGATCGGCCACCATGTACGGGATTCTACGGCGTACGCAGCGCAGAACCCTCCGCGTGGGCTGGGCGGCACGCGGCGGCGCGGGGCGAGCCAGTACCATTGGGGTCATGCAGAGCGTCGCGGCAGCCCTCGCAAGACTGGGCGACCTGGCTGCCTCCCCCACCATTTCCCGTTTGGCGGATGCGTTCGCTGACGCCGGCTTCGAGCTGGCCCTGGTCGGCGGCCCCGTGCGCGACGCGTTCCTGGACCGGGTCACCAACGACCTCGATTTCACCACCGACGCCACCCCGGACCAGATCCTCGCGATCGTGAAGCCGATCGCCGAGGCGCACTGGGACATCGGCCGGGCCTTCGGCACCATCGGCGCCCAGATCGCCGGCGAGAAGGTGGAGATCACCACCTACCGCGCCGACAGCTACGACGGGCAGACCCGTCGCCCCGACGTGGTGTTCGGCTCCAGCCTTGAAGACGACCTGTTGCGCCGCGACTTCACGGTGAACGCCCTGGCGTTGCGGCTCCCGCAGGTGGTTCTCGTCGACCCGTCCAACGGGATCGACGACCTCCTCAACGGGGTGCTGCGAACGCCGACGGCGCCCGAGATCTCCTTCGGTGACGACCCGCTGCGGATGATGCGGGCCGCGCGGTTCACCGCGCAGCTCGGCTTCACCCTGGAGATGGAGACGGCCGTCGCCATGGCGGCCATGGCGTCGAGCATCGACATCATCTCGGCGGAACGGGTCGGCGACGAGCTCGGCAAGCTGCTGCGGGCGCACAATCCGCGGGCCGGCATCGAGCTGCTCGTGGAGTCGGGCCTGGCCGCGATCGTGCTGCCCGAGATCCCCGACCTGCGCCTCGAGGTGGATGAGCACCACCACCACAAGGACGTCTACCAGCACACCCTGACGGTGCTCGACCAGGCCATCGGCTATGAGAGGTCGCGCAAGAATCTCGCCGAGCCCGACCTCGTGGTGCGGCTGGCGGCGCTGCTGCACGACATCGGCAAGCCGGCGACCCGGCGCCTCGAGCCCGGCGGCGTGGTGAGCTTCTACCACCACGACGTGGTCGGTTCGAAGCTGGCCAAGAAGCGACTGCGCGCGCTGCGCTTCGACAACGACACGATCTCGGCCGTCTCCCGGCTGGTCGAACTGCATCTGCGGTTCTTCGGCTACACCGAGGGCGCCTGGACCGACTCGGCGGTGCGCCGGTACGTTCGCGACGCCGGGGACCAGTTGGAACGGCTGCACATCCTCACCCGCGCCGACGTGACCACCCGTAACCGCCGCAAAGCCGACCGGCTGGGCTTCGCCTACGACGACCTCGAGCAGCGCATCAGTGAGCTCGCCGCGCAGGAAGAAATGGAAGCGGTGCGCCCCGACCTCGATGGTGAGGAAATCATGGCGGTGCTCGGGCTCGCACCCGGACGCGAGGTCGGCGAGGCCTACCGTTACCTGCTGGAGCAGCGCCTGGACGACGGCCCGCTCGGCACCGAGGAAGCCACCAGACGGCTTCTGTCCTGGTGGGCCGCGCGCGAGGCCTGACCCTCCCGGGCTGCGCCCCTCCTCCACAGCCCCTTCCCGTGGTGCCGATCTGCACACCAGCGCCGGCGTGGGCGGCATCGGCCCCGCCGGCGAGCACTGTCGGGGCATGGAAACCACCGAAGCGCTCCTCACCGAGCTCGAACCGGGCAGCTACCCGGACCTGTCTACGGATGTCTGGCTGCGGGCAGACCGGGACGCGCGCTACCTGATGCGGATCTACGCCACCGCCCTGGGCCGGCGCTCTCGCCCGGTGCTGACCCACCTGTCCGCGGCGCGGGTCTGGGGGTTGCCGATCCTGGGACCCTGGCCGCGGACCGTGCACCTGCAGGGCGGCCGGCGCGACCTGGCCGAAGCGCCGGGCATCACCTGGCACCGGGAGTACCTCTCCGACGCGGACATCACCGAGGTCGGCGGCCTGCTCGCCACCACAAGGCTCCGCACGATGGTGGACCTGGCCCGCAGCCAGCCGTTCCGCTCGGCGGTGATCAGCCTCGACGCGGGGTTGCAGCCACGGTTCGTGCTGCCGCCGGGCACGCTGGCCCCCGCCGTCTCCCGGGACCGGCTTCTCGAGCGCGTGCTGGGCCTGGGCGCAGAGCGCGGTGCCGCGCGCGCTCGGCTGGCCGCCCGGTTCGCCGACCCGCGGTCCGGTTCGAGGGGGCAATCGCTCAGCCGGGCGAGCATGTACCTCGCCAGGGTTCCGCTGCCCGAGTTGCGCGCGGCCTGCCCGCACCCGGACGGAGAGGACCAGATCGACTTCCGCTGGGACGCCCGGTTCCACGTGAAACGTCGCACGCTGCTCGGCGAATTCGACTGCGAGGTGTCCCGGCCCGGCGACCGGTCGCGCGAGGCGCGACTGCAGGCATCCGGCCGCACCCTGGCCCGGTGGCGCTGGGCGGATGCCCTGCACCCGGGCCGGTTGCGCGAGGTCCTGCAGGCCGCGGGGTTGAGGCCGGAGTCGTGATGCTCCGATGCGGGCCGCCCCGCACCCGGCACCGTGCCGGAATCTCGGGGTGGAGGGCACCGAAACCGAACGGTGGCGCTTGGCTCCCCGTTCGGGTAGTCTTGGCAGGTTGTCTGTGTGCCGGAGTCCCGGCCTCCACCTTCAACACATGCACAACCCTCCTGTTGCAGAAATACTGCAGCCGTTTTAGTCCGAAGGAGGTGGGTTAGTCATGCATCAGTACGAGTTGATGGTTATCCTCGATCCCGAGATCGATGAGCGCACCGTAGCTCCCAGCCTTGACAAGTTCCTCAACGTTGTTCGCAACGATGGTGGAACCATTGACAAGGTTGACGTTTGGGGTCGCCGCCGTCTCGCATACGAGATCAACAAGAAGGCCGAGGGCATCTACGCCGTCGTCGACTTCACCGCGAACGCTTCAGCAACTGCCGAGCTCGACCGCCAGCTGAAGCTGTCGGAAGCCGTCATGCGCACCAAGGTTCTCCGCGCCGAAGAGGGCATCGCCCAGGTTGCCGTCGCAAGCAAGCTTGCCGCCGAGAAGGCCGCCCGCAAGGCTGCCAACCCGAAGGCTGCTGCTGCTCCGGTCAAGGCCGACGCTCCTGCCGCAGCTCCCGCTGCCAAGGTCGCCGCTTCCGCGAAGCCCGCAGCTGCCCCGGCAGCTCCGGTCGCCGTGGACGCTCCTGCCGAGGCAGACGCCGACAAGGCAAGCGACAAGTAGCCCATGGCCGGCGAGACCGTAATCACCGTGGTGGGCAACCTCACCAGCGATCCGGAACTGCGTTACACGCAGAACGGGCTGGCGGTAGCCAACTTCACCATTGCCTCCACTCCGCGCAATTTCGATCGCGCGGCCAACGAGTGGAAAGATGGCGAGGCACTGTTCCTGCGCGCGAGCGTTTGGCGTGAATTCGCCGAACACGTGGCCGGTTCACTGACCAAGGGTTCCCGTGTCATCGCTTCCGGGCGTCTCAAGCAGCGTTCGTATGAGACCAAGGAAGGTGAAAAGCGCACGAGCATGGAGCTCGAGATCGACGAAATCGGTCCTTCGCTGCGCTACGCCACCGCCTCTCTCACGCGTGCGCAGTCCTCGTCCGCTCCTCGCGGCGGCGCGCCCGTCGCGCAGCAGCAGGGCAACGACGAGCCCTGGGCACCCAGCGCCCCCGCAGCCAACACCGGCGGCGGAGATGTCTGGAACACCCCGGGCAACTTCAGCGACGAGACCCCCTTCTAAGCCGAACCTCACGGTTGACGGCTGCACACACACGTTTAAGAAAGTAAGGAAATCATGGCTGGAAAGTCGAGCGGCGACCGCCGCAAGCCGCTCCGCGGTGCTAAGGGTGGCAAGAACGCCGCCCCCGCGAAGTCGATCCGGGTTGGTGTCATCGATTACAAAGATGTCCCCACTCTTCGGAAGTTCATCTCAGAGCGTGGAAAGATCCGCGCCCGCCGCATCACCGGCGTCTCCGTCCAGGAGCAGCGCCTGATCGCGCGTGCCGTCAAGAACGCCCGCGAAATGGCCTTGCTGCCCTACGCCGGCTCAGGCCGGTAAGGAGCCCTCACATGTCGAAACTGATTCTGACGCACGAGGTCTCCGGCCTCGGCACCCCCGGTGACATCGTTGATGTCAAGAACGGGTTCGCTCGCAACTACCTTCTCCCCCAGGGCTTCGCTGTTGCGTGGACCCGCGGTGGCGAAAAGCAGATCGAGCAGATCAAGGCCGCCCGCGTAGCCCGCGAGCACGCCACCCTCGAAGAGGCCCAGGCCCTCAAGGTCGCCCTTGAGAGCACCAAGGTCAAGCTGGTCGTCAAGGCCGGCGCCGGCGGACGCCTGTTCGGCTCCGTCAAGACCACCGACGTGGCCGAAGCGGTTGCCGCTGCCGGTCTCGGTGCCGTCGACAAGCGCAAGATCGAGCTCAGCCCGATCAAGGCGACCGGCGAGCACACCGCGACGGTTCGTCTGCGCGACGAGCTCAGCGCGACCATCACCCTTCAGGTGGTAGCCGCTAAGTAAGCGTCTGTACTCGGGTGTAGCGGTGGTTCCTTCGGGGACCACCGCTACACCTCTTTAACGCCGCCGCCATGCCCCAATTTGTGGCACATTCCGGCGGCGCTTTCCACCCCTTTGTGCACAGGTGTCCACCTATTTCATCAACATTCAAGCGAGTATTGAAACAAGTTTTTCCACACACGTGTGAATAGAATAAAAGCCAGATCAAACGGTGTTTTAACTTTAATACTCGTGAGTTGTCCACAGGTGAGTGCACAGCTTGTGCACAAGCGCGGCGGCGTTTCACGCAGATTCCCCACAGGGTTATCCACAGGGCGGTTTGGCTGCGGAGTCAAGCCTCTCTAGGGTAGGCAAGCGGGTCGATCACCGGATGCGCCTGCGTGCCGGGCGGCCGGTGTCATCGGCTCCTGATAGACCTGAATCACACCAACAGAGGAGGCCCGGCGTGTCGATAGCTCACCTGGGTTACGCAGACCAGCGCGGATCAGATCAGCGCGGCTCTGACCGCGGCTCCGAGTACCGGAGCACCTCCGAACCTCGCCACTCCGAGCGCACGCCGCCGCACGACCTGCTGGCCGAGCAGAGCGCCCTCGGCGGCATGATGCTGAGCAAGGATGCCGTTGCCGACGTCGTCGAAACGGTGCGAGCCGCAGACTTCTACGTGCCCAAGCACGAGATCATCTTCGACGCCATCCTCTCGCTGTACGCGCAGGGTGAGCCCACCGACGTCATCACGGTCACCGACGAACTGACCAAGCTCGGTGAGATCTCCCGGGCCGGCGGCGCCGACTACCTGCACACGCTCACCAGCCTCGTGCCCACGGCCGCCAACGCCGGGTTCTATGCCACCATCGTCGCCGAACGGTCCATGCTGCGAAAGCTCGTGGACGCGGGCACCCGGATCGCCCAGATGGGTTACGCCGGCGAGGGCGAGGTGCTCGACCTGGTCAACACGGCGCAGGCCGAGATCTACTCCATCACCGGCAGCACCGAGACCGAGGACTACGTTCCTCTCACCGACGCCGTGACGGCGGCCATCGAGGACATCGAAGCGGCCAAGCTCAAAGACGGCCAGTTCACCGGTGTGCCCACGGGATTCGCCGACCTCGACGAGCTCACCAACGGCTTCCACGGCGGCCAGCTCATCATCGTGGCCGCCCGCCCCGCCCTGGGTAAGTCCACCCTCGCGCTGGACTTCGCCCGGGCCGCGTCCATCCACCACGACATGCCCAGCATCTTCTTCTCCCTGGAAATGGGACGCAGTGAGATCGCCATGCGCCTGCTCGCCGCCGAGGCGTCCGTTCCCCTGCAGAGCATGCGCAAGGGCAACGTCGAGGCCCGCGACTGGACCACCATCGCCGCCACCCGCGGTCGCATCAACGACGCGCCCCTCTACATCGACGACAGCCCCAACATGACGCTGGTCGAGATCCGCGCCAAGTGCCGGCGGCTCAAGCAGCGCGTCGGCCTCAAGCTCGTCGTGATCGACTACCTGCAGCTGATGACCTCCGGCAAGAAGGTCGAATCCCGCCAGCAGGAAGTCAGTGAGTTCTCCCGGGCGCTCAAGCTCCTGGCCAAGGAACTGCAGGTCCCCGTGATCGCGCTGTCCCAGCTCAACCGTGGTCCCGAGCAGCGTGCCGACAAGATGCCGGCCATCTCCGACCTCCGTGAATCCGGTTCGCTGGAGCAGGACGCCGACATGGTCATCCTTTTGCACCGTGAGAGCGCCTACGAGAAGGACAACCCGCGTGCCGGCGAGGCCGACCTGATCGTGGCCAAGCACCGTAACGGCCCCACCCGCACCGTCACGGTGGCCTTCCACGGCCACTACTCCCGCTTCGCGGACATGGTGCCCGGCGCATAGCTGTCAGCTGACCGCTGGGTCGTCTGTCGCCGGCCTAACCTAGGGCAGCGCGGCGCGTGGTGTGCCGGGTGGGTACGGCGGACCAGGGGTCCTCCGGCCAGGGGTGCTTCGGGTAGCGTCCGCGCATCTCCGCTCGCACCTGGGAGTACGGACCTTCCCAGAAGGATGCGAGGTCGTCGGTCACGGCAAGGGGATGCCCGGCGGGGGAAAGCAAGTGGAACAACACCGGCACTCGTCCTCCGCAGACTCGTGGGGTCTCTGCCCACCCGAAGCATTCCTGGAGTTTCACAGCCACAACGGGACGAGCCGACGAATCATCGGCGGGTGGGTAGCTGAGACGGACCTGCGAACCGCTGGGAACCTGGAGGCGCTCCGGAACCAGAGCGTCAAGGTCGACCGCGGCAGGCCAGGGCAGGGTGCGGCGGAGCGCAGGGGCAAGGTCGATGCGCGCGGCCGGAGTGCCGGCGGCCAGGTCGCTCAGCTCGGGGCCGAGCCAGGAATCGAGCGTAGCGAGCAGAACGGTGTCTGAGACATCCGGCCAGGGCGATCCGAGCTCGCGATGCAGCAGCGCGAGGCGACGCCGCAGAGCGTCCGCGGCGTCTGACCAGATGAACACTCCGAGGCCGTGCGCTGTGACGGCACGGCGGACGGCATCCCGTCCGCCATCGTCCGCCGGTACGCGCACCGGCACGGACGAGCGAATGATCGCCCCGATCCGACGTTCGCGGCGGGCCACGACGCGCCCGTCCACGAACCGTGCTTCGACCCGGTCTGTGCAGAGATGGGGCGCCACCTGCTCCGCCTGGTTCTCGGAGATGACGGCGGCAGAGCGGATGAGTGCCCCGGTTCCTGCGGCCGCTCGTCCCTCTGCCCGAGCGACGTCCGCCACCGCCAACCAGTCGGCACTCGCGAGCGGACCGGTGATCCCGGCACGGGTGCCGGAGGCGAGCAGAAAGGTTGCACCGTTGGGCGATTGATCGACGCGGCGGGCGATCCACTCGGGAAAGGCGAGCGCGATGATGAGTCCGGTCTGATCATTGCCTCCTCGCGCCGTGTCGCTCGCCCCGGCGAAGCGCTCGAGACGGCGGACATCCTGCTCCCATCGGCGGGCATCCGGGCTTCGCCTAGTGCGCAGCGCGTTGAGAGTGGCCTGGGCGTCTCCGTCGTGAACGCGGATGTCACCGGTGAGCAGCGCGATGACCTCGGCCGCTGTGCGCCCGCCGACCAGGCCACTCCCGGTGCGCAGTGCGCGGGCGAGGCGCGGAGGTGCAGGGACGCGGGCGAGCGCTCGCCCTTCGTCGGTGGCGCGTTCAGCGGCATCGATGGCGCCGAGCCCACGCAGCGCGGCGAGGGCCTCGTCCAGGCTGCCGGACGGGAGCGGATCGACCAGCCTCAGGCCCACGCCACGTGGGGCGCCCCAGCAAGCGAGGAGCAGGGCTGCATCGGTGAGATCTGCCGCCTGGATCTCGGGGGCAGCGTGCGACGGCGCCGTGGCGAAGGTGCGCTCGTCGACGCAGCGGATCACGACACCAGGCCCCTGCCGGGTGGCGCGCCCCGAGCGCTGAATGGCGGAGGCCTTGGGCGTCGGGCCGGTGACGAGACCGCTCATGCCGCGCGCAGCATCCCGCTGCGGAGCACGCGACAGGCAGGTGTCGACGACCAGGCGTACGCCGGGCACGGTCAGCGAGGATTCGGCCAGTGACGTCGTGACGATGATTCGTGCCGCAGCATCGGGGCTCCGCCCACTGATCACCGTATCCTGCTCTGCGGCGGGGATCTGGCCGTGCAGTTCCCGCACGTCGAACTCCGCGGCGAGAGAACGGATGCGTCCGGCGATCTCGGAGACCTCACGCGCACCCGGAGCGAAGACGAGAGCATCGGCGGCCGGATCGGTGCGCACGAGGGTGCGGTGTGCGGCCACCGCGGTGCTCGCGACGTGGTCGAGGAAAGCCCGGGTGACGCCCCGCTCATCCAGCCGAGGTGTGGGAGAGGGCGCCCAGCGCACCTCGAGCGGATGGGCCGGTACGCTCTGGCTCACGATCGGGGCCGGGCACGCATCCGTACCGAGAATTGTCGCGAACCTCTCGGCGTCGAGGGTGGCGGACATCGCGATGAGCACGAGGTCGTCGCGCAGCTCGCGAACCTCGCCGAGCAACCCGATCAGCAGGTCCGTCTCCAAAGCCCGTTCGTGCACTTCGTCGATGATGACCGCATCGATCCCGTCGAGACCAGGGTCATCGGGCAGTCGGCGCAGAAGCACGCCGGCGGTCACGAACTCGATCACGGTGGTTGGACTCACCTGACGTTCGCCACGGACGGTGTATCCGACGCGAGAGCCCAGAGCGGATCCGTCCAACTGCGCGAGTCGTCGGGCGGCAGCGCGGGCGGCGACCCGGCGTGGCTGAGTGACGATCACACGACCCGGAACCCGATCGGCGAGGATGGGCGGCACGAGCGTGGTCTTTCCCGTGCCCGGCGGCGCGCTGACGACCACGGTGCGGCTCCGATCAAGCGCAGCACTCAGATCATCGATCGCCGAGGCGAATGCGAGCCCGCGACCGAGTCTGGACGGATCGAACGGAAGACGGGTCACGTCCTCAGTCTGTCGCGTTTGGGGGGTCTGTGCTCACCTGTCGCAGGTACCGAGCCTCGACTCTGGGCCCACCTGACGAACGGAGCGAGCCAGTGGCCGGCTTCGGCAACCGTCGAAAAAGGCCTGACCGGTGGGATGATCCCACCGGTCAGGCCCTGTCGGTGTGCGGCGCGTCAGGCCCGGCCGGCCCGGTGCGCCAGACGGCTCACGATGTGCGCGGGTCCTCCGGGTCGGCGTCCGGCGCGAGAGTGGCATCCGGCGTCTCGGCGTCGGGTTCGGCGTGGTCTGCCGCCGACGACGTGTCCGCCGTGGGCTGCGGGTCCTGCGGCATCAGGTCACCGAGGTCCTGCATCTCCTCCGACGCCGGGTCGCCCAGGTCAGGCCGGTCTTCGAGGGGTGTTGCTGCGCGCGGCCGGCGCGGCCAGAAGGAGCGCCGTTCTCGCGTCTGGACGGACACGTTGCCGGCGGCATCCGTGATCGCGGCGGTGATGCGGCCGTCCATCTGGTCGCCGAAGTGCTCGTCGAAGTTGTTCTCCAGGTGGTTGGTGACGCTCTTGCTGATCCGGCGGGCCATCTCTTCCCGGCGTACCCGGCGTTCGACCTGCACCAGCACCTGGTGTTCGGCGCGGAAGGCGCGATACGTGGCGATGCACATACCGATCATCACCACACTGACGGGGATCGCCGTGAGGATGGCACCGGTCTGCAGCGCGGACAGGCCGCCGGCCAGCAGCAGGGCGATCGCGACGACGCCAACCAGGCTCGCCCACAGGATGCGGCTCCACTTGGGCGGATCCGTCTCGCCGCCGGAGGCGAGCATGTCGATGACGAGGGAGCCGGAGTCGGCCGAGGTGATGAAGAATATCGCCACGATCACGACGGCGAGCACGGCCAGAACCGGCCCGAGGGGAAGCTGTGCCAGGAAATCGAAGAGCACGTTCTCCGGAACGATCCCCACCTCTGGGTCGACGAGGGCGGCGGGGTTCTCCCAGACCTGCTTGATGACGCTGCCGCCCATGACGGCGAACCAGAGGAAGGTGACGAGCGTGGGAACCAGGAGCACACCGGCGACGAACTCGCGCACCGTGCGGCCACGGGAGATGCGGGCGATGAAGACCCCGACGAACGGTGCCCAGGAGATCCACCAGCCCCAGTAGAAGACGGTCCAGCTACCCTGCCAGTCCAGGCCGGCCGAACCGGTGAAGGCGCTCGCATCGAAGGTGAGACCCACGATGTTCTGGAAGTACCCGCCGAGGGACTGCACGAAGACGCGCAGCAGGTACATCGTGGGCCCGAGCAGCAGAACGGCGACGAGGAACAACGCCGCCCCGCCGAGGTTGATGTTGGAGAGCCACTTGATGCCCTTGCCGACGCCGCTGACGACACTGGCGATGGCGATCAGGGTGATGATCACGATCAGGACCACCAGCAGGGTGTTGCTGACCGAGTCGACGACGCCCAGGTGGCGCAGCCCCGCGGCAATCTGCTTCACACCGAGCCCGAGCGAGGTGGCCACACCGAACAGGGTGCCCACGATCGCGGTGACGTCGATCGCGTCGCCGAGACGACCCTTGACCTTGTCGCCGAGCAACGGCTCGAGGGCCCACCGGATCGACACCGGCCGGCCCTTGCGGTGAATCGCGTAGGCAAGCGAGAGGCCGACAACGGCGTAGACCGCCCAGGCGTGGAAACCCCAGTGCAGGAACGTCTGCGACATGGCTGCTGCCGCCAGTTCCGGCTTGCTGCCGTGCACGCCGGGCTTGGGTTCGAGGAAGTACGTGAGCGGCTCCGCGGCGCCCCAGAACACCAGGCCGATACCCATTCCGGCGGCGAAGAGCATCGCGAACCAGGACATCAGCCCGAACTCCGGCGCATCGTCGTCCTGGCCGAGCTTGATGTCGCCGAACCGGCTCAGACCCATCCACACCGCGAAAATGACGAAGAATGCCACCAGCACCACGTAGTACGGGCCGAGGCCCGCCACGACCAGGGTCTGCAGTTGCGCCAGAACGGCGCCCGTGCGGACCGGGAAGAGGATGCTGATGAGAACCACGGCGACGATGATGGCCAGCGCAGGGTAGAAGATTCTCGGGGCGGCCACATGCACGCCGAAACGGCGGCGCCGGTTCGTCGAAGCGGCTGAAGTGGGAGGGATCAACGGGGGCGGGGTCGCGCTGGGAGTGCGCGCCGCGGCGTCGGGTTCGGTGGAACTGATAACGGGCAACCAATCGAGTCGGGGCGTCCCGGGACCGAGCGCTGCTCGGGCGGGGGCGCCGGCGGCAGTGCGGGAAGATCGTGCGATTCGAGAAGGGGCGGGCGCCGAAAACGGCACGGCCAACCCTCCACCCTAGGACGTGCGAGTGGTCCTTGGCCAACCGGACAGGTCCATTGGCAGGGTCTTAGGGCCCGGAAAATCGCCGTGGGCCGGGAATCGACGACGGTACGCTACGAAGTGAGATCGCCCTGGGACGCGCGAACGACCCCGTTTACGCTCGTCCGGTGGCAGATGCGTCAAAGGAGTGGTTGCTCGTGAAGGTTGGCATTGGGCGTGAACGCCGAGACGGCGAAAAACGTGTCGCAGCAACACCGGAAACGGTGCTCCAACTCACCGCGCTGGGCGTGGACGTCACCGTCGAGTCCGGCGCCGGGGCCGCCTCCGGCTACTCCGACGCCGCCTACGAGAAGGCCGGGGCGCACGTCGCTGGCGCCTTCGACGCCACCACCTTCGACGTGCTCTGCCACGTGCGACCGCTGAGCCCCGAACTCGCCGCCACCCTGCCAGCCGGCACCATCACCGTGGGCCTGGCATCCCCGGCGTCCGAGTTGCCCACCGTGGCCGCCCTCGCCGCCGCCCAGGTCACCTCCTTCGCCCTCGAGCTGGTCCCGCGCATCTCCCGCGCCCAGTCGATGGATGCCCTCACCTCCCAGGCTCTCGTCGCCGGCTACCGCGCGGTGCTCGAGGCCACCATCCGGTTCCCACGCTTCTTCCCGCTCTACATGACGGCGGCCGGCACCATCCCGCCGGCCCGGGTGCTCGTGCTCGGCGCCGGTGTGGCCGGGCTGCAGGCCATCGGAACCGCCAAGCGCCTCGGTGCCCGGGTCTCCGCCTACGACGTGCGCCCGGCCTCGGCCGACGAGGTCACCTCGATGGGCGGCACCTTCATCTCCCTCGACCTGGACGCCGTGGAGGGCGCCGGCGGGTACGCCACCGAACTCGCCGAGGACCGGGCCGTGCGCCAGCGCGAGCTGCTCGCGCCCTACGTGGCCAAGGCGGATGTGCTCATCACCACCGCCGCGATCCCCGGCCGGCCGGCCCCGCTCCTGGTCACCCGGGAGATGGTCGCCGCCATGCCGGCCGGCTCCGTTGTGGTCGACCTGGCCGCCGAAACCGGCGGCAACGTTGAGGGCGTGCTGCCCGGCGAGGACCAGCTGGTTCCCACCAGCGCCGGCGACGGGGTCGTCACCCTGGTGGGCATGCGGGACGCCGCCAGCGCGATGGCGTCCGACGCATCCCGGCTGTACGCCAAGAACGTCGCCAACCTGCTCGCGCTCATGACGACCGACGGCCAGGTCGTTCCCGACTGCGCCGACGAGGTCGTCGCCGGCGCCTGTCTCACCTCCGGCGGCGAGGTGCGCCACGCACCCACCGCGGCCGCGTTGGAAGGAAAGAACTGATGGATCCGATCACCCTCCTGACGGTCATCGTGTTGACCGTCTTCGTCGGCTTCGAGGTGGTCTCCAAGGTGTCCAGCACCCTGCACACCCCGCTGATGAGCGGCGCCAACGCCATCCACGGCATCATCCTGATCGGCGCGATCATCGTCGCCGGCCAGCTCGACGACCCGTGGCTGCTGGCCGTCGCGCTCCTCGCCGTGGCCCTGGCCACCGCGAACCTCGTGGGCGGCTTCGTCGTCACCGACCGCATGCTGGGCATGTTCCGCGGCCGGAAGCCCGCCGCCACCACGAAGGACACCACCAAATGAGCCTCCTGTCCGCCGAGTGGACCGCTCTGCTCTACCTGGCCGCCGCCGTCTGCTTCATCCTCGCCCTCAAGGGCCTGAGCTCACCGAAGACCGCACGCCGGGGCAACCTGATCGGTGCCGCCGGGGCCACGGTCGCCGTGATCACGGTCTTCCTCTCCGCCAAGCTCGACAACATCCCGTACATCCTGCTCGCCATCGCCGTGGGCTCCGCGATCGCCGCCCCGATCTCCCGCCGGGTGCAGATGACCCAGATGCCCCAACTGGTGGCGCTGTTCAACGGTGTCGGCGGTGGCGCCGCGGCGCTCGTGGCAATGCTCGAACTGGGCCACAGCGACGGCCCCTGGGTGCTCGTCGCGGTGGTCTTCACCATGCTCGTGGGTGCGGTGTCGTTCGCCGGCTCCGCGATCACGGTGGCCAAGCTGCAGGAACTCATCACCACCCGCCCGGTCGTCTTCTCCGGCATGAAGTGGGTCATGAGCCTCGCGGCCGTCGCGGCCGTGGTCATCGGCGGGGTCGTCGTGGCCACCGGGTCCACCGGCTGGGCGCTGCTGCTGCTCGTGATCGGCCTGGCCGTCGGGCTGCTGCTGGTGCTGCCGGTCGGCGGTGCCGATGTGCCCATCGTGATCTCGCTGCTCAACGCGTTCACCGGCCTCGCGGTCGCCGCCTCCGGCGTGGTGCTGGACAACGTGCTGCTCGTGGTCGCCGGCACCCTCGTGGGAGCCAGCGGCACCATCCTCACCCGCGCCATGGCCTCCGCCATGGGCCGCGGCGTGAGCGGCATCATGTTCGGCGCGTTCCGCGGCGGCTCCACCGCCGGATCCACCGTGCAGTCCAACCGGCCGGTGCGCTCCTCCAACGCCGAGGACGTGGCCGTGATGCTCGCCTACGCCCAGCGCGTCGTGATCGTGCCCGGCTACGGCCTGGCTGTGGCGCAGGGCCAGCACACCATCGCCGAGCTCGCGACGACCCTCGAGGCTCGCGGTGTGGATGTGGCCTTCGCGATCCATCCGGTGGCCGGCCGCATGCCCGGGCACATGAACGTGCTGCTCGCCGAGGCCAATGTGCCCTACGAGTCGCTCAAGGAGATGGCCGAGGTCAACCCCGAGTTCAAGAACACCGACGTGGTGCTCGTCGTGGGCGCCAACGACGTGGTCAACCCGGCCGCCAAGACCTCGCCGGGCTCACCCATCTACGGGATGCCGATCCTCGAGGTGGAGGACGCGCGTCAGATCGTCTTCCTCAAGCGGTCCATGCGCCCCGGGTTCGCGGGCATCGAGAACGAGCTGCTCTTCGACCCGAAGACAACGCTGCTGTTCGGAGACGCCAAGGACTCCCTCACCAAGGTGCTCGGCGCCGTCAACGCCCTCTGACCCGGCACGTCACGCTGAGGGCGCTCAGCCCAGGGCGCCCCAGAGGTTGTGTTCGGCGAGCACGGTGCGCAGCCGGGCCTTGGTGAGGTTGGAGCGTACGATCCAGCGGGCGTCCGGGTTCTCGCTGGCGGACAGCGTGCGGAACGCGGCGAGGCCCTCTTCGGGGCTGGCCGCGATGGCCACGCTCCAGCCGTAGCCGAGCGCCTGGCGCAGCACCCGGTGCGCCTCCCTGGCCCTGGCCGGGTCGGTCACGATCGGCGCGCTGCCGAGCAGCAGGGCGGTGGCGCGGTCGCAGGTGCGCAGCGCCAGCGCCTGGGCCGGGCTGGTCTGCAGCAGCCGCGGCTCGCAGATCGCGGCCAGGGCGGCGCGCGCGAGCCAGGCATCCGCCGCGTTCGACCACTCGTCGACGACCCCGTGCATCACCTCCGGGTCGGCGTCACCGACCAGCTGCAGGGCCCTGGCCGCACCCTCCCGCACCCGCCAGCGTTCGTCGGCGGCGGCACGGCGGAGGGCGGCGAGGGCGCCGGGGCGGTCGGCGGGCTCGAGGGCCAACCGGCCGAGTCCCTCCGTTCCGCAGAAGGCCAGGTATTCGTCGGCCGAATCGGCCAGGCTCCAGATCAGGTCGGCGGGGGCCGTTGCGGCGAAGGCGTCGGCGAGCGGCAGGTTGGCCCGCGGGCCCGGCAGCCCGGACCGGCTGCTCAGGTAGCCGGGAACGGCATCCGGATCGCGGGTGAACATCTCGGTCAGCGTCGCGAGGTGGTCGGCCGGGTCCGGGCGCGCGGCGGTGTCCGGTGCCGCGTTGGCCGGTGTGCCTGGATCGTCCATGGTGACCCCCTATTTCGCCGACCGTAGTCTCCCCACTGTCCGGGCGCAACGCCTGGCCGGGCCGCGGATACCGGCGGCACCGACCGTGCCCAGGTGCGCCGCGTAGACTGGACGGACTCCCTGCGACGAAAGAGGTCCCCGCGTGGCGAACGCCCCGGCAGCAGCCGTCATCGGCACCCGGTACTGGACCGTACCCATCGCGCGCGCCGTGGTGGCGTTCGTGCCGGCGGCCGTGATCACGTTCAACGCCGACCACTCCGCCCGATTCGGCCTGCTCGTCTTCGGCGCCTTCGCCCTGGCCACGGGCCTGGTCACCGCCCTGCTCAGCTGGCGCACCGTACTCGACCCCCGTGACCGCACGCTTTTTGTCGTGCAGGGCGCCGTGGGCGTCGTCGCGGGCGCCCTGGCGCTGGCCCTGCACGCCGGCGGGCTGGGCTTCTTCCTCTACCTCGTCACGGTCTGGGCGGCCGTCACGGGAGTCCTGGAGCTCTACTCGGGCATCCGGGTACGCGGTCGCGGCCCGGTCACGAGGGACTGGCTGTTCGTCGGCGTGTTCACCGCCGTGCTGTCGCTGGCCTTCCTCCTCCTCCCGCCGCACGCGGTCGTCTCGGTGGGGCTGTTCGGCGCCTACCTGGTCATCGTCGGCGTCTACCTCGTCATCGCGGGTCTTTCCCTGTCGTGGGCGCACACGGATGCGCAGCGCGGCCTGGCCCACTCCTCCACAGATTCGGACACCCAGTGACCCAGAACACCCCGCACAAGCCCACCAGGTCCGAGATCCTCAAGCCCGTCGAGCTCGTGGGCATCTCCGCCGTTATGGCGCTCTTCGTGGGACTGACGATCCTGCTGGCCACCCGCAACCTCGTGCTGTCCTCGATCGCGCTGGGCATCACGTTCATCGTGGCCCTCGTGGTCATCGCCATGCTCGCGCTCGGCATGAAGCCCACCCCCGCCGAGAAAGACGACCTGGACGAGCAGAATCGTACCGGTGACCACAAGGGCCATTAGCCCTCAATCCTCCACGTGACCGGTGCTGTAATGGATGCATCGTGGTTCTCTTCCCGGTATGGCTTCCCTGGAGGGGGCAGCCATGACCACCGGGCGTCCCACCGGTCCCGCCGAGCCCTCGACCGCTGACACCTCGGAGGGGTCGCCGAGAATGGCGGCGCCGTACGCCAGTAGCGCCGACGCGGTGTGCGCAGCGCTGTCCACCACCCGGCACGGACTCGGCGTGGCCGACGCGGCCGAACGGTTGGCCCGGAGCGGCCCGAACACCCTGCCGCTTGCCGCTAAGACGAACCCCGTTTTACGATTCCTCGGCCATTTCAACGATGTGCTCATTTATGTCCTGCTGGGCTCGGCCGTGCTCACGGTGGTGTTCGGGGAGTGGGTCGACGCGGCCGTGATCCTGGCGGTCGCCGTGATCAACGCTGTGATCGGATTCCTGCAGGAGGGCCGGGCGGAGAAGGCGCTGGATGGCATCCGGCGGATGCTGTCGTTGACCGCTATGACCCGTCGAGGTGGTAACTGGGTGAACGCCGATGCCGGCACGCTCGTACCCGGCGACATCGTGCGGGTGAAACCCGGCGACAAAGTACCCGCCGACCTGCGACTGGTCGAGGGCACCAATCTCCGGGTCGACGAATCGGCCCTGACCGGCGAGTCGGTTCCGACGAGTAAGACCCTGGCAGCGGTGGCCGCGGACGCGGGAATCGGCGACCGCACCTGCATGCTGTTCTCCGGAACCATCGTCGTGGCCGGCAGCGGTACCGGCGTGGTCACCGCCACCGGTTCGGCCACCGAGATCGGACGCATCCAATCGCTGGTGACCGATGCCGAGAGCCTGGCCACCCCGCTGACCCGGCAGTTGGATGCCTTCAGCACCCGGGTCTCCCTGGCGATCCTCGCCGTGTCCGGACTCATGCTCGTGATCGGCCGCTTCGTGCACGACCGCGATTTCGCCGACCTCTTCGCCGCGACCATCGGCTTCGCCGTGGCGGCCGTCCCCGAGGGGCTGCCCGCTCTGGTGACGATCACACTGGCCCTGGGCGTGCGCCAGATGGCAACCCACAACGCCATCGTGCGCAAGCTCACCGCCGTGGAGACCCTCGGCTCGGTGACGACGGTGTGCACGGACAAGACCGGGACCCTCACCCGGAACGAGATGACCGTTCGCACCGTGATCACGGGCACGGCGAGATACGACGTACACGGCATCGGCTATGACCCGGTCGGTGCGGTGCTGTGCGACGGGCGAGGGGTCACCACGGCCGGGCAGGACGATCTGGCGCGGCTGGTGGAGGTCATGGCTGTCTGCAACGATGCCAGGGTCGCCGAGGCCGACGGCGTCTGGCGCGTCGTGGGCGAGCCCACGGAGGGTGCGCTGCGCACCCTTGCCCAGAAGGCCGGGTTCGAGACGAGCGGGTACGACCGATTGGCGGTGATCCCGTTCGAATCGGCCAACAAGTTCATGGCGACCCTCAGCCGGCTCGAGGACCAGCCGGCGCGTGTCCTGCTCAAGGGAGCGCCCGGCCGGGTGCTGGAACGGTGCACGCACCAGCTTGATGCCGCCGGCCTGGTGGAACCGTTGGACGAGGACCTCTGGAAACGCCGCATCGACGAACTCAGTTCGGCTGGACTCCGGGTGCTGGGCGCGGCTGTTGCGGATGCGCCGGCCGATCTGGCTGCCCTGCACCTGCGCGATATCGAGGACGGGATGCTGTTCCTCGGTGTGGTCGGGATCGTGGACCCACCCAGACCGGAAGCGATCGCGGCGATCGCCACCATGCACGCAGCGGGCATCCGGGTGAAGATGATCACCGGCGACCACCCGGGCACGGCGGTGGCGATCGCCCGGGAGATGGGTATCGTCGACGGCGACGCCAGGGTGCTCACCGGCGGGCAACTCCAGAAGCTCTCTCAGGACCAGCTCGCCGCAGTTGTGCGCAACGTCGACGTGTTTGCCCGCACCAGCCCCGAGCACAAGCTGCGCATCGTGAAGGCCCTGCAGTCCCACGGCGAGGTGGTCGCGATGACCGGCGACGGGGTCAATGATGCGCCGGCGCTGCAGCGCGCCGATGTGGGCGTCGCGATGGGAATCAAAGGCACCGAGGCCACCAAGGAAGCCGCCGACATTGTGCTGGCGGATGACAATTTCGCGACGATCCAGCGGGCGGTCGAGGAAGGGCGGCGTATCCGGGACAACCTGCAGAAGTCGATCATCTTCATCCTGCCGACCACGGCGGCACAGTCCCTGGTCGTGCTGCTCGCCGTGCTGTTCGGCTTCGCGCTACCCCTGCAGCCCACCCAGATCCTCTGGGTGAACCTGATCACCGCCGTCACGCTGTCGCTGGCGCTGGCCACCGAGCCGGCCGAGCCCGGCATCATGCTGCGACCACCGCGCTCTCCGGGCGGTTCGGTGCTCGACTCCGAGTACCTCGGCCGGTTGCTCTGGGTGTCGGTGCTGATCACCGCCGCGACCATCGGCGTGTTCTTCTTCGAGCTCTCGCTCGGGTCGTCGCGGGCCCAGGCGCAAACCACGGCCGTCACCATGCTCGTCCTCAGCCAGTTGGCGTTCCTGTTCAACTCGCGATTCCTGCGCGCGTCGAGCCTCACCGCCGCCGTGTTGCACGGCAACCGGATGGTATGGCTCTCGGTGGGCACGATGCTCGTGCTCCAACTGGTCTTCGTCTACACGCCGATCATGAACGTGTGGTTCAGCTCCACGCCGATCGGCGTGCGGGAGTGGGCGTACACGCTCGGTCTGGCGCTGATCATCTTCCTGCTCGTCGAGCTCAACAAGCTGATCGGCCGCCGGCGGGCCCGCCGGCGGCTGATCGGCCGCACCGCCGGGGCCTGACTGCCCGGCCGGAGGATTCAGCCCAGGTAGTCGACCAGCGGGTCGGCCAGGCCGACATAGCCGGCCGGGGTGAGCCCGAGCAGGCGTTCCTTGGCGGCGTCGCCGATCTCGAGCTCCTGCACGAACGCCACCAGGTCGGCGCGGTTGATGCGCTTGCCACGGGTGAGTTCCTTGAGCAGGGCGTACGGGTCGGCGATCGACGAGCGTCCGGCGCTGACCTCGGCACGGATGACAGTCTGGATCGCCTCGCCGAGGATCTCCCAGTTGGTGTCCAGGTCGTGCGCGAGCAGGTCCCGGTCCAGGTCGATCTCGCCGAGCCCGCGCAGCAGGTTGTCCAGGGCGAGAAGCGAGTGGCCGAAGCCCACGCCGATGTTGCGCTGGGTGGTGGAGTCGGTGAGGTCGCGCTGCAACCGGGAGGTCACCAGGGTGGCGGCCAGCGAGTCCAGGATGGCGCTGGAGAGTTCGAGGTTCGCCTCGGCGTTCTCGAACCGGATCGGGTTGATCTTGTGTGGCATGGTCGACGAGCCGGTGGCGCCGGCCTGCGGCACCTGGCGGAAGTAGCCGATCGAGATGTAGGTCCAGATGTCGGTGGCGAGGTTGTGCAGCACCCGGTTGGCGTGCGAGACCTTGCCGTACAGCTCGGCCTGCCAGTCGTGCGACTCGATCTGCGTGGTCAGCGGGTTCCAGCCCAGGCCGAGACCCTCGACGAACTCGCGCGACACCGCGGGCCAGTCCACATCGGGGTCGGCGGCGACGTGCGCGGCGAAGGTGCCGGTGGCACCGCTGAACTTGCCGAGGAACTCGTTGGCCTCGACCTGCTTCTGGATGCGCTCAAGCCGGTAGACGAAGACCGCCAGCTCCTTGCCCATGGTGGTGGGCGTGGCCGGCTGACCGTGCGTGCGGGCGAGCATGGCGTCGGCCCGGTAGTCGGTGGCCAGGCCGCGGAGCGCTCCGATGAGCGCGCGCAGCTTGGGCAGCCACACCTCGCGCACGGCCTCGGAGACCGTGAGGGCGTAGGCGAGGTTGTTGATGTCTTCGCTGGTGGCGGCGAAGTGGGTGAGCTCGCTGATCGACTCGAGGCCCAGCGGAACGAGGCGGCGGCGCACGAGGTACTCCACGGCCTTCACATCGTGCCGGGTCACGGCCTCCAGGGTGGCGAGCTCATCGATCTCGGCCTGACCGAAGTCGGTGACCAGGGCGCGGAGTCCGCTCTTCTGCTCGGCGGTGAGTGGGACCGAGCCGAACAGGCTGCGATCGGTGAGGGTGATCAGCCATTCCACCTCGACCTTGACCCGTGCCCGGTTGAGTCCGGCCTCTGACAGGTGCTCGCCCAGTTCGGTGACGGCGGCGCGGTAGCGGCCGTCTAGTGGACTGAGGACCTGCGGGGGTAGTGGACTCATCGGACTCCCTGTCTGATTGCGGGTGCGAGCTGCGCGAACAGCGCGATATTTGCTCTCTCAATCATGCCTAAAACGGAGTCAAACAGTGCATCGTCGGAATAGTACGGGTCGGGCACATCCCGCAGGGCGGCCTGGTCCCGGTCGAAGCTGAGCAGCAGGCGCACCTTGTTGCGGTCACGTTCGGTGGGCGCCCAGTTGCGCAGGATGCGTTCCTGCGAGCGGTCCAGCACCACCACGAGGTCGAGGTCGTCGAACCAGCCGGCGTCGAACTGCCGGGCCCGGTGGTGGCTGCCGTCGTAGCCGCGCTTGGCCATGGCGGCGATGGCGCGGGTGTCGGCCTGCTCGCCCACGTGCCAGTCCCCGGTTCCCGCCGAGCTGGTCGTGATGAGGCGTCCGAGGCCGGACCGGGTCACCAGGTCGCGTAGCATCACCTCGGCCATGGGAGACCGGCAGATGTTTCCGGTGCAGACGAAGATGATCCGGAACGGCGTCGCCTCATCTGGACTGAGCGCGGCGAAATTCATGAGTCCATTGTGTTCCACATTCCCCTCCTCCACACCCGCCCGTCCGGGCGACTTCTCCCGGTTCCCGCTCCCGATCCGACAGTGCCCTTCAGGGTGGCACAGTCTGGGGCTCGACGAGGAGGTGTGATGAATAGTGCGGGTGGCAGCATCCTGCCGAACGTGGACGCCGAGCCGGCGGCGGCGGCGTTGGCTCGGTTGCGGGAACAGCGCTGGCAGTTGCGGCAGGTGCGTGACGGCGTGGAGGTGACGGGGCGCCGGCTGACGGCCCGGCCGGCCGTTTCCGGCTGGCGATCGCCGGCTCAGCGGGCGTTCGAGGACCGCCTGGCGGAGCTGGCCGGCACGCTGCAGGGCGCCTGGCGGGCCCTGGACGACGCGTTGTGGGCCGTGGACGAGGCCATCTCCCGGGTGAAGGCGTCGCTGTGACGGGCACGGGCGGCCGGACCGGCCCGGACGACCCGCCCGGTGGCCTCACCGTCTCCGGTGGCGGCAGCACCCTGGTGGCCACGGACGTGGTTTTCGCCGAGATGGCGGCGCTGCGGCTCGTGCAGGGTGACGCCGAGGGCTGGCGCGACCGGCTCGGGCGGGTGTCGGCGCTCGGTGTGGGCCCGGCGCCGGGCTGGCGGCCGAACGACCTGGGGGCGTGCGTCTTCGGGGCGCTGGCGGCGATCGACGACGTCGCCGAGCGCAGCCGCACCCTCGCCGACGCGCTGTCCGCGACCGCCGAGGACTACGGCCGTCTCGAGGGTGGCCTGGCGGGGATGCTGCGGGTCACGGGCTCCTGGCTCGGCTACGCGCTGGGCGCGCTCGGGCCGCTGATCGCCCTCTCGGCCGCCACGCCGCTGGCGTACCTGGCTCTCGGGTCGCTCCTGACCAGCACCCTGTCCGGCCGCACACCCACGGTGGTTCCGCCCGCGCTCACGGACTGGGTGAGCGCGAACCCGCAGCTGCTCACCAGCCCGCTCACCGTGGCACTGGTGCGCACCCTGGCCTCCTCGGCCGACGATGCGGCGCTGGGCCGGGCAGGGGTGCCGTTCCCGGTGGCCGCGCTGTTGGGCGACGGCGGGGCCGGGCTGCTCGGCGCGGGGTCCTCGGCCCTGGGGCTGCTCGGGGCGGGCCGGGCGGCCGGGATGCTGCGCGAGACGCCGGTGCGGGTGTCCCCGGTGGGTGCGTCGGCCGGTGCGGCCACCACGGCCGGTACGCCCGCTGGTATTGCCGCCGGTATGACCACGGGAGCGGTTCCCCCGACGGGTCCAACGGCGGGTCCGCTGTCCGTGCCGAGGCGGGGACCCGCGGCGGGAGGGACGGCGGGGTTGCTCGGGGTGCCGCAGCGAGGCTCCGTGCCCGTGTCGGTCACGGTTCCTCGTTCCCTGCTGGCCGCGCCGGAGCCGCCCACGGGGTTCGCAGACCTCGCCGACCGCATCCCCACCAGGGACGACGGCGGCCAGGTGAGGGTGGAGCGGTACGGCGATGCGGCGCATCCGTCGTGGGTGGTCTACCTCGGTGGCACCCTGGAGTGGAGCCCGACCGGCTCCACCGAGCCGTGGGACATGACCTCCAACGTCACCGCGGTGGCCGGCCAGGAGTCCGGTTCCTACGCGGCGGTGCTTCGGGCGATGCAGGCTGCCGGGGTGGCGACGGAGGATCCGGTGTTGCCCGTTGCGCACTCGCAGGGCGGCCTCCTCGCGGTGGAGCTCGCGGCGCGCGGCGACGCGAACGTGGTGGGCCTGGTCACGTTCGGGGCGCCGGCGGTGCCGGCCGCCCTGCCCGAGGGCCTGCCGGCCATCGCGATCGAGCATTCCGACGACATCATTCCCGCCACCGGCGGCGCTCCGGCCGCCGACGACGGGCGGCTGTACGTGCGCCGGGAACTCTTCGCGGACCAGCCGGTGCCAGCGGACGAGACCCTGCCCGCGCACCAGATGACCGCCTACCAGGACACCGCCCGGCTCGTCGACGAGTCGGAGGAACCCCGGCTGCTGGCGTTCCGGAAGACCCTCGCCGGCCTGGTGGGCACCGAGCGGGGCGAGCAGACCGTCTGGCACGCCGAACGGGTCGGCTGACCGCCCGAGGCGCTTCCGGTTAGGAGCTCGAGTTGTTCAGCGGCCGCACGAGCACGCTGAACAGCCAGCTGAAGATGCCCAGCACGAACGCGCCGAGCACGCCCCACCAGAACGAGTCGACAACAAGGCCGAAGCCGAGCAGGCCCGAGAACCAGGCCACCAGCATCAGGAGCAGGCCGTTCACGATGAACGAGAGCAGTCCGAGCGTGAGCACGTAGAGCGGGAAGGCGACGATCCGCACGAACCCGCCGATGAAGCCGTTGACGAATCCGAAGATCAGGGAGATGAGCAGGTAGGTCAGCACCACGGCCGTGGTGTCCGGCGCGTATGGATCGACCCGCACCCCCGCGACGATGAGCGTGGTCACCCAGAGGGCGACGGCGTTGACGATGAGCTTGAGCAGGAAACGTCCCATGCCTCCACTATGACAGTCGAAGCACCGGGTTTCGCAGCAGACCGGGACGATCCGGGCCAAGCCGGCGGTGCAGAGCATGCGGCAGTGCGAATATGTCGCGGCGTAGACTCGCGGAGTGAGCCCTTCTGACCAGCCATCAGTCCGCCTGCGCCCCGAGATCGTTGCGCTGCCGGCGTACCGGCAGGGCAAGGCGGCTAACGCATCTGCCTTCAAACTGTCGAGCAATGAGAACCCGTTCGACCCGCTGCCCGGAGTCGTCGATGCCGTGAACGCCGTCTCGGCCTTCAACCGGTACCCGGATGCCTCCGCCCTCGCCCTGCGCGAGCGGCTGGCCGCCCGCTACGGCGTGGCCTCCGACGAGGTGCACATCGGCGCCGGCTCGGTGGCCCTGCTGGCCCAGCTGATCACCGCCGCCGCCGGCCCCGGCGACGAGGTGCTCTACTCCTGGCGCTCCTTCGAGGCCTACCCCAGCCTTGTCACGGTGTCCGGAGCCACCAGCGTGACGGTGCCGAACCGCGCCGACCACGGCCACGACCTGCCCGCGATGGCCGCCATGATCACCCCGCGCACCCGCGTCGTGCTCGTCTGTAGCCCGAACAATCCCACCGGCGTGGTCGTCACTGCCGACGAGTTCGCGGCCTTCATGGACCAGGTGCCCACCGACCTACTGGTCATTCTCGATGAGGCATACGCCGAATTCGTCACCGACCCGGCCGCCGTCGACGGCACCACACTGCTGGGCCGCTACCCCAACCTCGTGGTGCTGCGCACCTTCTCCAAGGCCTACGGCCTCGCCGGACTCCGGGTCGGCTACGGCATCGGCCCGGTCGGCATCCTCGACGCGGCCCGCGCCACCGCCATCCCGCTCTCCGTCACCGGCCAGGCCTCCGCGGCGGCGCTGGCCTCGCTCGACGCCGAAGCCGAACTGCTGGCCCGCGTGGCCGTCATCGCCGCGCGTCGCGACGGCATCCAGCAGGCCCTGGCCGGTGCCGGTCTGCACAGCCCGTCGTCGCAGGCGAACTTCGTCTGGCTGCCCCTGGGCGAGGCCACCGCGGCGGCCACCGAACGTTTCACCGATGCCGGGCTCGTCGTCCGGCCCTTCCACCCGGAGGGCATCCGGGTCTCGATTGGCGAGGAGGAATCTGTGGCCACACTCCTACGGATCAGCGCTGAGATTGTGCAGGATCTACCAACGGGGCATCCGGCCCGGCGGCTAGGTTAGTACGGTGCCAGTGACCTCGAACGACGCACCCGTGCTCACCGCTGCGTCTCCCACCGTGCAGCTCCTCTCCGCCGACGGGACGTTCTCCCCGTCCGATTCCGCGGCGGAATTCCTGCCCTACTTCGAGCGGCTGACCGAGGCCGACTACCGCACCTTCTACCGCGACATGGTCGTCGTGCGGAAGTTCGACACCGAAGCGGCCAACCTGCAACGTCAGGGCCAGCTCGCCCTGTGGGTGCCCAGTCACGGCCAGGAGGCCGCCCAGGTCGGCTCCGCCTACGCCACGCGCGCGCAGGACCACGTGTTTCCCTCTTACCGCGAGCACGTCGTGGGCATGATCCGCGGTCTCGACATGGTCGACATCCTGCGGATGCTGCGCGGCGTGACCCTGGGCGGCTGGACCCCGGAGGAGCACGGCAACTTCCACCTCTACACGCTCGTGCTCGCCTCGCAGACCCTGCACGCCACCGGCTACGCCATGGGCATGCAGCTCGACGGCGCCACCGCCACCGGCAACCCCGAGACCGACCAGGCCGTGATCGTCTACTACGGCGACGGCGCCTCCTCGCAGGGTGACGCCAACGAGGCCCTGGTCTTCGCGGCCAGCTACCAGACCCCGCAGGTGTTCTTCATGCAGAACAACCACTGGGCCATCTCGGTGCCGGTCTCCCGCCAGTCCCGTTCCCCGCTCTACCTGCGGGCCGGCGGCTTCGGCATGCCCGGCGTGCAGGTCGACGGCAACGACGTGCTGGCCAGCTACGCCGTCACCGCCAAGGCCATGGACGACGCCCGCGCCGGCCACGGCCCGTCGCTCATCGAGGCGCTCACCTACCGCGTCGGCGCGCACACCACGGCCGACGACCCTACCAAGTACCGCGACCCGGAAGAGCTCGCCTACTGGGTCGCCCGCGACCCGATCGTGCGCTTCCGCAGCTACCTGCAGGGCCTCGGCGTCGAGCAGGAGTTCCTCGACTCCGTCGACGAAGAAGCCGCGGATTACGCCGCGGATGTGCGTCGTCGCGCCCTCGAGATCACCGCCCCCGACCGCTCGGTGATCTTCGACAACGTCTACGCCGAACCGCATCCGCTGGTGGTCGAGCAGAAAGCCTGGCTCGACGCCTACGAAACCTCGTTCGACGGGAGTGAGTCCTGATGACCACGCAGGACACTGTGACCACGGCCGCGCCCACGAGCGCGAACCTGCCGATGGCCAAGGCCCTCAACCAGGGCCTGCGCCAGGCGATGCTCGACGACCCCAAGGTGCTCATGATGGGCGAGGACATCGGCCCGCTCGGCGGCGTCTTCCGGGTCACCGAGGGGCTGCACGCCGAATTCGGCGAGAAGCGGGTGCTCGACACCCCGCTGGCCGAGTCCGGCATCATCGGCACCGCCATCGGCCTGGCCATGCGCGGCTACCGGCCGGTCTGCGAGATCCAGTTCGACGGCTTCGTCTTCCCCGGCTTCGACCAGATCACCAGCCAGCTGGCCCGGATGCGCAACCGCCACGAGGGCGGCGTCACCATGCCCGTCGTCGTGCGGATCCCCTACGGCGGCCACATCGGCTCGATCGAACACCACCAGGAGAGCCCGGAGGCGTACTTCGCGCACACCCCGGGTCTGCGCGTGGTGAGCCCGTCCAACTCGCACGACGCGTACTGGATGATGCGCGAAGCGATCGCCTCGAACGACCCGGTGATCTTCTTCGAACCCAAGAGCCGCTACTGGCCCAAGAGCGAGGTGGACTTCACCGGCGCCGGCACCCCGCTGCACGCCGCCAAGGTGGTGCGCACCGGAACGAGCGTCACGGTTGTCGGTCACGGCGCCATGGTGAGCGTGCTGCTGCAGGCCGCCGACCTGGCCGCCGCCGAGGGCATCCACCTCGAGGTCATCGACCTGCGCTCGATCTCACCGATCGACTACGCGCCGATTCTCGAGTCGGTGCATAAGACCGGCCACCTCGTCGTGGCACAGGAGGCCGCCGGCTTCGTCAGCGTCGGCTCCGAGATCGCCGCCACCGTCACCGAGCGGGCGTTCTACTCGCTCGAGGCGCCGGTGTTGCGGGTGTCCGGCTTCGACACCCCGTTCCCGCCTGCCGCGGTGGAGACGCACTTCCTGCCCAGCCCCGACCGGGTGCTCGAAGCCGTCGACCGCTCGCTCGCCTACTAACCGTCCCCCTGCCCGAAAGGCACCCCATGAGCGTCTCCCGATTCACCCTCCCCGATGTGGGCGAGGGCCTGACCGAGGCCGAGATCGTCGAGTGGAAGGTCGCCCCAGGCGACACCATCGCCATCAACCAGGTGCTCGTCGAGATCGAAACGGCCAAGTCCCTCGTAGAACTGCCCTCGCCGTACGTCGGCGTGGTCGGTGAGATCCTCGTCGAGTCCGGCACCACGGTCGATGTGGGCACGGTCATCATCACCATCCTTTCCGAGGCCGGCGCCACGGATGACGCCCCGAGCGACGCGCCCGCCGCACCGGATGCCGCCTCGGCCGACGACGAACTCGCCGCGGCCGCGCAGGATGCCGGCGGCACCATCTCGCAGGAACCCGCCGAGGAGTCCCCACAGGTGCTGGTCGGCCGTGGCGCCGCGGCGTCGATGCCCACCCGCCGCCGCCGGCACGTGGTGCCCGCCGCCGCGCACGAGGCCCTCGCCTCTGCCCCCACCGCGCCCCCGCAGGGCGGCCCCGCTGCGTCCGGCCCGCGCACGAACACCGCGTCGACCGGCCCGGCTCGCACGGCACCGCCGGCCCCGCCCACGCGTGCCGCCGTGCCGCCCGCCGCACTCGCAAAGCCCGCCGCCTCGCCGCGCTCGGCCGGCCCGGTCATCACCAAGCCGCCGATCCGCAAGCTGGCCAAGGACCTCGGCGTGGACCTCACCCAGGTGGAGCCGACCGGCCGGTTCGGCGACGTCACCCGGGAGGACGTGCTGCGCGAGGCCACCCAGGCCAGCGTGTTCCGCAACATCCAGACCCCGGAGTGGCCCACCGACCGCGAGGAGCACATCCCGGTCAAGGGCGTGCGCAAGGTCATCGCCCAGACCATGGTGAAGAGCGCCTTCACCGCGCCGCACGTGAGCCTGTTCGTCGACGTCGACGCCACCCGCACCATGGAGTTCGTCAAGCGGCTCAAGGTCTCCACCGACTTCGCCGGCGTCAAGGTGTCGCCGCTGCTCATCATGGCCAAGGCCATGATCTGGGCCGTGCGGCGCAACCCCACGGTCAACTCGGTCTTCACCGACGAGGAGATCGTGATCAAGCACTACGTGAACCTCGGCATCGCCGCGGCCACGCCGCGCGGCCTGATCGTGCCGAACATCAAGGAAGCCCAGGACATGAGCCTGCTCGAGCTGGCCGGCGCCCTCGAAAAGCTCACCATCACGGCCCGCGACGGCAAGACCAGCCCCGCCGAGATGTCGAACGGAACCATCACGATCACCAACATCGGTGTCTTCGGCATGGACACCGGCACCCCGATCCTCAACGCCGGCGAGGCCGGCATCGTGGCGCTGGGCACCATCAAGCAGAAGCCCTGGGTGGTCGACGGTGAGGTACGGCCGCGCTTCGTGACCACCATCGGCGCGAGCTTCGACCACCGCGTCGTCGACGGCGATGTGGCCAGCCGGTTCCTCGCCGACGTGGCGAGCATCATCGAGGAGCCGGCGCTGCTCCTCGAGTAGCCGCCGGGTTCGTCCGTCGGGCGGCAGGCGCCTCGCGCGTCGTGCTCCTGCCGCGCCGCAACGCTCACTGCACCTCGTATGGCCCAATGCACCAGCTATAGCTGGTGCATTGGGCCATACGAGGTGCAGTGACGCGCGGAGACCGTCGCGGGTGGCGTACTCCCGCTCGCTCAGCGACCGGCGAGCGTCACCGAACCGGCGGCAGGGCTCCGAGTGCGGCGCTCCGGTCGGCAGTCCCGGTATCCGTTGCGGGACTCTGCGTTGCACCGCTCTGGCGGATGCCCACCCACAACCAGACGGCGCCGGCCAACAGGATGACCGTGATCACGGCATCCATCAGGGATGCGGTCTGCCTCACACTGCTGAGTTGCACCAGGTCGAACAGCGCGTGGAAGACCACCAAGGCCCAGATGCTGCCGGTGCGCAGGAACGCGCAGGCCGCGAAGAGCCCGTACGCGGCGGCGAAGCCGATCTGGCCGAGGGTGCTGAGCAGGTCCTGGCCGCCAAGCAGGTTCACGGCGTGTGCCAGGGCGAACGCGGCGGTCGAGACGAGCACGGCCGTGCGGGGGCCTGTGGGGGCGAGCAGCCGGAGGAACACCGAGCGGAATAGCGTCTCTTCCACGAAACCCACCAGAGCCACGAAGCCGATCAGCCCCAGCCAGGCCCCTGCGCTCTGTTCGGCCGCGCCGCCGGTGGACGCCAGAACCAGCAGGAACACCGCGAGCAGCGGAAGCAGCACCAGCCGCCACGCCGCCCGGTTGCCGCGCACCCGGGGCCGTCCGAAGCCGAGTGTCCCCCACCGCCGGGTCACGCTCGCCCAGATCACCAGGCCCACAGCGATCGGAGCGAACACCAGCGCCACCGGCGAATCCAGCGGCAGTCCGGTCAGGTAGATCACCGTGCCGCCCAGCCCGAGCAGCAGGATGAGCATGGCGGTGGTCACGACCACCGTCGCGACCGGATGTGGGCTGGTGATCGGGCGGCTGGGCACGGGGTCCTCCTGGTGTTCGGCATCCGCTATGAAGGATGCGCAACGTGAATACGCTTGTATTCAGAGAATACGACTGTATTCTAGGTTTGTCGAGCACCACGAACACCCACAAAGGGAGGGCAGCATGGACCGCACGGATGAACTCGCGGCCGCGGCTCTGCGCCTGGTGACCGTCGGGGGCCTGCCGGCCGTGACCTTCCGCTCGGTCGCGGCGGAGTCGGGCTGGTCGCTCGGCGCGGTGCAGAAGACCTTTCCCACCAAGGACGCGCTCGTCCGCGCCACATTGGCCTACGCGCAGTCATCCATCGCCGTGCGCCTCAGTGTCGACCCCGGTCGGCCTACCCTGCGCTCCTGGCTGGTGGAGCTCGTGATGGCCACCCTGCCGCTCGACGACGCGCGCCGCAGTGCCTGTCTGGTCGGTGTGGCGGTGTCGGACCGGGCGCCGTTCGACCCAGAGCTCGCGGTTTCTCTGGCCGGCTGGGACGCCGAGCTGCGCGGCAACCTCGCGCGGCTGGCCGGCCGGGCCCGGCACGAGGGCGAGCTGCACCCGGGCGTGGATGGCGAGAGCCTGGCCCGGGCGGTGCTCGCGTTCGCCGCTGGGTTGGCCGGCCAACTGCTCTACGACCCGGTCGATGAGGCCACGGTCCTGGCCTTGGTGCAGGGTATCGTGGCGGGCCTGACGCCGGCACCCTGAGCAGGCCTCGGGAGCCCCGTCGGCTAGGCGGGCGCCGCCCCGATCACGACGGTGGCGTCCAGCGCGGCTGACCGCCGGATCCGGGGCAGCAAGCCGTGCCGGCTGAAGAGCGCCGCGGTGTGCGGCGCCTGGGCGGCACTGGTCTCCACGAGCAGATGCCCGCCGGGTGCCAGCCACTCGGGTGCGGCGGCGGCGATCCGGCCCTGCACCTCGAGGCCGTCGGCCCCGCCGTCCAGGGCCACCCGGGCCTCGTGCAGCCGGGCCTCCGGCGGCATCCGCTCGATCGCCTCGGTGGGCACATAGGGCGCGTTGGCCACGACGAGGTCGACCTGGCCGCGCAGCTCGGCCGGGAGCGGGCCGAACAGGTCGCCGGTGAGCACCTCACCACCCAGTGGGCTCACGTTCAGGCGGGCGCACACGGCAGCGGCCGGGTCGATGTCGGTCGCGAACAGCCGCAGCGACGCATCTCCGGCGAGCAGGGCGGTGCCGACCGCGCCGGATCCGCAGCAGACGTCGAGCACCAGGCTGTGTGGGCGCGCGAGCCGGGCCGCTTCCCGCACGAGCAGGCCCGTGCGGCGCCGCGGCACGAACACCCCGGGGCGCAGGATGATGCGGAGCCCGTAGAACTCCGCCCAGCCGAGCACCTGTTCGAGAGGCAGGCCCGACACCCGTCTCGCCACCAGCTCGTCCAGTTCGGCGGGCGTGCCGGCCGCCGCCGCGAGGAGCCCGGCCTCCTCCTCGGCGAAGACGCAGCCGGCGGCCCGCAGCCGGTCGACGATGTCGGCTGGAGGTGCCATGCGCCGCGCCATCGGTCAGTCCGCCAGGTTGTGCGGCCGGCGTGCCGGGGCGGCGCGGGAGTCGAGCGGCATGGACCCGTCCTAGGTCGTGTATGTGGGCAGCGGGCGCAGCTGTGGGGGCGCATCCGTGCGGAGCCTGGCGTGGGTTTCGACGTCGAAGCGTTCGGTGCCGTATTTCAGCTTCTGCCGCTCGATGCCCTCGGTAGCGAACCCGGCCTTGGTCGCAACCCGGCAGGACGCCGGGTTGTTGGTGCGGTGGCCCAGCTCGAGCCGGTGCAGCCCCTGCTCGGTGAAGGCCCAGTCGGAGATGGACACCAGCGCGAGGGTCGCCAGGCCCCGCCCCCGCGCCTCGGCGGAGACCCAGTAGTAGACCCAGCCGGTTCCGTGCCGATGCTCCATGCTGCCCACCCCGACATTGCCCACCGCGATGCCGTCGAGGGTGATGGCGAAATTCTGCCGGGACACCGTGCCGGTGGCGAGGTTGTCGGCGATGAAGCTCTGGCAACGGGCCAGGGTGGACAACTCCACGGCACCGAGCTGCGCGGCGAGGTCGCCGCTGACGACGAAGGCCCGTTGCAGGTCGACGGCGTCATCGATGCGCCACGGTCGCAGCACCGCCGCCGGAGCGGCTTGCGCCATTTGCTTGGCCTTGCGGGCGCGACCCGAGCCGGCGGGCGTGGGCAGGCACCCGGCCCACGTGGCGCCGGCCTTCCCGGCCCGTACTCTCATTGCAACAGAGTAGAGCCCGCGCGTAGCCACCGCGAGTCGCCGCAAGCACCCCTCTGCCGAGAGTTGAGAGGGATGTTTGCCGCTAGTCGCCGAGGCACTGTGCGCCGAGCTGCCGCAAACTGCCCCTTCGGGAAGGCTGAGGGGGATATACGGCGCGTCTCGGGAACGACCCGATCGGACAGATCACGGCGCGGATCACCACCCGGCGCGGGAGGATGGGGCATGGCCTTCGAGACACCCCCCCTGCGCCGGGTCGAGGAGGATCCGCAGCATCCGCTGGACCGGGACGTGTGGCCCGCCACACTGCCGCCCGTGACCCAGCTGCTGACGGATGGCCTCGACCTGGGCGCGGCCACGGTCTTCGTGGGCGAGAACGGCGCCGGCAAGTCCACCCTGGTGGAGGCCATCGCCCTGGCCTGGGGGCTCTCACCGGAGGGTGGCTCGACCGGGGCCCGCAACTCCACCCGGCCGAGCGAGTCAGCCCTGCACGACCACCTGCGCCTGGTGCGCACCGGCGGCGCCACCCGGCACGGCTACTTCCTGCGCGCCGAGACGATGCACGGCTTCTTCACCTATCTCGAGCAGAATCCGGGCAGCCGGCCGGAACCGCGCTTCCATGAGATCTCGCACGGAGAATCGTTCCTCGAGCTGGCCATCGACAGGTTCCGTGGTCGCGGGCTCTGGGTGCTCGACGAACCCGAGTCCGCCCTCTCCTTCTCGGGCTGCCTCGCCCTGCTCGGGCACCTCAAGGACCTGCTCGCGGCGGGCGGCTCGCAGGTGATCATGTCGACCCACTCTCCGCTGCTGGCAGCCTTGCCCGGCGCCCGGATTCTCGAGGTGGGCGACTGGGGCCTGCGCGAGACGGCCTGGCGGGACCTCGATCTGGTCACCAACTGGGCCAGCTTCCTCGACGCGCCGGAGCGGTATCTGCGGCATCTCTGACCTGCCCTAATGGTTTTGACAATCATTATCATTAGGCGTACCGTTTCCCAAGTGAAGACCCCCAAACTCCTGCTCCCCGCCCTGGCCGTCTCGGCCGTCCTCGTGCTGGCCGGCTGCTCCACCTCGACCCCCGCAGCTTCCGCCGGGACGGACGGCGACCTCAAGGTCGTCGCCACGACCACCCAGATCGCCGACCTCACCCGCAACATCGTCGGGGACACCGCGGGCGTGACCGTCACCCAGCTGATCCAGCCCAACCAGAGCGCCCACAGCTACGACCCGTCGGTCGCCGACCTCACCGCGCTCGGCGAGGCCGACGTGCTCGTGATCAACGGGGTCGGCCTGGAGGAATGGCTCGACGACGCGATCGCCGCCTCCGGCTTCGACGGCGTCACCATCGATTCCGACGAGGGCATCACCATCCTGGACGGCGAGGCCGGCCACGAGGACGAAGACGCCACTGAGACCCACACGGATGACGCCGAGCACGACCACGCCGGCGGCAACCCGCACATCTGGACCGACGTCAGCAACGCCGAGGCCATGGCCGGCACCATCGCCGACGGTCTCGCCGCCGCGAGCAGCACCCACGCCGCCGCGTTCGAAACCAACAAGGCCGCCTACACCGGGCAGCTCGCCGAGCTCGACGGCTGGATCCGGGAGAACATCGACGCCGTGCCCGCCGCCGAGCGCCTGCTCGTGAGCAACCACGACGCGTTCGGCTACTTCACGGCCGCCTACGGCATCACCTACGTCGGCAGTGTCATCCCGAGCTTCGACGACAACGCCGAACCGAGCGCCGCCGAGATCGACACTCTTGTCGCCGCGATCAAGGCCACCGGGGTCAAGGCCGTCTTCTCCGAGGCCTCCATCAACCCCAAGGCCGCCGACACCATCGCGAGCGAGGCCGGCGTCACGGTGTACTCCGGCGAGGACGCCCTGTACGGCGACTCCCTCGGCCCGGCGGACAGCGACGGCGCCACCTACATCACCTCCCAGCTGCACAATGTGCGCTTGATCCTCGAATCTTGGGGTGTGACGCCCAGCGCCGTGCCCGCCGACCTGCAATAGTTGACGAGTGAACGAGAACCCTTCTCAGCAGCGGATGCCCGCTCCGCTCGCCCTCCGAGTCTCCGGGGCTTCGTTCGCCTACGCGCATACTCCCGCCCTCACCGGCATGGACTTCGACCTCCATGCCGGTGAGGCCATCGCCCTGATCGGCCCGAACGGGTCGGGCAAGTCCACGCTGCTCAAGGGCATCCTGGGCCTGATCCACCGCACCAGCGGCACCGTCGAGGTGCTCGGCCAGGACACCGCGCCGGCCGGCAGCATCGGCTACGTGCCGCAGACCGACGAACTCGACCCGGAATTCCCGGTGACGCTCGAGCAGGTCGTCATGATGGGCCGCTACCGCCAACTCGGCTGGCTGCGGCTGCCGGGGAAGAAAGACCGCGCAGCCGTGGCTGCCGCACTGGAGACGGTGGGGCTCGCTCATCGCGCCAAGACCCGGTTCGGGGAACTCTCCGGCGGTCAGCAGCAGCGGGGGCTGCTCGCCCGCGCCGTGGCCGCCGGCCCCCGTCTGCTGCTGCTCGACGAGCCGTTCAACGGGCTCGACCAGTCCAACCGCGACGCCCTCGTGGGCACCGTCGAGAGGCTCAAGGCCGACGGCGTTGGCGTGCTGGTCTCCACCCACGACCTCGAACTGGCCCGCGCTGTCTGCGAACGCGTGCTGCTGCTCAACGGAACCCAGGTGGCGTTCGGACCGCGCGAGAGCGTGCTCACCCTGGAGAACGTGCAGCGCACCTTCCACGAGGTGGGCGTCGAGATGGACCAGCACACCCTGGTCATCCCCGGCCACGAGGGCCACTGAATGATCGACCTGCTTGGCCCGCTCTTCACCGCGTTCTCACTCCCCTTCATGGCGCGGGCACTTGTGGTGCTGCTCGCGCTCAGCCTCGTCGCCGGCATCGTGGGGGTGCTGGTCAACCTGCGCAGCCTCGAGTTCATCAGCGACGGGCTCACCCACTCGATCTTTCCCGGCATCGCCATCGGCTTCGTCTGGGGCGGCCGCGACGGCCTGTTCCTCGGGGCCATGATCGCCGCGGTCCTCGCGGCCGTGGTGCTCACCCTGATCACCCGGCGCGCGGTCTCCGGTGGCGCCGCCATCGCGATCGTGTTCACGGCGATGTTCAGCATCGGCATCCTCGTGGTCTCGCGGCAGACCAACTATGCCGGTCAGCTGGAACAACTGCTCTTCGGCCGGCTGCTCACGGTCACCCCCACCGAGGTCACGCAGACCCTGGTGATCTGCGCGCTCGCCCTGCTCCTGGTGGGCCTCACCCTCAAGCAGCAGGTCTACCGCGCCTTCGACCCCACCGCCGTGGCCGCGGCCGGCTACCGGCCGCTGCTGCTGGACCTGCTGCTCAACGTCGCCATCGCGTTGGTCGTCGTGGCCGCCTCCAGCGCCGTCGGCAATCTCCTGGTGCTCGCCGTGCTCATCGTGCCCGGCGCCGTGGCCCGGCTGATCACCGCGCGGCTCTGGCTGCTCTTCCCGCTCGCGGCGGGCTTCGCCGCGCTGTGCGCCTGGGTGGGCCTTGCGCTCGGCTTCGAAGCGTCGGTCACCGCCGGCATCGACCTGCCCAGCGGCGCCACGGTCGTGCTCGTCCTCGTGGCCGGCTACCTGCTGGTGCTGCTGGTGCGGGTCCTGGCCGACCGGATGCGCCGCCCCGCCGACGCCGACGACGCCGAGGATGCCCCCGCCGCCGACCCGGCGCCCCAGGCGGTGCGTGCCTGATGGGCTACTTCGAGAAGGCCCTCCTCGCCGCCGTGCTCATCGGCGCGCTCAGCGGCCTCGTCGGCACCCTCGTGGTGCTGCGCCGGCGCACGTTCTTCGCCCAGGCGCTCACCCACGCCACCTTCCCCGGAGCGGTGGCGGCGGCGATGCTGGGCATCAGCATCCCCCTCGGTGCCGCGGTGGCCAGCGCCCTCATCGTGGGCATCATGACCGCGCTGGGCCGGGTGCGTCGCCAGGGCAGCCAGGTGGCCTCCGGGATCATGCTCACGGCAGGTTTCGCGCTCGGCGTGCTGCTGCAGGCGCTCAACCCCTCGCTGCCCGTGCACGTGGAGTCCTACCTGGTGGGCTCGATCCTCACCGTCACCGACGGGGACGTGATCCTCGCCGGAGCAGTGCTGGCCGTGGCCGTGCTCGCGGCGGTGTTCCTGGGCAAGGAAATCCTCTTCTCCACCTTCGACCGCACCGGGTACCGGGCGGCCGGCTACCGGGAATGGACCATCGAGGCGCTCACTCTGGTGCTCATCGCGGCCACCGTGGTCTCCGTCATGCCCGCCGTCGGCGCCATCCTGGCGATCGCGCTGATCGCCGCCCCCGCCGCCGCCGCCCGTCTGCTGGTGCACAGCGCCGCGCACATCGCGGTGCTGGCCCCGGTCATCGGCGCCGGCTCAGGCGTCGTCGGCGTACTCCTCTCCCGGGCCCTGGACGTGGCCGCCGGCCCGGCCATCGCACTCACCGCGGCCGCCTGCTTCCTCCTCGCCCTGGGAGCCCGCGCACTGGCCGCGCAGCGCCGCGGGGTTCACGAGCCGGCCCGGGCCGGGCTACGGTTGGACTCATGAAGCGAAACACCTGGCAGCGAGAGGCCGTGCGCACCGAGCTCGGCCGGGCCGAGGGCTTCGTCAGCGCCCAGGGCCTGCACGCCGCCCTGCACGCCACCGGATCTCCCATCGGCCTCGCCACGGTCTACCGTGCGCTGGCCGACCTCGCCGTGGAGGGCGACGCCGACTCCCTGCAGTCACCCGATGGCGAGAGCCTCTACCGGGCCTGCACGACCACCGAGCACCACCACCACCTGATCTGCCGTAACTGCGGGCTCACGGTCGAGATCGAGGTGGACGCCATCGAGAACTGGGCCACCGCCGTGGCCGCCGAACACGGCTTCACCGAGGCCGCGCACGTCGTGGACGTCTTCGGCCTCTGCGCGGCCTGCACCGCGCTTGCGTCGGTGCGCCCGAACCCGTAGGCTGGGTAGCTGCTGCGCATATCTGTGCGTGCATTGCTTGTTCGTGTCTTTTCCTCCCATCGAATCAGCCGCCGGAATTCACCTTTCGGCCGGCCGTTTCCGGGTGGAATCCAACGCGAACTGGCCGACAAGAGATCTTGGGAAGGGCATTCGCCCTTCGGTATTGGAGGAAAACCATGGCAGCAACCTGCCAGGTGACCGGAGCCGTTCCCGGCTTTGGACACAACATTTCGCACTCGCACCGGCGCACCAAGCGTCGCTTCGACCCGAACGTGCAGACCAAGAAGTACTTCGTGCCGTCGCTTCGCCGCAACGTCACGCTGACCCTCTCGGCAAAGGGCATCAAGGTTATTGATGCTCGCGGCATCGAGTCGGTTGTCAAGGACCTGCTCGCACGTGGGGAGAAAATCTAATGGCTAAAGCTCAGGACGTACGTCCGATCATCAAGCTGCGTTCGACGGCAGGAACCGGTTACACCTACGTGACCAAGAAGAACCGTCGCAACAACCCCGACCGACTCGTGCTGAAGAAGTACGACCCCGTAGTGCGCAAGCACGTTGACTTCCGTGAGGAGCGCTAAAAATGGCGAAGAAGAGCATGATTGCCAAGAACAACCAGCGCAAGGTCATCGTTGAGCGTTACGCCGCGAAGCGCCTCGAGCTGAAGAAGGCTCTTGTCGACCCGGCCGGCACCGACGAGTCCCGCGAAGAGGCTCGCAAGGGCCTCCAGAAGCTGCCCCGCAACGCCTCGCCGGTTCGCCTGCGCAACCGCGACGCGGTTGACGGTCGTCCCCGTGGCCACCTCTCCAAGTTCGGCATCTCGCGCGTACGTTTCCGCGACATGGCGCACCGCGGCGAGCTGCCCGGCATCACCAAGTCCAGCTGGTAACCAGCTCCTGATCGCGTAAGCGATCCAGGCACACCTCAGGGGATGTCCGACTTCGGTCGGGCATCCCCTGTCGCGTACCCGGGGCGTGCCGCTCGGCCCTCCACCCTGATCGGGGGGCCCGGGACCCCACATCGGTTCGCGCACAGCGCAAAGGCAGTCAATTAGCCGGGCAAAGCGGCCCGAAACGCCGTAAATCCGCGGATTTCCGCGGATCAATGCTAGATTCAACGCGGTCGAACCGACCAACGGAGGCGTTGTCACAACGTCGCCCGCTTCACGTGAATACCTGTTTTTTACAGACGAAGGTCCGAGGAGGACACTCAATGGCTGACAAGTCGCTGAACAAGACCGAGCTCGTTGCCAAGGTTGCCGCAGACTCTGGCCAGAGCCAGGCTGCTGTCGACGGCGTTCTGAACGCTTTCTTTGCAACCCTCGCCGACACCGTTGCTAACGACGGCAAGGTCACCATCCCGGGATGGCTCGGCGTCGAGCGCACCGCGACGGCTGCTCGCACCGGCCGCAACCCGCAGACCGGCGAAGAGATCGCCATCGCTGCCGGCCACCGCGTCAAGCTGACCGCTGGTAGCAAGCTCAAGGCTGCCGCCAAGTAGGTTGCAAGCTTCGTAGTACCAATGGGCGTCGACTTCGGTCGGCGCCCATTGTCTGTGCCCCGGTGTTCCTGCTCCCAGACCCCTGGCTGGGCCGGTGCGCCGCCGGACCGATGGGCATCCGCCGCCGGTTAAGCTGGAGTGGTGCCCCGTTACGTTCGTATCATCGGGCCGGCAGCGCTGCTGCTGGTCGCCATTGTGGCGACTCTGGCGGGACTCGCCTACGGCGGTGGGGCGGATGCCCAACTCCTCGCCGACCCAGGCGCCGTCGTGCGCTGGGGGCTCCCGGTGGCCAAGCTCCTGGTCAACCTCGGCGCGGCCGGCACCATCGGCGCCCTGGTGCTCACCTGTTTCGCCCTGAGCCCGAGGGAACGGGAGTTCGGCACCGCGATCGACTTCGCCGCCGCGTCGGCCGCGTTCCTCACCATCGCCTCCGCGCTCACCGGCTTCCTCACCTTCCTGCAGGTGACCAACGTCACCGTGAGCCTCGACGACCGGTTCAGCGCCACGGTGGGCCAATTCTTCAGCCAGATCGCCATCGGGCAGGCCTGGCTCACCACCACCCTCATCGCCGCGGCCGTGACTGTGCTCTGCTTCGCGGTGCGCAACCAGACCGCCCTGGTCTTCGTCACGGTGCTGGCGTTGCTGTCCTTGCTGCCGATGGCCCAGCAGGGCCACTCCGCGGGCGCCGAGGGCCACGACGCCGCGATCACGGCGCTCGGGCTGCACCTGGTCTTCGCCGCCGTCTGGCTGGGCGGCCTGCTCACGGTCATCCTGCTGCAGCGCCAGCTGAGCCCGGCGCGCCTGCGCGAAGTCATGGGCCGGTACTCCACCCTCGCCCTGGTGAGCTTCGTCGTCGTGGCCGCGTCCGGATACGTCAGCGCCGAGCTGCGCGTGGGCAGCTGGGACAAACTGCTCACCGGCTACGGCGTCCTGGTGCTCGCCAAGGTGGCCGTGCTGCTGGTGCTGGGCGGCTTCGGTGTGCTGCAGCGCCGCTACCTGCTCCGCCGGATGCGCACCGTCACCGGCACCGTCGACCCCTGGTTCTGGTGGCTCGTGGTGGGCGAGATCGCATTCATGGGGCTCGCCAGCGGCGTCGCGGCCGCCCTGGCCAAGACCGCCACCCCGGTGGCGCAGGTGGTCACCACGGCCATCCCCACCGCCACGCCCGCGCAGATCCTCACCGGTGAGGTGCTGCCGCCCGAACTCACCTTCGCCCGGTACTTCACCGAGTGGAATTTCGACCTCGCCTGGATGTTGTTCTGCGCGTTCGGCATCTTCTTCTATCTCGCCGGCGTGGTGCGGCTGCGTAGCCGCGGCGACAAATGGCCCCTGCACCGCACCATCCTCTGGGTGGCCGGGCTGATCACCCTGTTCTACATCACCAACGGCGGCGTCAACGTATACGAGAAGTACCTCTTCTCCACGCACATGCTCGCCCACATGGCCCTGACGATGCTGGTGCCGGTGCTGCTGGTGCCGGGCGCTCCGGTCACGCTCGCGGCCCGCGCCATCCGGATGCGCCGTGACGGCAGCCGGGGCCCTCGCGAGTGGATCCTGCTGGCCGTGCACTCCAAGTTCGCCGGCATCATCTCCAACCCGATCGTGGCCGCGGTGCTCTTCGCCGGGTCGCTCTGGGTGTTCTACTACACCTCGCTGTTCAGCTGGGCGACGACCGACCACATCGGCCACCAGTGGATGATCGTGCACTTCCTGATCACCGGGTACCTGTTCGTGCAGTCGCTGATCGGCATCGACCCGGTGCCGTACCGCCTGCCGTACACCTTCCGCCTGCTCCTGCTGCTGGGCACCATGGCCTTCCACGCGTTCTTCGGCCTGGCGCTGATGACCGGCACCGGTCTGCTCCTGGCGGACTGGTACGGCGCCATGGGCCGGGACTGGGGCATCAGCGCCCTGGCCGACCAGCAGGCCGGCGGTGGCATCGCCTGGAGCGTGGGCGAGATCCCCACCATCGCTCTGGCCATCATCGTGGCCATCCAGTGGGGCCGCAGCGACGAGAAGGAAACCAAACGTCGCGACCGAAACGCCGACCGCACGAATGAGGCCGAACTCAACGAGTACAACCACCGACTGGCCCGGCTGGCCGCGCACGACCGCTAGTCAGCCGGTCGCTTCGGCGACGTCGAGGCTGTCGTGGCGGGGTCAGCGCAGCTGGATGGCCAGAGCGCCGTCCGGCTGGATCGTGACGCTGATACCCAGGGAGAACGGCACGTCCTCGTCACGGGTGGTGCGGTCGCCGTCGTAGAGGGACTGCACGTCGACCACGATGTGGGCCTGGCCGATGGTGTCCGGCATGTCGAACGAGCTGTCGCCGCCGGTGAGGGCCACCTCGGGGTACTCGGCGATGGACCAGACCGGGGCCGACGTGACCCTGTCGTCGATCTCGATCCCGAAGGGGCAGCTGGACGGCTGCAGCACCTGCTGGGTGGCGCACTCGTCGAGGTATTCGTTGAGCTTGGTCTGCACCTGCTCGGTGAAGGTGTCGTTGGGCATCGCATCCACCGTGATGTCGGTGGCGCCAGACGTGACGACGGGCACGCTCTGCACGGGAGCCGTCAGCAGCGACGAATCGTGGGAGACGTCGTAGACGGTGGGCGCGAAGGCCAGGTAGGCGCCCTGGTTGGAGAAGGTGGCCGGCGCGTCGGCGGCGGCGTGCGCCCGGGTGTCGAGGGTCAGGCCGTTCACCGTGAACCCGGCATCGTGCAGCACGGTCACCTGCAGCACCGCCAGCGGGCTGGTGGCGAATCCCCAGGTGCTGAAGAGGCCCGCGACGGTGCCGAGGCGCTTGACCGTGAACTCCATCGAGGTCTTGGCGCCGTCGAGGGTGAAGTCGTACACGACAGTGTGCTGGCTCTTCTGGCCGATGCCGGTCGCGGCGGAGCTGGGCTCGTCGCTGACCAGTTCGATGTCGGTGATCGACCCCAGCACCGAGGGGCGCAGCAACGTGCGCGGCAGGTCCTGGGGCAGGCCGGCGGCCTCGAGTTCGGCATCCGTGGGTTCGGCGCCCGGCAGGGCCAGGGCGGTGTCGGTGTCGTGCGCGGCCAGGGCGGTGAGGTACTGGCGCACAAAGCCGCCGGCGCTGTACAGATCACGGTTGAGCGAGCCGATGGCGGCCACCAGGGCGGCGGCGAGGAGCACGACAACCAGGCAGACTGCGATCACGGCACGCAGATAGCGCCCCCGTGGTACCGCATCCCCGACCCCATAGCTCACCTCCATATCCTACGGGGAGGCTTTGCGGCATGGGCTCACACCGGCCGCGGCGGTGTTCGGCCCGGGCTGCCCGGCGGCGGACGGCCGGGCTATGCTCCCAGCATCGTAAGGAGTGAAAAATGGTGCTGCGCAGCGCTCGATCGGCCCCGCGAGCCGGGCGGAAGCGGCGGGTTCTCGCCGTGGCTGCCCTGCTGGCTTGTGTGCTGGCCGCGTGTGCACCCGGCCCGCGACCGGAACCGTCGGGGAGCTCATCCGCCACATCGACGCCCTCCGCGACGGCCACCGAAACGCCGTCACCGGCAGCGACCATCACCATTGACAGCCCCATGGCCGACGCCCCGGTGACCGTTCCCGTCACGATCAAGGGCACCGCGAGCACGTCGGACTCGAAGCTCGTGGTCGACCTGCTGGATGCCGACGGTCAGCCCCTCTGCGTGCGGCACATCACCGCCACGCCGGGCTCCGGCTCCTCCGCCACCTGGCAGACCGACCTGGCGTTCGAACCGCCGGATGCGGAGCAGGACGTCACGCTGCGGGCCTATACGCAGAGCGCCGCCGGCAGCGCTGAAAACGTCGTCGAGCGTCCGCTCACCCTCACCACGGAGCGCCCGCCGATCATCATCACCTCACCCGGATGCGGCGACACCGTCGTTCCGGGCGGCACCCTCACCGTGGTGGGCCGGGCCCTGGTGCCCGAGGCGCAGTTCACCCTGGAGCTGCGCGACGCATCCGGTGCCGCGCTTCTCACGCAGGACGTGATGGCGGCGGACGGGACCCAGGAGTCGGACTTCAGCGCCACGCTGGACATCCCGGCCGGACTCTCCACCGGGTTCTACGACCTGGTCGGTTTCGACAACAGCCTGAAGGACGGCAGCGAACAGTACGACTTCCCGGTGCAGCTGCTGGTGCAGTGACCGGTGGCAACCGAAGTTATCCACCGGCCGGGCCGGGAGTGGGGCGGTCGCGGCCGGGCGGTTACAGTGGAAGTGGTCATCGACCGCCCTCGAGCCATCCGTCGCACCGCCTCCCCATCCCACCGAAAGTACCCCGTGACCGCGCTTCCGAACGAGATCCCGCTTTCACGCGAACAGGCCGAGGTATTCGCTGCCATCGAGGGCACGAAACAGAACGTCTTCGTCACCGGCCGCGCCGGAACCGGTAAGTCGACGCTGCTCAACCACCTCTCCTGGAACACCAGCAAGCAGATCGTCATCGCGGCGCCCACCGGCGTCGCCGCGCTCAACGTGGGCGGGCAGACCCTGCACTCGCTGTTCCGGTTGCCGATCGGGGTGATCGCCGACCACGCCATCGACCAGAACGACCAGCTGCGGAAGCTCCTCAACACCATCGACACCGTGGTGATTGATGAGGTCTCCATGGTCAACGCCGACCTGATGGACGCCATCGACCGCAGCCTGCGGCAGGCCAGGCAGCGCCCGCACGACACCTTCGGCGGCGTGCAGATCGTGCTCTTCGGCGACCCGTACCAGCTGGCGCCGGTACCGGGCGACCCGGAGGAGCGGGCGTATTTCAACGACACCTACCGGTCGATGTGGTTCTTCGACGCGAAGGTGTGGCAGAGCGCCGAGCTGAAGATCTTCGAGCTCACCGAGATCCACCGCCAGCACGACGCCGGGTTCAAGACCATGCTCAACGCCGTGCGATACGGCCAGGTGACCCCCGAGATCGGCGGCGCGCTCAACGGCGCGGGGGCCCGCACGCCCCCGTCCGAGGGCGTCATCACGCTGGCGACCCGCAACGACGCCGTGAATCGCATCAACGCGGCCGCGCTCAAACGGCTCTCCGGTAAGTCGCTCTCGGCCAAGGCCGAGGTCACCGGCGACTTCGGCGGTCGCACCTACCCGGCCGACGAGGTGCTCGAGCTCAAGGTGGGCGCCCAGGTGATGTTCCTGCGGAACGACAACCCGCTTGACGGCGGCCCGCGCTGGGTGAATGGCACGATCGGCACCGTCACCCGGGTGGATTCAACCGTCTACGTGGACATCGACGGCACCACCCACGAGGTGGAGCCGACGGTGTGGGAGAAGTACAAGTACACCTACAACGCGGCCACCAAGAAGCTCAGCAAAGACGTGGTGGCCGAGTTCACCCAGTTCCCGTTGCGTCTGGCCTGGGCGGTCACGATCCACAAGTCGCAGGGAGCGACCTACGAGAAGGCGATCGTGGACCTGGGCACGCGGGTGTTCAGCCCGGGGCAGACCTACGTGGCCCTGAGCCGGCTCACCAGCCTGAACGGGCTCTACCTCACCCGGCCTCTGCGCCCCAGCGACATCATCGTGGACGAGAACGTCCTCCGCTTCATGGAGGGCCTGCGCGTCACGCCCCCCATCGAGCGCATCAAGGACTAGCCCCTCCACCCTCCTCTGTTAGCCGCGACTGTGAGAAATCCCGGATTCGGGGCATTCTCGGTGCTTGAGTCACCGTTCGCGGGAGGGTTAGGGCGGGCTAGAAGGCTACAGGGGTGGGGGCGAAGGCTCCGGTGCTCACGAGCTGGGTGGTGGCGTCGTTGCAGCCGTCAATGGGGCTGGGGGTGGCGACCCGCGTGGACTGGTCGTTGTTGGGCGGGGTCACGGCCAGCTCGGTGACGGGCACGATCGGGCAAACGTGGGCACCGGCCTGGGTGAGGTGCAGGAGACTGAAGGCCGACTGGCCCGGGTCCAGTCGCACAAGCGACGGCTGTGCCCGAGGCTCCAATCCGGAAGCGGCCCCGACGGGCTGTCCGGACGAGACCAGCAGCACCGTGGGGTACCCGTTCACCGTGCACGGTTGCGTACCGGCGTTGGTGACGCTCAGATCCCAGAAGAAGCTGCTCATGCCGCTGTCGAACGGGCGGCTCTGCAGGCCGAAGGTGAGTTGGTCGGTGGTGCAGGCGGCCGGCTTCGGAGGCCGGGGCGAGCTGGGCGGTTGGGGAGCGGTCGTCTGCGGGGGCTGTGGGCCGGGACCGGAGGAAGGGCCCGTTGACGGCGCTGTGGACGGACCGGTGGTGGGAGTCGCCGTGGGCGTGGCGGAGCTCCTCGTCGACGGTGTGGCGGAGGGCTCGAGGGTCGGGATGAGCGGCACCCCGCAGGCGGACAGGGTGAGCGTGCCGGCGGCCAGGACCAGAAGTGTGCCGCACAGCCGAGACGTCGCCGAGCGGTGCGGGCGACCCTGCCAGGAGTGGATCATGTGCACAGTATTGCACCGCCCCGAGCGCGGCAGCAGGGCGGCGACGACCCAAGGATGCGCCCGGCCACGGTCGGCAGCACTCTGGGTACACTGCCCGGCATGGGCCCCCTGCCGACACCTCCCCACGCGCGAACGCACGCACGGGCGCGGCGCCGGTGGAGAACGGCAGCGGCTCTGGGCCTGGCGAGTCTGGCGCTTGCCCTCAACGGATGCGCCGACGCCCGGAGCCCGATTCCGATCGGGCCCGAGCAGGCATCAGGGACCCTGGCGCCGGCCACGACCGCCTCCCTCGATGAGGCGCTGGCCGAGGGCCTGCGGCTGGCCGGCGCATCCGGGGCCATCGCCGGCGTCTGGCTGCCGGGAGTGGGGCGTTGGCTGGCCAGCCCGGGCCGGATCGGCACGCAGCTCGAGGCCGGCACCGGCCGACCGACCGGGGGCGCCGCGGTGAACGCCGGCATGCAGTTCCGGATCGGCACCCTGACCGCCGCCATGACCTGCACGGTTCTGCTCCGCCTCGTCGACGAGGGCCGGGTGGGCCTGGACGATCCGGTCTCCACCTACCTGACCCGCCCGCCGGGGTTGGACGGCATCACGCTGCGGCAACTGTGCCAGCACACCTCCGGGCTCGGCCAACCCGCCCTCGACCCGCAATTCATCGCGAACCCGACCCGGCAGTGGGCACCGATGGAGCTGATTTCGGGGGGAATGGGCTCTGTGCGGGCCGGTCAGCCCGGCCGGGACTGGAACCGATCCGATGTGGGCATCCAGCTGCTCGGTCAGGCCCTGCAGGCGGCCACGGGTGAGCAGTGGGCGGACCTCTACCGGCGCTATATCTTCGACCCGTTGGGACTCGACACCACGGCGTACCCCGGGCCGGGCGAGCTCGAGCCGGCGCTCGACCACCCGCACGGATGGGCCGCGGCGGCCGGTCCGGGCGGCTCGCCGGACTGCACCACGATGCAGGACGTGACGCAGCTGTCGCCGTCGATGACCGGGGTGGCCGGTGGGGTGGTCTCCACCCTCGAGGACCTCAGGACCTGGTCAGTGGCGCTGGCCACGGGGAGTCTGCTCGAGCCGGACACGGTCGGGGAGCAGTGGAAGACCGTGGCGGAGGATGGCGCGTCCAGGTGGCGCCGCCAAGGGCTGGGGGCGGAGCAGGTTGGTCCGCTGCGGGGCGGGGCCGGAATGATTCCCGGTTTCCTGTCGGCCACGCTCACCGATCCGGTGAGCGGGCTGGTGGTGGTGGTTTCGGTCAACAATTCCAGCGGCGGGGAGGAGTTCATCCTGGCCCTGGCCCGGTGGCTGGCCGTGCTCGCCGCCGATGCCCAGGCCGAGGGGCCGCAGGCTGGCGGCACGACGACCGCGGTGACGCTGCCCTGGACGGCGCGGGAGGCCGAGACGGATGTGCGTGCCGCGGCGGTCTGCCCGGCCGGCGCCGCGGATCAGGCAGCGCCGGCCGGGTGACCTGTCGGGTTACTTCTTGAACGCGTCCTTGACGTTCTCGCCGGCCTTCTTGAGGTCGGCCTGAGTCTGGTCGGACTTGCCCTCGGCGACCTTCGAGTCGTCGTTGGTGGCCTTGCCGAAGGCTTCCTTCGCCTTACCGGCGAGGTCCTGGGCGGCGTTCTCGATCTTGTCTGATCCACTCATCGTGTTCTCTCTTTCTCTAGGGGGTGGTTCTGGGGGGTCGGATGGGTCTGGGGGCCGGGCGCCGGCCGGGCCGTGCCGCTGGGCCGGAGCCGGGCGCGGCCTGTGAGCCGGCTCTGCAAGCCACCGCCGAGCCGAACCAGCACCGGGACCTCGGCGCCGAGGACAGCGTCGAGTCCGTGCACGGCGGTCTCGATCACCGTGATCGCATCCCGCGGTGAGACTCCGCGTCGCACGGTGGCCGACACCTTGAGCACGGGCGAGCCGTGCACCGGATAGGTCGAGACGGTCACTGCCACGAACTCCGGGCGGTCCTGCAGGGCGGCGGCGAGCATCTCCTCGGCCACTGCGGCGTCCACGATGGTGGCTCCGTCCGCGGTCGGTTCGGCCTCGATCAGCCGCTCGGTGTGGCCGCGGCCCTGGCGCGCGATGAAGACGACCAGCGCCGCGATGACAAGCGCCGCGACGAGAAGCGCCGCGATCGGCACCCAACTGCGCCCGGTGCCGCCGATGGCCGTGCCGGCGAGGAGATCGGTGAGCCCGGCGGTGACGTCGGGGGCGGTGCGCGCCCAGGCCCGCATGAAGTCGGGCACGGCGACCAGGGCCACAGCGGCGGCGCCAAGCACCACGGCCAGCAAACCGACCATCAGGACGAAGGCTCGGTTGAGAAGGCGGTTCGTGCCATTCATGCGTCCACCCGTCCGGTCGGGGTGATCACCACGGTGGGATCGATGGCCGGTCGCAACGCGTCGTAGGCGATCGCCTCGGCGATGGCCTTCTCCGCGGTGAACCGGTTGGGCAGCACCCCGGATTCGGGGGTGAGACGCACTGTGGCGCTCCGCCGGGACACCGTGACGTCCACATTGTTCGGGGCGACATGGGCCGCGACGGATGCCCGACGCTCCAGCGACGCCGCGATCACATCGTCGTCCACCACGACGGCCGCGCGGTCGGAGTCAACCTCGTGCCGGGCCCGGCGGCCGGGCAGCAGGGCCACCAGAACGAGCGCGATGCCGGCAAGACCGGCGAGGATGCCCGCCGTGAGCAGGATGGCCGGCGCCAACCGGTTGACCTGGCTCACGTAGGCCACGGCGTCGGTGGGCGCGACGAGCAGAGCCGGCCGGTCGAGCAACTCGAGCACCAGCTCGGTTCCGCCGTACAGGCATCCGGCGATGATCACCGAGGCCACCGAGACGGCGGCCACCGTGCGCGGTGAGTGTGTCTCGCGTCGCAGCAGCCGCTTGTAGGTCGACCGGTGCGCCCGGTTCACGGGGCGCAAATGCGGCACCGTGACGGCCAGGCGCCGGGGCAGGGTGCCCGGAGCCGATGTGGTGCTGCTGCCGTTCATGGTGTGCCGATCGTTTGGTGGAGCTGTGGTGGGCGGGTCAGTCGACCCGGTCGGGGCGGCGGATGCGTGCGCCGGTCAGCCGCACGACCACCCCGGCGATCTGGGCCCCGGTGAGGTCGGCCACGGTGCCCCGGATCCGGCGCTGGGCCCGGTCGGTGCGGTCGAGGATGGTGCCGTCTGCAGGAGTCTCCGCCGCGGTGTCGAGGGGGGAGTCGTGAAGGGGGACGACCCGGATCGGGGCGCGCACCGTGAGGTCGAGCCCGCCGTCGGCGTCGGCCAGACGCACGGAGACCTGGCTGGGTCGCACGCCGAGGGCATCTGCCGCCACCGCCGAGACCACCCGGGTCATGGCACGGGTCGTGATGCGGGTGCTTCCGCGTCGGTGCTGGATCACCGTGGCTGCGGTCACAGGGCGTCGGCCTCGCCGGCTTCGTCGGTCTCCTCGGGCAGGTGGACGTCGGTGATGGTGACGTTCACCTCGGTGACGTGCAGGCCCACGAGGCCCTCGATCGCTTCTATGATGGCGGTGCGGGCGTCCTCGGCCACCTGCTGCAGCGACACGGGGTACGCGGCGACGAGGGTGACGTCGACGGCGACCTCGCCCTCACCCACCTCCACGCTGACGCCCTGCGTGTGATCGGTGCTCTTGAAAGCGTCACGGATGGCGCCGAGCGCGCGTGCGGCGCCGCCGCCGAGCGCGTACAGCCCGGCCACATCGCGCAGGGCGAGTCCGGCGATCTTGGCGACGACGGCGTCGTTGATCACGGTCTTGCCACGCGACTCGCCGCCCGGAGTGGTGGCGGGAGCGCTGGCGCCGTCGGGAAGGACCGGGGTGGAGCCGGGGACGGTGCTGTCCGGGGTGAGGTTCGTCATGAGTCGTGCTCCTGTGTCGGTAGTTCGGAGAGAGGCAGTGAGGCCGTGTGGGATGCCCAGTTAGCCACTATGCTGCACGCAGCGGTACCGGCGGGTGATTTTTTCTCTCCGAAACTCATTGATACTGTTCAGACGCATCTCGCGGACTGTTCGTCACGAACATCGAGTATTTGCCACGAGAGCGGGCTTGAGTAGAGAGAGGTCTCCGGTGACAACCACGGGGTCAGATGAGCGGTCGCCACTCAGCGACGCCACCGACGCGATCCTCGCCGCACGTGCAGCCGACGGTGACGTGCGAGCGTTCGAGGTGATCGTGCGACGGCACGGGCCGTTGATGCGCGCCTACGCGACCCGTATTTTGGGTTCGACCAGCGATTCCGACGACGTGGTGCAGGAAACCTTCATCACAGCGTGGGAGCGCCTGCCCGAGCTGCAGGACCCCGCGGCGACGAAGGCCTGGCTCATGCGGATCACCAGCCGCAAGGCGATCGACCGCATCCGTGCACGGCGCCAGGATCAGCCCCTGGCGGACTGGGACGTGGCTGCGCCAGAATCAGAATCTCCTCACCATCAGGCCGAAGCTGCGTCACAAAGGGAGCGACTCACACGTGCACTCGGTACTCTGAGCGAATCGCAGCGCGAATGTTGGACGTTGCGGGAGATCGGCGGGCACAGTTACGCCGAGATCGCCGAGGAACTCGACGTGCCGCCCTCTACGGTGCGGGGACTCCTCGCCCGGGCCAGGCAGAAGCTCATGCAAGAGATGGAGGAATGGCGATGACACTCCCTCACGACGACGCGAGCCGCGACCTCATCGCCCACCTCAGCGACTATCTCGACCGCGGGGAGACCCCGCCGGACGAGTTCCTCGGCGAGGCCCCGGAGCACCGGATCGCCTACGACGCACTCAGCCGCTTCCGCGCCCTCGCCGGCAACATCCTCGCCGAAGACGTCTCGGCCGAACCGGCCAGGGACGACAGCTGGGTGACTGGAATCCTCAACAACATCCACCGGGAAGCGCGCGCCGGGCGGTCCATCCCGGTGTCGCACCCGTCACCGAAGGCCAGCCTCAGCCTCACCGAAGGCGCCGTCAGAGGCCTGATCCGCACGGCCGGCGACGGTGTTGCCGGCACCTTTATCGGCAAGTGCCGCCTCGAGGGCGATGTGGCCACCCCGGGCAGCCCGGTCACCGTCAACGTCGAGGCGAGCGTGTTCTGGGGCGAGCGGATGCCGCAGACCGCGCAGCGGCTGCGCGACGCCATCGCGACGTCGCTGTTGCACCACACCGAGCTGAACATCGCGGCCGTGAACGTGACGATCACGGATGTGCACCTGCGGCGAAACGCCAAGCGGGAGGAGCCCGGGAGCTGACCTCGTGACGTGCGTGCGTGTCGCGCCCCCGTCGTCGGTCGAGCCTGTCGAGACCTCGTGACGTGTCTCGAGACCCGCGCACCGGGTCTCGACAAGCTCGACCAGCGTCCGACAAGCTCGACCAACGTCCGACAAGCTCGACAGACGTTGCGCGACGGGTTCGATCGACGGCGCGCGCCAGGCTCGACGGGCGGCCTCCGTGCGCCCCTAAGGTGGGACGATGACGGGGATCGGACAGCGGCTGGAGCGCCGGCAGGTGGCGCTGTACCTGGCCGCCATCGCCGCCGGGGCGCTCGCCGGGTGGCTGGTTCCGGCCATCGCGCCGGTGTTCACCGCCCTGATCACCCCGGCACTCGGCCTGCTGCTGTTCGCCACCTTCCTGGGCGTTCCCCTCGCGGACGTGCGCCGGTCCGTGCGCGACATCCGCTTTCTCGGCGCCGTACTCGTACTGAACTTCGCGATCGTGCCGGTGGTGGCCTTCGCTCTGACCCGGGTCATCGCCGGCGACCGTGCCCTGCTTCTCGGTGCGCTGCTCGTGCTCCTCACCCCGTGCGTGGACTACGTGATCGTGTTCACCGGCCTCGCCGGGGGAGCCCGTGACCGGCTGCTCGCCGCGACCCCCCTGCTGATGCTGCTGCAGATCCTGCTGCTGCCGGTCTACCTGCTGCTCTTCGCCGGTCCGGCGGCCACCGGGGTGATCGAGGTGGGCCCGTTCGCCCGGGCGTTCCTGCTGTTCATCGTGCTGCCCCTGGCCGCCGCCGGGTTGCTGCAGACGGGCTCCCGGATGCCGCGCACCGCCGGCGCCGCGCACGCTACGGAGTCAGTCATGAGCGCGCTCATGGTGCCGCTGATGATGCTCACCCTCGCGGTGGTCGTCGGCTCGCAGGTCTCCGCCGTGGGTGCCCAGGCGGCAGCCTTGGTGGGACTCGTGCCGGTCTACCTGGCCTTCCTGACCGTCATGGTGGCGGTCGGGGTCCTCGCGGCCCGGGTCTGGCGCCTCGACGCCCCGGCGGCCCGCGCCCTGGTGTTCAGCGGTGCCACCCGCAACTCGCTGGTCGTGCTGCCGCTGGCTCTCGCGTTGCCGGCCTCGCTGCAGCTCGTCCCGCTGGCCGTGGTGACCCAGACCCTCGTCGAGCTGCTGGGCATGGTGATCCTGGTGCGACTGGTGCCCCGGTTGGTGCCCGGCATCCGGCGCTGAGGCGGCCGTGTCTCACGCGGCCTCTGTTTCACGCGGCGTGTGTTTCACGCGGCCTGTGTTTCGCGCGGCGTGTGTTTCGCGCGGCGTCTGTTTCACACTGTGACGGGCGACGGCGACACCCCGAAACTGCGTACCTAGACTCGGTGAACCCGAGCACGCATCCCTCCTGGAGGACGTTCACATGATCACCCAACCGCTGCACATGCTCCGCTGTAATCACACGGACCAGGACGACTGTGTGAACGAGGGTGCCGGACACGAGCTCCGGCCCATGCAGGCGCGGCTCACCGCCGCCACCCCGACTCAGTGGAGCGACGGCATCGTGGTGCGCGCGACCGCCGACGGATGGATCGGGATCGCGCTGCTCGGGCCGGCCGACGAGGCCGACCCGAACGACGCTCTCCCGTACGACGCCCTCCCGGAAACGCTGTGGGTCTGGAACCACGCCGACCACAGCGCACAACTCACCGCCGGTCAGCCGGTGGCGGTGCACGCCCTGTGCAACGTGCTGGCGCACGGTTCGAGCAGCATCAGTATCGTCACGATCTAATGCGGCGAGCCGACTCATCTCGCCGGAGTCATCCTCGTCGTCGCCGAACCGTCCCTTCACGAGCGCCCTGAACCGGACCCCTCGAGGGCGGCGTCGTTTGTAAAATGGGCCCATGGTGGGCATGAACGACAGGGTGACCCTCGATGTCACCGTCGAGCAGTGGGAGGCCTACCTGCGCGGCACTCCCGACCACGGTGGGGTGCGCCTGAAGCTGCGCAAGAAGAACTCCGCGGCTCCGGGGATGACCTGGTCCGAGGCCCTTGATGTGGCGCTTTGCTACGGCTGGATCGACGGCCAGACCAGTCGGCTCGACGATGACTACACGCTCACGGGCTTCTCGCCGCGCCGCAAGAACAGCCCGTGGTCGCAGGTGAATCGGGAGCACGTTGCCCGGCTCATCGCGGAGGGCCGGATGCAGCCGGCGGGGCTCGCCGAGGTCGAACGAGCCCAGGCTGACGGCCGTTGGGAAGCCGCCTATCGGCAGAAGGATGCCGTGCCGCCGGACGACCTGCAGGTCGCGCTGGACGCCGACCCGGCCGCCGCCGCCTTCATCGCTGGGCTCACCAAAGTGCAGAGGTTCCAGATCTATTTCAGGCTCGGCAGCATCAAGATGCCCGCGGTTCGCGCGGCGCGCATCCGTGACGTGGTGGAGAAGGCCGCGCGGGGCGAGCGGCACTACAGCTGACGGTGATTCTGGCCGCACGGGCGGGCACGCCACGCTGGGCCGAGCCGCACCGCTCATGGGTTGCGGGTCAGTTCACCCCGGACCGACGGGACCAAAGACGGTGTTCCAGTCGTTCTTGATGCTCACGACGGTCCACCCCAGTTCGACGGCGCGCTCGATCGCTCGGCCGCTTCCCGCGGTGTACTCGAATTCACGGGCGCCGTCATCGTGGTTGACAAGAAGAGCGAATTGGGCGGATTCGAGCATCTCGACGTCCACGTCGGCGTTCCCGCCGGCGAGAACAGGTAACCGGCCCGTTTGGGCGAAGAGGTGCTCGGGCTTGCCGGGCCCAATGTCCAGTCCGCCCAAGCTGCCACCGGAACGGACCATTCTCCCGTCTGAGTACCGGAAGTCCGCGGCGGTGCCGATCACGTTCTCCTTGTGGATGCCCCAGGTCTCTTCTGCGAACACGCGCATGAAGTCCCGGCCGCCACCGGAACAGACGAAGACACGAAACTCGTTGGCCTGGAGGTACTTGATCAGTTCGAGCATCGGCCGGTAGACGAGGCCGAGGTAGCGCACATTGAGGGTGGGGTGCCGCACGGTCTCCAACCAGCGCGTCACTTCGGCATCGAACTCCTCGGGGGTGCTCCCGGCCCAGGTCCGGCTGAATGCATCAAGGACCGCCTGGACGGTGGCGGGGTCCTGTGTTTCGAGTCCCGCGAAGAAGTCCCGGTCGTGCTCGATCAGCGCCTTGTAGGGCTGTCTACCGGCCAGCGCAGGATCGGCCTCGACCTCCATGCTCCAGCGGCGAAAGACAAAATCGAACTGCGGCGGCAACGGCTGCTCCGACCAGAGGGTGCCGTCGTTGTCGAAGGCGGCGATGCGATCAGCGACGGGAATGAAGCCTGGGCCGGGGGATACGGCAGTCGTGATGAAGTCCACGAGGGCCTGCTTCGTCGGCCCGTCAGTCCAACTTGCCAGTGCATTGTGTGCCATCGTGGCCTCCTGGAGGACGGTGCCGAGCAGTACGTGAGGGAGCGGCTCAGCTGCACGATACAGCCGTCGGGCCACGGCGCCAAGCGGCCGGAGCGTCCTGCCCGATTCAGGGCGAACCGGGCACGAGCAGGCCGGACTCGTAGGCGATGATCACGAGCTGGGCCCGGTCGTGCGCACCGAGCTTGGTCATCATGCGGTTCACGTGGGTCTTGGCGGTGTGCGGGCTGATCACCAGTTCGGCGGCGATGTCACCGTTGGCGTGGCCGCGGCCCACCAGCAGCAGGATCTCGCGCTCCCGCTCGGTGAGCGAGGCCAGCGCGGCCGGCACCACGAGGGCCGTCGGCGCGTCGGGGGCGGTGTAGCGGTCGATCAGGGCCTTGGTGGCGCGCGGCGAGAGCAGCGCGTCGCCGCCGTGCACGGTGCGGATGGCGTTCATCAGGTCGGGCGCCTCCGTGCCCTTGCCCACGAAACCGCTGGCCCCGGCGCGCAGGGCCTGCAGCACGTACTCGTCCTCCTCGAACGTGGTGAGCACGATGATCCGGGTCGCCGCCAGCAGCGGGTCGGCGCAGATGGCCGCGGTGGCCTGGATGCCGTCCATGACGGGCATCCGAATGTCCATGAGCACGATGTCCGGACGCGTCTCGCGCACCAGGTCGACGGCCTCGCGCCCGTTGGCGGCCTGCCCGGCCACGATGAACCCGTCCTCGTGCGAAACGAGTTCGGCCACGGCCGTGCGGATCAGGGTCTGGTCATCGGCGAGGACCACGGAGATCATGAGGCACCATTCGGTTGGGAGGAGGCGGGAAGGTCGGTGGGCAGCCACGCGGTGAACCGGAACACCGGCCCCGGTCCCCGCACGGCGGTGAGGGTGCCGTCCACCGCGCTCACCCGTTCGTGCGCGCCGAGCAGCCCGTGCCCGGCAGTGCCGGCCGCGGCGCTCGCCGCATCCGTGCCCGTCGATGCCGGGCGTGAGGGTGCCGCCACGGTGTTGGTCACCGTGATCTCGATGCCGGTGGGCTGGTAGTCCAGGTGCAGCAGGCAGGAGCGGTCCGCGCCGTGCTTGTGCGCGTTGGTGAGCGCCTCCTGCACGACGCGGAAAGCGACACTGTCGACGGCGCCGGGCAGCGGCCGGGGCGTGCCGACCACCCGGTGTTCCACCCGCAGGCCGCTCCGTTCGAAGTCCAGCAGAAGCGGCTCGAGGTCGGCGAGGCCGGCGACGGGCGCCGTGGTCTCGTCGGTGGTGGCGGCATCCGGCGCCCGCAGCACATTGAGCAGGCTGCCGATCTCGCCGAGAACGGTGCGTGCAGCCTCACGGATGGTGGCCAGCGACTTCTCGGCGTCGGCCGGCCGGTCGGGCAGTGCCTGGGAGGCGACGCTCGAGTGCAGGTTGATCACCGCGATCTGGTGGGCGAGCAGGTCGTGCAGGTCGCGGGCGATGCGCAGGCGCTCCTCGGCCACCCGGCGCAGCGCCTCGGACTCCTTGGTCTCCTCGGCGCGGCGGGCGCGCTCAGTGATGCCGCGGATATAGGCGGCATGCGACTTGTTGGCATCCCCGGCCGCCGTAGCGAAGCCCACGAAGGCCGCCAGCTGCAGCATCGCCCGCGCGTCGTTCCACGGGGTCTCGAGGAACGCGACGGTGGCGGCGGCCAGCACGACCACCGCGGTGGCGGAGAACAGCAGCGAGGTGCGCCGCGGCTGCCAGCGGGCCACCGCGAAAACGCCGATCAACACCGCAATCAGGTACGACACGATCGGTCCGTCGACGGCGAGCCCCAGCACGCAGGCCACGACGGCCGCGGATGCGCCCACCAGCGGTGCGCGGCGGCGCAACAGCACCGACCCGGCCGAGACCAGCACCAGAATGCCGGCGGCGACGCTCGAGGTCGCCGCGCCACCCAGGCTGTGCGGGGCAAGGCTCGGGCCGAGCACGAACAGCACCACGATGACGTCCCGCAGCCAGGCGGGCAACCGGGACAGCGGCGAAAAGGACCGCTCGAACGGTTCGGGCTCGGTCACCGGGGGCGTCGGCCGGCGGAAAGGGGCGCGGGAAGGATGCTGCGATGCTGCGGTCTCGCGCGAGTTCGGCATGCTGTCCTCCCGCCCGGTGATCGGGCTCGTTCCATTCTGTCAATCGAACCGGGGCGGCGTCTGCCCGCGGACGTGGGTGCTCGGCGTACCACGATCGCGGTACGCTGCCGCCGAACCATGCTCCGCGGGCACCGTTGGCGGTAGGCCAGATTGCTACGCGGGGAGGACGACCGGCCCGGCGCACCCCGCGAGACTGGGGACGTGCCGTTGGGCCGGTTCGTTGGTGGGCCGGTCCGGCAGGCACGCCAACGCAGGGCAGACCGCATCCGAACCGCCGCACACGCTGTCTTGCACCGGCCGCAGTCGCACCATTCGCATCCGCATCACCGACGCATCTTTCAGGAGAGCCACCCTCATGACCGTGCCCATTCTCGCCGCCCGCGACATTCACAAGTCGTACGGTCGCGGCGCCACCCGGTTCGACGCCCTCAAGGGTGTCTCCCTCGACATTCAGCAGGGCGAGTCCATCGCCATCGTGGGCAAGAGCGGATCGGGCAAGTCCACGCTCATGCACCTGCTCGCGCTGCTCGACAACCCCACCACCGGTGCCGTAGAACTCAGCGGACGCGATGCCGGCTCCCTGAGCGGCCGCGTGGTCAACCAGACCCGCAACGAGACCTTCGGGTTCGTTTTCCAGCAGTTCTTCCTCACCCCCAACACGAGCGTGCTCGACAACGTCACGCTGCCGCTGCAGATCGCCGGCGTCAGTGGGGCCGAACGTAAGCGCCGCGGCATGGCGGCGCTGGAGCAGCTGGAACTGGCCGACAAGGCGAAGAACAAGGCCACCGACCTCTCCGGCGGCCAGAAGCAGCGTGTGGTGATCGCCCGGGCGCTGGTGAACAACCCCAGCGTGATCTTCGCCGACGAGCCCACGGGCAACCTCGACTCCGCCACCGGCAAGGTCGTGGAGGACATCCTCTTCTCGCTGCAGAAGGAGAAGGGCATCACCCTGATCATCGTGACGCACGACGAGGACCTCGCCGCCCGGTGCGACCGCCGGGTGTACATCCGCGACGGTCTCATCACCGACAGTTTGCACGGGGAGCCGATCGCGACCGCGGTCGCGGCCCCGACGTCCGCACCGATCACCGGGGAGGCGCGCGCGTGAACGCCTTCGACCTGATCCGCACGGCCGTGAAGAACAGCCTGCGCAGCAAGACCCGCACCACCCTCACCGTGCTCGCCATCTTCATCGGCGCGTTCACCCTCACCCTCACCAGCGGCGTCGGCACCGGCATCAACCAGTACATCGACACCACGGTGGCCTCGATCGGCGCCGATGACGTGATCACGGTCACCAAGGCCGCCGAAGACACGACGGATGGCCCGGTCGAGTACGACCCCGACGCCAAGGCCGTCGCCGCCGCGACGGGCCGTCCCGGCTCCACCGTCGTGGCCCTCACCTCCACCGACCTCACCGCCATCGAAGGTGTCGACGGCGTGCTCTCGGTCGAACCGCAGCTGCGGGTGAGCCCGGATTACGTGCAGGTCGGCGACGGCACCGCCTACGAGGCCACCGTCGGCAGCTTCATTCCCGGCATGGCCCTGGACCTCGCCGCCGGCGCCGAACCCGACTCTGCCAGCACCACCAACGAGGTCGCCATCCCGGTCTCCTACGTCGATGCCCTCGGGTTCTCCGACGCGGATGCCGCGGTGGGCCAGACGCTGACCTTCGGTGTGACGGATGTGCAGGGAACGCAGTCGCAGGTCACCGCCACCATCGTGGGCGTGGCCGAGGAAGGCCTGGTGGGCTCGACCGCCTTCACCGCGAACGAGGCGCTGACCCAGACCCTCTACGACACCCAGAGCGTCGGCCTCTCCGACGCGGGCAAGGACAGCTACGCGCAGGCCGTCGTGCGGTTCGACCCCACCGGCACGGATGCCGACCTCAGTGCCCTCAAGGCATCCTTGAGTGACCTCGGCTACACCGGCACCACCGTGCAGGACACGATCGGCGCCTTCAAGGCCGTCATCGACGGGATCGTGCTGGTGCTCAACGCCTTCGCCGTGATCGCCCTGCTGGCCGCCGGCTTCGGCATCGTGAACACCTTGCTGATGAGCGTGCAGGAACGCACCCGCGAGATCGGCCTGATGAAGGCCATGGGCCTGGGCGGCGGAAAGATCTTCGGCCTGTTCAGCCTCGAGGCGGTCTTCATCGGCTTCCTCGGCAGCGCCATCGGCGTGGCCGCGGGCATGCTGGCCGGCACGGCCGCGAACGCCCTGCTCGCCGACACGCTGCTGGCGGACCTGCCCGGGCTCACCCTGGTGGCCTTCGATCCGGCAGCCCTGGCCACGATCGTGCTCACCGTGATGGGTCTGGCCTTCCTGGCCGGCACCATCCCGGCCCTGCGCGCCGCCCGCCAGGACCCGATCGAGTCACTCCGCTACGAGTAGTGCCGCTGGCCTTCCGGGCCGGTTCTGACAGAGGGTGTGCCGGGTGGCGCACCCTCTGTTTCGTGTGTACGGGTGTGTGTGTGTGTGTGTGGCTCGCGCTCGTAGCGTGCGAACCCTCGGTCTCGTCGCGGGGGTTCGCGCTCGCAGCGTGCGAAAAGGCTCGCAGCGTGCGAAAAGCACTGCATTAGCGCCCGCTGCGAGCACTTTCGCCTGCGGCGAGCACTTTCGCGTGGGGAGGTGTCGCTCAGGCCGAGCAGGTGCCGCTCAGGCTCCGGGCGTCACGCCGGCCCGACCCTCGGGAGTCTGCCGTGGGTCGTGCTGCTGGTAGACGTCGGGGATGCCGTCACCGTCGGCATCCACCGCCTCGGCCTGCTCGATGCGGCGGTAGAGCCGGTTGCGCGAGCGCAGGATCACCGAGGCGAGCAGGGCCGCCGTGAGCGACGCCACGAGGATGCCCACCTTGGCGTGGTCATTGGCCAGCGACCCGGCGCCGAAGCTGAGGTCGGCGATGAGCAGCGACACCGTGAAGCCGATGCCGGCGAGGATCGCGACCCCGATCAGGTCGATCCAGCGCAGCGTCGGGTCCAGGCGCACCGGGGTGAGCTTGGTCATCAGCCAGGTGGTGCCCACGATGCCGACGGGCTTGCCGAGCACCAGCCCCACGATGATGCCGATCGCGACGGGGTCGGTGACCGCGCCGATCAGGCCGTTCCAGCCGCCCACGGTGACGCCGGCGGAGAAGAACGCGAACACCGGCACGGCGAATCCGGCCGAGAGTGGGCGGAACCGGTGCTCGAAGTTCTCCGACAGGCCCGGCCCCGCTACTGCGGGCGCACCCGGGCGGCTGCGACCGTGCAGAACCGGCACGGCGAACCCCAGCAGTACCCCGGCGACGGTGGCGTGGATGCCGCCGGCGTGCACGAGCGCCCACACCGCGAAGCCCAGCGGCAGCAGGATCAGCCAGGCGGCCCAGGCCCGTTCCGCGAAGAAGCGCCGGTACTTCTGGGCCAGAACCGTGTACAGCGCCAGAGGGATCAGGGCCAGCAGCAGCGGGCTGAACTGCACGTCGTCGGAGTAGAAGATCGCGATGATCGAGATGGCGAGCAGGTCGTCGACCACGGCCAGGGTGAGCAGGAAGATACGCAGGGCGCTGGGCAGGTGCGAGCCCACGATGGCGAGCACCGCGACCGCGAACGCGATGTCGGTGGCGGTGGGGATGGCCCAGCCGCGCAGGGTCTCGGGGCTGACGAGGTTGACGCCAGCGTAGAACAGGGCGGGCACGGCCACGCCACCCATGGCGGCGGCCACCGGCACGATGGCCCGGGACGGGTTGCGCAGGTCGCCGGCCACGAACTCTTTCTTAAGCTCGAGGCCCACCAGGAAGAAGAAGATCGCCAGCAGCCCGTCGGCCGCCCAGGCGCCCAGGCTCAGCTCCAGGTGCCACGGTTCGTAGCCGATGCGGAAGTCGCGCAGCGCGAAGTAGCTCTCCGACGCGGGCGAGTTGGCCCAGATCAGCGCCACAGCGGCGGCGAAGACCAGCAGGAAGCCGCCGACAGTCTCACGACGGAGGATCTCGCCGATGCGGAGCTTCTCGCGGTAGCTGCCTCGCGAGGGAACGCTCTGCGGGGAGGGGGCGTGTGAGGAGGGGGCTTCGGGGGAGGGGGAACGAGGGGTGTCGCCGGACATGGCACTCCTGAGGTTTGGGGGTCGGTCGTACGAGTGCTGACCAGACTTCCCAGCTCACCTGCCACCCAGCCTACGCGGCGCGGCTGGTCAGGTCATGTGTGACCGGGCTACTCGGCCGCGAGGTCGTCGACCAGGGCGCGGTTGGCGGCCGGCGTCGCGACAACTGCCGCGATCACAATGAGAACGACCGAGGCGACGGCTGCCGACAGCACGATCGCGCCGGTGGCGGGCTCGCCCAGGCGAAACGCCAGAGCGACGCCTCCAGCCAGGAACAGCACGACTCCGGCCAGGCCCAGGGGGATCCGGGCGGCCCGGTGTCCGGCGGTCCACGCCGCCTCGGAAGCCATCAGCGCGCTCGTGCGGATTCCCGCCAGCGAGTTGATTCCCAGGCGCCCGCTCGCCGCCCGCTCGCTGATCACCACGACCAGGATTCCGCTGAACATCAGGACTATTGCGGAGATGAGCATGCCTGGAGACTATCGGGCTACGGGGTGAGCCGCTCGGCCCGGTAGCGCTCGAACAGGTCGAAGAAGGCCTGCTCGGTCTCGCGGTAGCCCGTGAAACCCGCGGCGCGGCTGCGGCCCATGTCGGCGAAGACCTCCATGGTGCGGCCGAGGTCGGCGTCGGTGTGCCACCAGGACGCCAGCCGGGAGAGATCACCTTCGACAAGGCTGTGCTTCGCTGCGATAGCGGTCCAGACCGGCTGGGCATCCGCCATCTGGGCCTCAAGGGGCCGGGGAGCATCGGAGAAGCCTTCCCACTCCACGCCGAAGTGCGCGGCAAGGCGCGGCCACAGCCAGCGCCACCGGAAGGTGTCGCCGTTGACGATGTTGAACGCGGTGTCGGCGGCGGCCGGGGTGGTGGCGGCCCAGACCATCTGCTCGGCCAGCAGGCCGGCATCCGTCATGTCGGTGACGCCGTTCCACTGGGTCTCGGAGCCGGGGAACACGAACGGCCGGCCGAGTTCACGGCAGATGGCCGCGTAGACGGCGAGGGTGGAGCCCATGTTCATGGCGTTGCCGACGGCGTGGCCGATCACGGTGTGGGCGCGGTGCACCGACCAGGTGAAACCGCGCGCCCGGGCTGCGGCCCAGAGCTCGTCCTCCTGGGCGTAGTAGAAGTTCTCCACCGACAGGCGGGGCTCGTCTTCGTGGAACGGGGTGTCGGGCACCTCGCCCTGGCCGTAGGCCTCGAACGGGCCGAGGTACTGCTTGAGCCCGGTCATCAGGGCCACGTGCCGCACGGGGGCGTCGTCGAGGGCGGTGAGCAGGTCGCGCACCATGGCCGAGTTCACCCGGATGTTCTCCGCCTCGGTGTCTTGGCGGAGCCACGCCGTGAAGAACACATGGGTGGGCGCGTGGCCGGCCAGTGCGGCCCGCAGCGAGGCAACACTGCGCAGGTCGGCGCTCACCGGAACGACACCCGGCCGGGCGGCAATCGGAGTGCGGGACAGGGCGATCACCTGCCAGCCGTCTGCCGAGAGCTGGTCAACCAGTGCGGAGCCGGCGATGCCGCTGGCGCCGGCCACGAGGGCGGTTCGGGTGGGCAGGTCGGTCAGGGTTTCGGGTTCACTAGTCATCCTCAGGCACAACGTCCCGATCGGGCCGCGAATTCCGGAGCCTGCGATGCCCAGGGTCATGACGGGCCGCCGAGAGAGCGGATGAGCCTCGGCGCACCCCTGAATTCGGCATGCCGAACATATGCGAAAAGTGGAATATTACCGCTGGGGTGTGGTTGGCTGAGGGCATCGAAGGGGAGTAGTTCCCATGGTTCGCGCCTCGTGTGCGCGAACAGAGCGGTACGTCGACATACTGGCGATCACGACGATCGCCCGGCGTACCACCCCGGTTCCTTGCGGGGCGAACGAGACCTTCGGCCAGTTCCTGTGGCCGGAGTCTCGCTGCGCGTGCGTCCGGTTGCAGCCGACCGAGAGTTCATCGTGCCCGCACCCCTTCTTCGCCGCATCCTGCTGTGCCTGGCCATCGCCGCGCCGGCCATGGTCTTCCGTATCCTGGGCCTGGCGCCCCACCCCGTTCTCGACCTCGTGATCTTCGGCGCCGCCGTGGTCGCGGCGTCCTTCATGCTTGCCTGGGCCGCCGAGGCCGCCCAGAAAGACATTTCCGGAGCCCTCGCCATCGCCATCCTCGCCCTGATCGCGGTGCTGCCCGAGTACGCCGTCGACCTGTACTACGCGTTCCGCTCCGGCTCCGACCCCGCCTACGCCCAGTTCGCGGCCGCCAACATGACCGGGTCCAACCGGCTGTTACTCGGCTTCGGCTGGCCGCTCGTGGTGGTCGTCGCGCTCATCGTGGCCCGTCGGGCCGCCGCCGCCCGCGGAGTGACCGGCGCGGGTCTACCGCGGGCGCTGGAGCTTCCGAAGAGCAGCCGCCTGGACATCGGCGTGCTCGCGATGGTCGCCGTGCTGGCCTTCGCGATCCCGCTGATGCAGGCGATCGCCATGTGGTTCGGCCTCGTGCTGATCCTGATCTTCATCGCCTACCTGTGGCGGGCGAGCAAGGTGCCCGACACCGGCGAGGAAGAGTTCGTCGGCATGGCCGCGCACATCGTCGAACTGCCAGAGCGGCAGCGCCGCATCCTCGTGGTGAGCATGTTCGTGGTGTCCGCCGCGATCATCCTCGCCTCGGCCGAACCGTTCGCGGAGGCGCTGGTGGAGTCCGGCAGCGCGCTGGGGATCGACAGCTATTTCCTGGTGCAGTGGCTGGCGCCGCTGGCCTCCGAGGCGCCGGAGTTCATCATCGCGGTGCTGTTCGCCCTACGTGGAATGGGGACCGCCGCCATCGGCACCCTGATCGCGTCGAAGATCAACCAGTGGACCCTGCTGGTGGGTTCGCTGCCCATCGCGCACTACTTCGGCGGCGGCGGCCTGGACCTGGCGCTGGACCCGCGGCAGGTGGAGGAGTTCGTGCTCACGGCCAGCCAGACCGTGATGGGCGTGGCGATCATCATCGCCCTGCGCTTCCACCGCTGGTCGGCGCTGGCCCTGGTAGCGCTGTTCGCGGTGCAGTTCGTGGTCACCGACACGTCCGGCCGCTACGTGCTCAGCGCCATCCACCTCGGGATCGCCGTGGTGCTGTTCTGGGTGCACCGGCGCGACATCCTGCCGGCCCTGGCGGCCCCGTTCCGGCGCAGCCTGCTGGAGCCGGCCGACGACGATCGGGAAGCGCAACTGGCGCGCTGACCCGTTCGGCTCAGGCCGTGGTGACCCAGATCGCGTTGGCGGCCACCGTGGCCAGTTCGACTGGGGCGGGATCGACCGCGGGGGCGGCATCCGTTGTCGCATCGTCATCGACCTGGCTGATCGCCATCGACCCGGCGTAGTCGCGGCGGGCGTGCACCCGCAGGATGCTGCCCACGGTGATGCCCAGCGAGTGCAGGTAGCGCAGCAGCGCCGGGTCGTGGTCGGAGACCCGCAGCACGGTGCCGGTCTCGTGCTCGGCGAGCTCGTGCAGGCGGCGACCGTCGGGACGGGCGACCGTGCCGTCTTTGCGGGGGATGGGGTCACCGTGCGGGTCCTGCAGGGGGTTGCCGAGCTCGTCGTCCCAGATCTCCAGCAGCCGGTCGGACACCGCGTGTTCGAGCACCTCGGCCTCCTCGTGCACCTCGTCCCAGCCGTACCCGCACTGCTCCACGAGGTAGGTCTCGATGATGCGGTGCCGGCGCACCATCTGCACGGCGATGCTGCGCCCGGCGTCGCTGAGCAGGATGCGGCCATACGGCTCGTGCAGGATGTAGCCGTCACGGGCGAGCTTGTTCAGGTTGCCAGACACCGAGGAGGCGGCGACGCCGAGCGTGGCGGCGATCTCGTTGGTGGTGATGCCCTCGTCGGACCACTCGTGCGATTTCCAGATGACCTTGAGGTAGTCCTCCGTCATGGTGGTGGGGGTGGAGGCGGCCATCCTCCGATTTTAGGTGCCCTTGCGCGCGGTGCACGGCTCGCCTACCGTGACCGCTGAATGTGCCACCGGGTAGGAGCGGAGGAACCATGCGCAGGTCGAAGACGGGCGGGCCGAGGATCGGCAGGTCGGAGATCGCCACGCTCGCGGTCGTGGCGGTGCTCACGGCGCTCGTGCTCACCGGATGCGCCCCCGGACCCAATGACGTGGGGGCGATCACTCCGCCGGAGGCGCAGGCCGGGTTCTGGCTCGGGCTATGGCAGGGCTTCATCAGCCCGATCACGTTCCTCGTGTCGTTGTTCAACCCGGACGTGAACATCTACGAGGTGCACAACGACGGCAACTGGTACAACTTCGGCTTCATGATCGGCGTGGCGCTCGCCTTCGGCGGCCCCGCCAGCGCCGGCGGCTACGCCACGCCTGGGCGGCGCAAGGGCTGACCTGCGGGGCCCCGTTGTCCCGGGGTGGTCTGGCCCGGCGGCTCGGCGACCCCATCGCCGCGAGGGCCCGGCGCGAAGTGCGCGGGTGCCGCGCCGTTTCGCTACCGGCGCGCCACGCGCGCAGCGGCGCGTGACCCGCGCGTCGCATCCGGGCCCGCGCTCGCTGCGGTCAGGTCGCTGCAGAGCTCAGCCCACGCGCAGTTCGGGCCGCCGCGCAGGTCAGGCCACCGAGTAGCTCGCGCTGATCTCGTGGTTTTCCCCGGGCGCCAGGGTGATCGTGTTGTCCCGGATGTTGCAGGTCTCCACGCACACCATGCCGGTGTACTCGGTGTCGCCGAAGTCCGCCATGGCGGCGGCCTTGTCGATCCAGGGGTTCCAGACGACGGTGCTGGCGGAGCCCTGCTTGGCGACGGTGATGACCCGGCCCGTGGACGCATCCGTCACGGTGGTAGTGGCCGGGGTGTTCAGGTAGATGCGGTCGGTCTCGGCGTCGAAGCGCACCGGTGTGCTTTCCGCGGGGCGCGGGCCGGTGAGCCGGTCGGTGAACGGGGTGCCTTCGAGGCCGGCGACCTCGGTCTGGCGGATGTCGGCTACGGCAAGGTAGGTGTGCAGGGCCTCCTCGAAGCTAACCGCCTCGGTGTCGCGGTTCGTGACCTCGAGCGCCAGCGTGAGCCGGGCTCCCACGGTGACCGTGTAGCGCGCCTCGAACCGGTGCGGCCAGGCCGAGGCCCGGCTGGCCTCGGTGTCGGTGAGCACGAAGACGAGCACGACGTCGTCTCCGGCCTCGCGTGCCTCGACCAGCTGCCAATCGGCCAGGCGGGCGAACCCGTGTGACGGGGCCGTGGCATCCGTGGGGTGGGCGGCGAACCAGGGGAAGCAGATCGGCACGCCGCCGCGCAGCGGGACGCCGGGCGCGTACTCGCTCTGCTCGCTCATCCAGATCACGGGGGTGCCGCCGGCGGGTGTCCAGGCGCTCACGTGCGCGCCGCGCAGGTACACCTCGGCGGTGCCGGTCGGGGCGAAGACCCGTGCGACGGCCAAACCGCCCTGCCCGAGGCCCAGTTCGACGGAGGATGGAAGCTCGAGCGTGCTGGGAACGGCGGGCATGGTGCCTCCAGGGTCGATGGACGTACTCCCATCCTAGGAAGCCCCGCCCCCGGGCGCCCCACCGCGGTTGCCGCCGAGGTGTCCGCGCCACAGCCTGACGCCGTCCGCAACCCCTTCCGTCCGACCCGTTCGTGTCCCAAACTGGGCTGACTGTTTCCCAATCGGGCAAGTGCACCCGGCGTACCGGGTGCACTTGCCCGCATCGGCACCACTTACCCTGCCCCATTGCCCATTGCCCATTGCCCATTGCCCATTGCCCATCCGCACCCCCGCCCAGCCGCTCCAGCAGACCCGAAGGATCGCCATGCACCTGCTCCTGTTGTCCAACTCCACCAACCACGGACGGGGTTACCTCGACCATGCCCTCCCCGAGGTGCTCGCGTTCCTCGACGGGGTGACCGAACTCACCTTCGTGCCCTTCGCGGGCGCTGACCACGACGCGTACACGGCCTCGGTGCGCGACGCCTTCTCGCCGCATGGCATCGCCGTGCGCGGCCTGCACGAAGCTGTCGACCCGGTGGCCGCAGTGGCCTCCGCGCAGGCGCTCTTCGTCGGCGGCGGCAACACCTTCCGGCTGCTGGCCACCCTGCAGCGCCTCGGCCTGGTGCCGGTCATCCGCGCCCGGGTGCAGAGCGGCCTGCCCTACCTAGGCGCCAGCGCCGGCACGAACATCACAGCGCCCAGCATCCGCACGACCAACGACATGCCCATCGTGCAGCCGGAGTCGTTCGAGGCGCTGGGGCTGGTGCCGTTCCAGATCAACCCGCACTACCTCGACGCCGAACCGGCCAGCGTGCACAATGGCGAATCCCGGGCCACCCGCATCACCGAGTTCCTCGATGAGAACGACGTGCTCGTGGTGGGGCTGCGCGAAGGCGCGCACCTCAGCATCACGTCCACCGACGCCTGCGCCCTGGCCGTGATCGGCGGAGCGTCGGCCAATCCGCTCTCCGATCGGCCGGCGATCCTCTTCGAGCGCGGCCAGCTGCCGCGCGACATCGACGGCGATGTCAGCCCTCTGCTCGCGCACCCCGCACGCTATGACTCCCCTCGGGTGGCCGTGGCCTAGCTCCGCAGCCCCCCCCCGCTGGCCCGTCGGGCCGTTCGCTGCGCCCCGTATGGCTGGATGCGCCCGCTTTAGGTGGCGCATCCAGCCACAGGGGGCGCAGTGACGGTCGATCCGGGCATCCGAGTGACGGAATCAGACCATGGCGTCGTCGTAGGCGGCGATCACCTTGTCGAGAAAGGCGCTCGCCGCCGCGCGCTCGTCGTCGTCCATCGACGCGACCACCGCTTCGAGCCCGTTGATCAGGGGCAGCACGTGGCCGTAGGCGAGTCGCACCGAGTCATCCGTGGCGGCCACGATCAGGCGGCGTCCGTCAGACGGATGCCGCTGGCGGGTGATGTGCCCGGCCGACTCCAGGCGCTGCAGCACCAGGCTCATCGCCGCGGTGGAGATGTCGATCTCGTGGGCCAGCTCGGTGGGGCTGGACGAGCCGCGGGACATGAGGTGGTCCATCACCTCCAGGCCCATCTCGTCGACGGCGATCTGGTCGGCTAGGAACCGCCGGAACGCTTGCTCTTTCAGGCCCAAGCGCTGGATTCGGGCACGCACGTCCTTCTCCGGCATCGCCTTGCCGTCCCGCCGCGCGGCCGCGCGGGTGGCGTTGTATTCGGTCCCGAACAGTTCAGGTTTGACATCCATGATCTCCATGGTAATACTCAATATTGCCAATCACATTGATTACCTCCGGGAGTGACCTCCCGGCACCCCTCGCGCTTCGCGGTGCCAGCATCCTGGCCCGTTTCCCCACCCCTGCACTGGAGCCCTCCCATGCCCTCCGCCCCGTCTCCTTCGACGTCCACATCCACATCCGCCGATCCGTACCGCTTCAAATGGCTGATCCTGGCGGTGATGCTCACGGCCGAGATCCTCGACCTCATCGACGCCACCATCGTCAACGTCGCCGGACCGTCCCTCGAGGCGAGCCTGGGCGCCGGCTCCACCGGACTGCAGTGGGTGATCGGTGGTTATGCCCTCACCCTCGGCGCCGGCCTGATCCTCGGCGGACGCCTGGGGGACCGGTTCGGCCGCCGCACCATGTTCCTGATCGGCCTGATCTCCTTCACCCTCATGTCCCTGCTCTGCGCAGTGGCACCGAGCATCGGCATGCTCATCGCCTTCCGCCTCATTCAGGGCTTCTCGGCCGCGATCTTGCTTCCCCAGGGACTCGGCCTGCTCCGTGCGGCGTTCCCGCCGCGGGAGATCGGCAAGGCCTTCGCCGTCTTCGGACCGGTCTTCGGCCTCGCGGGCATCGCCGGCCCCATCATCGGCGGCGCCATCATCCAGGCCGACCTGTTCGGGTTGGGCTGGCGGGCGGTGTTCCTGGTGAACCTGCCGGTGGGCATCGCCGCCATCGTGATCGCGTGGATCGTCGTGCCCCGCACGGCCGGCGACCGCAGCATCACCATCGACCTGGTCGGTTCGGCCATCATGGTGCTCTCCAGCGCCCTGCTCGTGCTGCCGCTGGTGCAGGGTGAGAACGCCGGCTGGCCGGCCTGGACCTGGCTGTGCATCGCCGCATCCCTGGTCGGCTTCTACCTGTTCACCCGTCGGCAGAAGTCCCGGCTCGACGCCGGCAAGACCCCGCTGGTGACGCCGGGCATCTTCCGCAAGCCCGCCTATCTGGTGGGGCTGGGCGGCATCGGGCTGTTCTTCTGCGGAACCGTGGGAGCGCAGCTGGTCTTCACGCTGTTCCTGCAGCTCGGCGAGCAGTTCAGCGCCGGGGAGGCCGGCGTGAGCAGCCTGCCGCTGGCCATCGGCACCCTGATCGGTGGCGCGGTCAGCGGCGCGCTGCTCGCCGACAAGCTCGGCCGGGCCGTGCTGCAGATCGGCGGTGTCTTCCAGATCGCGGGCGTCGTCTGGCTGTTCATCGCCCTCGGCGACATCTCCGACTTCAGCATCTGGCAGTTGGCTCCCGGCCTGCTACTCACGGGCATCGGCAGCGGCTTCGTGGTCGCCAGCCTGTTCAACGTCATCCTCGGCACTGTCGACGACGACGAGGTCGGGTCGGCCTCCGGCGTGCTCACGGCCGTGCAGTCGATCTTCTCCGCGGTGGGCGTGGCCGTTCTCGGGTCGGTCTTCTTCGCCGGCCTGGATGCGGGCGACCCCGGCCAGGGATTCCGCACCGCGCTGCTCGTGCAGGGTGGCCTCATCGTGGTGTTCCTGCTGCTCAGCCCGCTCTTCCCCGTGCGGGCCCGGCCCGAGGAGCCGGCACTCGCCGAGGAGGAGCCCGCCCTGGCCGAATAACGGCTGGGTGGGCGAGCGAGCGCGTGCGGCTCGCGCTGCGGGCGGGCGCGGCGGCGGGCGTGGCGCGGTCGCGGCGCCGTTTCGCGGGTGGCACGCCGGGCGCGAATCGGCGTGTGTCCCGCGCAGCGCGCACCCGGCCGGGTCAGGTGGGGGCGGGCGGATGCGGCGAGTGCGACAGGGCGCGGGCGGGTGAAGCGGGTGGCGCGGGCGCGGCGCCGTTTCGCGGGTGGCACGCCGGGCGCGAATTGGCGTGTGTCCCGCGCAGGGCGCATCCGGCCCGTGAGACGGGCCCGCGGCGGGTGGGTCAGGCGGGCGCGGCGGGCGGGTCGGGCGCGAAACGGTAGCCCATGCCGGCCTCGGTGAGCAGGTAGCGCGGATGCGAGGGGTCGGCCTCGAGCTTCTTGCGCAACTGGGCGAGGTAGAGCCGCAGGTAACCCGTGTCAGTCATACGCACCTGCCCCCACACCTCCGCGTAGAGGGCCTGCCGGCTCACGAGCTTGCCCGGGTTGCGCAGCAGCAGCTCCAGGATCTGCCATTCGGTGGGGGTCAGCCGCACGGGCTGCGGCCCGGCCGGCCCGGCGCGCACCACGGTCTTGGCCGGCAGGTCCACCGTGAGGTCGCCGAAGGTGATGACGGGTTCGTCCCCCGGCCCCGACAGTCGGCGGGTGAGCGCCCGGATGCGTGCCAGCAGCTCGTCGATCGAGAACGGCTTGGTGACGTAGTCGTCGGCGCCGCGGTCGAGGGCCTCGACCTTGTCGGAGGCTCCGCTGCGCCCGCTCACCACCAGGATCGGCACGCTGTTCCAGGCGCGCAGGGAGTCGATGACGGTGAGCCCGTCGAGGTTGGGCATGCCGAGGTCGAGCATGACCAGGTCCGGGTGGTACTCCACCACCGCGGCCAGGGCGCTGACCCCGTCGTGCGCGGTGATGATCTCGTAGCCGCGGGCCCCCAGGGTGATGCGCAGGGCGCGCAGAATCTGCGGGTCGTCGTCGGCGATCAGGATTCTCATGCGGTGTCCTCATCGGTGCCCGGGTTCGTGGCCCGGCGGGTGCTGGGGGTGGCGGGGCCTTCTGCGCCGAGGTCCTCGAGGGCAGTGTCTTCGAGGGCGGGGACGTCGGCCGCGGGGTCGTGGGAGGCGAAATCTTCGGCGGCGGAGCCCGCACCATCGGCACCGTCCGCGACCGCGTCCAGCGACACGACCATGGTGAGCCCGCCGCCCGGGGTGTCCTCGGCCTCGAGCGTGCCCCCCATTCCCTCCACGAATCCCTTCGACAGGGCCAACCCGAGGCCGAGCCCGGTGGTGTTGTCGGTGTCGCCCAACCGTTGGAACGGCACGAAGACGTCCTCGCGGCGGTCGGGCGGGATGCCCGGGCCGCGGTCCATGATGCGCAGCTGCACGGTTCCGGCGAACAGGCTGGCCGACACCCGCACCCGCTCGTCGTGCGGTGAGAAGCGGATGGCGTTGCTGAGCAGGTTCACCACGGCGCGTTGCAGCAGCCCGGGGTCGGCCAGCACCGGGGACAGATCTGCCGGCAGGTCGAGCTCGACGGCGTCCGGCCCCAGGCCCAGCTCGTCGAGGGCGGGCAGCACCACGTCGGCCAGGTCGACGGGGGCGAGCGCCACCGCGAGGGCTCCGGCCTGCAGGCGGCTCACATCGAGCAGGTTCGTCACCAGGTCGGAGAGGGTGTCGAGGCTCTCGCCGGCGGTGGCGAGAAGTTCGGTGCGGTCGGCCGGAGAGAGGGTGATGTCGGGGGAGCGCAGGCCGCTGATCGCGGTGGTCGCGGCGGCCAGCGGGCGACGCAGGTCGTGGCCGACGGCGGCGAGCAGCGCGCTGCGCATGCGGTCGGCCTCGGCGAGCGGGCCGATCTCGCTCGCGGTCTGCTCCAGAGCGCTGTGCTCCAGGGCCGCGTCGATCTGGCTGACGATCACGGTGAGCAGCCGGCGTTCGGATGCGGCCAGGACGGGCCCGTACAACTCCAGGGTGGCGCGGCTACCGATCGGGATGGTCGTGGTGGGGTTGGCATCACCAACCTCACCCGCATCCGCCTCGACCAGCACGGCGCCGCCAGACACCAGCCGCACCCGGGTCAGCCCGAAGGCCTCGCGGGTGCGGGCGACGAGGGCCTGCAGGGCGTCCTCGCCGCGCAGCACGCTGCCGGCGGTGGTGGCCAGCAGCTCGGACTCCGCCGCAGCGCGGCGGGCCGAGCGGCTGCGCCGGGCCGCCTGGTCCACGACGTAGCTCACCAGCACGGCGTTCACCAGGTAGAGCGTGAGCGCGAAGAGGTGCAGCGGCTCGGCCACGGTGATCGTGTAGAGCGGCTGCACCAGGAAGTAGTCCAGGGTCAGCCCGGACAAGAGGGCAGCGAACACCGCGGGCCAGAGGCCGCCGACGAGCGCGACGACCACCACGAGAAGCTGGTAGCTGAGCACATCGCTGGTGATGGACTCCTCGCTGCGGAAGGTGACGAGCAGCCAGGTGAGCAGCGGGCCGCCGGCCAGCGCGAGGGCGAAACCGGCGAGCCGGCGGCGTACCGTGAGCGCTCCGCCCAGCCGGGGCAGCGCGAGGCCGCCGCCGGCCGCGGAGTGCGTGACGATGTGCACGTCGATGTCGCCGGACTCGCGGGTGATGGTGCTGCCGATCCCCGGGCCGCTCAGCGCGGCGGTGAACCGGTTGCGCCGGCTGACGCCGATCACGAGCTGGGTGGCGTTGGCGGCGCGGGCGAAGTCCACCAGCGCCCGCGGGATGTCGTCGCCGACGACCTGGTGGTAGCTGCCGCCGAGTTCTTCCACCAGCGCCCGCTGCGCGGCCAGGGCGCCCGGATGCGGTGTGGCCAGGCCATCCTGGCTGATCACGTGCGCCGCGATGAGCTCGCCGCCGGCCGACCGGGCCGCGATGCGGGCGCCCCGGCGAATCAGGGTGTCGCCCTCCGGGCCGCCGGTGAGCGCCACGACCACACGTTCCCTGGCCTCCCATTTGTCCTGGATGCCGTGCTCGGCCCGGTAGGTCTGCAGCGCCGTGTCGACCTCGTCGGCCAGCCAGAGCAGCGCCAGTTCGCGGAGCGCCGTGAGGTTGCCCAGCCGGAAGTAGTTCGACAGTGCCGCGTCGATGCGTGCCGCCGGGTAGACATTGCCCTCGGCGAGCCGGTCCCGCAGCGCCTGCGGGGCCAGGTCAACGACCTCCACCTGGTCGGCGCCGCGCAGCACGGCATCCGGCAGCGTCTCCCGCTGGGCCACCCCGGTGATCTGCCGCACGACGTCGGCCAGCGATTCGATGTGCTGGATGTTGACGGTGGAGATAACGTCGATGCCCGCCGCGAGCAGCGCCTCCACGTCCTGGTAGCGCTTGGTGTGCGCCGACCCGGGCGCGTTGCTGTGTGCGAGTTCGTCCACGAGCGCGATCTGGGGGCGGCGGTCCAGCACGGCCGCCAGGTCGAGTTCGCTCAGCTCGATGCCGCGGTGCTGCACCCGCATCCGTGGCACCACCTCGAGACCCTCCGACATGAGCGCGGTGGCGGCGCGGCCGTGGGTTTCCACCACCGCGACGACCACGTCCTTGCCCTCGTCGCGCAGCCGGCGGCCCTCTTCGAGCATGCTGTAGGTCTTGCCGACGCCGGGGGCGGCGCCGAGCAGCACACGCAATCGACCGCGTTTCATGGGTTACCTCACCGTGGAATCGAGCTTGGCCAGCTCGAGGTTCAAGTTGAGCACATTCACGGTCGGTTCGCCGAGATAACCGAGGTCGCGCCCCTGAACGAGCGAGTCGACGAGTGCGCTCACCTCGGCCTCGGGCAGGTCGCGGGCGGCCGCGACCCTGGCCACCTGCAGGCGGGCGTACTCCGGGCTGATCTGCGGGTCGAGGCCCGAGGCGGATGCGGTGACCGCGTCGGCGGGGATCTCCGAACGGCTGACGCCGTCGAGCTTCTCGATCGCGGCCTGCCGGTCGCCGATGGCCTGGATCAGGTCGGGGTTCTCCGGCCCCCAGTTGCTGCCGCTGGACGCCGCGGCGTCGTAGCCGTCGCCGGCCGCGGAGGGACGGGACTGGAACCACTCGGGCAGGGCGTTTCCGTCGGCATCCGTGAAGGACTGCCCGATCAGGCTCGAGCCCACGACCGTGCCTTCGGCGCTCTGCACGAGGGACCCGTTGGCCTGCGCGGGCAGAGCCACTTGGCCCACGATGGTGATGACCAGCGGGTAGGCGATGCCGAGCACGACCGTGAAGACGAGCATGGCCTTGAGGGCCACCCAGTAGGGCCGGGTGAGGGGGCCGGTGCGGGGACGGGAGGCGTTCATGGGAGCAAGGTCCGTTCTGTGTGGCGTTCGAGGAATGTGCGCACGGGGAGAGGAAGCGGGAAGGAGGTCATGGCCCTAGAACCCGGGGAGCAGCGACACGACGAGGTCGATGAGCTTGATGCCCAGGAACGGGGCGATCACCCCGCCGAGACCGTAGATGAGCAGGTTGCGGCCCAGGATGCTCGACGCGCTCGCGGGGCGGTAGCGCACCCCGCGCAGGGCCAGCGGGATCAGCGCCACGATGATGATGGCGTTGAAGATGATCGCCGAGAGGATCGCCGACGCCGGTGAGTTCAGCTGCATGATGTTGAGCACCGCGAGCCCGGGGAACACCCCGGCGAACATGGCCGGGATGATGGCGAAGTACTTGGCCACGTCGTTGGCGATGGAGAACGTGGTGAGCGCCCCGCGGGTGATCAGCAGTTGCTTGCCGATGCGCACGATGTCGATGAGCTTGGTGGGGTCGGAGTCGAGGTCGACCATGTTGCCGGCCTCCTTCGCGGCGGAGGTGCCGGTGTTCATCGCCACCCCCACGTCGGCCTGCGCCAGCGCCGGGGCGTCGTTGGTGCCGTCGCCGGTCATCGCCACGAGGTTGCCGCCCTCCTGTTCCCGGCGGATCAGCGCGAGCTTGTCCTCCGGGGTGGCCTCGGCGAGGAAGTCGTCGACACCGGCCTCGGCCGCGATGGTGGTGGCGGTCAGGGCGTTGTCGCCGGTGACCATGATGGTGCGGATGCCCATCGAGCGCAGCTCGGCGAAGCGCTCCTTGATGCCCTCCTTGACGATGTCCTTGAGGTAGACCACGCCGAGCACGGTGCGCTCGCCGAGGTCGGGGGCATCCGTGCCGGCCGCAACGGATGTGCCGGTCGCGGCTGTACCCACGGCCACGACGAGCGGCGTGCCGCCCAGTCGGGAGATGCGTTCCACCTCGGCGGTGAGCTCGGTCAGCACGGTGTCGGCCACGGGCCCCGCCTCGCCGACCCAGGCCAGCACGGCCGAGCCGGCTCCCTTGCGGATCTGGCCGCCTGCGGTCAGGTCGATGCCGCTCATGCGGGTCTGCGCGGTGAACGGCACGATGTCGCCGGCCAGGCTGTCGGGCCGGTGGAAGCCCCGCTCCGCGGCGAGGTCCACGATGGACTTGCCTTCCGGGGTGGGGTCGCTCAGCGACGAGAGCGCCGCGGCGCGCACCAGTTCGGCCTCGGTGACGCCGGTCAGCGGGGCGAATTCGCGGGCCTGCCGGTTGCCGTAGGTGATGGTGCCGGTCTTGTCGAGCAGCAGGATGGTGACGTCACCGGCCGCCTCGACCGCGCGGCCCGACATGGCCAGCACGTTCCGCTGCACGAGCCGGTCCATGCCGGCGATGCCGATGGCCGAGAGCAGCGCACCGATCGTGGTGGGGATCAGGCAGACCAGCAGGGCCACGAGCACGGGAAGGCTCACCGTCGCCGCGGAGTAGCTGGCGATCGGGTTGAGGGTGAGCACCACGACGAGGAAGACGATCGACAGGCTGGCGAGCAGGATGTTCAGCGCCAACTCGTTGGGGGTCTTCTGCCGGGCGGCTCCCTCGACGAGGGCGATCATGCGGTCGACGAAGGTCTCACCGGGTTTACTCGTGATGCGGACCACGATGCGGTCGGAGAGCACCCGGGTGCCGCCGGTGACGGCGCTACGGTCGCCGCCGGATTCCCGCACGACGGGGGCGGATTCACCCGTGATCGCGGATTCGTCGATCGAGGCGATGCCCCAGACGATGTCCCCGTCGCCGGGGATGAGCTCGCCGGCGACGACGATGACGGTGTCGCCCAGGGTGAGGTCGGCCGAGGAGATCGTGCGCACCGACGCCCCTTCCGCGCCGGGGTTGGTGTCGGCCTGGTAATCGAGCACCTGGGTGGCGCTGGTGCTCGTGCGGGTCTGCCGCAGGCTGTCGGCCTGGGCCTTGCCGCGCCCCTCGGCCACGGACTCGGCCAGGTTGGCGAAGATGACGGTGAGCCAGAGCCACACCGCGATGCCCACGGTGAACGAGCCGGGCACGGCGGAGCCGCCGGACTCGCCCGGGCCGCCGAGGAACGGCTCGGCCACGGCGAGCAGGGTGGTGAGCACCGCCCCGATCTCGACGATGAACATCACGGGGTTGCGCCACATCAGGCGCGGGTCGAGCTTGCGCGCGGCGCCGGGCAGCGCGGCCAGCAGTTGCGCGGCGCTGATCGTCTTCGCCGGTTTCGGGCGGTGGCCGCCGGTGGGGGCGGTGGGAGTGTCAACGAGAGTGGTCATGGCTTACTGCAGCCCTTCCGCCAGGGGACCCAGCGCGAGTACGGGGAAATAGGTGAGGGCGGTGATGATGAGCGTCACGCCGATGAGCAGGCCCACAAACTGGGGCCGGTTGGTGGGCAGGGTGCCCACGGTGGCCGGCACCCGGTCCTGCGCGGCGAAGGAGCCGGCCAGGGCCAGCACGAACACCATCGGCAGGAACCGCCCGAGCAGCATGACCACACCGAGCGCCGTGTTGAGCCAGGGCGTGTTGGCGGTGAGTCCGGCGAACGCCGAGCCGTTGTTGTTGGCCGCGGAGGTGAAGGCGTACAACACCTCGGAGAAGCCGTGCAGGCCGGGGTTCCAGATCGACGTGGTCTCCACATCCGCCCGGATCGCCGGGATGGCGAAGGACAGCGCGGTGCCGAGCAGCACCAGGGTCGGCGTGATCAGGATGTACAGGCTGGCGAGCTTGATCTCGCGCGGGCCGATTTTCTTGCCCAGGTATTCCGGGGTGCGGCCCACCAGCAGGCCGGCCACGAAGACCGCGATCACGGCGAGGATCAGCATGCCGTAGAGGCCGGAGCCGACGCCGCCAGGGGCGACCTCGCCGAGCATCATGTTGAGCATCGGCATCATGCCGCCCAGCGCCGTGTAGGAGTCGTGCATGGAGTTGACCGCTCCGGTGGACGTGAGGGTGGTCGAGGTGGCATACAGGGTGGACCCCCAGATGCCGAACCGGGTCTCCTTGCCCTCCATGGCGCCGCCGGCCAGTCCTGGCGCGGTGCCGGCCCCGCCCAGTTCGAACAGCGTGAGCGCCGTGAGCGAGACCACGAAGATCGTGGCCATGGTGGCCAGGATCGCGTAACCCTGGCGCTTGTCGCCCACCAGGGTGCCGAAGGTGCGCGGCAGGCTGAACGGGATCGCCAGCATCAGGACGATCTGGAACAGGCTGGTCCAGGCGGTCGGATTCTCGAACGGATGCGCCGAGTTGGCGTTGAAGAAACCGCCACCGTTGGTGCCGAGCTCCTTGATCGCCTCCTGGGAGGCCACCGGACCGCCCGGAATCGACTGGGTGGCGCCGGTGAGGGTGCTCACGTCGGTGAATCCGGTGACGTTCTGGATCACCCCGCCGGCCAGCAGCACGATCGCGCCGATCACCGCCAGCGGCAGCAGCAGGCGCAGCACCCCGCGGGTGAGGTCCACCCAGAAGTTGCCGATGGTGCCGGAGCGGCGCAGCATCAGGCCGCGCACGAGCGCGATGGCCACGGCCAGACCCACGGCGGCCGAGACGAAGTTCTGCACCGCGAGCCCGGTGAGCTGCACCGTGTAGCCCAGGGTCACATCGGGGGAGTACGACTGCCAGTTGGTGTTGGTCACGAACGACGCCGCGGTGTTGAAGGAGAGCCCCTCCGGCACCGCGGGGAAGCCCAGCGAATACGGCAGCACGGCCTGGGCGCGCTGGATCGCGTAGACGACCAGCACCCCCACGAGAGAGAACGCGAGCACGCCGCGCAGGTAGGCCGACCAGGTCTGCTCGCCGCGGGCATCCACGCCGATCAGCCGGTAGAAACCGCGTTCGACGGCGAGGTGCTTGCGCGAGGAGTAGATGGTGGCCATGTAGTCACCGAGCGGACGGTAGATGACCGCGAGCACGGCCACGAGAGTGAGGGCCTGCAGGACGCCCAGCCAGACCGGCACTAGAACCGCTCCGGCTTCACGAGGGCGTAGACCAGGTAGCCGATGGCGGCCACGGCGAGCACCGCGGCGACGACGTTGAAGACGATCACAGTTTGGCCACCCCCCAGGCCACCAGGCCGATGAGCGCGAACACGGCGATGACGCCGAGCACGTAGACGATGTCGAGCATGCGTTCACTCCATTCATGGGCCGTCGTTCTGGCGGCCGGCACGTGTGCTCCGCACGAGCACGAACTGAGTAAACACCCGCCCGGCACCGCCCACCGGAATCCTCACGAACCCCTAACGCCCCATCCGGCGGGGTTCGGCCGGCACGGGGTTTGCGCTTGCGCGGTCGGGTCCGGTTGAGTGATCGCATGACGGATGCCGACTACCGCTTTTCTTCAGACACCGCCGAGATGGACCGTGCCCTCGTGCACGCCTGGCTGAGCACCGAGGCGTACTGGGCGCTGGGGCGCACGCGAGCCGTGCAGGATGCCGCGATGGACGCATCCGTGAACTTCGGCATGTTCGACGCACTCACGGGCCGGCAGGTCGCCTACGCGCGCCTGGTCACCGACTCGGTCACCTTCGCCTGGCTCTGCGATGTGTTCGTCGCCCCTGAGGTGCGCGGGCAGGGTGTGGGGGTGACCCTGATCGAGAACATCGGCGCCGCACTCGACGCGCTCAACCTGCGGCGGGTGGTGCTGGCGACCTCCACCGCCCACGGCCTCTATGCCAAATTCGGTTTCGAGACGCTGGCCGCCCCCGACCACTGGATGGAGCGGCGAGCATAACTCCTGCTGGTTCTTCGTAATCGGGCCAAAACCGGCCGTTCTGCCCCGTTCCGGCGCGAATTGCAGGAGTTATGCGCAGCCACGCGGGGCGGTTCTAGAGTGTGGGCATGGGGATAGTGACCAGAACCGCGCGGACGGTCGGTGTCGCTGTGCTCTGTCTGGTCGGGGTGTCCGCCTGCTCGGCATCCATCGCGGACTCCGAGTACGACGGCGTGCTGCCGAGTGACGCGATCACGACGCCGACAGCGATTCCGGAGGACGGCGAGGCGAACCTGTTGGATCCGTATCCCAGCGCGGGATGGCTGGATGACGGCGACCGGTTCGCGATCGTGCTCGGCGGCAGCTCGAGTTGTCCCAGTTTTCCGGCGTCGATGGTCGTCGAGGACAGCCACACCCTGAGCATCGAGATCGGGCAGAGCGGCGGGCCGATGTGCACGGCCGACATGAAGCTGCGCACCCACGTGCTCACGACACCGTCGGGCATGGACACGACATCTGAGATCACCATCCGCTACGGCGAATCCGGAACCGCAGTTCTGCCCGCGCTCTGAAAGCTCGGCAGGTCGATCGTCAGTAGGCGCCCGGGCAGCGAAAAGCCCCGGTGCCGCTCACGCTTTGGGGGAAAGGGAGCGGGCGCCGGGGCCGATGTTTGGAGTGGGGGAACTCCGAGTACTACGGTACGCCCTCAGACCTGCGTAGAGGGTGTCCAGACTCTAAGAATCCTCTATGTGTTTGTGATGCGAGACTTAATGTCCCGCGTCGTGGTGCGGTCGGCGAGGCTCAGAGAGCCACCCCGGCCAGCGAACCGGTGGTCTTGTCCGGGCCCATCACGATGCAGAGGATCTCGTGGTCGCCGTTCTCCCAGCTGCCCTCGGTGGGGGAGAGGTAGTTGAAGTCCAGGGTGGATGCCTCATAGTCCGAGCCCACGAAGGTCTCGAACTCGGTCATGCAACGCTCCTCCGCCACGGTCGTGATGGCGTCCTCACCGGGGTAGGCCTCGTCGTCGCTCACGTCGAAGGCGAAGTAGGCCTCGTAGTCGTGGGCGTCGGTGCAGGGAATCGCCTGGACGCTGTCGATCTGCTCGGCATCCTGGTCGTTGAAGCAGTCGCCGACGGCCAGGGTGAAGACGTCGGCCTTACCGGCCTCGCTGATCTCCTGGGTCTCGGCGTCGCGGGCGGCTTCCTTGGGGAACAGGTCGGTGATCGCGCTGCAGCCCGACAGGGTGAGGGCGCCCACCGAGAAGACGGCGGCGGCGATGATGACCCTCAAACGGGACGTGGTGCGGGACATGGAAGTGCCTTTCGAATGGATACGGGCACCCTCGACGGCACGCGGGTCCAGGCGTGCCGAGACGGTGCTGAGAACTGCACGCCGGCGCTCGAACCCCAAATATTGGCGCTGGCGGCGTTTCTATATTGGCCGAATTCGAAACAAAAGCGCAAGCGCCGCGGGCGACTGAGCGGCGGCCGGCCTCAGGCCGGCCGCCTCCGGTTCAGCGGCGCGACCGCAGCAGCGTGAACGAGCCGTCCCGCACGATGAGGGTGCTCACCGGTGCCGTCACCTGCTGGTCGGGGTCGCTCGACGCCGCCAGTTCCCACTCGGTGTTCGGCGCGTCGGGGATGGTGAACTCCACCCCGTTCGCGGCCGCGTTCAGCAGCAGGGCGAACGCGTCCTCCCCGGCATGCTCCAGCACGAAGGTGATGGCGTGGGCGTCGTCGTCGGTCCAGTCCTCGTCGGTGAACTCCTCGGCATCCGCCCGCAGCACCCGCACGGTGTCTGTCGCGTCTGCTCCGGGCGCCTGCCGGAACCAGGCCGGCCGCAGCGCGGGGTTCTCGCGGCGCAGCTCGAGCAGGGTGCGGGTGAAGTCCAGCAGCCCGGTGTCGGTGTTGGCCCAGTCGTACCACGAGATCTCGTCGTCCTGGCAGTAGGCGTTGTTGTTGCCGCCCTGGCTGCGGCCGAGTTCGTCGCCACCGAGGATCATCGGCACCCCCGCGGACAGCAGCAGGGTGGCCAGGAGGTTGCGGCGCATCCGGTCGCGGCGCTCGTTCACCTCGGCGTCGTCGGTGGGGCCCTCGACGCCGTTGTTGGTGGACTGGTTGTCGCTCTCGCCGTCGTTGTTATCTTCGCCGTTGGCCTCGTTGTGCTTCTCGTCGTACATGGTGAGGTCGGCCAGGGTGAAGCCGTCGTGCGCGGTCACGAAGTTGACGCTGGAGAGCGGAGAGCGGCGGTCGGCCTCGTAGACGTCGGGGCTGCCGAGCACTCGCTGCGACAGGGTGCTGAGCAGGGAGGCGTTGCCGTGCCAGAAGCCGCGCACGTCGTCGCGGAACTTGCCGTTCCACTCCGACCAGTCGGCGGGGAAGCCGCCGACCTGGTACCCGGCGGTGTCCCAGGGCTCGGCGATCATCTTGACCGGCGCGAGCACCGGGTCCTGCTGGATGAGGGTGAGGAAGGCGCTGTGCAGGTCGGCGTCGCCGCCCTGCCGGGTGAGGGTGGTGGCCAGGTCGAAGCGGAAACCGTCGACGTGCATCTCGGTGACCCAGTAGCGCAGCGAATCCATGATCAGGCCGAGCGCGGCCGGGTGGCTCACGTTCACGCTGTTGCCGGTGCCGGTGGTGTCGAAGTAGTTGCCCCGGTCACCCTCCACCAGGCGGTAGTAGGCCTCGTTGTCGATGCCCTTGAACGAGAGGGTGGGGCCCATGTGGTTGCCCTCGGCGGTGTGGTTGTAGACCACGTCGAGGATCACCTCGAGGCCGGCGGCGTGCAGCGCCTTGACCATCTCCTTGAACTCGGCAACCTGGGCGCCGGTATCGCCGGCTGCGGCGTAGTCGCCGTGCGGGGCGAAGAAACCGATGGTGTTGTAGCCCCAGTAATTGCGCAGGCCCTTCTCCTCGAGGTGGCTGTCCTGCACAAACTGCTGCACCGGGATGAGCTCCACCGCGGTCACGCCGAGGTCGGTGAAGTGCTTGATCGCCGCCGGGCTGGCCAGGCCGGCGTAGGTGCCGCGGATGTCTTCGGGCACGTCGGGGTGGGTCTGAGTGAAGCCCTTGACGTGCACCTCGTAGATGACCGATTCGGCCAGCGGGGTGAGCGGTGCGGCGTCGTCGGCCCAGTCGAAGGCCGGGTCGGTGATCACGCACAGCGGGGTATGACCGGCGGAGTCGCTGGTGTCCAGTTCGAGCGGATTCTGCTGGTCATGGCCGAAAACCTCCTGGCCCCAGGTGTACTCACCCGAGACGGCGGTGGCGTGCGGATCCAGCAGCAGCTTGTTCGGGTTGTGGCGCACGCCGTTCGCCGGATCCCACGGGCCGTGCACCCGCAGGCCGTACCGGGTTCCCACTCCGGCGCCGGGCACGATGCCGTGGAAAACGTGCCCGGTGCGCTTGGTCAGCGGCGTGCGCGTCTCGGTGCCGTCCTCGTCGAAAACGCAGAACTCGATGCTGTCGGCCGTCTCGGAGTACACCGCCATGTCGACGCCTCCGTCGACGAGGGTGGCACCCAACGGGTAGGGCAGGGAACGGGGTGCGGCGGCGGTCATGATGCTCTTTCGGTCTGAAATTATTCGCAAGAAGGTGCGAGAGAGTGGAAACGATATCCGGCGGATCGGCGGCGAAACTGAGAAAAACCTGAGTCCCTTCGCTGTCGGGGGACGCTGCTAGTGTGCTGTCTCAGACAGGCGGGACGTCGGCTGAACCCTCGGCCGCCACCGTTCCCGCTGGTGATGAAGGGAATCCCATGAAGGCATCCGCAGAGCTCGGCAGCAACCTCCAGTCCGTGCTCGTCGACTTGATCGAGCTTCACATTCAGGGCAAGCAGGCGCACTGGAGCGTCGTGGGCACGAACTTCCGTGACCTGCACCTGCAGCTCGACGAGATCATCGACGACGCCCGCATCTTCACCGATGAGCTGGCCGAGCGGATGCGCGCGCTCGACGCCCTGCCCGACGGACGCACCGAGACGGTCACCAAGACCACCCACCTGGCCAAGTTCCCCGCCGGCGAGGTGGACACCACCGAAACCGTGACCTTGGTCACGGCGATGCTGACCGCAACCGTCGACAACATCCGCGAGATTCACGAGGCCGTCGACGAGGCGGACCCGGCCAGCGCGGACATTCTGAACGGCTTCATCCTGAAGCTCGAGCAGTACATCTGGATGGTCAGCGCGGAGGACCGGAAGCCCCGCAAGCCCACGGCCAAGGACTCCACCAGGCCGACCGGCAAGGCCACGGCGTAAGCAATACACCGCTTTCGGACCAATTCCGCCGGTCAACGTGACGAATCGCCTCGTTCGACCGTCACAACTATGAACGCAGCAACTGTGATTCCAACAACTGCGTACCCAATGGCTGAGACCGTGACATCGCGGAATCTACCCTGCGGCGCTCACCCGCCGCACGAAGAGGACAGAGGAAGACGATGACCCAAGTAATCGAGACCATCGACGTCGACGTTCCCGTACGCACCGCGTACAACCAGTGGACCCAGTTCGAGTCGTTCCCGCACTTCCTGGACTTCGTGCAGTCGATCAAGCAGATCGACGACACGCACACGCACTGGGTGGTGAAGATCGCCGGAGCAGAACGTGAGTTCGACGCCGTGATCACCGAGCAGCACCCCGACGAGCGGGTGGCCTGGAACAGCACCTCCGGCGAGGAGAACCACGCCGGTGTTGTCACCTTCCACAAGCTCAGCGACACGACGTCCAAGGTCACCGTGCAGCTCGACTGGGAGGCGGAGGGCTTCCTGGAGAAGGTCGGCGCCGTCTTCGGTGTGGACGACCACGTGATCAAGAAGGACCTCAAGAACTTCAAGGAGTTCGTCGAGAACCCGGCCAACCAGAACGACGGCTGGCGCGGCGAGGTACAGATCTAGTCGCACGCGATTAAAGAGAAGGGGCCGCACACTGTGCGGCCCCTTCTCTTGTGCCGCACCGCGTTAAGAGGAGAAAGTGATTTTAGAAGGACGGAATTGGCCAAAACGTCCTCTTTTTCGACCGATGTCCTCACAAACGGCGGCTGCCGCCCGAGTCCTGCTAGATTTCGGCCACGACCACGGGTGGCGACGAGCGGGGGCTCTCATGCAACGCAGGACGAAGACCGGACCGGCCTGGGTGGCGGGGCTGCTGGTCGTCGGAGTGGCCGTGGCACTCTCGGGATGTGCCGCAGGCACTGCCAATCCCCATATAGGTGCCGTGCTGGGCACTCCTCGGGAGGCGGAGGATGCCTGGCCCGTGGACACCGAAGACCTCGATATCGATCTGGACTCGAGCCGGCTCGTGGGAACGCTCGATCACGTGGACTACTTCGTGGCGTCCTACTCTGATGCGGACACGGATGACGGCGTCTGTCTGCTGCTCTCCGGCCCCGACGGCCACTTCGTGGCTGCGTGCAGCCCCAGCGAGAGTGGCATGTCGATGTTCGGCATCGGGGTGGGGAGCGCCCGTGTCTCTGCCGACACCGTGACGTATCCAGCCTCGGCCGGGTGGGTGCAACTCACTGACTTCCTCCTGGTGAACCCCGGCGCCTCCGCACCCTGAAAATGCGGGTCAGCCGGCCTTGGACCAGGCCTCCCGCAGGCAGTCCAGCACGGCCGGTTCGAGGTCCGACATCCGGCGCAGCTCGAGGTGGTGCATGAAGTGGTTGAGGGTAGGTTCCACCACTTCCTTCCAGCGCGGTGATGTGTCGAACCGGTCCAGGTCGATGGTGAGCACGAGCGGGGCGACCGCGCCGGAAAGGTACTGACCGGGCAACCAGGTCCAGGCGAATGACCGGTTGCGGCGGAACGCCACCTGGCTCTTGGTGACGCGCATCTCGGTCGGCCCGATCCGGAGGATGGCCGAACGCACGGCGTCGAAGAGGGGGCGGGCCAGCGGATCGCGCCCCGCGAAGAACTGCTCGAGCGGGATGGGTTTGCTGACGGCGGTCATGTGCAGCAGGGTAGCCCGGTCGACCCGATGCCGGGCGGGAGCGTAGCGACGGGAGTAGTTTGGCCGCGGTACGACCGTCAGCGGGTATGCGGGGATGCGCGTTCACAAGCCGAGGAAGGCCAAGGAATGCCGAGGGACACCGAGGGATGACCCGACATGTTGCGTAAATTGGGCGTGAGCGTTGCCCGTCACCGACTGATCTCGGTGCTCTGCTGGGCGGTGGCGCTCGCCGCCTGCGCGGCCACGGCCCTGTTCGGGGTCACCGGGGACAGCCTGTTCCAGCGCCTGTCCAGCGCCGGGCCCTCGGTGCAGGGCGAGGCGCAGGACGCTGCCGACCGCCTCGCCGGCCCATCCGGACAGCAGACCGAGTCGCTGTCGCTGCTCGCGCACCCCACCGATCTCAGCTCGCCCGACTTGGCGGCCATCCTCGACTCGGCCACGCTGCGGCTGCAGCAGGTCGACGGGGTGACCCAGGTGATCAACCCGCTCGCCATCCCGCCGCTGCCCGACGGCACACCGAACCCGGCGGCCGCGCCGCTACTCTCCGCCGACGGCAAGGGCCTGCTCCTCACCGCGGAGATGGAGGCCACCGACGGCACCGTCAGCGACTCGCTGCTCACCTCGGTGGAAAGCCGGCTCGACGTGGCGGCCGACGAGGTCAGCCAGCTCGACCCGGAGGCCCAGGTGGAGGTGGGCGGGGCACCCCTCGTGGTCGAGTCGCTCGTCGCCGTGGCCGAGTCCGACCTGCAAAAGGGGGAACTGATCGCCCTGCCCATCGCGCTGCTGGTGATGCTGGTGATCTTCGGCGGCTTCCTGGCCGCCGGCATCCCGCTGGTGGGCGCCATCGCGTCGATCATCGGGGCGCTCGGGATGCTCTACGCCTTCACCTTCGTGATGGACATCGGCATCACGGTGATGAACGTGATCACCGTGATCGGGCTGGGCCTCTCGATCGACTACGGACTGCTCATGGTTAGCCGGTTCCGCGAGGAGTTCCGGGCCCGGGTGGGTGGCGAGGGTCCGGGCGCCCCGGCGGGGCGGCCGGGCCCGCCGGTCGCCGAGGCAACCGAGCTGGCCACCGGCGAGCTGTTGACCCTGCCGCACCACCGGCACAGCCGGCACGAACTCATGCTCCAGGCGGTGGGCGGCACGGTGAACACGGCCGGGCGCACGGTGCTCTACTCGGGGTTGACCTTTGCCATTGCCACGGCAGGCTTGCTCGTGTTCGAACCGTCCATCATCCGGGCCATCGCGATCGGCGCCATCTGCGTGGTGCTCATCGCCATCCTCACCGCGCTGGTCCTGGTGCCGGCCCTGCTCGGCTACCTGGGCGACCGGCTCCTGCAACCCGGCCTGCTCACTCGAATCCCGGGCCTGGGCCGCTGGCTCACCCGGTTCGGCGACATCGCCCCCGAGGAGGGCGTGTTCTCCCGGCTGGCCCGCGGCGTGCAGCGGGCGCCGCTGCTCATCGCGCTGGCCGCCACCGCCGTGCTGCTGCTGCTCGGCAGCCCGGTGCTGTCGATGACGGTGTCGAACAGCGCCGACGACGCCATCCCGCCGTCGTCCACCCAGTACGACTTCCTCACCACCCTCTCGGAGGAGTTCCCGCTCGCCACCGCGCCGCGGGTGCAACTGGTGTCGAGCGCCGAACAGGCGGCTGCGGCCGGGTGGGCCGACGACGTCGCGGCCCTGCCCGGGGTGACGGATGTCTCGCCGCCGGTCGACCAGAACGGCTACTGGGTGTCCCGGGTGAACGTGGAGACCCACCAGGGCATGGAGGTGGTGCGGGAGATTCGGGCCGACCCGCCGGATTTCGAGAGCTGGGTCGGCGGGGCCGATGCGCAGGCCGTCGACTACCTCGATTCCCTCGCGCAGGGGGCGCCCTGGGCGGTGCTCATCATCGCCGTGGCCACCTTCGTGTTGCTGTTCCTCATGACCGGGTCGGCCGTCATCCCCCTCACTGCCCTGGTGATCAGCGCCATCTCGCTGGGGGCGGCGGCCGGGGTGCTGGTCTGGGGCTTCCAGGAGGGCAACCTGTCGGGGGTGCTCAATTTCGACCCCGACAGCATCTCCGGCGTCGACGCTCTCGTGCTCACGCTCGTGCTCACCTTCGGGTTCGGCCTGGCGATGGACTACGAGATGTTCCTCCTGGCGCGCATCAAGGAACACCACGACAGGGGTGAGAGCACCCGGAAGGCGATCGAGACCGGCCTGCAGAGTTCGGGGCGCATCATCACCTCGGCGGCGTTGATCATCGTGCTGGTCTTCGCGGGCTTCGCCACGGGTGAGCTCATGCAGATGAAGCAGATCGGCACGGCCCTGGCGGTGGCGGTGCTACTGGATGCGACACTGGTACGCATCGTGCTGGTGCCGGCGGTGATGACCTCGCTCGAGCGTGTGCTCTGGTGGTCGCCGCGCTGGACCGCACCCATCCATGCCCGCTTCGGTCTGCGCGAGTAGCCGCCGCCGCGCCCCGCCCCGCGTCACAGGTGGGGACAGCGCGGGCCGGAACAGTGCGAGTGGGAACGGCGCGGGCGGGAGAAGGCAGTCAAGCAGGGAGGATGGCGACGCCGGCGTCGCGTAGGTCGACCAGCGCCGGGTGGTCCGCGGCGGTGTCGGTGACGATGCCCGCGACCTCGCCGAGCGGCAGCACCCGGTAGGGGGAGGCCGCGCCGATCTTCTCCGCGCTCGCCAGAACATAGGTGTCGGCGGCCCGCCCGGCCAGGGCCCGCTTCATCGCGGCCTCCTCGACGTCCCCGGTGGTGAGCCCCGCGGTGGCGTGCACGCCCGTGACGCCGAGCAGGAACAGGTCGGCCGACACCGCCTGCGCGGCCTCGACCGCGGCGGCTCCGCAGGCGACCGCCGAGTGCTTGAACAGGCGCCCGCCGATCACGTAGACCTCCACACCCGCGTGCGGCACCAAGGCGGCGGCGATGGTGGGGCTGTGGGTGATGACGGTGCAGACCAGATCGGCCGGGAGCGCGTGCACCACCGCGAGGGTTGTCGTGCCGCCGTCGAGGATGACGGTGCTGCCCGGTGTGATCAGCTGGGCCGCGCGCGCGGCGACCCGGTCCTTGCTGGCCGGCTGCACGAGGGTGCGGTCCGCGTACTGCGCGAGTGCCGCCGACACCGGCAGCGCCCCGCCGTAGACGCGCTGGCAGAGGCCGGCGGCCGCGAGTTCGCGCAGGTCGCGGCGCACGCTGTCGTCGGACAGGCCGAGCTCGGCCGCGATCTCCTTGGCCACCACCTTGCCGTCGCGGGCCAGTCGAGCGAGGAGGAGGGCCTGTCGTTCCGCTGCCAGCATTACGCGTTCCTTCCGATTTGTGCATGTTTGTGCACGTTGTATTACTCTAGCGGCCATGACCGCATCCCTCATGATCCTCATCGCTGGCCCCTACCGATCGGGCACGGGCGACGACCCCGTGCTCCTGCGCCGGAACCTCGACCGGCTCGAGGAGGCGGCCTGGCCGATCTTCCGCGCCGGCCACCTGCCGATGATCGGCGAGTGGGTGGCGCTGCCCGTGCTCGCCAGCGCCGGGGTGACGGATGTCGCGCATCCGTTGGCCGCCGACGTCATGTACCCCACCGCCGAGCGCCTGCTCGAACGGTGCGACGGTGTGCTGAGGCTCCCCGGCGAGTCCCAGGGGGCCGACCAGGATGTGGTCATCGCCCGCCGTCTGGGCATCCCCGTGTACACGAGCCTGGACGAGGTGCCCGGCGTCGGCGCGCCCCTGCCGCAGCCGTGACCCCCGCAGTCGGCAGCACCCCCACTGATCGGCCCGGCATGGATCGGCCTGGCATGGACCGGCCCGACAGGCGCGGCCGCACCGGACTGCACCTGACCGCGGCCGGGCTGTGCGGCAATCCCGACGTCACGGTGCGCCAGGTCGAGGTGACCAGCGATGGCTGGCACGTGCTGCGCCGCACCACGTTCGACTACCGCCGCCGCGACGGCCGCATGGTGAGGGAGCAGCGCGAGACCTACGACCGCGGCAACGGCGCCACCATCCTGCTCTACGACCCGGTGCGTCGCACGGTGTTGCTCACGCGCCAGTTCCGCTACCCCGCCTACGTCAACGGCCACCCCGACGGCATACTCATCGAGACCGCCGCCGGGCTGCTCGACGACGATGCCCCGGAGGTGGCGATCCGCCGCGAGGCGAGCGAGGAGCTCGGCGTCGACGTGCGGGAACTGCGGCACGTCTTCGACCTCTATATGAGCCCGGGTTCGGTCACCGAGCGGGTGCACTTCTACGTGGCCGCCTACGGACCTGCCGATCGGGTGACGCCGGGCGGCGGCCTGGCCGAGGAGGGCGAGGACATCGAGGTGCTCGAGATCCCGGCCGACGACGCCCTGCTCATGGTGGCCGATGGTCGGATCGTCGACGGTAAGACCGTCATCCTGCTGCAGTGGGCGGCGCTGACGGGGCTGCTCTGAGCCCGCTACGCCGCCCCACCTGCGCCCGCGCACCCCAAAAGGGTTGTTTGACAGTAGGCGAACGGATGTCTAGCCTGAACCCATGCCCACTCCCCACGACCTCGAGGGTCTGCGCGTGGTGGCCCATCCGCTCCGGCTCAAGCTCCTCTCCCTGCTCACTGCCGAGAGCCTGAGCGCCGCCGAGGCCGCCCGGGTGCTCGGCGAGAGCCAGGCGAACGTGAGCTACCACCTGCGCCGGTTGGCGCAGGCGGGCCTCGTGCAGCTGGTCGAGGAGGCCCGGGTGCGGGGCGGGGTTGCCAAGCGCTACCGGCACGATCCATCGTCGGGCGAGGCCCTCGCCGGCGGGGACGCGGACGAACACCGGGCGTTGATGGCTGCCCTATCGGCCGAGTTGGTGCAGCGGAGCGCCCGCTACGAACCGGGCGCGCCGATCGTCTTCACCGACGCCGAGGTGCTGTTGCCCGCCGAGGCGTGGCACCGCGTGCGCGACCTGGGGCGTGAGCTGGGCCGGCTCCTGCACGACGAGGCGGTGGCCGCCGGCACGCCCGGTGCCGTGCGGGTCGCCGCCACGGTGGCCCTCTTCCCGGTCGCCCCGGCCCTCGCTGCCCCGGCCTCCGAAGCCCCGCCCTCCTCCGATCCCGGCGCGGAGTGATCGCCGGCTACCTGCAGGCGCTCCGCACACCGGGAGCCCTCCGGGTCTTCCTGCCCGCCCTGCTGGGGCGCCTGTCGCTCGCCATGGTGACACTCGCCCTGCTCTACAGTGTGCAGACCAGCACCGGCTCCTTCGCCGCGGCGGGCGCCGCCACGGGGGCGTTCGGGCTGGCGAACGTGATCGCCTCGCCCTACCGCGCCCGGATCGTCGACCGGGTCGGGCAGCGGATGGCGCTGGGCACCATGAGCATCCTGTTCGCGCTCGGCCTCGGCGCGCTTGCGTGGGCGACGACCCGGCCCGACACACCCGTCGGGCTCGTGGTCGGCATCGCCGCCCTCACCGGCCTCTTCCCGCCGCCGCTCGGCGCCGCCATGCGGGTGATCTGGGGGTCGCTCACCGCTCCGGGCCCGCAGCGCACCCGCGCCTACAGCATCGACGCCGTGTGCGAGGAGGTGCTGTTCACCACCGGGCCCCTGATCGCCGCGGCGATCATCGCACTGACGAGCCCCGCGACAGCGATCCTCGTGACGGGCGGCATCGCGGTGCTTGGCACCCTGGGTATGACCGGGGGTGCGGCCTCCCGGCAGCGCGGCGCCCGCCGCGCCCCGGCGCCGCCGGTGCTGCGTCCGCTGCGGCAGCCCGGCTTCGCCCTGGTGCTGGTGGCCCTGCTAGCGGTGGGATGCGTGCTCGGCACCGTCGAGGTGGCCGCCCCGGCCGTGGCCGAGCGGGCGGGCTCGGTGCAGGTGGCGGGGATGCTGCTGGCCGCCTTCGCCGCGGGCAGTGCGATCGGCGGGCTGGTCTAGGGGCAACGCGTCTGGCGGGCCTCCCTCGGGGTGCGGCTGCAGGTCACCGGCGCGACGATGACCGTGCTGTGCGCGGCCCTCGCGTTGCTGTCCGGGCTGCTCGCCCTCGCCGCCGTGCTCGCCCTGGTCGGCTTCTTCCTGGCGCCCGCGCTGATCACCGGTTACCTCAGCGCCGACGAGCTGACGGCGGCCGAGGTGCGCACCGAGGCCTCCAGCTGGATCAACACCGCCGTCAATGCGGGTGCGGCGGGGGCCGCGATTGTGGTCGGCACCGTGGTCGACGTGGCCGATCCGCAGCTCGGCTTCCTCGTCGGAGCGGTCATCGCTCTCGTGCTCTTGCTCGTCGTTGCGCCCCGGCTCGCGAGGGGTGTCGGCCGGACTCGACCGCCCGACCGAACTGCTCACGAGGCCGCCCGGTCCGGCGACGCCCACTGACGGAACGGGACTGCCGTCACCGAACCGGCCGGGGCCACCGGGGGGAGTGCCGTGCGCGGCGATGGATGATCCCTTCGGCCACCGCCAGATTCAGCAGCCAGGCGAGACCCATGATCACCGTTCGGGAGGGCTCGTCGGTGGGCCCGAACAGCATGGCTCCGGGGATGAGCAGGAGCGCCTGGGTGCCGGCGGCCACCCCGATCGCGTAGGCCCGGGTCATCCAGCTGCCGTGGCCGACGAGGTCGCGGCGCGAGATCGCGCGGATTCCCAGGGCGAGACTGGCCACCATCGCGGCCCCGAAGAACAGGCGAAGCAGCGACATGGCCAGGCCGTCGCCGGGCGGGTGCGGGTAGAACGCCGCCATCCACATGCCGGAGAGGGCCGCGAGCAGCCCGGCCGGGAGCAGGAGGATGCGGCCCGCGACCCGGTGCCAGCCGGCGCGGCCGCGGCGCAGGGCCGGCACGAACTGGAACGCTCCGATCAGGCTGAAGATCGTGGCGCCGACGATATGCGCCAGCACCGGAACCGGGGAGTCGAGGAACCGGGCGTTGTGCGCGGTCGGCACGGCTCCGCCGGTCAGTTCGCCGAGTCGCGCGGCGCCGGCGAGCACCGGGATGAGGCTGAGCAGAATCAGCCCGGCGGGCACCAGCCACGAAAAGCGGGAGCGCGAGTGCTGGCTTGGGGGCGTTTGGGTGATCTGTGTGTCGTTCATCTGTGTCAGCTCCTAGGGCCGGGTCGGCGTCGGATTGACCGAGAGGAGGGTGAGTCCCACGTCGCCGATGCGCCGCAGGATCCCGTGCAGGGCGGCCTGGTCGGTGACCGTACCGGTCAGGATGGTGGTTCCGTCGCGGCAATCGGTCAGCTCGAAGCCGTCGAACCAGTCGCTCCAGCCCGCATCCAGCTGTCCCTGGATGCGGATCTCGAAGCGGTGCGGGTCAGCGAGTCTGGGTGGCACGACGGATGCCTCGCTCGGTGCCGGCAGTGCCCTCGGCACCATCGGTGGGCTGCTGCGCCGCCCGGCGCTGGGTCGACCACAGCGAGTAGCCGAGCCAGATCAGCGCCAGACCCATCGGAATCGCGGCCATCCGTTCGACGGTGTGCGGAAGCAGGCCGGCCACGGGCGTCAGTACGGCCGCGACGATGAGCAGGATGCTCGCTCCGCGGGACAGGACCCGGGCGCGGAGGAGCGCGATTCCGAACACGAGGGCGCCGACGATATAGAGGGCGCTGCCCACGGGAACCACCAGGGCCAGCGGGCCGAGGTCGGTCGTGCTGGCGTATCGGCCGAACAGGCCGACGAAGTCCGTGGCGAACTGGGGCGCGGCATCCGTGAGCAGGGGCGCGATGAGCGCCTCGGCGAAGTTGAAGGCCGACTGCAGGATGAAGAAGAGACTGAACATGAGGTAGCCGATCAGGCCGAGTACCCCGAGCCGGCGCACCTGGCTGAGGTACAGGCCCGCCAGCCCGGTGAGCGCGAGGACGGCCATGCTCAGACTGAGCAGGTGCACGACCAGCCACATCGGGGTGGTGATCGAGGCGATGACGTCACGGGGATGGATGAATTGGATGACGATGTAGAAGATCCCGGCCAGGGCGGCGGATGCGCCGGCGGCGCGGGTGAGGCCGGACGGGGTGATGGTGGCACGGGCTGGGGCTGAAGAGGTGGGTGCGGAACGGGTGGCGCTCATGGCGGTTCTCCTTGATTGGTGATTCGGTCGTCCCCAGGCGGCAACCTGAGGATGACTGGAATCTACGGAGACACCTGGTGACGCGGCATCACCCGGCATGGTGATCGACGTGGTGATTGCGCGGATGGCTGCTGTGCGGATGGCTGCGCGGATCGCTACGCGAGGCCAGGGCGAATGCCCGCGCTAGAGCAGGCCCAGCGCCTCCGCCCGGCGCACGGCAGCGGGGCGGCTGTTCACCTCGAGCTTGCCGAAGATGTGCCGGGTGTGGGTACGCAGGGTGTTCAGCGAGATGTAGAGCTCCCGGGCGATGTCGGGGCCGCTCAGTTCGCTGGCCAGCAGCCGCAGCACCTGCCGTTCGCGCTCGCTCAGCGGCTCGGCGAGCCCGCCCACCGGCGCCGCGCTCCCACCCGCCGGCAGCGCGCCCTCGCCCGGCGGGATGGCGTCGCTCAGACGTTGGACGGCCGCGGGAGCGATGCCCGCGGCGGAGGCGTTCCGCAGTAGTGCCGCCAGCGGTTCGCCCTCGTCGAGGAACAGCCGGCGGTACCCCTCCGGCTCCGCCCGGAGGAGGGCCCGCTCCAGGGGCTCGAGCGCCCGGGCGGTGTCGCCGTTCGCCGCGTGCGCGAGCGCCTGCAGCAGCTGGATCTCGGTCACGCTGCCCCAGCGGCGCCCGGTTTCGGCGGTCGCGAGCAGCCGGCCCAGCAGGTGCAGCGCCTCGCGGAGCCGGCCGATGCCGGGGTCGGCCCGGTGCTCGGCGATCAGTAGCCGGGCCAGGGTGAGGTGCTCGAATTCGCGCAGGTAGGCCGGGGCATCCGTGCTCGACAGGCCCCGCCCGGTCGCCCACGCCGCGGCCTCGCCCAGGCGTCCCTGACCGATCCAGACTCGGGCCGCCTGCGCGTCGATCGGGCGCAGTTCCGGCAGGAACCCGCGTCGGTAGTGCTGCTCCGCCGTGCCGAGCAGCTCGAGCGCGGCCTCGGGTTCTCCCTCCGCCTGCCGGATGCGTGCCATCGACACGAACCAGCGGTACCGGTTCTCGTGCGAATGCGCCTGTTCGCCCAGCGCCTCGCTCGCGGCCAGGTGGGCCTGGGCGGAGGGCAGGTCGTTCTGCTCCCGCAGGATCTCGCTGAGCCCCACCTCCAGGTCGCCGGTGGATTGCGGGGGAGCGCCCTCCGCGATGCTCAGCCGGAGCGCCTCCCCGAGCGCTTCCTCATAGAACCGCTGGGCATCCCGCAGCCGGCCCTGGCCCAGGAGCATGTCGGCGGTGGGGATGGTCGTGCTGAGCGCATCCGCCAGGTTGCCGGCCCGCCGCAGGCTGGTTCGGACCTCGCCGAACGCCCGCACCCCGGCGTCGAGGTCGCCGGTGGCCCACGCGGCGAGCCCGAGGAACCCGGCCGCCGCACCCCGGCCCAGATGGTCGCCGGGTTCGGTGAGATCCAAGGCCCGTTGCGCGTGGGTTCTCATGCCGTCGAGGTCGCCGCGGGCCTGCGCCACCGCGGCTCGGTACACGGCAATCGTCACGGGCAGGGTGTGCAGCTCCTCGCTGGGCGCTGAGTCGTGCGCCGGCCCACCCAACTCGTCGCTGGCGGCAAGGGCGCTTTCCGCGGCGGCCAGCCGGGGCTCAACGGCCTCCACATCGCCGGCGACGAGCGAGGACCACGCGTGATAGACGCCCAGCACGGGCCGGCGACGGATGATGGGCGCCGGCAACAGCGCCAGCCAGCGCAGCAGGGTGGCGTCGTGCCGGCTCAGCCGCACGGCCGGAACGGCGAGCTCGATCAGCCGGGCCGCCCGCTCGACGTCGTCAGCGGCCAGCGCGTGCGTCACGGCGTCCTCGATGAGGTCGTTGCGTTCGTACCACTCGCTCGCGTGGGTGTGCAGAATCTGCGGGCCGGGATCCTGGCCGGCCAGCCGGGCCCGGAGCACATCGGCGAACAGGTGGTGGTAGCGGTACCACTGCCGCTGGTCATCCAGCGGAAACACGAACAGGTTGTCCCGCTCAAGGGCGGCCAGCATCTCGCTGCCGCCGGTGAGTCCGGTGACGGCGTCGCAGAGCGCACCGTTCAGCCCGTCCAGGATGGAGGTCCGCAGTAGGAAGTCGCGCACGGGCGCGGGTTGGCGCTGCAGCACCTCCTCCACGAGATAGTCGAGGACGAACCGGTTGCTGCCGGCGAAGCCGGAGATGAAGCCCGACACGTCGTCGCGCTCCCGCAGTGACAGGGCGGCCAACTGGAGCCCGGCGATCCATCCCTCCGTGCGGGCGTCGAGCACCGCGACATCCGTGGCGGACAGGTTCAGCCCCATCATCTCGTTGAGAAAAGCGGCCGCCTCGGCCGGGGTGAAGCGCAGGTCGGCTGCCCGCATCTCGGTGAGCTGACCGCCGGCGCGCAGCCGGGCCACCGGGAGGAGCGGGTCCGACCGGCTGGCCAGGGCGAGGTGCAGCGTGTGCGGCTGGTGGTCGAGCAGGAACGCGACGGCTTCACGGACCGGTTGCGCCTCGATGGCCTGGAAATCGTCGAGCACCAGGATGATCGGGGTAGCGCTCGCGGCGAGGGCATTGATGAGGGCCGTGAGGGTCTGGTCGACCGACCCCGGCTGGCCCGCCGCGGCCCCCAGGTCGAGCGCGGGGTCGGCTGCCTGCAGGGCGCTGACCAGGTAACCGAGGAACCGGGCCGGGTCGTTGTCGGCCTCGTCGAGCGAGATCCAGGCGACTCCCAGCAGGGGATCCCGCCGCCGGGCGTCGGCTATCCACTCGCTGAGTACCGAAGTCTTGCCGAACCCGGCCGGGGCCGACACCAGCGTCAGCTTGCGGCCCAAGCGACGCCCGTCGTGCAGCTTCTCGATGAGCCGCGGGCGGGAGACGGCGTGCGGTCGCACGGTCGGAACGAACAGTTTGGTGGCGAGGACCGGCAGTGCCATGGTCGGTCAGTTCGCGGTCGACGGTGTGGAGCGGGCGAACAGGCGGATGCGTTCGCGGCGGTGGATGATCAGGAGACGTCAATCGTGAGGGATGTGCGCACGGTGTGCATGAGGGAAGACTAGCGCCGCGCGGTTGCCGGGGCCAGGGCGGGTCACGCCTGATCCGACTGGACGCCTGTCGCGCTCGCCGCCTCCGCAGCCCTGGTCTCGGCCAATTCCTTGAGCTTGGCCAGTCCCTGTGGCCACAGCTCGCCGAAGAGTTCCGCATAGGTATCGGCCGTGTCCACATCGACGGTGACGGTCGTGAATCCATCGGCCTCGTCGAGCGAATAGGACTCCCGAGCTCCGATCAGCTGTCGCGCCTCACGGCTGGTGGTGTCGTCGATGTCGTTGACGATCTGGCCTTGGTACTCGATCAGGACGAATTCATAGGGGCGGTTCTCGGTGATCACACCGAACATCCCGGTCAGGCCGCCGTGTGCGCCATCAGGGTTACTGCCCAGGAACCGGATCTCGCTGCCGGGCAACCAATCACCCTCGAAGTAGGAATCCGGGTTGAACACGCTCGTCCACTGACGGTAGGTCGTGTCGTCGAACATGGTCTGCCAGACCACTGCGGCCGATGCGCGCACCTGGATCGAGAACTGCTGACTCTGCACGGCGTGAGTGTATCCCCAGCGCCGGGTTATCCCCAGGCCCAGGGCTCGAGTCTTTCCTCAGTCTTCCTGGTCGGCCGGATGCTGCCCGCGGGTGTGCGCTTCGGCCTCGGAGAGGTCCCGGAGTGCGATGAGGGCACGGGGCCACATCTCGGCAAACATCTCGGCGTACTGGTCGTCCACGTCGATGTCCACCAGAACTGTGGTGACCCCGTCGGCCTCGGTGAAGGTGTAATTCTCGTGTGTGCCGGCGATGGCCCGCGCATCATCGCTCGTGGTGTCCTCGATCCCGTTCATGATCTGCCCGCGGTACTCGATCGAGACGAACTCGTGCGGGCGGTGTTCGGCGATCACCCCCACCATGCCGCTCGCCGTGCCGTCGTCGTTGTCACCTAGGAAGAGGATCTCGCTGCCCTGCAGCCAGGATCCCTCGAAGTAGGAGCCGGGTTGGAACGCGCCCGCCCAGAGGCGGTACGTCGCATCGTCCAGCATCGTTTCCCACACCACCTCGGCCGGTGCGTGCACCGTGATTTCATAATGTTGGGTCTGCATGCGGGGGAGTGTAGCCCGCATCCCTTCGAGGCTCTAGGCCGCACCGGACGCAAGCGAGCGAAGTTTCGAATGTGCATTCGTGTTCGCACCTGTGGATAAGCCTGTGCACAGGGTGTGGAAACCCGCTCCCTGACTACTCACAGGCTGTGGAATGTCGTGTGGATAACCTGGGGATAGCCCTGTGCACTCGGCTGCAACGCGCCCGGCGCGGCGCAGCCGCGAGTGCCCCCGATCGTGCTAACAGTGTCGAAGATGGCTACGTCGGCACTCCGCGGCGGATGCATCGCCATTACAGCCGGTCCGGTCGCGCCGCTCGCACGGTCTACTCTGAGCATCAGCGGCACAGCGGCCGTGGGCGGGCGCGCACCGGAGCGGGCTCGCAGAAGGCAGCCAGTGAGTGCGACGGATATGACCCGATCGGCGGAGTTCGACGCGTTCGGCCCCTGGGTGGACCAGGTGCGGAACGTTGCCGAGGTGCCGGGCCTCTACCGGGATTACCCGGTCGACTTCGCCGCCAGTCGACTCGTGCTCAAGGTGCCCCGCAACATCAGCCGCCGCGACGCGCTGCCCACGATGGACCTCTACGACCACCTCATCATCGTGGCCCCGGCCGCGTTCACCGTGCTCAGCCGCACGGGCAGCAGCTTCACCGAACGCTCCCTGGGCTACGCCGACATCGTGGCGATCACCGACACCGTCGACCTCGTCGACGGCCGGCTGAGCATCCTCACGCGCACGGGCGACACGCTCGCCGTGCCCTACAACGGGTCGTCCCAGGAGGTGATCACCCGGCTCATCGACGTGCTGGGCGAGCTGACCCGCGCGGCCCCGAGAGCCGCCGCGGCTGCGACCCTGCCCGCAACGGTCGCGCCGCCGGCGCTCGACCTGCTCGACCTCGGCAAGCAGGACGTGGGCCTGGTCACCTCATACTTCGACCTGGTGCGCCACCACTTCGGTGCGAGCCTGCTGGCCGCCCACGGGCGTGCAGCGCTCATCCCGCGCGGCGGCGTACTCACCCGGGCCGTGCACGCCCTCTACCCGATGACCCTGCACGGTGCCGTGCTCTGCCGCACCGAGGGCGAGTTGCACATCCTCGGACGAAAGGCCTGGCTGGTGCGCGGAAACGCACCCGACCTGTCCCGTTCCCACAGCACCATTCCACTCGGTGCGATCGACCGGGTCACCGTAGCGCCGCATCCGAAATACCTGGCTGCCGTGGTGGTCACCGTTCGCGTGGGTGAGGCTCACTTCGACCTCGTGTTGCCCGAGGGGTCGGCCGCGGAGCGTGCCCTCGCCGTCGAATCGGCCTCCTGACCGCGGGTCATTCCCAAGACGCCCTCGCGCGGCTATCGTCAGTGCCATGAAGCGCATCAGCTATGCGGGCGGTTCCATCCTCACCGGTGACGATGTGGCCCAGGCGTTGCTGGACTATGTCACGGAGCACTCCAGTGGCGATGCAAGCGTGGCCGTCAACATCCTGGTGCAGGAGCCGGACGGCACCACCCGGACACACACGCTGGTGCTCGGACCCGCAACCGAGCTCGATGTGGCGGATGTGGCGGAAGAGTCCCTCGCGGGGGAACTCGAGCTGTTTCCGTTGCCGGTCTTCCCGGCCAGCCGGGTGCTGGCGGTCGAGGAGCCGTCGGCTGAGGGGGAGGCCGAGGCCGAGATACGCGCCAAGGATTTCAACCGGGCCGTCGAGGAGATTGACCAGGGCGAGGACCGCGGCCGGTACGACCAGTGAGCACGAGTGAGGATTCCGATGGGTAAGTTCATCTACGGGTCGCCGGCGATCTCGGTGGACATCGACGACCGCACATTGGCTCACCTCAAGGTCGTGATCGTGGCCAAGCTGCGCCGCGGGGAGAGCTTCGCGTTCTCCTGGGAGAAGTCGAAGGATTCCGGCAGCGGGCACAGCTCGATCTGGCTGAACCCGGCGGTGCCGCTCGACTTCGAGTTCTCCGGCAAGCGCGAGCCCAGCCTCAACCGGGCCTGGATCGACGAACTCGTGCAGGTGGCCAACACGCCTGCGGGCTTGCGCATCCTGCCCGAACCGCCAGACCTGCCTCCGGCGACCACGTGAGTCGACTCCCTGGCCCGGCTGCCTGGCCCGGCCGCCGGCGCCGCCGAGCGCTGTCTCAGGTCAGGTGGTCGAAGTCGCCGCGCACCCAGTCCCAATGCCGGTCGGCCGATCGGCGCACGATCGCGCGGGCATCCGCCGCAATCACGTTGTCGAAGTTGCCGTACAGCCGGTCGAACTCGAATCGCTCCATCGTGCGCGCGATGCGCTCCACGACCGGGCCCGAGAGGGGCAGCCGGTTGGGGTAGCTGCGCATGAAACTCACCGAGCTGCGGTCGGGGTTGGCGAACACGGTGTCGCCGCTGAGCAGCACGCCCCGGCCGCCGGCGCCGGTTGCCCAGTGGATGACGGCGCTGCCGGGGAAATGCCCGCCCACCTGTACGAGCGTCACGCCCGGCAGCAGGTGCACCTCGCTGGACCAGGGCTGGATCACCGGGTCACGCCGGGCCACCCAGGCCAGGTCGGCTTCGGCCACGAGCACCGGCGGATGCCCGAGAGCCCGGCTCCACTCCACCTGAACGCCGAACATGTGCGGGTGGCTCGCCACGACCGCCCGCACCGGCCCGTGCTCGAGCACCTGGGTGGCGATGTCGTTGTCGACGAACCCGATCGGGTCCCAGAGCACCGTGCCGGAGGGCGTGCAGAGCAGTTTGGCCTGCTGGCCGATGCCCACGGCGGGGGTGCTTTCGATGCCGAACAGATCGGGCTCGAGGTCGAGCAGCCTGGCCTGGGCGCCGGCCTCGTGCAGGTCGTACAGGGTCGTCCACTGCTGGCCGGCCGCCGGCACCCACTGTCGTTCGTCGGCGCAGATGGCGCACACTCCCGTGTTTTCGGCGTGCTCGACGCCGCACGTTGCGCAAATCCAGAAGCTCACGTTGGTCCCTCCCGATTGGCCCGCTGCGTCGGGGCACGTGCGGCCAGTATGCCCCGCAACCCATCTCCGTGGTGCCCGTCATAGCAGCAGGAACACGCCGGTCGCCACCAGCCAGAGCGACCACACGATGTACGTGATCGGCGTGAGCCGGGCGGCCAACGTCCACCCGGCGAGCTCGAACGCCCCCACGAACTCGAGCGAGCACAGGACGAGTACGGCGCCGGCCACGATCCCCACGATGCCGAGCCACGACGGCAGTACCGATGTCTGGGTGCAGGCGGTGCCCACCAGAATGCTCCAGGCGCCCGTGAAGAGCAGACCGAGGTGTTCGCCGACCGCCACGCCCAGGTAGCGGTTGAAGGCCTGGAAGACGATGTCGACGGTCTCTCGTCGCGCGGGCGTCGCATCCGGATCGGTGCTCACCCGGGCGAGGTAGGGCACCAGGAACGGCCAGCGGATGAGGCCGAGGAACTGCACCAGTCCGGCCACCACCCCGACGAACGAACCGAGCGCGAGCAGGGTGGGATCGGCGCCGGGCAGGGCGCTGGGCAGCAGAACGGCCAGTGGCTCGAAAAGCACGGCGGTGAGGGCGAAGGTCCACCAGAGCAGCACCAGTCGTGAACCGCCACGGTGGAACCGGGCAAGGACCTCCTCGGTGGGCCGCCGCAGGATGTCCGGGTAGTCGAAGGTCGCGGCCAGCCCCGCGAATGCGGCGTTGAAGGCAAGCGGTAGCACGATCAGCAGTACCGCGGTCGCGGGAGTGTCGGTCATGCCGGAACCGTAGGCAGGCCAAGCCGGGTGCGCAACCCCAGGGCCGCCGGTTGCGCTGGGAGGGCCTGACCGGAATGGTCCGGCTAGAAGATGCTGCTCAGCCGGGCGCGAAGGCCGCGTGGAAGAGGGCCCAGGCGCGACGGGCCACGTCGGGGCGGTCCGCGGGGTCGCTGCGGGCCAGCACTCCGGCGAGCATGGAGACGGCCAGGATCACATCTGGCGGGGTGACGTGCTCACCGAGCCGGCCGGCCGCCTGCTCGCGGGTGAGTAGCCGGCTCACCACGGCGTCGAGCCGCTCGGCCAGGTGCGCCGTATGCGGGTCGTGCGGGTTGGCGGAGACCAGGTCGATGAGCGCCGTCGACGCCAGCGCCTGTTCGATCACCCGGTCGAGCAGCCCGTCGAGGGTGCTCTCCGGGCGGTCCACGAACGCCTCGAGGTCGGCGAGGTTCTCGTCGAAGATGGCGATCGCCAGTGTGGTGCGGTCGGGAAAATGCCGGTAGAGGCTGCCCTGGCCCACGCCGGCCCGGCGCGCGATCGCGCTGAGGGGCGCCGAGAACCCCTCGGTCGCGAAGACCTCCCGGGCCGCGGCCAGGAGCGCGCGCCGGTTCTCGGGCCCGGCGCTCGGTCCACGATTCGCTTTGGTTTTTGATGTCACCGAGGTAGGTTACATCCGGACAGCGTTGTCCGGATCGAGAACGCGCCTCCCGCGGAGCCGATCAACGACCAGAGAAGGAACCCCGCGCATGACTCAGAACACCCTCACCGCCGACTCCTCAGTGGGATCCTGGCTCGATGACCCGATCGGCGGTCCGATCCTGCGGGACCTCCTCGCCCAGGCCGGCCAGAGCGCCGACGTGCTGCGCCCGGTGCGGCGCCTCGCGATCAAACGCCTGGTCAAGCTCAGCAAGGGACAGTTCCCGCCCGAGCTGATCGACGACCTCGTGCGCCGCGTCGCGGCCGGCGAGGTGCCCGGCTCCGCCGGTTCAGCGGATGCGCCGGCGGCCGCAACGGACGCGCCTGCATCTGCCGGCACGCCCGTGGTTGAGCGCCCGGAGTGGGTGGAACGGGTCAGCGCCGGACGGTTCACCGGCCAGACCGTGATCGTCACCGGGGCCGGTTCCGGCATCGGCCGGGCCACCGCCTCCCGGGTCGCTCGGGAGGGTGGCCGGGTGATCGCGGTCGACATCTCCCAGGAGCGGCTCGATGACTTCGTCGTCGAGCACGCCGGTGCCGACGTCGTGCCGGTGGTGGCGAACATCACCGACGACGACGCCATCGCCGGTGTGCTCGCCGCGGCCGGGGAGCGCATCGATGCCCTCGCGAACGTGGCCGGCATCATGGACGACATGACCCCGGTGCACGAGGTGTCCGACGCCGTGTGGAAGCGGGTCTTCGCGATCAACGTGGACGGCACGATGAAGCTCATGCGCGCCGTGGTGCCCGGGATGCTCGAGCGTCAGGCGGGGTCGATCGTCAACGTGGCCTCGGAGGCGGCGCTCCGCGGTTCAGCGGCTGGGGTTGCCTACACGGCGTCCAAGCACGCGGTCGTGGGGCTGACCAAGAGCAGCGCGTATATGTACGGGCCCAGCGGCATCCGGGTGAACGCGGTGGCGCCCGGCCCCACCATCACCAACATCGAGGCCACCTTTGCGTCGCCGCTCGGTGCAGAGCGGGTGCGGGCGGGCATGGCCCTGCTGCCCGATGCGGTCGAGGCGGATGCGCTCGCCGCGTCGATCACGTTCCTGCTCAGCGACGACGGAGTGAACGTGAATGGCCAGGTGCTCGCCAGCGACGGAGGCTGGTCGGTCGCCTAGCCGCACCCGGTCGCCGGGCTTAGTTCGACAGGATCAGCACCGCGTCGTCGGGCTCGACCACCGCACCGGTCGGGATCCTGCGTATGGTCGCCGGGTCTCGACAGGCTCGACCGCCGTTCTGGTCGCGATCCCGCGTGCGGTCGCCAGGTCTCGACAAGCTCGACCACCGTTCTGGTCGCGATCCCGCGTGCGGTCGCCAGGTCTCGACAAGCTCGACCACCGCACTGGTCGCGACTCCACGCGGGCCGTGCCCCCACGCTGGTCGAGCCTGTCGAGACCCCGTGAGCCGGTTTGCGGGTCGTGCCCCCGTCGTTGGTCGAGCCTGTCGAGACCCCGTGAGCCGTCAGGCCGAGGCGACCAGCTCGGCCGAGACCTCCCAGAGCCGGCGAGCGGCCTCCGGATCGAGCGCGTGTGGCAGCACCCCGTGGATGCCGTCGACGATCTCCGGCACCACCTGGGCCGGGTGGCAGTCCTCGTAGTACCCGGGCGTCCCCACGCCGAGCGTCGCCCGGGTCGCCACGAACACCGAGGTCGCGGCCCCCTGCGCCGGGCTCTTCCCCGGATATCGGCGCTTCATCCCGGCCAGCACCTCCGGATCCCAGTGCCGCTGCAGGTTCGTCCAGATGCCTCCGGGCATCAGGGCGGCCGCTGTAATGGCGTCGTCCGCCCACCGCCGGGTGGCCTCGAGCGCGAACAGCACGTTCGCGGTCTTCGACTGGCCGTACGCGAGGCCGGAGTCGTAGGCATCCCGCTCGAAGAACAGGTCGTCGAACCGGATGCCGCTGGACCCGTGCCCGCTCGAACTCACCGCCACGATCCGAGCGTCGCCGGCCGCGGCCAGGGCCGGATGCAGCGCCGACGCGAGCGCGAAGTGGCCCAGGTGGTTCACGGCGAACTGCATCTCCCAACCGGCCGGGGTGCGCAGCTCGGGGGTGTGCATGATTCCCGCGTTGTTCACCAGGATGTGCAGCGGCCCCGCCCAGCCCGCGGCCAATTCTCGCACCGAGCCGAGGTCGGCCAAGTCGAGGTTGACCACCCGCACCGCGTCGTTGCCGGTCGTCGCACGGATGTCCGCGGCCGTGCGGGCGCCGGCCGCGAGGTCCCGAACGGCGAGAGTCACGCTCGCACCGGTGGCGGCCAGCGCCCGGGCGGTCTCCACCCCGATGCCGGAGCTCGCCCCGGTGACGAGAGCGGACCTACCGGCCAGGTTGATCCCCTCCACGATCTCGAGCGCGGTCGACTCGGCCCCGAAGGGCGCGGTCCCTGTCGATGCAGCGTCAGTCATCGCGAGCCTCAGCCGAGCCGGGTTTTGACGATGCCGCCGTCGACGTCGAGCACGGTGCCGTGCACGAACGCGGCGTCGTCGGAGACCAGGTAGCGCACCGCGAAGGCGATGTCCACGGGGCGCACCGGCCGGCCGGCCGCAGTGCTCGCGGTCATTACCTCGAGCACCGCGGCGCTGTCGGCGTTGCCCGGCGTGCTCGTCGCGCCGGGCGCCACGGTGTTCACGTTCACGCCGCTCGGTCCGAACTCGGCCGACCACGTGCGGGTCATCTGCTCGACCGCGGCCTTCGATGCCGTGTAGATGGCGCCGAAGGGCACGCCCACCCGCGACATCCACGAGCCCACGTTCACGATCGAGCCGCTGCCGCGTTCGGCCATCGCCGGCGCGAGTTCGGCGACAAGTACGTGCGGAGCGCGGATGTTGGTGGCCAGAACCGCGTCGAGGTCGGCATCCGTCAGCGCCGCAGTGGCCGTAGCGGGGTAGATGCCCGCATTGTTGACGAGGATGTCGACGTGCCCGCCGAGTGCGGTCGTCGCCTCGGTGGCGAAGCTGCGGATGTCGGCGTAGGAGCCGCCGAGGTCGCCCACGACGGCATGCGCGCGGCCGCCGGCGGCGATGATGGTGTCGACGACGGTCTGGGCGCGGCCGGCATCGCGGCCGCTCACCACGACCTCGGCACCGGATGCGGCGAGCACGCGGGCGATGGCCTCACCGATTCCGCTGGTGGAGCCGGTGACGACGGCGGTGCGTCCCGCCAGGCGAGTGTCGGGGGAGAGGGACTGGAGTTCTTCACTATTGGACTTCATGGTCCATTCGTACCACAGTGTGGACCAAGCGGTCCAATAAGCTACGATCGGAGGATGGAGGAAAAGAAGATCACCGCCCGCGGCCGGGCCACCCGGCAGCGGATCATCGAGGCCACCGGCGAGCAGATCCTCGCCGCGGGGATCGGCGGCACCACTCTCGACACCGTGCGTGCGGCCACGCTCACCAGTAAGAGCCAGCTCTTCCACTACTTTCCCGGCGGCAAGACCGAGCTCGTGCGCGAGGTCGCGACCTGGGAGGGTCAGCAGCTTCTCGAGGCCCAGGAGCCTTTCGTCCACGACCTGAGCACCTGGGAGTCCTGGAACCAGTGGCGTGCCGCCCTGGTGGAGTACTACCTGGGCCTGGGCCGCTGGGCGTGCCCGATCGGGTCGCTGGCCACGCAGGCCGCCATGACCGATCCCGACCTGGAGGCATTCCTGGGCGCCAGCATGTCTGACTGGCGGGACCTGCTGGCGGCGGGCGTGACAAAGATGCAGGCCGCCGGCCAGATCGACCGGGAGGTCGATCCCCAGCGCATTGCCGTGGTGATCCTCGCCGCCATCCAGGGCGGGCTCGTGCTCAGCCAGCCGATGCGGTCGGCCTGGCCGCTCGAAGCGGCCCTCGACTCCGCGCTGGAGCCGCTGCACCAGGCGGCCCTCGCCGACCGCCGGGTTCCGTCCTCGCCGCCCGCCGACGCCTAGGGTCTCGCCGACAGCACGACGCCTAGTCGGCCGGTGCCTGCGCGATGCGCACGGTGTTGCCCGACGGGTCGCGGAAGGCGCAGTCGCGCGGGCCCCAGGGCTGGTCGATCGGTTCCTGCAGCACCTCGGCGCCCGACGCACGCAGGGTCTCGAAGGTCGCGTCGACGTCGTCGGAGCGGAACACGAGCATCGGCAGCACGCCCTTGGTGAGCAGCTCCTGCATCGCGTCGCCGTCGGCCGGCGAGCGTCCGGCGTGGGGTTCGGAGAGCACGATCTCGAGCCCCGGCTGCGCGTCGCTGCCCAGGGTGACCCAGCGGTACTTGCCCGAAGGCACATCGCTTCGCACCTGCAGGCCGAGCGCGCCACTGTAGAAGGCGATGGCCTCATCGACGTCATTCACGGTGATGTTGCAGTACTGCAGTGAGATTGTCATACCGGCGACTTTAGGCCGCCGCCGCGCCGCCGGCTTCTTCGATCCTGCTCGACACGGCACCGCCCGACACGGCACCGCCCGACGAGCCGGATGCGGCCGTGCGGGCAGGGCGTGTGTGCGCCATCGCCACGCAGGCCGGCATGGCCTTGACCGCGCCGTGCTCGTGGCGGCGGTACGCGCTCGGGCTCTCACCCACGATCTCGGTGAACCGGGAACTGAACGAGCCGAGCGAAGTACAGCCGACCGCCATGCACGCATCCGTCACGGTCGCACCGGCCCGCAATAGCTGCATCGCCCGCTCGATGCGGCGGGTCATCAGGTAGTTGTACGGCGTCTCTCCGTAGGCCGCACGGAACTGCCGGGAGAAATGCGCGGGCGACATCAGTGCGCGCCGGGCGATGGTGGGCACGTCCAGCGGTTGGGCGTAGTCCCGGTCGATGAGGTCACGCGCGCGGCGCAGGCACACCAGGTTCTCGAGCTCCTGCGGGGTCATGCCCCGACGGTAGCACGCGCCTTAACGCTCCGCGAGAGCGAGGAAATGGCTACCTCAGCGCCGTGAAGCGGCACTTTCACCGCTCTCGCAGGCGCCGGAAGAAGCCGGGGCGGTACCGGCCGCTGACCACGCCGATCAGCCATTCGATCGGCCCGCGGCCCACGAACCGCCACCAGAGGATGCCCACGATGGGCACGCCCACGACGAGAACCAGCCAGGCCACCGGGTCGGTGCTGCCGAAGCGGATGCCGTTCTTGTACATCAGCGCCACCACTCCCACCTGGAACACGTAGAGCGACAGCGAGATCGAGCCGATCGCCCGTAGGGGCAGGAAGACCGCGCGTACGACGGTCTCGGTGGGCTTCTGGCGGATCGAGTTGAGCAGCATGATGAGGCCGAGCACCAGCAGCACCAGCCCGGTGTCGTGCAGGGTGTCGAGGTAGCTGCCCGTGGGGCTGAACTCGGCGCCGGTGATGCTTCGGATCAGCGGGTCGGCGAACCAGGCGGGCACGGCGATCGCCAGCAGCACCCAGCCGGCGGTGCGGCCGCCGAAGCGGATGCGGAACAACAGCGCGCCGAACAAGAACCAGGGCAGCAGATTGGTCACCCGGTAGTGCGGGCTGAGGAAGATCCACTCGAGCAGGAAGCTCGCCGGGGTGCGCTCGCCCTCGGTGATCAGCGGGCCGGTGGCCGCCAGGACCGCCTCGTTGAGCGGCGCGCCCAGCACCAGCACCACGCCGAGCACGGCGATCAACAGGCGGGTGCGGAGCAGCACCAGCGGGGTGCCGACGGCCAGCACGATGCCCAGGAACGACAGCACGACCGCGATCCAGCTGCCCCAGCTGGCCAGCCACAGGCCCAGCCCCACCAGGATGGCGCCGCGGATGATGTTCTGCACGATGACAGCGCGCACCGCCCCGCGATTGCCGCCCGCCTTGGCCAGCACGATCGCCGCTGCGGCGCCCATCGTGGTGGCGAAGAGCGGCGAAGCGACGTCGTTGAGCTGCCCCTGCAGGAAGAGGGTGGTGGCCGGTTGGGCGGCCATGACCGGCCCGGCGTGCGCGACGAGCATCGCCATGATCGCGACTCCGCGCGCCACATCGGGCACGAGGTAGCGGTCGCCCTGGAGGCGCGGTGCGATCGGCGTGACAACGGCGGACCCGGTCATGCGGTGACCTCTCGACGGGGCGTGCGGATGTGTTTCACCGTACTGCAGGTCTGCGCCCCGGCATGTCTCGGACTACCAAACCGACCCGGCCGGGCGAGGCGATTCAGCGCCGCTGGAGTGCCTCGCGTCGTCGACGAAGGTATGCCCGAGCCACTCAAAAATCTCCCAGACGACTCCGAGGGAGAAGCCGAGCGCCGTGGTCACGGTCACGGCGGATGCCACGGGGCGGGGGAGGGCCGAGGCGTCGGGCAACACCCCGAGGCGCAAGAGCACGAGGTACAGCAGAACGGCGCAGAGGCCGTTCGGCCTGCACGGCGAGGTCGACCATGTCGCGGGAGTCGCCCCTAACGCTGCCGAGCGAGACGCCGACCCGCATGCGTTCGGTCAGTGGGTCACCGTGGCGACGGCCGGGTGGTGCGCGAAGAAGTCGTGCATGAGGGCAGTGAGTTCGTCGGGCGCCACGTCGAAGGCGTCGATGCCGAGGTCGCGGACGTCGGCGAGGGTGGCGTTGGGGAACACGGCGATGCTCGCCACGGTCTCGTCGTGCAGCATCTCCCGGGAGCCGCACATTGCGAGCACCGGATGCGCGACGGCCCGCACGAGCGCGACGGTGTCCTCCCGGCCCACGGCGCGGTGGCCGTCCGGGCGGTGCGAGCCGCTGAGCAAGATCTCGGCCTGGTTGCGCGGCACCACGTGGGCCGCGGTGGTGGGGTCGCACAGTGCCCACCAGGTGGTCCAGGAGGCGGCCATCGCCGCCGCATAGTCCTCGGTGAAATTTGGGGCCGCTTCGGTGGCAAGCTCGTGGGACAGATCGCCCTCGATCAGCGGCACTCCCCAGAGGGCCAGGGCGCCGACCCGGTCGGGCCGATCGCGGGCGAGGGCGAGCCCCACGCCGGCGCCGGTGTGGTGCCCGATGACATGAGCGGATGCGATGCCGAGCGCATCGAGGACGCCCGCGACGAGCTCGGCGTAGTCTTGCAGGCTCGGCAGGTCGCCGATCGGGTCGGACATGCCGTACCCGGGCAGGTCCACGGCGATCGCCCGGTACCCCGCGTCGGCCAGCGGCCGCATGATCGCCTCGAACATCGCTCCGGAGCTGGGCACCTGGTGCAACAGCAGCACCGGCACGCCCGCGGCGGAGCCGATGGTGCGCAGGTGCACCTGGGTCTCGCCGACGCTCACATACTGTCGCAGAACGCTCACGGGTGACTCCAACTCGCCTCGGGCCGCCGGGATGGGGCCGGTACTCCCATTAGAAGGCGTCGACGTTTCCCCGCCGTGACTCGCGTGGTTCCGCCGCATTACGCCGCCGCATCGCGTATCCCGCCGGGACCGCCGCCGTGCCTCGCGCCCCCGGGTGCGCCACCACCTCGTCGGTCGAGCTCGTCGAGACCTCGCGGGCTGGTCTGGATGCGCGACCATCTCGTCGGTCGAGCTTGTCGAGACCTAGTGGGCTGGTCTGGATGCGCCACCATCTCGTCGGTCGAGCCTGTCGAGACCTCGCGGGCCGGCCTGCGGATTGCACCATGCGAGGCACGTCACTGGGTCTCGACAAGCTCGACCACCGAGGAAGCACGAGCGACCTCGCCGAGGTCAGCTCAGGGCGACCACCACGGTGAGCACCGCGAGCAGCGCGCAGAGCGGCGCCATGGTCCACCGCTCCGGCCGCGACCGGGAGGCCGCGTTCATCACGATCCCGAGCCCGAAGTACCCCGCCAGCACCCACACCGCCACGGCCACGACGCCCGGCCAGGGCAGCACGGTGGCCAGGCCGGCCCGCTGCAGCACCAGCACCGCGAAGATCAGGTAGAGCCCTATGGAGACGGCGCTGCCCAGCCGCTTCTGCACGGGCAACACCCGGTCCTGCCCTCCCCAAGCGAAGTGGCCGAGCGGGGCTCCGGCGATCAGCGCGGCCTGAAAGACGATCAGCCCGGCCATCAGCGCGCTGAAGAGCAGGGCCGCGCCCGTCACCAGGCCCGCGCTCATTGCGACCTCTGGGTGGCCGTGGCCTGGCGTTCGAGAACGTCCAACGCGTCGTCGGCCCAGGCGAGGGTGGCCCGGGCGGCGTGCTCGCCGGCCACGACCGTGAGCAGGATGTAGGGGGCGTCCGCGCTGTCGTCGGCCTCGACCTCGGCGCGGATGGCGCTCAGCCCGGCCAGTTCGGCCTCGGCCCGACTCCGGGCATCCAGCACGAGTTGCCGGCACGCATCCGGGCCCAGCTGGCGGCCGAAGAACAGCCGGAGCAGCAGGCCATTGCGCGGCTTCTCCCGTGCGGGTGCTTCGGCCAGCAGCTCGCGCAGTCGCTGCACTCCGTCGGGGGTCACGGCGAAGATGGATGACCCGGAGCGGAGCGTCTCCCGGCGCTCGATCAGGCCGTCGCGTTCGAGGAGCGTCAGTGCGGGATAGATCTGACCGAAGCTCTCGGACCAGAACTGCCCGAGTGTGTCCCGGATCTGTTCCCGCAGGGCATACCCGGTCATCGGCGCGAGGCTGAGCCCACCCAGCACGGCCATCTGGGTTTGATCTGACACCGCCATCGTCAACTCCGTTCTGTTCGTCATATATCTATCAGATATATGACCGCGTGACAACGGGGGAGCTTCGGGAGGGTGGGTCAGGGGCGCTCGGAGCGGGTGCGCACCTCGGCGGCGACCGAGGTGAGGGCCGCGGTGAAGTCCGTCAGCTGGTCGGCGCTCAGGCTCGACGTGGAGGCGGAGAGCATCTCGGTGAAGTCGTGGTGGATTTGTCCCATGACGGTATGCCCCTCCGGAGTGAGTTCGAGGTAGAGGCTGCGGCGGTCGCCGGGGTGGTCGGTGCGCGTGACGAAACCGGCGTCGACGAGCCGTCGGGCGATCGCGGTGACGGCACCCGTCGTGAGGCCGAGGTGCGCGGCCAGATCCTTGGGGGTGATGCTCACGGCCTGGGCCACCCGGAACAGCGCGCGAAGCTCGGTTCCAGTCAGGCCTGCGTCCTCGGCGATCCGGCGTCGGTTGCCCTCGAGGGCGCTGACAAACGCGGAGGCTGCGGCCGGAAAGCCGGTGAGCGTGTGCGACGCCCGATCGGGATTGTGCATGTCTCCTCCGGCTGGAGCGGCGAGCCTGCGGGGGTCGCGGTGGCTGAAAACCAGTCTAGCCAAAGCCGTGCCAAAGAAGTTCAATTAATAGTTGACTTAGTAAGTCACTTAACGCTTCAATGAGTTTGCCACCGCGTTTCGCGGGCGGTCGTCACCAGCACCAGCTCCAGCACCAGCACCTGTTCCACTCCAGTCGTTCCTTCACGCAGTTTCCATAAAGGAGTGCACCATGATTCCCGACACCCTGTCGCCCGGGCAATACGACACCGTCTACAACTTCCTGTCCCTGGTGATCGCCGCGCAGCTCTTCACCGCGGTTTTCCTGCTCATCTCGCTGCCGCGCATCCTGCCGCGCTACCGGGCCGCGATCACGGTGGCCATCGTGGTCTGCGGCATCGCGGCGTATCACTACTTCCGCATCTTCGACTCGTTCAAGGCGGCCTTCGTCACGGAGGCGGCCGGCGGGCAGGGCGACTACGCGCAGGCAGCCGGTGTGGGATTCAACGAGGGCTACCGGTACGTGGACTGGCTACTCACCGTGCCGCTGCTTCTTGTGGAGCTGATTGCGGTGCTGGCGCTCGCCCGCTCGGTGCAGACTCGGCTCCTGCGCGGGCTGGTTCCGGCGGCCGCGCTCATGATCATCCTCGGCTACCCGGGTGAGATCAGCGGAGACAACGGGGTGCGGGGGCTGTTCGGACTGTTGTCCACCATTCCGTTCCTCTACATCCTCTACGTGTTGTTCGTGCAGCTGAGCAAGTCGCTCGACCGTCAGCCGGCGAGTGTGCGCGCCACGCTGGGGCGACTGCGTTACCTGCTGCTGCTGAGCTGGGGTGTCTACCCGATCGCCTACCTGCTGCCGCTCCTCAACATCGCCGGGTCCGACGCCTGGGTCTACAAGCAGGTGGGCTACTCCGTGGCCGATATCCTAGCCAAGGCCGTCTATGCGCTCATCATCTTCCAGGTCGCTCGCATGAAGTCCTTCAACGACGATCCCACCTTTGCCGCCATCGAGCTGTCCCGCGACGAAGAGCCGGCGCGCAGCTAGGCGAGCGGATGCGCCGCGGGCCGCGCGCACCGACAGGGAACGCCGTAGTGCCACCAGCAGGGCACGACGCTGCAGGGCGGGTGCCGGAGTTCGGGTCACCGGCACCCACCCCGGCACCGGCCGTGGCGAGCCCCACCCGGCAGATCCGCTCGCGGCCTGGTGCTGCCGGCGGTCGCCCGTCGGCCCAGGTTTCATCCCCTAAGAAGAGTTCGGAGCGCGGCCCGGGCCGGTTTGGGCGGTCGGTCAGGCCTCGGTGTCGGTGAGGCTGTCGCGCGGGGCTCGCGCGCTGACGGATCCGTCGGTGAGGTAGGTCATGCAACAGCCGGCGAGCAGGGCCCCGGCGCCGCCCCAGGCCAGGTCGCCGATCGAGTCGGTGTAACCCACGAAGATGGCCGGGTCGAGGAAGGTGTGCCCGACCCACTCGAACACCTCCCAGATCACCCCGAGGCCGAACCCCAGTGCCGTGGTCACCACGACGGTCGACAGCATCGGCCGGGGCAGGGAGTCCGGGTCGGCCACGATCCGCAGTTGAACCAGCACGATGTAGAGCAGCGCGGCGCAGAGGCCGTTGGTGATGAAGTGCACCGGCAGGTCCCACCAGCGGGTGGTGATGTAGATGTCCAGCACGCTGCTCCACACGGCCACGAGCACGACGATGCCGAACGCGATGTCCACGCTCGCGCGCAGCCCGAGCAGTCGCGGCACCAGCATCCCCACCGCCACGACGGCCAGGCTCACCCCGGAGAGCGGGCCCCACCCCACGCTCGCCACGATGATTCCCACGACGGCCAGCGCGCGCAGCACATCGGCCGCCGTCTCTGCGATTCCCGACGGGCGCCGAAGCAATGTCTGGATCATGCGCAGCACATTAGTCGATGTGGGGCCGAACGGTGTGGGGCGGATCCGGGGAGCCCGCGGCGCGCAGCACGGCCTGAACGGGCTCGTGGTCGGACGCCGCACGGCCGTCGAACCGGGCGGCGTTGATGCCCGTGCTCAGCACCTCGACGCCGGGTCCCACCAGTACGAAGTCGATGCGGGTGCCGCCCGGCCTCGGCTGCCGGTAGTGCGAGAAGGTGCCCCACTCCGGCGTCAACCGATCGGATGCCGCAGCCCAGCTGTCCCGGAGCCGGCCCGGCGCGGTGAGCCGACGGTAGACCTCCGAGTTCACCGAGGTGTTGAGGTCGCCGGTCACCGCGACAGTGGTGGCGGGGTCGAGGCGGTACGCGTCGCGCACCAGGGTGAGAATGAACCCGGCCGAGCGCAGCCGGGAGCGGCGGGAGAGGTGGTCGAAGTGCGTGTTGACCGCCAGCACGGAGGCCCCGGTGGCGGTGTCGGTGAACGAGGCCGCCACCGCGACCCGTCGGGTGAGGTTGCCCCAGGATCGGGAGCCGTACTCGTGCGGCGTGTCCGAGAGGGCGTGCTGCCGCCAGCCGGTGAGCCGCAGCCGCGTGGCGTCGTAGAAGATCGGGTTGTGCTCGTCGTGTCCGGCGGGGTGCCGGCCGCGGCCGACCCAGTCATAGCCGGCGCCGAGGGCGTCGGAGAGGAACTCGACCTGGTCGGGCAGTGCCTCCTGCACGCCGATCAGGCTGGGCTGCTCGGCCGCGAGCAGGCGCCGCACCAGTGCCTTGCGGGTATCCCACCGGTCGGGACTGCCCGGTCGCAGGGTGGGCAGCCGGCGACGGATGTTGAAGGTCATCACGTGCAGATCGGGTGCGTTCACCCTGCCGATCAGCGCTGCATCCGCCATGCACTCAGCGTACGCGCGCCCTGCCGCGACCGCACGACGCGCCGTCGCTCGGACCTGGTCGCGCCCACTTGGGTCAACGTTGACTATCCCCGCGTCGTCGGTCGTGCTTGTCGAGACCTCGCAACCCGGTCTCGGGTTCGTCCCCCCGTCGTCGGTCGAGCTTGTCGAGACCTCGCAACCCGGTCTCGGGTTCGTCCCCACGTCGTCGGTCGAGCCTGTCGAGACCCGGTGACCCGGCCTGCCCGACGGATGCCGCGCACGGGATCTCGACAAGCTCGATCAGCGAGTAACTGCCTACTTCGCGGCGAGCAGCCGGGCCACGCGAGGCTTCACCTCGGTGGCCAGCAGCGTGAGCGACTCCAGCAGGTGCTCGTGCGGCAGGCCGCCGAGGTCGCCCTGCAGGAAGTGCCGCATGTGACCGAGGTAGCCGTGCAGGTGCACGATCCGCTCGGCGACGTCGTCGGGGTCGCCCACGTAGTACGCGCCCGGTGCGTGGCTCTGGGCCAGGTACTGCCGGCGGTCGGGTGCACCCCAGCCGCGCAGTCGGCCCATCTCCACGTTGAGGTTGTGCCAGCCCGGGTAGAACCGGTCCAGCGCCTCCTGCTTCGTCGGCGCGACCAGGCCGAACGTGGCCACCGACACCTTGATGTTCTCGGCATTGACGCCCTCGGTGTGCCCGGCCTGCGCGGCCGAACGCCGGTACAGCTCGGTCAGCGGAGCGAACCGGTGCGGCTCACCGCCGATGATGCCGTACGACACCGGTAGGCCGAGCTTGCCGGCCCGGGCCGACGATGCCGCGTTGCCGCCCGTGGCCAGCCAGATCGGCAGCCGGCCCGCGACCGGTCGGGGCACGACGGCCAACTCGTCGAGCGTCGGGCGCACGGTGCCCGACCAGCTCACCGTCTCGGTGGGGCTGTTGTTGATGGTCATCAGCAGGTCGAGCTTCTCCGCGTAGAGCCGGTCGTAGTCGGCCAGGTCGTAGCCGAACAGTGGGAACGTCTCGACGGATGAGCCCCGACCCGCGGTGATCTCCACCCGGCCGCCGCCGGAGATAGCGTCGGCGGTGGCGAGCTGCTGGAACACCCGCACCGGGTCATCCGTGCTGATGATGCTGGCCGCACTGCCCAGGATGATCTGGCTGGTGGCCGCTGCTGCCGCGGCGATCACGGCGCCGGGGGAGGACGCGGGCATGCTCACGGTGTGGTGCTCGCCGATGCCGAAGTAGTCCAGTCCGGCCCGGTCGGCGACCACGATGGCGTCGAAGAGGTTGCGGATGCCCTCTGCCGTGCTGCGCGGGCTGCCGTCGGGGTTCAACGGGGTGTCGCCGAAGCTGTAGGCGCCGATTTCCATGGGTCTGTCCTCTTGTCTGTGCTGGAGCGGGTCTGGTGGATGCCTGTTAGGCGGCTTCGGTCTCCTGCGCGGCCAGCTCGAGCTCGGCGGTGAGCTCGGCCGCGGTGTGCCGGCCGCCGAACACCGGCGAACCGGGCTCGAACGCCACGCCGGCCTCGAGCGGACCGGCGTACACGGCGTCGAAGCCGAAGCGCTCGATGACCTCGGCCACGACGGATGCGGCATCCGCGTCACCGGCGATGGCCAACGCGTGCCGGTCGGCCGCGCCGGCGGGCCGGGCATCGGTCTCCAGGTCGTGGTACCCGATGTGGTTGAGGGTCTTCACCAGGCGGGCGCCGGCGAAGTACTCGGCGACTACCTCGCTGCTGCCGCGCGGGTCGCCCGCGAACTCGTCGAGCTGTCCGTCGATGGGCTGCCAGTAGTTCATGGTGTCGAGCACAAGGCGGCCGGCCAGGGTGGTCGGGTCGACCGAGCGGAACTTGTGCATCGGCACGGCGAGCACCACCAGGTCGGAGGTGGCGGCCACCTCGGCGGCGGTCATCGCCACGGCGCCGGGGGTGACGATGTCGACGATCAGCTGGATGTCTTCGGCCGGGCCGGAACCGGCGATGTGCACCGCGTAGCCGGAGGCCAGGGCGGTGCGGGCGATGGCGGAGCCGACGCGGCCCGCTCCGAGGATGCCGATCGTGGTGACCATGGGGGCCTTTCTGCAGGAACGCTGGCGCCCGAGTGCGAACGCCGATATTCAACGATGGCAAACCTCGCGACCAAGCGCCAACCGGTGGTAAGCTGCTAATCATTAGTTAGTGAGCAGGGGATCAAAATGAGCCAGACCGTAAACCGCTCCGTCGAAGGCAGTGTTCTCAAAGGCAGTGTTCTCAACGGCAGTGTTGCCAACGACCGTGTTGCCAACGACAGTGTCAGCGACTCGACCTTCGCCCTCGACGAGGAAGAGTGCCGCCGGTTTCAGATCTCCGTGGAGCTGGCCGGCCGCAAGTGGAGCGCCGCGATCCTCATGGCCGGCGCCCGCGGAGCCCGCCGGTTCTCCGAGTACCGCGCCCTCGTGGAGGGCATCTCCGACCGGCTGCTCGCCGCCCGGCTCAAGGAGCTGGAGCAGGAGGGCCTGATCGAACGCGATGTGCAGCCCACCACCCCGGTGTCGATCAGCTACAACCTGACCCCGTCCGGCCTCCAGCTGATCTCGCTGCTGCACCCGCTCGTCACCTGGAGCCGCACCCGCCAGGGCGTAGGGGCGCCATAGATTCGCAGGTTGTGTCGCCTGGTTTCGACAAGCTCAACCAACGTGTGGGCGGGACTATCTCGTCGGTCGAGCTTGTCGAGACCCCGTGAGCCGACCTCGATGCGCAGGCTGTGTCGCCTGGTTTCGACAGGCTCAACCAGCGTGCGGGCGGGACTATCTCGTCGGTCGAGCTTGTCGAGACCCCGTGAGCCGACCTCGATGCGCAGGTTGTGTCTCCTGGTTTCGGCAGGCTCAACCAGCGTGTGGGCGGGACCATCTCGTCGGTCGAGCTTGTCGAGACCCCGTGAGCTAGTGTGCGATTCGCAGGTTGGGTCTCCTAGTTTCGACAGGCTCAACCAGCGAGGCTTCCGCCGCTACTTCGAGCGCCGCACCAGAGCCGCCGTCGACCACAGCGCCCAGGCCACCAGCAGCGGCTGGCCGAACAGGCGGCCGATCCGCTTGGCGTCGGTGTCCAGCCCGAACGCATCCTTGTGGTGCACGGCCTGCGCGATGTTGCCGGGGAAGATCGCGGTGAAGAACGTGGCCGCGAGCAGTCCCACCTTGCCGCGCAGGCTGGTCGGGGCGAACAGCAGCGCGCTGCCGAGTGAGATCTCGGCCACGCCGGAGAGCAACACCGTGGTGTCTTCCTTCAGCGGCACGAACTCGGGCACCTGGGCGCGAAAGTCCTCCCGCGCAAAGGTGAGGTGACTCGTGCCCGCCAAGACGAGAATCGCGCCGAGCGCGATCCGGCCCGCGGTGCGTGCCTTGGATGCGGGCGGGTTGCGTCGGTTCGTCATGGGGGCTCCCTGTCGAGAGGTCGGATTGGGTCTATGGGCGGACGGGATGCGGCTAGCGGATGCCTGCGATGCGCTCCAGGCCGGCCCGCAGGATGAGCTCCTCGGGGTCGGCGAGCAGATGGTGGTTGAGGTAGAGCCCCTCCAGCCACTCGAGTACCTCGGCCTCGGGCAGCCCGACGGCGTCCCAGTCCACCCCGGGCCGGGCGAGCACGGCGGGCTGGCCGCTGGTCGGGTCGGTCCAGGCGGAGGCCAGGGGCAGGTCGGGTTCGTCGTGCTCGGCGTTCCAGAGCAGCGCGATCGGGTGGTTGGGTCCGTCGATGTGGTCGTGGCCCACGTGCCCGGCGCCGAGCCACGGCAGCATCAGCTGTTCGCCCTCGAGCTCGAGGTCCACGACCTCCAGCTGCACGGGTTCCTCCGGGCTGGTGGCGTAGACGGTGAGGCCCAGGGCGCTCCACTCGGCGGCCTCGGCGGCATCCATGGTGAGTTCTTCGAGCAGTTCGCTCACGTGGTTCACGAACGGCACGGCCCACGCCAGCAGCTTCGCGGTGTCGGCGCGCGGCCACGGGCTGATGTCGCTGTCGACGCCGTCGGCGTTGTGGAAGTGGTGCTCGATGCCGCGCTCGGTGACGTCGAAGTGCAGCTCGCCCTCTTCGAAGCCGATGTAGACCGCGGCGCCGTCTTCCAGCCACTGCGCATCCAGCACCGGGTACGCGAAGCGGGGCGGCAGGGGAGGCGCCACCAGGGGAAGCACGCCCAGGTTGAGCACCGCGCAGAACTGCGTGTTGGGCAGGCGAAGGCTGGGGTCTGACACCGGTCTCATCTCCGTGAATCGTGGCGGGCGGATGCCCATCCATCCAAGTATGGAGCAGGTCGCCGACGCCGCAGGATGCGGGGGGGCCGCCAATCCATGGCCTCCCGCCTGTAGCGGCAGTCGCACCATTGGTCGAATTCGCGTCGCCGCTGCGGGCCTGACTACGGTTGCACAGGTCGAAATGGCCAACACAGCTAGGACGCGAGTGCAGGACGGGGCCTCACAGCCCCGCGCCTGAACGCGTACGGTGCGGTGGCAATCGGAGCCATTCGGGCCCCGAATCGGGACCCTCCCCACGCGTGACCGGGGGAGCGGCCCACGCGATCCACCCGTCCACGAAGAGAGCACCGCGCCCGGGCTTGCCCGCGGGGTGCTTTCTCGGCCGCACGCACCCGTGCGGCCAGAAACGGACACCAATCACATGAAGTCACGACATATTGCCGCGCTCTCCATCGCCGCTGTCGGCAGCTTGGTTCTTGCCGGATGCAGCGCCGACTCCGGCTCCGACGGCTCAGCAGGGGCTGACGGCGAAGCGAAGGACCTCTCCATCGCCGTCGTCTACGGCTGGGACGAAGGCATCGCCGTCTCCGTTCTCTGGGAGGCGATCCTCGAGGAGAAGGGCTACGACGTCACCCTCGACTACGCCGACATCGGGCCAGCCTTCGCCGGGCTCTCCACCGGAGACTTCGACGTCTTCATGGACTCCTGGCTGCCCAACACCCACGCCGCCTACCTCGACCAGTACGGCGACGACATCACCGAGCTGGGCGTGTGGAACTCCGAGGGCCGCAACACCATCGCGGTGAACGCGGATGCCCCGATCGACTCGCTCGAGGAACTCGCCGAGAACGCCGACCTCTTCGACAACCGCATCGTGGGCACCGACCCCGGCGCGGGCCTGACCAAGATGACCGAGGAGAACGCGATCCCGCAGTACGGGCTGGAGGACATGGACTTCGTCATCTCGTCGTCGCCGGCCATGCTCACCCAGTTGAAGGCCGCGACGGATGCCGGCGAGAACATCGTTGTCACCCTGTGGCAGCCGCACTGGGCCTACGACTCCTTCGACCTGAAGAACCTCGACGACCCCAAGGGCGCCATGGGCGGCAGCGAGGACATGACCAGCTTCTCGCGGCTGGACTTCGAGAAGGACTCTCCGCAGGCGGCCGAGTGGCTCTCGGACTTCGAGATCGACTTGCCGACGCTGACCTCGCTCGAGTCGGCCCTGCTGGTGGACTACACCGGTGACGACTATGACAAGCCCGTCGCTGCCTGGATCGAAGAGAACCGCGAGTGGGTCGACAGCCTCACCCCGTAACAGTCGCGGGGCGATGAGCGGTGCCCCGCACAGTGTGTCACCGCACCTCGTATGGGCCACCGCGCCCGCTATAGCGGGCGCGGTCACCTGTAAGAGGTGCGGTGAGCGCTGCTCAGTAGCCTGAGGTGTACTTCTTGGCACCCTCCGACAGGCAGGACCCGACCACGTCGGGCAGGTCGCTGTAGTTCTGGATGCTGTTGCTGGCGTAGTTGCCGATGTTCGTGGCGAAGGCGGTGGCCACCTTGTTGCGTTTGGCCAGGGTGTTGAGACCGACCTCCGCGCCCGCATCCACCGACGATTCCAGGTACCGGCTCAGCTGGCCGGTGATGTCCGACCCCGTGAACGCCGGCGGCGGCGGCAGCACCTTCACAGGCGTCTTCGACGAACCGCTGGACCACTTCTGCATACACGTCGACATCAGTTTGATCATCTCCACCTGTTTGTCGATGATCTCGGCGCCCTTATCCAGCGCGTCGAGAACCTTGCCCTGAACGCCCACTGAGTGCAACGCCGTTGTGACGCCCTTCAGTGCCAAGGAGATCCCCTGCACGATGGCAAGCTTGGACAGGAGCGCTTCGGTCAGGAGAGTCACCACAAGGCTCATCCCACGCTGCACAGCATTCGTCATGGTGTTGACAAAACGCACGCCCTGGCTCGGCCTGTCGATGTGCGCGGCCACACTGCGATCCTCCGATGCGACCACCCACGCTGTGAAGTCCGAGGTCTGGGCGGCGCCGGTCCACCCGTTGAATGTCTCCAACTCATCGATTTCCGTCTGCATCTGCACGACGCTGCCACGAAGGAACCGGTTGGACCCTCCGCCGGGGCAGTTGCTGGGCGTGACGAACCAGGCGTCACTGAGGTTCACGGTCTGGCAACGCACCTTCAGTCGCAACGGCAGACCTGCCGAAGCGATTAGATTGCCCTGAGCGTCGAGCGTGACCTGAGGCGCAGCGCCGTCGGAGTTCTTGATCAGGGTGTAGCTGTAGTTGCCCGAGCTGGAGAGTCCGATTCCGACTTGCCGGCCGGGCTGGGACCAGCCGGGCGGGCACCCGCCGTTGTCACCCACGTTCTGATAGATGTCGCCGGAGAACTCGTTCGTGGCGTCCTTGTCGTCGACCTCATAGACCTCCAGTTGTAAGGGGGCACAGTATTCAGCGCGAAAGTTCAATTGCTGCAGCACCGGGCTCAGGTGTACGCCCCAATCAGACTGGGAATACCAGCGGCCGTCTGCGGCCGGGGTGAACTCCTTGGCCACCTCGGGGTACCGGTCCGGCCAGGGGAGCGCGTCTATCGAGAAGATCCGGGAGAGGTTGGGTGCGTCGGGAAGAGGGTCGGCCTGGATCCACCCGGTTTGCTGCCTCGGGCTCATCTCGCCTTCCGGGCAGAGATCGGCCGGCTGCAGTTCCACGATCACAAAGGTGCCACCCTGCGGGTTCTTCACCGGCAATTTGCAGTCCGAGGCGTACCAATCAGCGGTGATGGTGAACCCCGGGTCAACATCGGCGAGGCTGATGACCGGACCTGTCCTGCCGCCTTGCACGCCCTGTCGGGTCACCGGTTCGCCTCTGTTGGTGCCCCAGTTCACGACGGAACTGCCACTCTTTCCGAAGCCGATGCTGGAGTATTCCGTCGATACGGCGATGCTCCCGGACTGAACGAGCCAGACCGACTCCGTGCGTTGCACCGAGATGCCCTGAACATAATCGCTGGATGTGGACTTGTTGCCTCCGCAACCCACCTCGGTCGACCCGTCGTCGCGCGTCAGGGCCAGGCTGACTCCCGAGACTGCTTCGCGGGCGGCAGAAACCCAATTGCCGTCACTCGTCCTGTAGTCATCAGTCGCATGGCTCTGGCCGATCTGGGCGTTCGTGACGCTTGTGATCTGCACACAGCGGATGGCCGCGAACTGGGCTCCGAGGAGGAGTGATTTGTCGACCGTCACAGAGAGGGTGGAGGTGGCGCGCTTGAGTTTCTCCGAGCCCACGATATGCAGCGGAAAGCTGGGGAACACGAGGTCACAGCGGGTGGAGGCAGGATTGGCACAATGCCCGCCCGCCTCGCCGATCGACTCCAGGAATGTATCGGCATCCGCGGTCGCCCGCAGCGTCACCCGGGTGCCCGGCACAAATCCGAGGTCACCGGAGGCGGTGGTGCAGGCGCCCGATGACGGCTGGTAGTCGAGAGAGGTGTACGGCCGTTGGGACGAGTCGACGACGAGGGTGCCGCCCTCGTTCTTTTCGATACTCACGGCCAGGCACTCATGCACCTTGAAGGTGGCCGTCACGCTCCGGTCCTGGTCCATGACCACATGGGCCCAGTGTTCGCTCCCGTCCGTCATGTCTGCACCGTCGAGGTCCACCAGCTCGAGACTCAATCCGCTCCCGGGCACAGCGGCGTTGGCGATAGGGGAGCTCGGGATGGGGTAGCCGGCGAAGAGCCGCACGTCGGTTCCCGCCGCGTAGCGGGGCTTGCCCGCGGCCTGGGCGGCCAGTTCCTCGCTGGTGGGTGTCTTCGGGTCTGCGCAGTTGGGCGGGGTCAGGGACGTCAGCTTGCCGGCCTGAAACGTGTCAGCGGCGGCGGGGCTGAGCGTGAGCGTGAAGCAGATCGGTTTGTACTCGAGGCTGAAGCTCATCCGGTAGTCGTTTCCCACGGGGAGCGTGTAACCGTTGGTGCCGGGGACTGTCCGGATGTAGTTGTCGCCGGCGGCCAACCCTGTCACCACATAGTTCTGCGGAGGAGTATCCGGGGTCACGGTGATGACGCTGCCCGCGGTCACGCCGGGCCGACCGTTGCGCTCGCAGGTTGTGGCCCCGGTCAGGTCGATGGTTCCTCCGCTCACCGTGGGGTGGAAACAGCCCTGGGGGACGACCGTGCCCACGTACCGGGAGACCGACGGTGCGTCATCCGTCGACGTGAAGGCGATGGAATAGCCGACGGCGGTGCTGTATGCCCCGGACTTCCGCTCGGGGATCTTCAGCACGCAGCTGCCATCGACAGGGCGATCTTCGCAGGAGGCATCGCCGATGCGGGCAGTGACCAGACCGGCGGGGTCCGCGCCGTAGGTGGTGGTGTTCCAGCTGACCGTGACGCTGGAGCCGTCCAGCCAGAGGTCGGGGGTCGGGGAGTAGCTGACGTCGAGATTGCTCCAGCGAGCCGCAGCTTGGATGTCGAAGCGGCCCTGGCTGGCCTCGTAGTTGGCATCGCCGAAATAGGTGGCCAGTAGCGTGTTCGTGCCGGCGCGAATGGCCGCGCCCGGCAGGATGCATGGGGTCACCGGGGTGGCGGTGCACGAGAGCCCGGACCCGGAGATGCGCACGGTGCCGGACGGGGCGACGAGGGCAGCTGTCGGGTTCGTCACCGGGAGGATGTTGGCGCCCACCTGGAGGTCTCGTCCGGCCGCCTCGAGCCCGGTCGTATTGATGTGCACACTGGTCGCGCGACGGGCAACATCGAGACCGTTCCGGGCGTCAGCGTCGGCGATGTTCACGTCGTCGCCGGCGAGGTGTGCGGTGACTGTGTAGGAGCCCGCGTACCCCATTGGCAGACGGAAGGATCCTGACAGCGGCCCGGTGTCTGAGGAACGGGAGATGGTCACGACGTGGGAAAGTTCTGGAAGGGCCTCGCCGTACAGGTTCTTCCCCGTCAGGTTCACCTGCACGGACGCATTCCGCAGGCTGCTGCTGAACCCGGCGGGCAGGTAGGCAGTCACCTCGGTCGTGAGGTACTCGCCCACGACGGTGCCGGTGCCGGGAACCACGATCAGCTCGGTGACGGGCGGCGGGACGGTGAGGTCCAGGGCTGGGCTCCGGATCGGCCAGTTCCACACTCCGTAGGTGGCACTGGCCCGCAGCGTCAGGATGCCGCCGTGCTCGGGGGCCTGCAGCTGCACGCTGCCCCGCAACCCCTCCGGGCTGGTGACCAGCACCACTGAGAGGCCATTGACCGTCACCGTCGTTCCACTGGCCAACCCCGTGGTGGTGCGCCCCGGCAAGGTATGCGCGGTCACGACCACGTCGATGGGCTTGCCGGGCAGAATCTGGTCGGCCGGGGTCGTGGTGGTGACCCGCAGATCGGGCACGAGTGCCGGCAACACATCGATGCGCAGGGGATCGCTGGTGGTGCTGGGCAGCGCGGTGCCGGCAACATAGGTCACCTCGACCGTCAGATCGTGGGCGCCGGGCGCAGGGAGCATCACTGACAGCGAGCCCTTCCCGTTGGCATCCAAGGTGACCACGCCGACGGGGCCGGATGAGTCCTGGCTCTGGTCGGTCACGGTTACGCTCTTGATGCTCGTCAGCGGAACGCCGTCCACCGCGACATCCACGCTGAAGGCTTCGCCGGAGAGCGGCTCGGTGATCGGTGCGGTGACGGTGATCTTCGGTTTGTAGGCCTCCGCCACCTGGTACAGGTCGATGTCCAGCGGGGCGAACCAGCTGTCTCCCGAATAGCGCGCGGTGTACCAGGCGGAACCGGGGACCGGTTTCACCGAGGTGGTCAGAACGCCGTCCACCAGTGTGCCCAGCCCGGCGACCCCTCCGTAGTAGTCGTACAGCACGACAGTGCCGGTGGGCTTGGGCAGGCCGGCTGCGCCCCCGTAGACGATCTCGAGCTGGGTGTCGGTGAGCGTCAGATCGCCGAACCACCGCGGCATCCACGAGGCGCTGGACAATTCGACGGTGCGGCTCACCGCTGAGCTGCTCGAGGATCCGAAGATGCGGGGCGTGGCCGTGTCGGTGTACGCCGCGGTGATGGTGAGCGGGGAGAGGGAGCTCGGCGTGAACGTGGCGGTGGCCATGCCGTTCGACCCAACGGGCGCTGGGGTCTGCGGGCTGCCGTTCACGGTGAAAATCACCTCGCCCGGCACGGATGCTCCGCCGGAATTCGTGGAGGCGACCGTGGCCTCGAGAGTGAGCGGTCGGCCCACCAGAGCCTTGGTCGGCGCTTCGCTGGGGCCGGTCACGGTGAGTGCGACGGTGGTGGGCGCTTCGGAAACACGGATCGAGTATTCATCGGTGCCCGCGGAGGTGCTGTTGGCGGTGGCGAGGACCTCGGCGCGGTACTTGTGAGCGCCCGGTGACAGCACCCGGGTGAGGTCCATGGAAACCGTGGCCGCGCCATCCGTCACCGTGAATTCGACCCGGGCGACCTCGGGGCTGGTGGAGTAGACGCCGTCGCGCACAACCAGGGTGCGGGGGCCGTCGACCTCTGTGGTCACGGCGGCGCTGAGAGTGTGGCTCTCGCCCCACACGATCTCGTTGCCGGAGGACGGGTTCGCGGTGATGCGCAGGGACGTGAACGCGGCCTGCATGTCGACATCGGCGGTGGTTTCGGAGCCCAGGAATCCGGCGCCGGGAACGAAGACGAAACGCAACTGGAGCGGCCCGGCGTTCAGGCTGCTCGTGGGCACGTAGAGGCCGTACTGGGTTGATGCGAGGGCTGTGCTGATGAGCAGGGTGGTGCCGTCGTAGACCTCAACGTCGCCGGTCAGGCCGGTGGCGGTGGGGTTGTCGGGGGTGGAGACGGTCAGGGTGAATGGCATGGCAGCGCCCACGCGACTGTCGCTCTGCAGGGTGGCCGTGATCTCGGTGCGTTGGGCGGCCGGGTCCGCGCTCGCCGACAGGGGAGAGACGAGGGTGGAGCACACGGCGACCGCCAGGGCCATGGAGAGGATGCGCAACGCGGGGAAAACCCTGGCGAATAGACCTCCGCCGGCGCCGCGCTCGCTGGCAGGCCCGGCGGGGTGTGCGGTGGGAGCTGACAGGACGCGGGTCGAAGTGAGCCGGTGCGCGATCCGGAACACCGGGGCCGGGTTCGGCGTCGGGGTCAGCGTTGTGCGGACGACGGGACGGGCCGATGCTGGGCCGCTTGCCGCGAGGGCAGCGCCGTCGGAGTTCGGCGGGACGGTCGTGGCAATGACCGCTCCCGCGAACGCCAACTGAGCGCTGGTGAAGACGACGAGGAGCAGGAAGCTGAGAAGGGCTTCCGGTGACACCTCACCGGCAGATTCACCGTTTTTCACGGCTGCGGCTGCGGCGGCCCCAACCAGGCCCAGAGCCACCGTCACCGAGCCGACCACGAGCGTGAGCAGCGCGAGAGACCGTTTGCGGGTGCGCACGATGAGTGTCGCGCTCTGGAGTAGGGCCCGCACCGATCTTGGACGGGACAGGCTGGCCGGCACGACAGCGATCATGAGGCTGACGGCGGCCACCAGCGGAAGGAAGGGGATTGCGCAGACGAGGGCGCGCCGAACGCCGCCTGAGGTGCGCGAGCGAGTCGTCACCGCGTTCGGGGTGTCGCCGTCGGGGGCCGTGCCGGCCGGAGTGCGCATACGTCGCCAGTGTCTGAACTGCAGCACGAGTGCGCTGACGAGCGCGATCAGGGTGAGGGGCAACCAGCCCACGACCGCGACGAGAGCGGCGACAGTCAGCACGAGCAGGGCCGCGACCAGGCGGGGCGCGACGAGGATCGCCCGCTTCAGCGCCGAGAGCACACGGAGCCGGTCACCGGTCTGAGCGGATGCGTGCAGGAACGCTATGGACAGCACTCCGAGCACGGCGGCCAGGATCGCGGCGCCGTAAACGATGACGTTGACCCCAGCGCCCTCGATGAGTGCGCCCGTGGCGGTGTCGGACAGGTTCTCGCCGCCGATGAGTGCCAGCACGAGCAGGGCCACCAGCGCGCTACCGAACGCGATGATCATGGCGAGTGCCGCGAGGCCCGCGGTGCGGCCCAGGATGACGGGAGAAAGGCTCCGCCGGATGCGATCGCGCAGGTTGGCAGGGGAGGGTGCGCTCATGTCGGGCCTATCGGTAGGGCAGAGCGCGGGGGAAAAATCGCTCGGAGATGACGATCAACGGCTCGGCGCACGCGCCGTTGCACGGGAGATTCCCAGCAGAAGTTCAGCGATCATGACCCTAACGTATGCGGAGGCATACAGATGTTAATTTTTGGTTGCCGCTTTTAGGCGGCGTCGAGCTCCCTCCGGGTGGGCGGGTCGGCGCCGGGGCGGGAGACCGTGATGGCCGCCGCATCCGCGCTTTTCCGCATGATCTGCTCGAGCAGCCCGAGGGGCAGCTCGCGCAGGGCGTCGCGGCGGTCGGCACCCACCAGGTCGGCTTCGAGCAGCCCGTCGATGAGCGCTCCCATGAAGGTGTCGCCGGCGCCGACGGTATCGACCACGGTCACGAGCGGGGCCACGATCGACACCCGGCCAGCGTGAGTGAGCGCGAACGCACCGTTGCCGCCGAGGGTGACCACGACAACGGATGGCCCGGCCGCCAGCCACGCGGCCGCCGCGTCGGTCAGGCTCAGGTCGGGCTGCAGCCAGCGCAGGTCCTCATCGCTGACCTTCACCACATCGGCCAACCCCACGAGATGATCCACTTGGGCGCGTGCCGCGTCGGCGTCGTCGATCAGCGCCGGGCGCACGTTCGGGTCGAAGCTGATCGTGGCCGTCGAGCGCCGGTCCGACACCAGGCGGGCCACTTCGGTGGCGCCCGGCTCGATTACCGTCGCGACCGACCCGATGTGCACCAGATCCGCCGCGCCGGCCAGCGACGCATCCACCGACCAGGCCAGGTCGAACTCGTAGCTCGCGGCGCCGGTCGCATCCAGCACCGCGGTGGCCGTGGACGTCGACCCGGCCGCGCTCGCCGTGACCCGCACGTGCGATTCCTCCAGCCAGCTGCGCACCAGGCGGCCGCGGTCGTCGTCGCCCAGATGCGTGAGCAGCTGCGGATGCCGACCCAACCGCCCCAGCGTCAGGGCCACGTTGGCCGGGCTGCCGCCGGGTGCCTCGTGCCGGGAGCCGTCGGCTCGCTGCACGAGGTCCACCAGCGCCTCGCCCACCACGAGCACCTGGCGCCCGGACGCATCGCCCCCGGTCACAGCGCTGCTGCGGCGAGAGCGTCGTCGGCGACGGCGGTAGCAGCGATAGCGGCACCGGCGACAGGCCGGTGCACCAGCCCGAGCACCGGATCCGCCGTGACCGGGATCGGGTCGCTCAGCGTGCCGACGAACTCGCCGTCGACGATGTTGATGAAGCCGAGCAGCACCCAGCCGCCGTCGGCGTCCCGCAGCAGCCGGGAGGCGTAGAGGTCGGTGCGGTCGAACAGCACCGAGCCGGTGAAGTCCACCTGCTCGAGCCGGGCATCCACGGCCACGCTGTAGACGCCGCCCGCCTCGCCCGCGGCCTGGCGTTCAGGGGAGAGCTCGGAGACGCCGCAGCAGAACAGCAACACCGGCACGCCGTCGACGATCTCGAACTGGAACACCTCGAGCTGGCCGAAGCCCTGGCCGGGCTGGCTGAGCGGCGGCTGCACCGTCCACTCACGGAGGTCGGGGCTGGTGGCGTGACCGAGCACGCCGCGCACCCGCGGGTCGCCGGAAGAAGAACGGGCCGTGATCAGCATCTGCCAGGTGCTCTCGCCGGGGAAGCGGAACACCCACGGGTCGCGCCAGGCCTCGTCGTGCCAGACCGACAGGTCGAGCTTCTCGTAGTAGGCGGGGTCGGCTTCCACGAGCGGTTCGGTCGACACCTTGGTCCAGGTGAGCAGGTCGGCCGAGGTGGCCGCGCCCACCCGCTGCACCATGGTGTCTTCGGCGCGGGAGGTGCCGGTGTAGAACATCCACCAGAGGCCGTCGTCGTCCTGCACCACCGAGCCGGTCCAGGTGGTGCCGTCGTCGAAGGCGGGCGCATCCGAAATAATGAGCGCGTCTTGCACGACCGTCCAGTTGGTGAGGTCGGTGCTCACGGCGTGGCCGACGATCGGATGCCGGTGCCGGCGGTCCGGGTCACCCAGGGCCTTGCTGGCGTGTAGGTAGAAGGCGTGTGTGACGCCGTCGACCTGGACGTACCAGGAGTCCCAGATCCACTTATCGGGCAGTTGGAGCGACATAACCGGGCCTAACCTTTCACACCGCTGGACGCGATGCTGTTGACGAATGAGCGTTGGAACGCGATGAACAGGGCCACCACGGGCAGGGTGATCAGCGTGGAGTACGCCATCACCTCACCCCAGGAGACGTTGAGCTGGAAGAAGTACTGCACGCCCACCATCACCGGGCGCAGCTCCTCGGTTTGCACCACCATGAGTGGCCAGAGGTAGGAGTTCCAGGCGGGCAGGAAGGTGAGGATGGCGACGGTGGCGATGGCCGGGCCGGAGAGCGGCATGACCACCTGGCGGTAGATGCGGAACCAGCCGGCGCCGTCCATGCGGGCGGCTTCGTCGAGCTCCTTGGGGATCGACTCGAAGTACTGGTGGAAGAGGTAGATCGAGAAGGCGTTGGCGATGAACGGGATGATCTGCACCTGGTAGGTGTCGATCCAGCCCTTGGTGAAGAGGAAGCCGAACTCGGTCAGTTCGAACGAGGGCAGCTGATTCACCCACCACACCAGCGGCAGCGCGAGGGTCTCGAACGGCACGATGAGTGTGGCGATGATGAGGGTGAGGATGACGGTCTTGCCGCGCACGCGCATCCGGCTGAGGGCGAACGCCGCGAGGCTGTTCACCAGGATGCCGGCGACCACGGTGATCGCCGAGATGCCGATGGAGTTGACCAGGAACCGGGCGGCGGGCACCCGGTCGAACACGGCCGCGTAGTTGTCCATCGAGATGTTGCCGATGGGCAGGAACGCCGCGATCGAGGAGAGGTCGCCGAAGATCTGCTGGTCGGGCTTCAGCGAAGACACGAACATGAACAGGATCGGGAAGAGGAACAGCACGGTGAGGGCAATGCGGAGGATCCAACCGCCGACGCCGATCACACGCTTCTTCTTGGCCGTCTTGCGGCCCACCACTGAATGCGGGGCGGATGCCGGGTCGGCTGTGCCGGTGGCCACTTGCGCGACGGCCACGTTGGAGATCGCCATGATCAGGCCTTCTCTCTGCTGAGGAAGCGCTGCACGACCGAGATCAGCAGCACGATGACGAAGAACACGAGGGAGATCGCCGAGGCGTAGCCGGTCTCCTGCTGGGCGAAGCCGCTGCGCACGGCCTCGTAGACCACGGTGGTGGTGGAGTTGAGCGGGCCGCCCTGGGTCATCACGCTGATCTGGGTGAACAGGCTGAGTGCCTGGATGGTGATGGTCACCAGGATCAGGCTGCGTGTGGCCGTGAGGCCGGGCCAGGTGATGTACCGGAAGCGCTGCCAGCCGGTGACGCCGTCGAGGTCGGCGGCTTCGTAGAGGTCGGCGGGGATGGTCTGCAGTCCGGAGAGCCAGATGATCATGTGGAAGCCCACGCCCTGCCAGACCGACATGAGGATGATCGCCGGCATCGAGGTGGAGGTGTCGTTAAGCCAGTCGGGCCCGGTGACCAGGCCCAGGGTGACCCGTTCGATGATCACGTTGATCAGGCCGTCCTGGCGGTACATGAACAGCCAGAGCAGCGAGACGACGACCATGGAGGTGACCACCGGCAGGAAGTAGACGGTGCGGAAGAACGTGGTGCCGCGCACCTTCTTGTTCACCAGGATCGCCATGACGAGGGCGAGGCCGGCCTGCAGCGGGACGACCACCACGGCGAAGTAGCCCACGTTGAGCAGCGCGCGGAAAAACGCGGCATCCGCGAACAGCCGCACGAAGTTGTCGAGACCCACGAACACCGCCGGGTAGGGCGAGATGAGCCGGGCGTTGGTGAAGGCGAGCCCGAATGCAAGGATCGCCGGGACGAAGATGAACAGGGCCAGCAGCAGTACCGCGGGGGCCAGCATGGCCAGCCCGGCGACGTTCTCGGTCTTGCTGGTGCGGTCCCGTTTAGGCCGGCGAGGCCGGGCCGGGCCGCCGGCGGCGCGAGCCGCCGGGGGTCGTTCGATCGTGCTGGTCATGAGAGTCTCCCTGTGCGAGGGCGGGGGTGCGGCTCGGAGCCGCACCCCCGCGGTCGACTACTTCTGCGTGTAGCCGCCGTTGGACTTGATGTTGGCGTCGATGGCCTTGACCGCCGAGTCGAGGGTGCCCTGCGGGTCACCGCCGTTGATGATGTCCTGCGTGGCCTTGGTGAACTCCGTTGCGATGAACGGGTAGGCCGGGGTCTCGGGGCGCAGCACCGCGCTCTGGGCGGAGAACTCGCGGAAGATGGCGAGGTTGCCGCCCTCCTCGAAGCCGGGCACCAGGGCGGCGGCGGCATCCGTGGCGGGGATGGTGGCGGTGGCCACCGCGACCGCGGCGATGTTCTCGGGGGAGAGCGAGTAGGAGAGGTAGTCCATGGCTGCTTCGGGGTCGGCGCAGCCGGTGGTCACGCCCCACTGCCAGGAGCCGCCGCCGATCTTGGTGCCTTCGCCGAGGTCGACGGAGGGCATCACGGCCAGGTCGTCGCCGATGGCGGCGGCGTTGTTGGCTGCGGCCCAGCTGCCGCCGTACTGGATGGCGGTGACGTTGTTCTGGAAGTCGAGGGCGGAGTCGGCGCCGCTCTTGGTGGCGATGTAGCCGTCGGTGGCGAGGGACTGCATCCACTCGGCCCACTTGAGGGCTTCGGGTCCGTTGAGCGCGCCGTCGGCCGACTGGTAGTCGTCGCGGTTGATCAGGTCGCCGCCGAAGGACTGCAGCAGAGGGGAGAACGCGTAGGGGTACCACTCGCCCACGTCGCCGGTGCCGATGTCGAGCGGGTTCTTCCAGGTGCCGGTGGCCTTGAGCTTCGCGAGCGCGTCGTCGAACTCTTCCTGGGTCCAGGGCTGGTCGATGGTGGCCTGGCGGATGCCGTTCTCGGCGAGCACCGACTTGCGGGCGAACATCGCCAGCGCCACGTCGTAGTAGCCCACCGAGTAGGTCTCGCCGTTCCAGATGCCCAGCGTGCTGGGCAGGTTCTCGTCCAGGTCAACGCTGAGGTCGAGCGGGGTGAGGTACTTGGCCCAGGCCCAGTTGGGCACGTTGGGGCCGTCGATGTCGACGATGCAGGGCAGCTTGCCGGATGCGGCGGCCGCGATCACCGAGTCGTTGTAGGAGGCCTGCGGGAACGCCTGCAGCTTCACCGTGGTCTTGTCCTGGCTCTTGTTGTAGCCGTCCACGATGGCCTGCACGGCGGCGAGTTCTTCGGTGTTGCCGCCGTTGTGGGTCCAAATGGTCAGTTCGCCGTTCTTGCCGTCGGAGCCGCTGGCGGCGGTGCCGTTTGCGCAGCCGGCCATGCTGGCAACGAGACTCGTGGCAAGTAAACTCGCAACGATCAGGCGCTTCTTTGCGTGTCTCATCTTCATTCCTTCTTTATCGGTTGGGTGGGGTGTCTCGGCGAGGGGTGCCGATCGTCGTGACCGTTCCAGCGGTCGCGAAGTGTGGAGGTGGGCTCGTCGCCGCGTTAGCGCGGAGGCGGGCCGACTGACTGCCGGTGAACGAGCGGGCAGGGCATCCGTATCTGCTGCGGTGCCGAGTCGGCGTCGCCGGCGAGTTCGGCGGCGAGCCGTTCCACGGCCCAGCGGCCCATCTCGTAGTGCGGCAGGGCGATGGACGTGAGCCCCGGCAGCAGCGCGTCGGCCAGGAGTTCGAAGTTGTCGACGCTGACGATGCTTAAGTTTTCGGGGATGCTCAGGCCCGCCAGCTGCGCGGCCTGGTAGGCGCCCATCGCCATCCGGTCGTTGAAGCAGAACAGCGCGGTGGGCCGGTCGACCAGGGCCAGCAGCTGGCCGGCGGCATCCCGGCCCGGGCCGGTGGTGGACTCGGTGGTGGTGACCAGGGTCTCGTCGAAGGCGATGCCGTTCTCGGCGAGCACGGCCTTGTAGCCGGCGAGGCGGCCGTGGGTGGCGGGGATGTCGTCGATGTTGTTCAGGTAGCCGATGCGGCGGTGTCCGGCGGCGACGAGGTGCTGCACGGCGGTGCGGGCGGCGCCTTCTTCGTCGGGCACCACCGAGGAGAGGTCGGCCCGGTCGCTGTATGCGTCGAGCAGCACGATGGGTACGCCGGTGAGGGCCTCGGGCAGCTTGACCGCCTGGTGGTACATGCGGGCGTAGATGATGCCGTCGACGCTGTGCTGCAGCAGGGCGTCGATGCCGCGGCTTTCGAGGCGGTCGTCGCGGCTGGTGTTGACGATCATCAGCACCTGGTCGTTGGCGGCGGCGGCTTCCTGGGCGCCGAGCAGAACGCGGCCGGCGTAGGGGGTGGTGGAGATCTCGTCGCTGATGAAGCCGATGATCTGCGAGCGCTTGCTGCGGAGTCCGCTGGCGAGTCGGTTGGGCGTGTAGTTGAGGCCCTCGGCCACTGAGCGGACGCGTTCCCGGGTGGCGTCGCTGAGCTGTCCGCCGCCGCTGAGCGAGTGCGACACGGTCGTCACGGAGACGCCGGCCGCGGCCGCGACCTCTCGAATACCCACACGCTTGCTCATCGTTGAACCCATTCCCAAAAACGTTTTTGTTGATGTGGGTGAGAGCTTACATAAACGTTTTTGTGAAAGTCAAGTGTCCATTCACCCGTGTCTAGGGAAGACTATGTTCAGAGCGCAGAATCACTTGCCGTGTGTTGCCCGGCTCAAGGCATTGCACCGGGCGCTGCGGGGTGAGGAGCTAGCTCCGGATCGGCACCGTGACGGCGCCACGGAGTTCTTGATGTGCGCTTCTGAGGTGGAGCGGGGCTTTCTTCAGCTCGCCCTAAGCGGCGGTCCTCCACGAAGGGCCACTGAAGAACGAGAAGTCGCTGTCTGCGTTGATCGTCAATCGAGCCATCAATCGAATGTGCCAGGGGGCGTCCGGACCGTTTACCCGTTCAACTTCCACTGCGACGACAGCGTCGTCGCCGAGCAAAGCGATGTCCTCACAGAGAACATGGGGAAGGTAGCCGAGCGGCGTCGTCGATCCATCCACCACTAGGGAGGCCGATGAATGGTAGGTATTTGTGGGCTCGGGGAGCAACGAAAGTGGGTCCCCAGGCTGCAGTCTTCCGAGTGCTGCCTCAACTTCGGACTGAGTCAGGTGAAACTCCATTCCATCGGCCGTCACTGCTTTGGCCCAAAGATGACGAATTCCATTAACGAGGAATGAGCAGGAAATCACTTCACCATCCCGAACGGGCATGGGGAAGAACTGTAAAGTGTCTCCTTCGCGACGGCCTCCAGAACGCGCAATCTGTTCCCAAGGTGTTGTGTCGGCCGGGAGGCCCAACTGCTCGACATGTCTGCTGAAGTCAGCTCTTTGGGGGTCGAGTGCGCGCTGGGCAAACAGCGAGAAGAGGTTGGCCGACGTGTAGCGCCGCCGGATGTCTGGAAACCCGAATAGAGGCTGGAACGACGCAATGTCGCTGACCCGTTCTAGGTAGACGAATGAGTAGACGGCACTCTCGAGAGCGAGGATTCCGATGGGCTCGATTTCACGCGAATCAGGGTCCTGCCATAGCACCACGAGCCGGCGCCCGGCGTCTTCGACGTTAGGTTGGTTGGCCGTGACGTCGGTGACCATGCTAGATGCACTCATCGCGAAGCCTCTCAAGGTTGGTAGTCAGTAGATCAATTGCAAACGTACTCGCAGCGTCTGACATTCCACCGCATTGCTCGACCACAGCTCTCGTATTTTCGAGATCGATCTCGTGCAGCCGCGTGATCCAGAAGTCTTTGGTCTCTTTTGAGACAAGGGACAGGGCGTCAGCGGCCAAAGCAGTCAGCGACTGGATCGGCGCGCCCAGAACATGCTCAAAGCGCCACGCTGTTCCTCGTTTGGCCCAGTCTTGCACGTTGCCAGCAGCGCCGGAGGAGTATCCAGTTCGTTTCTTGTCGGTCAGGTTGAATCCAAGGGACCCTGCATGGTCATATGAGCCACTGAGTCTGTAGCTCATTCCAGGTTTCCTGGGCTGGAGTATCGACCAGTTCTCGTCATGGCGATCGCGGTTGGCGATCCACGCGTCCAGAAGTAGATAACCGCAGAGCACATCTTTTGCTTGAAAGTGAGAGGGAAACGTGCTGCCGGGTGGTGTGCCGTACGATTCGAGCACGGCGAAGATGTTTCTAATTGAGTGCCCTGGGCGCCCTGGGGTATTGCCGCGCACGTAGCCGACCACGCCGTGGACTTCCATGGCGAGAAAGCCGGGATGCATGTCGTAGTCTTCGGGGGTCAACTTCAATGAAATCGATCCCTCGACGCCACCACGAACGGCTAGTTCTACTTGTGCGCACGGTACTCCCAGACCGAGCCCGAGCAACGAAGAGACCTTCTCTGCCCAATCTTCCCCTTGCCGATTGCCGTTCTTAATAGTGACGGGCTTATACAGCCACCGACTGCCTTCGTCGTCGCTCAGCCAAGACTTTGCGTCGGCTCCACCAGCCTCGGTGTTCACAACCTCCCAATTAGAGACGTCAACACGCTGGCTTCGGTGATCGGACATGCCTTCACCCTAGGGGAGGGCACCATCACGATCGCACTGGGGGCTCAGGCGTTCCTCTTGGGCAACTTAGTTGGAGTCGTGGTTCCTCGTTGAATTATGTCGACGGCAAAGGGACGCCAACGGAGTCTGTAGCCAATCTGGATCCGCATGCCCCACAAGTAAGGCTTCAATTGCGATTCAGTCAGCGCCGTGTCTCACCAGTGTTGGCTTCGGACCCGGGCGGCGGTTGTTTTAACAGACTCGAGAGCTGCCGTCGCCCGTTCAACGCTGCCCCCAAACAGGCCGTCTAGGATTGGCCGCCATGCTTCGCCCTGACTGATGACATCTGCCAGCATCTGCGCCTCAACTGGCATGTCAACGTGCCTGTGTCTCCAGGTGTACCTCCCGTAGCCACCGGCCCACCCGGTCGCACGGTCGTGTTGAGCTGCGGCATCCGCTACCAATGCGTCAAGGAGAACCTCCGCCCGGTCGAAAACGTCGGAATAGTCACGTTGGTCCGGTAGCTCGTCCCGGAACAAGTCACGGAGCAAAGTATGGAGATGATCTGAGATGGGGGTGAGGCGCCCACCCACCGCTTTGGAGACGAGACCTTCGATAAGGGCTGGAAGGACCTCTGTACCGTCATCCGCCATGGCGAGAGCTGATGCAATCGGCTCCACATCTTGCGCAACCGATCGAACATTCGTGTATTGAACGAGCGGAATGGATTCCCTGGAGTTGTACTGATCTCGAATGGTTGGCGTGACGACTAGTCCAAGAATCGGCACATAGTTGTCGCGAGAGGTGCTCGCAATCGAAGACACGTACAAAAGGACCAAGGCAGGGTATGCGCGAAGGTTTATTAGTGCGGCATTCCCGTTTCCACGAACAATCTGCGAGGTGAACTGGCGCATGAAGCGCTCCCACGCGGGGTTGTGCTGAACCTGCCCGTAGCTGGCAGCAAGCCGGACTAAGTCAAGTGCTGGCTCTAGCTCCTTTTCGTAGTTGCGAAGCTGGGCCAGCCAGACGTCGGCGAATGGGGCCCAATTTACGTCGGGAGTGGTGCTCGGGTAGTTGTCTTCATTTGACAGGCGAGTCCTGATCTCTGTTGCGATGGAGGACATGAAATCTTCCAAAGCAATGTCGGCAGCTGGATCCCGCAGCAGTTGTTTAAGCACTTCTGCCCTGGAGCGCCCGTCGGAAGTTGCCTTCTTCGCTTCGGCTACTGCCTCGGTTGCGATCGTGGGGCTCGATGGCGGGTTCGTCACTCTCCCCACCGCCTGCGAGAGTCGAACAGTTTGGACAGTTTTGTTCGGCCCGAACAGGTCCGTACGTTGAATTGTGGAGTCGAGCGTCCTTCCGCCTCCAAGGTCGAACTCTGGCACGGCGCAGTCGTCAAAGCGGACGGTAAAGAGCCACGATGTTTTCGGACGCCTCTGCCGATATTCATCGACCGCTAGTGTCAGCTCCTCGTATTGGTAGGACTTTTCGCGAGTCTCGCCAGCAGCTGAAAAACAGGCAATGAAAGCGATGCTGTCGGACTTTATCGCGGCACGAATCTTCGCCTGCCAGTCCTCTCCCGGCCAAAGGTCACGGGTGTCACGCCACACCTGAATCCCAGCAGCCTCCAGCGCCTCCTGGAGTTCGTCAACATGGACTTTGTCCTCGTGTATGTAGGACAGAAACGCGTGCCGCTGTGAAAGTGGAAGTTGCATAGTCGCGAGTATGGCAGCATCGTGGCGGTCCGCACCGTACCGCATCGGGTTCAAAGTTGAGGGCGTTTGCGACGGAGGCCTGGACCGATCACGCCGCTTTTACCCCTTCCGCTGTCCCCGATACCCGAACGGCGTCACCCCGTGCACCTTTTTGAACTGGCGGGCGAAGTAGAAGCTGTCGGGGTAGCCGGTGGCGGCGGCAACCGCGGCGATGGACTGGTCGGTGGTGTCCAGGAGTTCGCGGGCCCGGGCCATCCGGAGCTGGGTTTGGTATTGCAGGGCGGGGTAGCCGATGCGGCTCTTGAAGAGGGCGGCGAAGTGGGAGCCGCTCAGCCGCGACATGGCGGCGAGCTCGGCGACGCTCACGTGGTCGTCGATGTGGGTGCGCAGGTATTCTGCGGCGCGGTCGATGGCGGCATAGCGGCCGTCGCCGGTGGAGCGGTCGGAGGCGAGCAGGGCCATCAGGTGCCAGGCGGCGCCGGCAGCGGCGAGCAGGCTCGCGGTGGTGGTGTCGCGCTCCATCCACTGCAGCACCTCGGCAATCAGCGCCACCACCCGGTACACGTCCGACGGGGTGCGGATCGGCGCATCCGGGGTCATGCCGGCGGCGGTGAGAAACTCCGGCAGGTCGCGGCCGGTCACGTGCAGCCACCACAGCGTCCACGGGGTGTCTTCGTTCGAGCCGTATGAGTGCGGATGCCCCGGCGGGAGGATGATCACCTGGCCGGCGGTGACCGGGAACCGGCCGGCCGGGGTTTCGCACCATCCGCCGCCCTTGGCGCAGACGATGATCACCGCCTGCGAGATCGGGGTGGTGCGCACCCGGCCGTGCGAGTGCGCCTCGGGAAAGTAGCCGCAGTCGGTCACCACCAGGTGGGAGGTGCCGGGCTGCTGCAGGGCCTCCCGCACCCGGGGGCGGGGGAGCACGAGCATGCGCTGGCCTGGGAAACCATCGGCGATCGTCATCCGCTCAGTGTGACGGAAAATCAGCGTTTCGTCCAGAAAGCCCGGATAAATCTCCTACGTATCCGCAAAAGTGCCTCGTAATGTTGCACCATGCTCAAAGCCGAGAACGACTTCCCCGCGACGCCTGACCGCGTGATTCCGCCGATTGACGGCGAAACCTCGGTCACCGATGGGGAGTCGACGATTGAGCTTCCGCCGGTTCCGGCGGAGTTCGCCGGCGACAAGGTCGCGGCCTGGTCCGAGCCCCTGATCATCGATACCTACCTCCCGGTCGAACCGGAGGACTACCCCGCCTTCCTGGAGAACCGGGTCTACCAGGGTTCCTCGGGCAAGGTCTACCCGCTGCCGTTCCACGAACGCATCGAGCAGGAGAAGCGCCCGTACGCCTGGGACGCCATCCACCTCGAGAACGAGTGGGTGCGCCTGGTGATCCTGCCGCAGCTCGGCGGCCGCATCCACATCGGCTACGACAAGGTGGCCGACTACGACTTCTTCTACCGCAACAACGTGATCAAGCCCGCCCTGGTGGGCCTGGCCGGCCCGTGGATCTCGGGCGGCGTCGAGTTCAACTGGCCGCAGCACCACCGGCCCGGCACGTTCCTGCCCACCGACTGGGAGATCGAACACGAGACCGACGGCGCCATCACTGTCTGGTGCAGCGACCACGACCCGATGAACCGGATGAAGGGCATGCACGGCATCCGCCTGCGCCCCGACAGCTCGGTGGTGGAGGCCCGCGTGCGGCTCTACAACCGCACCGACGCCACCCAGACCTTCCTCTGGTGGGCCAACGTGGCCGCCGCCGTGAACGACGACTACCAGTCCTTCTTCCCCACCGACGTGGAGTTCGTCGCTGACCACGCCAAGCGCGCCGTCGCCACCTTCCCCGCCGTCGACGGCCACTACTACGGTGTCGACTACCCCGCCCAGGTCACCGCCGACCGCCCCGACGGCGACCGGCTCGACTGGTACCGCAACATCCCGGTGCCTACCTCTTATATGGTCGTGGCCACCCAAGACGACTTCTTCGGCGGCTACGACCACGGCCTCGAGGCCGGCTTCGTCTACTGGGCCGACCACACCGTGGCACCGGGCAAGAAGCAGTGGACCTGGGGCAACGCCGAGTTCGGCTGGGCCTGGGACCGCAACCTCACCGACGGCGACGGCCCCTACGTGGAGCTGATGGCCGGCGCGTTCACCGACAACCAGCCCGACTTCAGCTTCATCGCCCCCGGCGAGACCAAGACCTTCAGCCAGTTCTGGTACCCGATCACCCGCATCGGCGCCGCCCACCAGGCCTCCCGCGACGCCGCCGTGCGCCTCGACGTCACCGCTGATGCGGACGCTGGCACCACCGTGGTGATCGGCGTGGCCGCCACCCGGGTCGTCGCCGGCGCCACCATCGAGCTGACGGATGCCGGCGGCCGCGTCGTCTTCACCGCCTCCGCCGATCTCGCCCCCGGCCAGGCCTACCGGCAGGAGCTGAGCCGCGACGGCGGCTACCGCCCCAGCGAACTCACCCTCACCGTGCGTGATGGCGACACCGTGCTCGTCACCTGGACCCCGCGTGATCCCGCCGAGGACACCGTGACCCCCGCCCCGGCCACCGAACCGGCCGACCCCGCGAGCATCGCCTCGATCGACGAACTCTTCTATACCGGGCAGTACCTCGACCAGTACCGGCACGCCACCCGCGCGCCCGAGCCGTACTGGGAAGAGGCCCTGCGCCGCGACCCCGGCGACGTGCGCTGCAATGTGGCCCTGGCCGCCCGGCGGGAACGCGCCGGCCGGCACGCCGACGCCGAGACGCACCTGCGCACCGCTATCGACCGGCTGCTCGCCCGGGTGCCCAACCCCGCCGACGGCGAGGCGCACTACCGGCTCGGCATCACCCTCGTGCACCAGGGCCGCGACGCCGAGGCGAAGGACTACCTGGCCAAGGCCACCTGGAACGACGCCTGGCGGGTGCCCGCCGGCCACGCCCTGGCCCGGCTGCACGCCCGCGCCGGCGACCTCGCCGCCAGCCGCGCCGCGCTGCTCGAACTGCTGCGCCACAACCCCGAACACCTGCAGGCCAACGCGCTGCTCGCCCTCACCCTGCGCGGCAGCGGTGCCGTCGCCGAAGCTGACCGGGTGCTCGCCGAACAGCTGGCCCGCGACCCACTCGACCAATGGACCCGGCACCTGGCCGGCCTCGAGCTCACCACCGACGCACCCACCCTGCTCGACGTGGCCCTGGAGTACGCCGAGACCGGGCACACCGACACCGCGATCGAGCTGCTGGCCACCGCCGTGTGCGCCTCCACCGACACCGCGCTCGGCCAGGTGCAGGTGGCCCCCCTCGCGCACTACCACCGCGCCCGGCTGCTCGACGCGGCCGGCCGCCCCGACCAGGCCGCCGCCGCCCGGCAGGATGCCCGTGCCGCCGACGCCCGGCACTGCCTGCCCTCCCGGCTCGCCGACGTGGCCGCGCTCGAGGCCGCCCTCGCCGCCGACGGCACCGACGCCCGCGCCGCCGCGCTGCTGGGCTCCTGGTACTACGACAAGAAGCGCTACACCGACGCCATCACCGTGTGGCAGGCCGCCGCCGAGCACGCTCCGGATGCCGCCACCGCAGCGCTCGTGCACCGCAACCTGGGTATCGCCGCCTACAACGTGCAGCGCGACCCGGCCGCCGCCCTCGAGCACTTCCAGACCGCCGTGGGCCACGCCCCACAGGACGCCAAGCTGCTCTACGAATACGACCAGCTACTCGCCCGCACCGGCGCCACCCCGGTCGACCGGCTCGACCGGCTCGAGGAACACCGGCAGCTGGCCGGCCGCCGCGACGACCTCACCGTCGTGCACGCCGGCCTGCTCACCGCCGTCGACCGGGCCGGCGAGGCACGCGAGCTCATGCTCGGCCGGGTGTTCCAGCCCTGGGAGGGCGGCGAAGGCCAGGTGCTCCTGGCCTGGCAGAACGCCTGCACCGCCCTGGCCGAGCAGGCCCTCGCCACCGGGGACCCGGCCGCCGCGCTGGAGCACGTGCACGCGGCGATCACGCCGCCGGAATCGCTCGGCGAGGCGCGGCATCCGCTCGCCAACTCGGCCGATCTGCACTGGCTGCTCGGCGAGGCCCTGCTTGCCGCGGGCGACGACGAGGGCGCCCGCGCGGCCTGGACCGCGGCCGCACACGCCACCGGCGATTTCATCGACATGACCACCCGCCGGTTCAGCGAACAGACACTGTTCTCGATTCGTGCCCTGCGCCGTCTCGGCGACCACGGTGCGGCGGTTACGCTCGTTGGCGAATTCGACGACTACCTCGTCGAACTTGCGGCGACGCCCGCCCGCGTCGACTACTTCGCGACATCGCTGCCAGCGATGCTGCTCTTCCACGACGATCCCCAGAGCGTGCACGACACCTACGTGCACACCCTGCGCACCAGATTGGGCGAACTCACCGCGAGTTCAACCGCTTCGGCCGCCTCGGCGGCCGCCCCTCACCGGCAGTGACGCTGATGAGCAACCTAGGGAAGAAGGAACACAGCATGAACGTAATCAGTAGGAGCTCAACCCGGCAGCGACGCCGCATGGGCGCTCTTGCCGTCGCGGTGATCGCGATCGTGGGGCTCAGCGCCTGTTCGTCGGGCATGGAGACCAACGAGGGCCCGGCCGCGGCCGGACCCAAGAGCGGCAAGCTCACCATCGCGTACCTGCAGAAGCAGGGCGACCAGCAGTACTTCGTCGACCAGGCCGACGGCGCCAAGGCCGCCGCAGCCGAGCTCGGCGACGTGGACATCAAGGTGGTGAACCTCGGCACCGACTCGAACAAGGCCATCAGCGAGCTCGATTCCGTAATCGCCCAGAAGGTGGACGGCATCGTCATCGTGGTGCCCGACCAGCAGATCGGCCCGCAGGTGATCGAGGCCGCCAAGGCCGCCGGCATCCCGCTGATGGCGTCGGACGACATCATCGCCGACGCCAGTGGCGCCGAGGCCCCGTTCTCCGGCTTCGACGGCACCTCGATGGGCGAACTCGTCGGTGGCGAGGCCGCCCGCCTCTACGCCGAGGCCGGCTGGACCGCCGCTGACACCCGCATCATCTCCGCGTACAAGCAGGACCTCACCGCGTGCACCCAGCGCGTCGAGGGCGCCGCTGCGTCGTTCGGTGAGGCCGTGTCTGACATGCCCGAGGTCGTCGACATCGGTACCGACAACTCCGCCACGGATGCCCAGAACAAGGCCGGCGCCATCATCACCGCCAACGCCGGCGTGAAGAACTGGGTCGTCTGGGGCTGCAACGACGAGAGCGAGACCGGCGTCGTGACCGCGTTGCAGAACTCCGGTGTGGCACCGGCCAACATCATCGGCGTGGGCCTGGGCGCGTACCTCACCTGCAAGGACTGGGCCGCTGGTCAGGACACCGGCAACAAGGCGTCGCTGTTCATCTCCGGCGCCGAGGTGGGCAAGGCCGCCATCAACTCGATGGTGGGCCTGCTGCGCGACGGCACCGCCCTGCCGCCCGTGTCGATCGCCAACACCGAGATCGTGAACGCCGACAACTGGGAAGAGAAGGGCGTGGTCTGCACCTAGGCCGACCTGCTCCGCTCGATTGAGCAACCGTATGTGAGTCACGGGGCGGGGACGATCCGTCGCCCCCGCCCCGCGCTCGTCGCTTCACCCCCGTTTCACCCCGGCTTTCCCCGCACCTCAGCCACCCGGCTACCCGAAAGGCACATCCAGCCATGGTCAAGACACCTGCACCGGCGGCATCCGGCATCGACCCGGCACCGCCCGGCACCGTGATGCTCAGCGCCGCGGGCATCGAGAAGAGCTTCGGCCCGGTGCGCGCGCTGCAGGGCGTGCAACTCGAACTGCGCGCCGGCGAGGTCACCGCGCTGATGGGGGAGAACGGCGCCGGCAAGTCCACCCTGCTCAAGATCCTCACCGGTGACCTGCAGCCGGATGCCGGCACCCTCACTCTGGCCGGCACCAAGGTGCGCTTCACCGATCCCCGGCAGTCCCGGCTCGCCGGCCTCCGCGTGATCGCCCAGGAACCCGAGGTGCTGCTGCACGTTTCGGTGGCCGAGAACATCTATGTGGGGGCGCTCGGCCGTCAGGGCCTCATGTTCAGCCGGGCGGCCCTGTTCGCCCGCGCCGACCGGGACCTGCGCCGCTACGGCTTCGAGAAGGTGATCCGCCCGGAGACCCTGGGCAGCGCCCTCTCGCCCGCGCAACGCCAGATCGTGGAGATCATGCGGGCGCTGGTAGACAGCCCCTCGGTGATCTGCTTCGACGAACCCACCTCCTCGCTCGGCGATGAGGAAGTCGTGATCCTGTTCAAGCTCATCCGCCAGCTGCGGGATGAGGGCGTGGCCATCGGTTACGTCTCGCACCGCATGCAGGAGATCTTCGAGCTCTCCGACAACATCACCGTGCTGCGCGACGGCAAGTTCGTAGGCACCAAGGTCACCGCAGACACCAACCACGACGACCTGGTGCGGATGATGGTGGGCCGCGACCTGTCCCAGTTCTTCCACCGTGACCCTGTCGTGCCGGGGGAGACCGTGCTCGAGCTGCGCGGAGTCACCAATAGCCACGTCACCGACATCCACCTCGAGGTGAAGGCCGGCGAGGTCGTCGGTGTCTCCGGGCTCGTCGGCGCCGGCCGCAGCGAACTCATGAAGACCATCGTCGGCGACCTCCGCGTCGACAGCGGCGAGCTGCTGATGGGCGGCACCATTATGAGCTTCAAGGCCCCGGCGGATGCGATCGCCGCCGGCATCGGCTTCGCCCCCGAGGAGCGCAAGGCCGAGGCCCTGCTGCTCAAGCGGTCGGTGCGCGACAACGTGGCGCTCGCCCGGTTGCGCAGCCTGAGCCGCTGGATCTTCGTGAAGTCCGCCGACGAGAAGGCGCTCGCCGCCGAGTACATCGCGCGGCTGGGCATCCGTACTCCCTCCAGTGAACAGCTGGTGGGCAACCTCTCCGGCGGCAACCAGCAGAAGGTGGTGCTGGCGCGGTGGCTTGCCACGCATCCGCGCCTGCTGGTGCTCGACGAACCCACCCGCGGGGTGGACGTGGGCGCCAAGTCGGAGATCTACGCGATCATCGACGAACTCGCCCAGGCCGGTGTGGCCGTGCTCGTGGTCTCCAGTGAGCTGCCCGAGGTGATCGGGCTCTCCGACCGCATCTACGTGATGGCCGGCGGCCGGATCACCGGTGAACTCGCCCGCGACCACGTCACCGAAGAGCAGATCCTGGCGCTCGCCATGGACGAAGCAGCCGCCGACTCCGATCTCAGCACCTCCCTCTCATGAGCCGCCCCCTGGAAAGGAGCACTCCGGTGCCCACAACACAGTCCACCGCGACACTGCGGTCGCAGCCTCCCATCGAGACCGGCGCCCGGCCGGGCGTGTTCCGGCGGGTGCTGGAGGTCGTGGGAGTGCAGAACATCTCCCTGCTCATGGCCATCGCCCTGGTCGTGGCCGTCATCGGCAGCCAGAACGCGCTGTTCTTCACCGTCGGCAACCTGCGCGTGATCGGCACGGCCATCGCGATCTCGGGCCTGCTCGCCGTGGTGCAGACCATCGTGATCATCATGGGCGCCCTCGACATCTCGGTCGGGTCGATCGCCGGCCTCACCTCGGTGTCGTCGGCCATGATCTTCACCGCCACCGGGCCGTTCCTGGGCGTGGTCGGTGCGGTGGGCATCGGGATGCTCTGCGGCCTGCTCAACGGCTGCATCATCGTGTTCGGCCGGGTCAACCCGGTGATCGCGACGCTGGCCACCCTCGCCGCCTACAAGGGTGTGGCGCAGCTGATTTCCGACGGCCGCGCCCAGGGTTACACCGGCGCCGACGGCTTCTTCGTCTTCCTCGCTCGTGGCTCGATCCTCGGTGTGCCGACGCTGATCCTGGTGCTCGTGATCATCGCCCTGCTCGCCCACGTGGTGCTGCGCTACACGAGCATCGGTCGCAACATCTACGCCGTCGGTGGCAACGACATCGCCTCTCGTCTGGCCGGCATCAACATCAACCGCTACCTCATCGGTGTCTACGTGGCCACGGGTGCTGTGGCGGCCATCGCCGGGGTGCTCATCACCGCCCGCACCGGGTCGGGGCAGCCGGTTTCCGGTTCGGAAGGCCTCGAGCTCGAGGCCATCACCGCGGCTGCGCTGGGTGGTGCGGCCCTGAAGGGCGGCAAGGGCACCATCGCCGGCACCATCCTCGCGGTGATCCTGCTCGGCATCCTCACCAACGGCATGACGTTGCTCGGCGTCAACTCGTTCTGGCAGAACGTGGCCAAGGGCGCCCTGCTGGTGCTGGCGGTGGTCATCCAGCAGCTGCGCTCGGGCGAACGCCGCATCGGCCTGCCCGGTTGATGCTCCTCTGATGCTCACGGTGCGCGGCGGCGGCCTTGCCGCTCAGGTCGACGTCGCCGACGGCGCCCGCATCACCAGTCTCATCTCCGGCGGTCGGGAGTGGCTCGCCCCTGGCGGCCCCCGGTCGCCGGGGGTGTTCGTACAGCCCGGGAGCGGCGGCTGGGACGACGTGGTTCCCACCGTCGCGGCGTGTACTCTGCCCGCCGGCACTGCGTTTCCGGGCACAGTGCTCGCCGACCACGGCGACGCCTGGCAGACCGAGTGGACGCTCGACTCCAGCGATGACACCCACCTGCAGACCAGTGTGCGGCTGCCCAGCCTGCCGATCACCCTCACCCGTCGCATCGAGGCCCTCGCGTCGGGCCTCCGGCTGTCGTGGGAGGCGAGAACCGACGGGCCCGGCCCGGTGCCGCTGGCCTGGTGCGCGCATCCGCTCTTCGCCGCGGATGCCGGTACCCGGATTGTGCCGGCGAAGCCGGAATCCGCGCTCATCGAGGAGTACCCGCGCGACCGGGTGCCGCGCGACTGGCCGGACGCCGTGGGTTCTGCGGCGGTCAAGGCCTTCGCCGCGGAACCGCAGTCGACCGCCTCGGTCGTGCACGGCAACGGCGACAGCCTCACCCTCGGCTGGGACCCGATGTTGCTGCCCTATCTCGGGCTGTATTGGGACGGCGGGGAGTTCACCAGCACGCCCGTCGTGGCGATCGAGCCGTCGACCGCGTTCGGCGACTCGGCGGCCCTCGCCATAAACGAGGGCCGCATCCGCATGCTCGAGCCCGGCCGACCGTTCAGCTGGTGGCTGCACGTGTCCGTTACTCGTTGACGACGGTGTCGACGACTGGTTAGACGGCTGAGCGGCGGGTGGCGCGCACCACGACATCCTGCAGCTGCATCCCGTGACCGCCCATCGAGCGGGTGTGGGTTTCGCCAGCGTCGACGGTCCAGAGGCCGGCATCGAAGCCGGCGATGATGTCCGCGAGGGTGACGGTGGCCTCGTGCGGCGGGTGATGGCCGTGCTCGGCCGGGGACGTGCCTGAGCCAGTGTGCGGTGCAGGAGCCGGTTCGTGCAGGTGCCCGACGATGAGGAGGGTTCCTCCGGGCGCCACCCAGTTGGCGATGTGGTCGTAGAACGCGAGCTGGGGCATCGCCGGATGCGCGTAGTTGGTCATGACCAGATCCCAGCGGTCCGTCGGGGTCCAGTGGGTCAGATCCGCCTCGAGCCAGGTCACCGAGCCCGACAGGTCTGCCTCGTGCGTGCGCTCGGCGGCCACGGCCAGAGCGGCAGCGGAGATGTCGGCTCCCGTGACCTGCCACCCGTCGGCGGCCAGCGCCAGCGCCTCGGCGCCCGTGCCGCAGCCGGCATCCAGCGCTCGGCCACGGGGCAGATCGTGGGTCTGAGCGAGCACGTACGGATTCGCGGGCGTGCTGCCGCCGAGCGGGGAGGCCTGGTCCCAGTGCTCTTCCCAGTAGGCCTTGTCGAACGAGTGCATAGTTGCGGGTCTCCTTCTTGGTCGGCCGCGCATCCGGGGCAGTGCGGTCTTGGCCGAGCATGGCAGAGCAATGCGCGAGAGGCGAGTTGGCTTGCCAACTTGGCAAGATCGGATGTCTTGGGGCCCGGGATGTCTTGTCTCCCGCGCTGTTCGATGGGAGGGTGAAGCGATCAGCCTCGCCGAATTGGAGTCCGTTATGCGCAAACTCACTGCAGGCCTCTTCTACTCCGTTGACGGAGTGGTGGAGGCGCCGAACCTCTGGCAGTTCGACAGCTTCGATGCCGAGATGGGCGAGGAGATGGGCGCGGTGATGAGTCGCGTCGACACGGTCTTGCTGGGGCGAACGGGCTACCAGGAGTGGTCGGGCTACTGGCCGAGCGCCGGCGCCGACGATCCGTTCGGCGGTTTCATCAACCCGGTTAAGAAGTTCGTCGCGTCCCGCACACTCACCGGCGATCTCGAGTGGCAGAACTCCCGGCTGATGGATGCGCCGCTGGAAGACTTCGTCACCGCGCTCAAGCAGACCGAGGGCGGCGAGATCAGCGTCATGGCCAGCATCTCTCTGGTGCGGCAACTGCTGTTCGCCGGGCTGCTGGACTCGCTGACCCTCATGATGCACCCGGTGATCGCGGGGCAGGGCCGGCATCTCTTCGAACCCACCGACCCCGTCACCCGGCTCAGCCTGCAGAACTCCCGGGTGACCAGCGCGGGTAACACCATCCTCAGTTACGGGCTGCGTTCCGAGTAGCGCGCCAGCGGGGCGTGGTTGGATGGGACCGAAAGGCGGTGCCCATGATCGAAGCCCTGTCAACGCGGGAGGCTTATCGCAATGCCTGGATGACCGTGCGCGAGGATGTCGTGCGCCGGGAGGACGGCTCGACGGGCCTCTACGGGGTGGTGGACAAGCCCGACTTCGCCATTGTCGTGCCGTATTCCGACGGGGGCTTCTGGCTGGTGGAGCAGTTCCGCTACCCGGTGATGCGCCGGGCGTGGGAGTTTCCGCAGGGCTCGTGGCCGGCCGACAAGGGCGGGAGCCAGGAAGACCTGGCCCGGGCCGAGCTGCAGGAGGAGACCGGGTTGCGGGCCGCGGATGTGCGCCATCTCGCGCACTTCTACAGCGCTTACGGCCACAGCAGCCAGGGCTGCGACCTCTACCTGGCCACCTCGCTCGCCGAGGGCGCCCCGGAGCGTGAAAGCACCGAGCAGGACATGGTGCACCGTTGGTTCAGCGAGGCCGACTTCGTGCGCATGATCCGCGAGGGCGAGATCGTGGATGCGGCGACGATCGCCGCTTACACCTACGTGGTGCTCGACCGGCAGGCCTGAGTCCATGGGGCTGAGCGCCGCCGACCTGCTGACCGGGCCCCGCGGGCGGCGGCTGTGCCTTGAGTTGGCGCTCAGCCAGCCCACCACCGAGAGTGTGGCCACCGAGGCGCTCCGGACGGCCGCGTTCTACGCTGCCTACGACCTCGACCCGGGGCGCGGGTCGTCCGTCGTGCTGTTCGGACCGGGAGTGGATGAGCTGTCCGGGCCGCCGCCCGCGCCCTCGCCTCAGGAGGTGGCACGGTTGCTCGATGACGTGCCGTTGCCCTCCTGTGACGAACGCACCCTGTTGCTTGCGCTCCAGACTGCCGTGGACCGGGCGTTGTATTGGCAAGAGCCCGACGGCGAGGATGTGCTGGCCGGTTCGCCGGAGATGCGCGCGGGGCTCGCGCGAGTGGCTGCATCCGTTGCCGCTGCGCCCGGTGCCGCCTGGTGGTCGGATCCCGTGGACCGGCGCGAGCAGTGGGCGGTCAGCTTTGTGGATACAACCGGCTCGGCACCACTGCCTGTGCGCACCGCCCGGGAGGCGCTCGGGGCGTGGGAGACCGCTCAGACTGAGGAGGAATCGCTGGCGCAGCGGGACTGGCCGGCGGATCCCACGGCGAATTTCGGTGGGCCCTGGTGGTCGAAACCGCCTAACGCGCTGACGAAATCGACCCGGATGCTGCCCGGTGGTACTCCCGTGGGGCTGCAGTTCGTCGAGGACAGCCTTGGCTGGGAGGACGCCACGACCGAGCGGGTGCGTGTGCCCGACGGCGCCCGGGTCTACGAAATTGACGGCCCCGACGCGTGGGCAGAGCTGAACCGTCGCTATCCACTGCAGGTCACGGCAGCCCGACGGCAGGTCTGGTACCTCACGACGGGGCGTGCGGGCACATGGGTTCTCCCCAACTGGGCGCAGGTGCAGCGCGACTTCGATGCCGTACACCTGTCGGTCGCCGGTTACCTTGCCACGGCCGGTGTCGCCATTCCCATCGACGACAAGCGGTCAACCGTACTCGCCGGGTGGGATCCGGACGCGACCCATTGGCTGTGTGATGTCACTCACGACGAGGCAACCCGTCAAGAGTGGCGCCACCCGCGGAATGCCGACGCGTGGGAGCTTTCGAGGAGCGAGTAATCGCACCGCGAGCTTTCGCGAAAGCGGTCTTTCGGTCACCTCACGATTCTGAGCTGACCACTTGGCCGCTCTCGCGACCTCATGTTCACGTTGCCGCGCTCACGTTCAGCCCCCGTCAGAACGGTGGGTTTTCGGGGACCGGGGTGATGGGGCGCCGGATGGGTTGGTGGCGGGGTTGCAGGTAGCTGTCGTCGGCGGGGCGTGTCCGGGTTTTCGGGCCGGTGGGTGGCGGCAGGGGCCGGGGTGGTGCCACGGGGTTGGCGGGGTCGGTGCGGTAGCTGCGTTGTCCGGGTGAGGTCCAGAGCAGGATTCCGCCGGGTTCTTGGGTGACTCGCCATTGGGAGAGGTGTTTGATGCGGTGGTGGGGTTCGCAGAGGTGGGCGAGGTTGTCGCTGTCGGTGGTGCCTCCGTCGGCCCAGGGGTCGGTGTGGTCGACGTCGCTCTTGACGGCGGGGCGGGAGCAGCCGGGGAAGCGGCAGGTTTCGTCGCGTATCCGCAGCCATTTGCCCATGGCTTTGGTTTTTTTGTACTGGGTTTTGCCCAGGGAGAGCACCACCCCGGATTCCGGGTGGGTGAGCAGCCGGGTGAAGCCTGGTGCGTTGCCGGCGATCTCGCGGGCGGTTTCGGGGGAGATCGGTCCGTAGCCTTCGAGGGTGGCGGGTTCATCGTCCAGGCCGAGGAGGGTGAGGACGGGAACGGTGATCATGACCTTGCCGCGGATTCCGGCGCCCATTCCGTCGGGGGTGATGCCGTCCAACAGCAGGGCGCGGGTGATGTCGGCGCGCAACTGGTCGAGCGTGCGGCGCTTTTCCTCCTCGTCCCTCATCGCGGCCGTGCCCAACCCGAAGCCCGTGCCGGCACCCGGGCCGAAGCTCTCGCCAGCTCCGGCGGCGGCTGTTGCTGTCGCATCCGCTGCGGCGTGGTCGTCGGTCTTTTTCAGGCTCACGGCCATCGAGTCGATGCGCTCGAAGGCGGCTTTGGTGTCGTGGGCGGTGCCGTACCAGTGCAGCCAGCCCATCCCGTCGGGTGCGGCTTCCCAGTAACTGCGGCGGTCGGCGAAAGCGTTCCTGTTACGGATCGCGATCGATTCCGGATGCGTCCGCTCCCGCACCCGGCGGGCCTTGTCGTTGAACCGGCCCACAGGGAGGACCTTCGCGGCCGGGAGGACCGCTTCCACGAACGCGGCCTGGTCCTCGTCGGGGAGGGTGCGCATCTGGTCCAGGAGCACGGTCGCGTGGCGGTAGCTGATCTCACCGGCGGAGAGGGCCTGGAACGCGGCAGGGGTCGAGAGTAACCAGAGGGACTGGTCGAGCAGCCGTTCCACGGCCCGTTCGGCGAGCTTGAGCAGGCACGCGAGTTCGCTCACGATGGTGCGGCGGGCCACCTCCCCGTCTTCCCACCGGGAGTACGCGGCGGCGCGGGCCTGGTACGTGGTCATGGTGGCCGTGTTCCGGTCGGCCGCCCGGATGGCGTCCGGGTCGTTATGCAGGCGGGAGGACACCTGCGGGTCCTCGCTCCAGCACTGCAGGTCAGCGAGGTGCTCGGCCTGCCGGGCTTGCGCTTGGGCGATGAGGCGGGCGTCGGCCGCGACCAGTTCGGTGCGGCGGGTCAACTCGCTGCGCACGAACTCGTCCCGAGCCTCGTTGGGCATGTAGGGGTCGTCCTCGTCGGGCTCAGCTGGTTCGTTGGGTGGCGTGGGCTCGACGGGCTCGGCTGGGTCGGTGGCCCCGGCGGTCTCGGCGGGCGGGGCCGAAGTGGTGCCGTGACCCAGCGCGTCGGGTGGTGTTGGTGTGACGTTGTCGGTCGGGGTTGCAGCGGTGGGGGTGGTGCCAGGTGGAGCGGACTCCGGAGAGTAGTCGTCATCGTCCGGAGTGGGCGGTGGTGCCTGGTCTGGGCTACTCATGGTGAGATCGTCTCACCTACCACTGACATTCCGGCGGCCCACAGGCTCACCCGACACACGCATCCGCGAACTGCGAGTTGAGCCGCCAAAAAACGCGTCTGATCGGTGCTTAAGTCACAGTTCCTTGGAGGGGCGCTGGGGGACTGCGGTAGTCAGCAGCGTCTGGGTCGGGAGCCGGCCGGTCGGCAGGGCGCGGGTGCCCGTGACGGTGGCTCCGGGGTAGCCGAGGGAGATCGCGTGCCGGGGCAGCCATCCGCTATCGAGGTGCAGCAGCCGGGACGCCGCCGCCACATTGGGGTCGGGGTAGAGCGTGGCCAGGCAGCTCCCCAGGCCCAACGCCGTTGCCGCCAGGATGACGGTCTGGGTCACTTTGCCGAGGTCGAACTCGGTGTCTTGAAAGCCGTTGTCGGCCGAGAGGAGCACCAGTGCGCAGGGTGCCGACGCCAGGTGTTGGGCGTACGCGCCGCAGCGGCCGAGCTCCTCCAGCGTGGGGCGGTCGGAGACGGCCACAAATCGCCACGGCTGCCGGTTGCGGGCCGACCCCGTCCAGCGGGCCACTTCGACGATCTGCTCCACGAGCTCGGGCTCCACCGGGCGACTAGAAAACGAGCGCACCGAAGCCTGGGCGGTCAGGGAGCGGAGCAGCGCCAAGGAGTCCATGCTCCCAGCCTTCCATTACCTGCGCCCAGCGGATGCGCCGGACCGCCTCAACGTGCCGAGCCAACCAGAATGCCGAGCGGCCCCGGAAATCCGGGGCCGCTCGGCATGAGGGGAAACGCTCCGTTAGGGCTTCAGCACGACCTTGATGCAGCCGTCGTCCTTGGCGCTGAAGGTCTCGTACATCTCCGGCGCCCGGTCCAGCGGCACCTTGTGGGTGACGAGGTCCTCCACACCGAGCGGGTCGGTGGGGTCCTCGACCAGGGGGAGCAAGTCGTCGATCCAGCGCTGCACGTTGCACTGGCCCATCCGCAGCTGGATCTGCTTGTCGAACATGTTCATCAGGGGCATCGGGTCGGCCACCCCCGAGTACACGCCGCTCACCGAGACGGTTCCACCGCGACGCACGAGGTCGAGTGCCATGTGCAGGGCGGCGAGGCGGTCGACGCCCACCGTGGTGAAGACCTTCTTGGCCACCTTGTCGGGCAGCAGTCCCGCGGCGTACTGGGTGAACGCCGCGCCGGGGTTGCCGTGCGCTTCCATGCCCACGGCGTCGACCACGGAGTCGGGGCCGCGGCCATCGGTCGCGTCGCGCAGGGTGGTGACGAGGTCGTCGGCGAGGTCGAAGACCTCCACGCCGTAGCGCGCCGCCATTTCACGGCGCTCCGGTACCGGGTCGACACCGAGCACCCGGAAGCCCAGGTGACGGCCGATGCGGCTGGCGAACTGGCCGACCGGACCGAGGCCGATCACGGCGAGAGTACCGCCCGCCGGCACATCCGCGTACTGCACACCCTGCCAGGCGGTGGGCAGGATGTCGCTGAGGAAGAGGTAGCGCTCATCGGGCAGGTCGGCGCCCACCTTCACGGCGTTGAAGTCCGCGAACGGCACCCGCAGCTTCTCGGCCTGGCCGCCAGGAACGGAGCCGTAGAGCTCGCTGAATCCGTAGAGGCTCGCGCCGGTGCCGGAATCGCGGTTCTGGGTGGTCTCGCACTGGGAGGTGAGGCCCTGGTTGCACATGAAGCAGTCGCCGCACGCGATCACGAAGGGGATGACGACCCGGTCGCCCACGCTCAGCTTGCTGACATCGCCGCCCACCTGCTCCACGACACCCATAGTCTCGTGGCCGAGCACGTCATCCTGAGCCAGGAACGGACCCATCACGTTGAACAGGTGCAGGTCTGAGCCGCAGATGGCGGCGGAGGTGACGCGGATGACCACATCCGTGGGCTTCTGGATGACGGGATCGGCGACGGTCTTGACCTCGACCTTTTTAGTGTTCTGCCAGGTAAGTGCTTTCACGGGGTCCTCTTCTTGGTGCGTTCGGGCCGGATTGTCAGGCGTGCCCGGATGGGGCGAATCTGACCAGCCTTATGCAGCAGGAGAGGGATTTCAAGCAACCTGGAAGTATCTCCAGGCTTGCGGTGGAAGCGTGACGAATCCCGGATTTCTCCGTCTCACCAGCGCCGCAGCGTCGTTCTAGAAGTGCGTCAGGCAGTGCGCCGGGCGCTCGAGGGCGAAGAGCCTCGCGGCCAGGAACGCCGCGCCCTCGGTATGCTCCTGCACCCGGCCCGCCGCCGCCAGCGAGACCGGGTTCACCGCGCCCAGGTAGATCGACGAGAGGGCGGTGATGTCCAGTTCGAGGTCGGGTGCCGCGGCGGATGCGCTCACCTGTGCGGATCCATCGCGCACCTCGACCGAGAACGTGCCCGCGGTGAGCCCCAGGCCATCGGCGACCCGGAGCACCAGCGTGCCGTCGGCGGCGAAGGCGCGCGCTTCCAGCGCCTGGCGCACATCGAGGATACGCAACCAGAGCAGGTCCCGGGGGTTGGCCGCGGCGACGCAGCGCGAGTCGGTCAGGGCCCAGGTGAGCGGGTTGTCCACCGGCGCCTCGTTCCAGGTGACGCGCTCCACCAGGTCGATGGCCGCCAGATACTGCCAGAGCTCCAGGTAGGCGGCCGGGGTCGCCGCCACCAGGTCAACGATCTCCATGGTTGCCGGCGTCTTGTCCCAGCCGCCGAATCGGTAGGACACGTAGCCGTCGACTGTGCCATCAAGCGCATAGTGCAGCGCCGCCTTCACCTTGGCGTCGGGGCCGCCCTCGCGGCTCGACGCCCCGGCGGCCAGCTGACGGTAGAACTCCTGCCGACCGATGGATCCCGGCTGTTCGTTGTGCAGTCGGGCGAAGACCTGCGGGGCCAGCTCGAGGAGCACCTTGGGGTCGGCGACCTCCACGGTTCCCACCGGAGTGTGGTTGAGCTGGAACTTCGCGGAGGTGTCGACCGTGATGCTCTGCTCCGCGGTGGCCACGCCGAAGCCGAACCGACCGTAGATCGAGGCTTCCGACGCGGTAAGTGCGGCGATCGCGATGCCGTTGCCCTTGGCCAGGGTGAGGTCCTCGGTCATCATGCGGCGGAGCAGCCCGCGACGCCGGTGCGACGTGCGCACCGTCACGCCGGTGATCAGATGCGCATCCAGCAACCGGCCGAAGCCGATGTTGAGTGTGCTCGGCTGGGACCCGAACGTGGCCACCGGTACCTCGCTGCCCAGCGAATACGGGGCCGGCTGCCCGGTTTGGTAGGCCCCCGTATAGACGGCGCCGTCCACACGGCTCCTGGCGATGGACTCCTGAACGCGCTCGTCGGTGCTGCGCTCCTCATGGAAGCCGAACGACACCGCGCTATCCCAGGCTGTCGCTTCGGGGTATCCGGGCTCGCCGGGTGCTGCCGGCTCGAACCGACGGATCTCGTACTCTGCGTTCATCGGGGACATGCATCCGAGTGTACGGAACCCCGTCTCGTCAGGCCCAGGGGGAGGGTGGGTCAGCTGTTCAGAGCGGCCGTCGGCGGGGTTCGGGCAGCACGGATGGCCGGGTAGAGCCCCGCGACGGCACCGACCACGAGAGTGGATGCGGCACCGACGATCAGCACCAGCGGCGGCACGACCGGTGGCCAGCCGCTCGCCAGGGCGACACCCCAGGTCACGAGGTACCCGATTCCGGCGCCGGCGACCCCGCCCATCGCGGAAAGCACGAGGGCTTCGGTGAGGAACTGCAGCCTGATGTGACGGCGGGTGGCGCCGAGGGCACGCCGGAGGCCGATCTCACGTCGTCGTTCGATGACCGAGATGACCATGGTGTTGGCCACCCCGATGGCGCCCACGAGCAGCGCAATCGAGCCGATGCCGACCAGCATGCCGGTGAAGCTCTCGTCGACGGCGTTTATGGCGGCGAGGGCATCCGAGGGACGTGACACCGCCACGGCCGCCGGGGCGGCCGGTTGCACCGCAGGGCCGATGAGCGTGCGCACCTGCTCGACGGCGGAGTCATCCACTCGTTGGTAGAGCTTCGTGGGGTTGCCCGCAAACGCGTGCTCGACAGTGGCGACCGGTACGCCGATGAGGGCTGCGACATCCAGCTCGGGCGCGAGCGGAACGGGATCGAGGATGCCGACGACCATGGCGTTCTGCCCACCGAGCCAGACGAGAGTGCCGGGTTCGGTGACGCCGAGACGCATGGCCGCGGTGGCGCCCAGCACCGTGGTGGGGAACGCGGCGGTGGTGCGATTCAACCAGCCCCCGGCCCGCACGCTGCCGGCGACGGTGTCGAGAAGATTCAGTTCGGCGGCGGTGACCGTGAGCCCGCCGGTGCGGTCGGGATCGCTGTACGAGCTGCGGTACACGTGCACGTCCGGCAGATCGGCGATAGCGGAGGTGTCCTCGATGCCGGGCAGCCGGGCGAGGCGGTCGGTGGCATTCACTGGCAGCGGGATCGGGTCGCCCGACGACGGAGGGGCGACGGTGGCGGTCAAAAGGTTGGTGCCGAGGGCGGCGAGCCGGGCGTTCAGGCCCGCCTGGCTGGAGGCGGAGATGCCGAGAACGGCCACCATGGCGGCGACACCGATGGCGATCCCCAACGCCGAGAGGATGGCGCGCGCCGGCTTGGCGCGCAGCCCTGACGAGCCGAGGGCGAGCAGGTCGTCCGGGCGCAGCCGGGAGGGGGCGGTGGCCGGCGGTTGGTGGGTGGACCGGCGAAGGCGTGACGCGCTCATACGAGGGCTCCAGAACTGGAATCGGAAAGGACAACGCCATCGCGGATCGCTACCCGTCGAGGCAGGCGAGCCGCGAGAGCCACGTCATGGGTGATCACGACGATGCTGGTGCCCAGGGCGTGAAGGGAATGCAGGAGCTCAACGATGCTCTCGCCGGAACCGGAGTCGAGGTTGCCGGTGGGCTCGTCGGCCAGCAGGAGCGGCGGATCGCCGATCACCGCTCGGGCGATCGCCACGCGTTGCCGTTCACCGCCGGACAGCTGGTGCGGCAGATGCGTGAGCCGGTGGCTCAACCCCACCCGGTCGAGTGCAATGCGGGCGCGCTCCCGGCGTTCTGCGCGAGGGGTGCCCGTATAGAGGAGGCCATCGGCGACATTCTCCAGAGCGGTGACTCCGTCCCGCAGGTGGAACTGTTGGAAGACGAACCCGATGCGCCGCGAGCGCAGCGCGGAAAGCTCGGCGTCGGAGAGGGTGCCGGTGTCCAGGCCGCCGATACGGATGCTGCCCGCGGTGGGCCGGTCAAGGGTGCCGATGAGGTTGAGCAGCGTCGACTTGCCCGACCCGCTGGCCCCGACGATGGCGACGAACTCACCCTCATCAATGGTCAGGCTCACGCCCGCGAGGGCCGTGACGGGTGGGGAACCGTAGCTGCGAACCACATCCGTGAGCTGGATCAGCGCCGTCATCGCGCTGGCACCACGACGGACAGCCCGGCGACGATCTTCGCGCCGGAGATTTCCACCAGCCCCGATGCGAACGCGCCCACCGTGACGGGGATGAGCGTGCGTTCGGCTTCGGGATTCTTGCGGGGCAGCTCGACGGCGAACTGGGTGTCGCTGATCGGAACGAGGGCATCCACCGGAACCGTGAGCACATCGTCTGTCACCGCGCCGGCAAAGCTCACGGTGACACCGGACAGGGCCAGGTCGGCCACCGCGGGCTGATCGGCCACCGTGATGCGCACGGGCACGACGATGCTGCTGCCCGAGCCGTCGGCATCCGGCTTGTTCACCGGCGCGGCGACGGACTCGACGAGGCCGTCGGCGGTCACCCCGGTCGGCAGGGACACGGTGACGGTGCCCCCGACGACGGCCACCTGCCGGTCGGACGACTTGACGTTGACCTCGACGACCAGTTGCCGGCTGGTGGCCCGGTACAGCGAGGAACCGGCGTCCACCTGCGCGCCGACGCGGCTGTCGACGGCGTCGACCCGCAGATCCTGGTCCGAGATCAGGATCATGGACCGCTCCAGCGTGCCGGTGCGCTCCACGCCGAGGGACTTCTGCCAGGCGCGGATGGCGACGGTGGTGTCCCAGGTGAAACGGTTGTCCGGTTCGCCGCTGAAGACACCCAGGGTGCGGAGGTTCTGCTCCAACTGGCGCACGTCCTCCCCGTCGGACATATCCGAGGAGAAGTCGCGCCAAGCCGGCACGGTCCCGGAGAGCATGATGACCGGCCGGGTATCCACTCGGTAGACGACCGCACCGACGCTGAGAGTCGTACCCGGAGCGGGCAGTTCCGTGACCACCCCGGCCAGTCCGGACGTGATCGGCACAGTGCTTGCGTACTGCACGGTGCCGGCGACCTTCGTCTCGGATGCGACGCTACCGGTGGTGACCTCTGCCGTGGACACCGTGAGCGGTGGAGGAGCTGGTTCCTCCTGGCCGGGAGCCCAGACGGCGTATCCGGCGATAAGGGCCGCGAGGGTGACGCCGGCGCTTGCAATTCCCCAGCGGCGCCTGCCGCGGCGAGTCGTCACCGGCTCGTGCGGCACAGGAGTGCCCTCAGCATCGGACGAGTCGTTCACAGCGTCGGATCCGTGCAGGCTGCCGTGACCTCGGCGGAGGCATCTTCGGGCACGACGAAGGCCTGGCCGCTGACGGGCTCAGCAACATCGAACCCGACCTCACGGAAGCAGTCCGCCCACTTGAGGTACATGCTGAGGACTTCGGCGTCGCTCATCGTCGTTGCGGGGACGGGCGGATCGCCGATCTCGCGCATGCAGGTGGAGGCGGCCTCGTTGATCTCGGGGCTGCTCTCCTGGATTCCCTGACCGGGCTGCGGATCCTTGACGTCCAACCCCTTGTCGCGCAGGCACTGCGCGAGCTTGAGGTCGTAGGCGTCACGGGCGGCCTGGAACTCCGCATCGCTGACCGATGCGCCGTCCCCACCGGATGCGCTGGTGGGACCGCTGGTTTCGGCCGGCGCGGCGCATCCCGCGAGGGTAACCAGGATCGCTGCCGTGGCCGCGAGGCCGGCCAGAGAACGGGACAGAGGGGTGAGGAGCAGTTTCATGGGGTGTCCTTCTGTTGAGCAGTGCTGTTGGGAGGTGGCGTTGGGAAGTGGCGTTCACAACGCCGGTACACACCAGCCAACCGGTGCCGCTGTTGCGGCACCGTAGAGGGTTTTTGAGACGCTCCCGATATGTCTCCCGCAGTGTCTCGCGAGGGGGAGGGTAGCGGCTGAGGCGCCGGATGGGGGTAGTCGTGAGTCGGTCGACTAACAGCTGGCCGATCTTCTGGCGTGAGCGCCGCCGAGGTAGAAGAGTCATTCCCGTTCCCGGGAAGCGATGAACCAGTTCCGGGGAGCGACCGCACATCGAATTGGTTAGGACACGTCATGCACACCGACACGAACACGATGACACCGACGCATTCCCCGGCACGCTCGTCGACGCACACCCCGACGAAGGGCCGCCGCCGCCTCGCCGCCGCCGCGGGCATCGCCGGGCTGGTGCTGGCCGGCGCCCTGGTTCCCGCCACCGCGGCCTCGGCCGATGACCGATTCGGCCCCGACAACCTCAACCGCGTCTGCAACGGCGACGCCGGCATGTACACGAGCGGGATAACCGGCGACTGCACCTTCGAGGTGCAGAGCGAATCCGGAGAGCGCGTCGACTGGTTGCGCTACGGCGAACCGGTCAGCAACTGCAACGAGGGAACCACCACCGCGATCAGCTCACAGGTCGGCGATGTGCGTTCCTTCGCCGAGACGTGGAAGTCCGGCGGCGGTGTGAGCCTGGAGATCAAGGACGTGCTCACCATCGAGGGCGGCGCTGAGTACTCGCAGACCCGCACCACCACCAGCGAACGCCGCGATACGGTGACCGCCAATCCGGGCCGGAAGACCGCCGTCACGCTCGGGACCGGGTTCGCCGAGCAGACCGGACGCATCCGCGTGGATGTCGACACGTGGGACAACGGGGCGCGCTGGGGACCGCGCTGGACCGGCACCAAGGCGTACTACATCGATGACGTGCACCGCACGGTGCCCACCGGTTACACCGAGAAGGGTCAGGACGAGGTCGGCTGCGACAGCGACTTCCGGGTTCCCGCCTGATCTGACGCCGGCAGAGCCCGGGGTGCTCGGGGCGCGGATCGCGCTACGAGCACCCCTTTCACGAACGCCAGCGCCACCAGCGCCGTGCGGTTGGGCGTCTTCCAGGCCCGCATGATGCGGGACAGGTGCCAGCCCACGGCCTGGCGGCTGTAGCTGGTGGCCCGGGCGATGTGGTCGTTCGAGTGCCCGTAGGCGGCGAGGGTCAGCATCCGCGCTTCGGCGTCGCTGAGGTCGGGGTCGGCTGCTACCAGTTCGATCGAACCGCCGTCGAGAGCCGTGACGGATGCGCGCGGCGGGCCGGTGACGGATGCCGCCGGCACTGGAGTGGGTGTCGATGCCGGCGCCGGCTCGGGCACAAGGTGTCCCTTGGTCGCGCGAGCGTCGCTCCACGCCTCCACCCAGCAGCTGCCCAGTTCGTGGGCTACTCGGGTGGCCCTGGCCATGGCGAGCACGGTCTGGCGGGGATCGGCCGGCGCGGTCTCATGCATGAAGGCGGCGAACACGCGCAGCGCCGGCAACGCCCCGCGGAGGATCACCGACAACTGCACATCCGTGTCGCTGGCCGACCCCGCCGCCACCGCGCGCAGAGCGCGCAGGCACTCGGCCGGAAGCGGCTCACCGGACTCGACAGAGTGCAGCGCCGCGGGCAGCACCAGCGGCACGATTTCTGCATAACAGCGCTGCAGCCAGGCCTGCCCGTCGTCCCGAACGTCGCTGAACGACGGGTTCTGCAGCAACCGGGCGAAGTCGTCGACCCGATCGGGAAGGCCGAGACCGAGGTGTTCAGGCGCGGCAGCGAGGGCCGATGCGCTCGTTCTGGTGGTCATCGTGTGTCCTCCCGACGGCAGGAACCGCACATCTGCCGTGTAGAGAACCCTAGGCCACCGCCGTGAACGCTCGGCCGGAATTCCTTCTCGCCCAGGGCCTTCGACACCTCCGCGAACTGCGAGAGAAGTCCCGAGAATCCCGGAACTCCCGGCCCACGTCAGAGTTCGCGGGCGGCGAGGGCCTCTTGGGCTCGGGTGAGGGAGGAACCCAGGCCCCAGCGGGTGTCGAGGCGCTCGAGGTCGGCCAGCTGCTCGGGCGTTGCCGGGCGGATGCGGGCGTCGAACGCCGGCAGCTGCAGGTCGCGCACCACATTCACCACCTTCGGCGCCACGAGCAGGTAGTCGGCGGCAGCCACGATCTTCGCCCGCACGGACGCGCTGAGCTTCACGTCGGGATCGGCCGCGGCCGCGACGATGCCGTCGAGGTCGCCGAACTCGGCCAGTAGCGTCGCCGCGGTCTTCTCGCCCACCCCGGCCACACCGGGCAGCCCATCGGAGGCGTCGCCGCGCATGGCCGCGAAGTCCGCGTACTGCGCCGGGGTGACCCCGGTCTTGGCCGTCAACGACGCATCCGTGAGGATCTCCAGCCGGGCCATGCCACGGCCGGTGTAGATCACCCGCACGTCACGGCTGTCGTCGACGAGCTGGAACAGGTCGCGGTCTCCGGTGACCACATCCACCGGGATGTCGGAGTGCGAGGCCAGGGTACCGATCACGTCGTCGGCCTCGTGGTGCGCGGCGCCGACCACCGGGATGCCGAGAGCGGCGAGCACCTCACGGATGACCGGCACCTGCGGGCTGAGCAGGTCGGGCACGGTCTCGATCGCGGTGTCGGCATCCGTCGCCGGTTCGGCGGCCACCCGGTGGGTCTTGTAGGTGGGGATCAGATCGACCCGCCACTGCGGGCGCCAGTCGTCGTCCCAGCACGCCACGATCTCGGTGGGCCGGAATTCGGTGGTGAGCCGGGCGATCATGTCGAGCAACCCGCGCACGGCGTTCACGGGCTCGCCGCCCGGCGCGACAACGGTGTCGGGCACCCCGTGGAAGGCACGGAAATAGAGGGCGGCGGTGTCGAGCAGCATCCGGCGTGCGGGTTGAGTGGTCACGGCAGGAATCCTGCCACATCGAACAGTGCACCGGAATAGCCGCTGCGCAGACCCGTTTGCCTGTCGTACATCTTGCCGTCGCCTCGCGGACCCTTCCGGGTCACCCCGACGTTCCCGGCGACCAGCACGCTCGACGAGTACCTGTGAACTCGCACAGGTAACGCTCGCGACAAGGGAACCCATGACTTTTTCGAGACCAGCCCGCCGCATCACCTTCATCGCGGCGGCGGCTGTCATGGCCAGCTGCGTGGTCGTCGCCCCGGCGCTCGCCGCGGCCCCTGCGCCCACGACCTCGGCGTTCCACCGCACCGCCACCTACCCGGTCTACCTCAACGCGCCCGCCGGCGTCAGCCCGGCCGACACCACCGCCGCCGAGATCTCCGGCGTCACCGACGATGGCAAGACCGTCATCTACACGGATGCCCCGGGCAAGCGCATCGGCTTCCTCGACATCTCCGACGTGAACAAGCCCGTCGGCGCCGGCAGCATCTCCCTGGCCGACCTCGGCCACGCCGACGACCAGCCCACCTCCGTGGCCGTCTACGGCGACTACGTGCTCGTGGTCATCGACGAGAGCGGCGGCGACTTCGTCTCGCCCTCCGGCCGGCTCGACGTGATCCGCATCAGCGACCGCACCCTGGTCACCAGCCTCGACCTGGCCGGCCAGCCCGACTCGATCGCCATCAGCAAAGACCACGCCTACGCGGCCATCGCGATCGAGAACCAGCGCGACGAGTCGGCCACCCCCGCCGGCGGCAAGAAGGGCGACCTGCCCCAGCTGCCCGCCGGGTTCGTTCAGGTGATCGACCTCAACGCCGACCCCACCACCTGGGTGACCACCCCGGTGCCTTTCGTGGCCTCCGACGGCACGGCACTGCCCTCGTTCACGGCGGCCGGCCTCGACTCGCCCACCGACCCCGAGCCCGAGTACGTCACCATCAACAGCGCCAACCAGCTGGCCGTCACCCTGCAGGAGAACAACGGCATCGTGCTCGTCGACCTGCCCAGCCGGGCCATCACCAAGGTCTTCAGCGCCGGCACCGCCACGGTCACCGGGATCGACACCAAGAAGGACAAGGTGATCAACCTCACCGGCTCGATCACCAACGTTCCGCGCGAACCCGACTCCATCGCCTGGGTGGACGACACCCACCTGGCCACCGCCAACGAGGGCGACTGGAAGGGCGGCAGCCGAGGCTGGACCATCTTCGACGCCAGCACGGGCGCCGTGGCCTGGGATGCCGGCAACTCCTTCGAGCACCTCGCCGTGGCCGGCGGCCTGTACGCCGACAGCCGTGCCGACAAGAAGGGCAGCGAACCCGAGGGCCTGATGGTCTCCACCATCGACGGCACCCGCTACGGATTCGTCGCCTCCGAGCGCAGCAACTTCGTGGCCGTCTACGACCTCACCGACCCGGTGAACCCGGTCTACCAGCAGATGGTCTTCGCCACCAACGGGCCCGAGGGCCTGTTGGCCGTGCCCAGCCGCAACCTGCTCGTCGCCTCGAGCGAGACCGACGACGCGAGCGTCGGCGTGCGCGCATCCGTCGCCCTGTACGAGCTCGGCGACGGCGGCAGCACGGCGGGCCAGCCGAGCATCGTCTCCGACGACGTCGCGGGCCTGCCGATCGGCTGGGTCGCGCTCGGCGCGCTGAGCGCCAAGCCCGGCGACACCGAGCGAATCTACACGGCCAGCGATTCGGCCCTCTCGCCCAGCACCATCTTCACGGTCGACGTCACAAAAACCCCCGCGCGCATCGACTCCAGCCTGGTCGTCACCGAGAACGGCAAGCCGGCCGTCTTCGACATCGAGGGCCTGCACGCCCGCGAGCAGGGCGGCTTCTGGCTCGCCGCCGAGGGCGTCACCGGTGCCGGCAACCTGCTGTATCGCACGGATGCCGCCGGTGCCGTTCAGGAGACCGTGGCCCTGCCGGCCGACATCTCCGCGCACATCTCCAAGTGGGGCTACGAAGGCGTCACCGCGACGACGGATGCGGCCGGGCACGAAGAGCTCTACGTCGCGATCCAGCGCCCGCTGTGGACCGACCCCGCGGATCCCACCGCCACGGTGGACGGCAATGGTGTGACCCGCATCGGCCGGTACGACGTGACCGAGAAGACCTGGACCTGGTTCGGTTACCAGCTGGAGGCCGACGCCGGCGGAACCGACTGGATGGGCCTGTCCGAGATCGTGGCCGTGGACGAGAACACCCTCGCCGTGATCGAGCGGGACAAGCTCAACGGCCCCGCCGCCGCCGTCAAGCGCATCTACACCGTGGCCCTGCCGGCCACGGATCCCGCCCCCGGCGTGCTGCCGATCCTGCGCAAGAAGCTGGCCTACGACGTGCTGCCCGACCTCCAGGCCACCAACGGCTGGACCCAGGAGAAGCTCGAGGGCCTCACCATCGGCGCCGACAAGAACGTCTACGCGGTCACCGACAACGACGGCCTGAAGGACGCCACGGGCGAGACCGTGTTCCTCAAGCTGGGCACCGCGGCCGATGTCTTCGGTCTCGTGGCACCGACGCCGGACCCGACGCCGACCGGCACGCCGACAGCCCCGCCCACGACCGGGCCGACCGTTCCGCCGACTGCGGAGCCGACCGCTACGCCGACGACCGAGCCGACCGCGACCCCGACCGCCACGCCGACGACCCAGCCGACCGCGACCCCGACCCCGACCCCGACGGCAACTCCGACGGTGTCGCCGACCCCCACCCCGACCGGCACGGCCGTACCGTCCCCGGCCCCGACCAACACCGGCAGCGCACCGTCCGTCGTGCTGGGCGACGCCGACCTGCGGGTCACCGCGGGCAGTGCCGTCGGCATCTCCGGGCGCGGCTTCGCGGCCAATACCGCACTCACGGTGGCGCTGTACTCCACCCCGGTGCGGCTCGCCACGATCACGAGCGCTGCGGATGGCTCCTACGCCACCCAGGTCACCATCCCGGCGAGCACGGAAGCCGGCGCGCACCGCATCGTCGTGACCGCCGCCAACGGTGACAGCGCCGAGATCGCCTTCACGGTGGTCGCGGCGGGCTCAGGGTCCACCCTGGCCAGCACCGGCGTCGGATTCGTCACCCCGATGCTGGGCGGCGCCCTGGCGCTGCTGGCCGCGGGAGCCGGCGCCCTGTTCCTGCGTCGCCGCCAGCAGGCCTAACGCCGCACGCTGCGCCGCACGCTATAGCGCTCACCGCGGATGAGCTGCCCGAATACACCGGGCAGCTCGTCCGCGAAGGAGCGCGGGAGCACCTTGGCCGTTACGGTCGGGGAGTCAGTCGTAGATGACCGCGCCGCCGTTGCGCTCGAGCGCGGCGAGGCCGTCCCGCATCGCCTGCAGCTGAGCAGGTGTGTGCCCCACCCAGTCCGTGAGCTCGCCGATCACCTTCACGGGCTCGCGGGTGCGGTACGACCGGGTCGGGTTGCCGGGAAACTTCTTGTCGGTCACATTGGGGTCGTCTTCGACGGCGCCGAGCGGTTCGACGATATAGATGTGGCCGCGGCCCTCGCCGGCGGCCAGTTCGGCGCCCCAGGTCGCCGCATCCAGGGTCCCGGTCACGTAGACGTGGTTTGCGGTTCGCCCCACGCCGAAGTTCGACTGCCGGCCGGGCAGCAACAGGTCACCCACCGCCAGCTGTGCCTTGGTGCCGTGGAACAGCGCACCGGACTCGTGCACCTCGAACGGTATCGGTTCACCACTCATGATTCCCCTTCCTGGTTGACGTGCGGAAGTCTAAACCGCACCAGCGTCGGCTCGCACGCTCGTGTCGGCCGCAACCACCACAGCGTTAGGGTGTGGGCATGACGCTTCAAGAAGAGCCTCTTGTTCACATCGAGCATTTTCGGATGGACTTCGCCAGCACCACTGTCATCGAGGACCTCTCCTTCGATGTGCGACGCGGCGAGACGTTCGGGTTTCTCGGCTCCAACGGGTCGGGAAAGACGACCACCCTGCGAGCCCTGCTCGGAATCTATCTCCCCAGTGCGGGGGTGCTGCACATCGACGGCCGCCCGTTCACCCCGGAGGCCGGCAGCCGGCTGGGCTATCTCCCCGAGGAACGCGGACTCTATAAGAAGGAGTCCGTCATCGCTGTCATGTCGTACTTCGGCGCCCTCAAAGGTCTGAGCAAGAAGGCGGCGACCGCCTGGTCGATGGACTACCTCGAACGGGTCGGTCTGGCCGACAAGGCCAAGACCCGGGTCGACAAGCTCTCGGGCGGGCAGCAGCAGAAGGTGCAGCTGGGCGTCACGATCATGAACGACCCTGAACTGCTCATCCTCGACGAACCCACCAAGGGGTTCGACCCGGTCAACCGGCGGCTGCTCATGGACATCATCGAGGAACAGAAACGCAATGGCGCCACCGTGCTCATGGTCACGCACCAGATGGAGGAGGTGGAGCGTCTCTGCGACCGCGTGATCCTGCTCAAGAACGGACGCGCGGAGGCCTACGGCACCATCCCCGAGGTGCAGAACCAGTACGGCGGAACCATGATCCGCATGAGCTACTCCGGTGACATCCCGCCCTCGACGCACTACGAGGTCAGCACCCGGGACCGCAACTATGCCGAACTCACCCTCACCGACAGCACCGACGAAGCCCTCATCCTGCGCGACCTGGTCGACGCCGGAGTGCTGGTGCGCAGCTTCGCCACCAGCAAGCTCTCACTGGACGAGATCTTCGTGAGCGTCTACGGCGAACAGAACGAAATGGCGGCACGCTGATGGCACGGCACAACCTGCGCACGGTCATCGGATTCGAGGTCGGCCGCACGCTCAGCAAGCGGCGGTTCTGGATCACCACCCTGCTGGTGCCGGTCGGCATCGCCATTGTGATGACCCTCATGATCATCGGCAACACCTCGGCCGAGAGCACGAGGGATGCCCAAGCCGACGCCGCGATCACGTTCACCTACAGCGATGCATCCGGCTATGTCGACCCGGCCGTGGCGTCGAAGATGGGCGGCACGGCCGTGACGGATGACGCCGCCGCGATCGCCGCCGTGAAGGCGGGCACCGAAGACGCCCACTTCGTGTACCCGGCCGACCCGAGCACCGCCGCCGTGCAGGTGTCCGGCGTCGACAAGGGACTCTTCGGCAACGGCGCCTACGACGCCGTGGCCAAACAGCTGCTCGTCCTGAGCGCGCAGAACGAGATCGGGGATCCGGCGTTGGCCGAACTGGCCCGGGGCAACGTCTCGGTGGACGCCACCACCTACAACGACGGGGAGAAGGCCGCCGGCTTCATGGGCGTGATCCCGCCGCTGATCTACGTCGTGGTCTTCTTCCTCGTGTTCACCCTGCTCTCGAACCAGATGCTCACGAGCACCCTGGAGGAGAAGGAGAACCGGGTCACCGAGATGATCCTCACCACCCTCAACCCCACCACGCTGATCACGGGCAAGATCATCTCGCTGTTCATCGTGGGGTTCACCCAGGTGCTCGTGTTCCTGGCCCCCGTCGCCATCGCCTACGCCTTCTTCCGCGACTCGCTCAACATCCCGGAGCTTGACTTCTCGGCGCTGACCTTCGACCCGGCGCAGATGATCGTGGGAGCGTTGCTGGCCATCGGCGGGTTCGCCCTGTTCACCGGCACGCTGGTGGCCATCGGGGCGATCATGCCCACGGCCAAAGACGCCGGCAGCCTGTCGGCCGTGCTGATCCTCCTGCTGATCATGCCGTTGTACGCGGTCTCCTCGATCGTCTCGAGCCCGCACAGCTTCGTGGTGCAGATCTTCACCTACTTCCCGTATTCGGCGCCGCTCACCGCGATGCTGCGGAACGCATTCGGCACCCTCAACGGGTGGGAGGCGGCCGTCATCATCGTCGAGTTGTTCCTGCTCGCCGCAGTCGTGCTCCAGCTGGCCGTGCGGCTCTTCCGGTACGGGTCGATTCAGTACACCAGCCGGGTGTCGCTGAAGACTGTGTTCGCCCGCACCCGCGCCGACGTGGCACCGACCGTCTGATCGCCAACGTAGTGGGGCGGGCTGCGCGGATGCCCCGCTCCGCTGCTTAGACGGCGGGCAACCGGGACAGCGCGGTGAGCAGCGGCTTCCGCTGGCCGGCGGCGCAGATCCGGATCCAGCCCTCTCCGCCGGCGCCGAAAGCCGAACCGGGCGCCACGGCCACCCGTTGGCTGAGCAGGAACTCCTCGGCCCACTGGGCGACGTTTCCATTGGAGCAGTACGAGACGTTGACCCAGAGGTAGAACGCCCCGTCCGGACGGTAGTACTCGATGCCGCGGGCATCCAGGGCCGCCCCGGCTGCCGCGAGGTTTTTACGGTAGTGCTCCCGCGCATCCGCTATCGCCGACTGGTCGCCCTCGATCGCGGCCAGGGCGGCGAGCTGTGCCGGGGTGTTCACACAGCTCACGATCGCCTCCTGCGCGGCGCGGAAGGTGCCCGCCACGCCGGGCGGGGTCACCAGGTAGCCGATCCGGCCGCCGGTGAGGCCGTACGTCTTGGAGAGCGAGTAGACGCTGAACACCCGGTCGTTCGGGTCCAGGCTCGCCACGCTCGTGTAGCCGCCATGGAAGGTGAAGTACTCGTAGACCTCGTCGCTGATCACCCAGAGGTCGTGCCGGGCGGCGAAGTCGAGCAGTTCCCGCAGCACCTCCGGCTCGAAGACCACGCCGAGCGGGTTGGACGGGCTGTTGATCAGCAGCACGCGGGTGCGCGGGCCCACCCGCTGCTCGAGGTCGTCGATGCGGGGCCGGAAGGCGTGCTCGGCAGTGAGCCGGTAGGGCACGGGAACGGCGCCGACGAGCCGGGACGCCATGGCGAAGGTGGCGTAACCCGGGTCGGGAATGAGGATCTCGTCGCCGGCGTCGAGGGTGAGGAGCATCGCCATGTGCAGGGCCTGCGAGCCGCCGGCCGTGATGTGCACCTGATCTTCGTCGACCGCGTACCCGTTGAATTCGCCGAGCTTGCTCACGATGGCGGACCGCAACAGCAGCAGGCCACTGTTCGGGGTGTAGTTGGTGGCGTCGTTCTGCCACGCTCGGGCGCCCGCGTCGAGAATGTGCGGCGCCACGCGTTCCTCGGGTTCGCCCACACTGAGCTGGATCACGTCGGGCAGGTCGGCGGCGAGCTCGAAGATGCGGCGGATGCCCGACCCGGGAACCGACCGCGCCGTGGACGAAAGTTGGGGCATGACAACTCCAAACTCTGGCCGGGGCCGTGGGTGCGGGCCCTGGGTATGGTGGATTCGACCGGGTGGGGTCACGTATATTCTCCCAAACCCGCCAAGCCCCGGCTCCGGAAAGGCTCACCGATGACCGATTCCCCGCTTCCGGACGAGCCCGACGCGGACCACGACGGCCGCGACGAAACGCTCACCGAACGGTTGGACCGCAACTGGAACGAGTTGCTGCAGGAACTGCGCGTCATCCAGACCGGCACCCAGATCCTCACGGGCTTCCTGCTGGCCGCGGTGTTCCAGTCCCGGTTCGACGAGCTCGACGACTTCCAGCGCGATACCTACCTCGTGCTCGTGGTCACCTCCATCCTCACCACCCTGGTGGGGCTGGCGCCCGTGAGCCTGCACCGGGTGCTGTTCCGCCGGCAGGCCAAGGGCACGATCGTGCGGTACACCAACCGCTTCGTGGAGGTCACGCTGGCCGGGGTCGCCATCACGGTCGCCGGCATCGGGCTGTTGATCTTCGACCTGGTGCTCGGCCGGGCCTGGGGCATCGCCTTCGCCGGGTTCATCTTCATGGTGGTGCTGGTGATCTGGATCGTCGTGCCACGCCTCATCCGTCGCGGCATTTAGCGCACCGTTGGTCCCCGGACGCGCCGCACACCGAATCCAAGGCCGGTTGGGGGAAATCCCTCAGGTGGAGCCGGGAAACTGGGGACTCGTCAACTTGAGGGGCTTTCCATGAGCAATTTCCAGCGCATTCTGAACATGGCATCGAAAGCACTCGGCACGTCCGGCCAGTCGACCGCGAACGGCAACGGCAACGCCGACTGGCGGGACGTGGTGCGCGCCGCCGCCGACAAGGTCACCGGGGACACCCGGCCCGACGGTGCGGCGAGCGGTTCCAGTGCGCCGGCGGGCTCCGCTGTGCGACCGGGTACCGGTGCGCCGGCGGCCTCAGCCGCGCGCCCGGCAGCCGGCCGTCCGGCATCCGCGCCCCAGCCGGCCGCGCAGCGTCCGGCCAACCCGGAGGATGCCGCGGCCGTCGCCCGGTACGAGTACCTGCTCAAGACGGCGCAGCCGGAACAGCTCGAGCAGGTGCACCGCGACGCCTTCGCCCGCCTCACACCCGCGCAACGCGAACAGGTGAACGCGCAGCTCACGGCCGAGCTGCCGGCGACGGAACGGCCCGCCTCGGCCGAACCCGCCGACCTCGCCCGCGCCGCCGCCCGCGGTGAGGCCCACAACCCCGGATTCCTGCGCTCGCTGTTCTCGAAGCCGGCCGGTCGCGGCGGAGCCGGTGCGCTCGCCGGGGCGGGCCTCGGCGCTGTCGCCGGCGCCGGAGTGGGCGCCGCCGGTGGACTCCTCGCGGCCGTGGCCGGTGGCGCCGTGCTCAGCAGCGTGGCCGCACCCATCCTGGAGCAGGCCGCCGGACTGGGCGTGGACTTCGAGAACCTGACCGGTGGCCTCGGCGACGTCACCGCGGGCGCCGAAGAGTACGTCGGCGGCCTCGGCGAGCAGGTGACCGACCTCGGCTCCAATCTCGATACCTCGGGTTTGTCAGACGCCGTGTCGAACTTCGAGATTCCGGGACTCTCCGACCTCGGCCGGCTGTTCGGCCGCGAAAGCTAGGCCCAGGCCGGCCCACAGGGCCCCGCGCCAAGCTGAGGAGTGACCGAGAGGCGGAATAGCCGCGGGGCGGAGGCGTTGCATCCAGTACCGCGGTGATGCCGAATTCGCTGTGGCAGGAAGCCCGCAATGCACACAGCTCCACGCCCGCTCACCGCGGACCCAGCCGTGCACTTCGAGCTGTTCTCCACCTCGTTCTGCGGCGCCTGCCGCACCACCCGGATGGCCCTGGACCGGGTCCTCCAACTCGTCCCGGGATCGACCCTGGCCGAATTCGATGTGGCCGGCGACTCGCAACGCGCAGAGTCGCTGAACATCGAGCACACCCCGACGACCATCATCCGTGCCGCCGACGGCCGCGAAGTGTTCCGTGCCGCCGGGGTGCCCTCGCTACCCCAACTTCTGGTGGCCACGGCCCGCGCCCGCGAAGCGACGCAGCCCGGCCCGGCCGCCGAACCATCCCCGACTTCCCTGATCGACGGCGCTCAGACCACCACACGATGATCAGAGGAGCCCACCCGTGCCCAACTGCGACCTGAATACCCGTGCCGATGTCACGACCACAACATTGAGCTTGCCCGAAGAACTGCAGCTGGCGCTGCCGCCCCTCACCGGACACCTCCGCTTCGGAGCGATGGACCTCGCCGTCGCCGCGATCATCGACCTCGCCCTGCGCGGCCGGCTCGTGGCCAAGAAGTCCCGCTTCGGCCAGCCCTCGAGCGCCGCCCTCACCGTGGTGGATGGGTCACCGACGGGCAACCTGCCGCTCGACGCGGCGTTGGAGGCGTTTGTGGCCCGCGGGAAGCCGTGGAAGGTGTACTTCGCCGTGACCGACCTGTGGGCATCCGTCTCTGAGGCGACCACCGCCAGCCTGGTCGACCGGGGTGTCTTCGTCGTCCACGGCACCCCGCGTGGCCGCGACGGCCACCTCGAGCCCGTCGACGTGTACCTGCGGGAAGAAGCCGTAGCCCGCCTGGAGCGGGAACCGTCGCCGGATGACCCGCGCGCGGCCATGCTGCTCGACATCCGCCGGCACTCGGCCTGGGGCTGGAGCCCGAAAGGCGGGCTGCGCAGGCCTCCGGTGCTCGGCGACTACCCGGAGAACGTCGCCATCACCGCCCGGGGCGCCCTGAGCGCGCTGTACATCGCCACCGGCTCCGCCGTCTAAGGAAGCCCGCCCGTGCGCCGTGAGGCGGGCAAGGCAATGCCGCGGTAACGCGGAGCAGGCAGCTCAGCCCACTGCTGCTGTCGCTACTGCTCGGAGAACTTGTTGGGCTTGAGCCCGGCGATGCGGTGCGCGTGCTCGCGGAGGACCTCGTCGGTCATCTCGTGGCCGCCATCGGCGAGACGTTCCCGCAGCGCATCCAGAACCTCGGCCTCATCGTGGCCGGCCAGGTCGGCCTCGTGCTGCACCAGGATGCCCGCCACCATGTCGTCACCGGTGAAGCTGTGCTGGTCCTGAATCGGTTCGTCCTGGGTGTCGCCGCTCATGCTGTCCTCCATTGGAACTCGTCTGCCTATTCTGCCCCACGACGGGGGTCATCGTCGCCACAAGGGGCAGGACGGCCGTCAGCGGACCGGATGCGCCGCCGCGCCGCTCACCAGACCGTGTCGGAGCGGGTCAGCGCGTCGTAGCCTCCGTCGATGAAGACGATCTGGCCGGTCACATGGGAGTTGCCCTCGCCGAGCAGCCAGCAGAGGAGATCGGCGACCTTCTCCGGCTCCACCGGCCCGTTCAGCGGCATCGGCACCATCTCCAGCAGGGCGGCGACGGACTCCGGCGTGGCCATCAGGTCGCGGGTCATCGGCGTGATCACCACGCCGGGGCCGACCCCGTTCAGCGCGATGCCCGCGCCGGCCCAGTCCGCCGACGCGGCGGTGCGCCGCAGCCATCGGGACAGGGCCTGCTTAGAGGACGCGTAGATCTGGTGGGCATCCGCGCCGGCAGCCAGCACCTCGGCCAGCGCCAGGGCGCCGGCTTCGTCGCCGGCCAGCATCAGCTCCACCAGGGCGGTATCGGCCGGCTGCAGTGAGGAGATCGAAGAGACGGCAACGGCCCGTGGCGCCGGGGACGTGGCCAGCAACGGCCGGGCGCCGACGAGGGTGCCGATGGCGCCGAAGTAGTTCACCGCCACGGTTGCCGCAATGGGAGCGGCCAGGCCGGCGATCGCCGCGACACCGTCGAGGCTGCCGCCGCTCAGCTCGCCGGCCCGAGCGATGAGTTCCTCCCGCCCTGCGGCGGTGGACAGGTCCACCTGGATGTCGGCGTCGTGGAGGTCGGCGCCGATGACGCGGTCGCCCTGGCTGCGGAGGCGTTCGGCGGTGGCCTGGCCGATGCCGGAAGCGGCGCCGGTGACGAGATACGTGCGGGACATGTGGGCTCCTTGGCTCCCCCGCTCAGGATGCTCGCCGGGGGCGGGCGATGGCCCCGACCTGCCCCTCGATCGTAACCAGGATCGGGAATCCGGCAACGGTCGCCGTGAACGGCTTCGGGTCAGTTCCAGTGCCGCGGAGCGAGCAGCGGCAGCGCCGTCGCCAGCGCCAGGGCGATGATCATGGCGGCGAACCCGACGAGCGCCGCGGCGAGGCTCACCGTGAGCGTGGCCACCCCGATTCCCACCACGGGCAGGGTGAGGCCCACATATCCGATCAGGAAGATGCCCGCGAGCACCTCGCCCCGGTTCGCCGACGAAGCCAGCGAACCGGCCACGGCCAAGGCCGCCTTGAAGAGGATGCCGGCACCTGCGCCGGCGACCACGCCGCCGAGTACGAACAGCAGGACGTTGCCCGCCGCCACCACCACGGCGGCGACCCCGGCGAGGCCGACCGTGAAGAGCACGGTGCCCACCAGGATCTGGGTGCGCGGCGTCAGGCTCCGCACGGCGACCTGGGAGAGCGCGGCGGCCGCAAAGGTGCCGAACACGACGAGCCCAGCCACGGCATGGGAACTGATCTGCAGCCGGCCGGAGACGAAACTCGGTGCGAGGGAGGTGAACAGACCGAGCACCGCGAAGGCCACGAACGCGAGGCCGCCGGCGAGCAGGAACCGCCCGGTGTGTGCGGGCACGCTCACCCGCTGTGGCCGGTACCGTGGCGCCACCGCCGGCCGATTGGCCGTCTCGGGCACCAGCAAAATGCCGACGAAGGCGAGGGCGAGCAGCACGAGGAACACGACATACGGCGTGACGAGAGGCTCGGGTGCGAACTGGGCGAGGAGGCCCGACCCGAGGGCGCCCACGCCGAAGCCGCCGAGATTGGCCATGCCCGAGACGATCTGCCCGCGGGTGGGGTCGGCGGAGGAGCGTGCGGTGAGGTGCAGGTCCACGATGTGAGCCGTCGCGGTGGCGGTCAGCATCCCGATGCCGAGGCCGGAGACGACGCGAGCCGTGATCAACCCCGCCAGTTCGGGCCAGGCGATGAACATGACGGCCGACACGATCTCGAGCGCGAGGGCGACGAGCAGCAGGCGGCGCCGACCGACGGTGTCGCCCAGGTGCCCAGCCAGGAAGAGGCTGACCACCACGCCGACCGCGTACGCGGCGAAGGCGATCGTGATGGCGAAGGTGGAGAAGCCATCCCGCACCTGATACAGCGACCAGAGCGGCGTGGGCACCGTGCTGTAGGCCATCACGATCAGGAACGCGACCGCGGCGATCCAGAACCCGGTTCCGTGGCTGACCCGGCCGTTGCGCGGCCCGGCGGACGGCGCCTGGCCCGAGGGTGCGGCGGCCGTGGCGGGAGCACTGGGGGCGTTCAAGCCGGAGAGTGTGTTCATCGGAGGGCCTTTCAGACGGAGCCGAGATGTGGCAGTGATGTCGATGCCACGTCTGATCCAAGCGTCTCTGGGCTCCGGATAGTCCTCGATTCCGGTGATGATCGGAGATAAGGTGTATCTCAAGATCAGATGACCAAGGGGTGCTGTGGAGCTCAAGCAGCTGGAGTACTTCGTGGCCGCGGCCGAGGAGCTCAGCTTCACTCGCGCCGCGCGGCGGAGCCATGTGGTGCAGTCCGCGATCAGCACGCAGATCAAGGCCCTCGAGACCGAGCTCGGGGTGTCGTTGTTCGAACGCTCCACGCAGAAGATCAGCCTGACCCAGGATGGCGAGCTGCTGTTGGAGCGGGCCCGCGGCATCCTGAGATCGGTCGACGAAACCCGGGAGCTGCTCGCGCCCGATCGGGCCGAGATTCGCGGGCGCCTCGCCATCGGCGTCACACAGGGCGCCTGGCGGGGGATGATCGCCGCCCTCACGTCGTATCGCGCCGCCCACCCCGCCGTGCGGATCGAACTGCGTCAGGCCCCGATCATGGACCTGTTCGCCGCGGTGAGCGAGGGCGCGCTCGACGTGGCCGTCGTGCCGTTGCGGCGCGCCAAGGAACCGGGGTTGCTCGTGCGCGAGCTGCACAGCGAGGTGCTCACGGCGGCGGTCGGGCCGATGCATCCGCTGGCGGGGCGCGAGTCAGTGTCGCTGGCCGAACTCGCGGGGATCGATCTGGTGGGATTCACCTCGACCTGGGCGCTGCGGGCCATGACGGACCGGGGATTCGAGCGTGCGCGGGTGGCGCCGCACCTGGCCTACGAGGTGAACGATGTGAACACGGCGGCGGACATCGTGCTCAGCGGGCTGGCCGCAGTGGTGCTGACCACCCACCTCGCCGACCGATTCGAGAACCTCGTGCACGTGCCGCTGGTCGAGACCATTGAGTGGCGGGTGGGCGTCATCGCCTCGGAACGCCGGTGCACACTGGCCGCGGCGGCCTTCATGGACGTACTGGCCTGACCCATCGGACCCGGACAGGCCGGCAGTTCGGCATGGCGGTTAACTGACGCGGCACCGACCCCTGAGGGGCCGGTGCCGTGACGTACTGAGTAGTGCGGTGCTGCCTAGCGGCGGCGTCCGGTGAGCGCGCCGTAGATCACGAGCACGATGATCGAGCCACCGATGGCCAGGAGCCAGGTCTGCAGCGAGAAGAAGTCCTGCAGCGGTGCGTTGAAGAGCAGACCGCCGAGGAACCCGCCGAGCAGTGCGCCGACAACGCCGAGCACGAGGGTGACGACCCAGCCGCCGCCGTCCTTGCCGGGGAGGATGAGCTTGGCGATGGCGCCGGCGAGGAGGCCGAGAAGAAGGAATCCGAAGAAGCCCATGAGTGTGTCTGCTTTCTGATCTTTGGTGCGATGAAGGGTGGTGCGGTAAACGGTGATGCTGTGAAGGTGGTGCGGGTTGGGACGAGTTAGGCGGCGATGGAGTCGCGCAGGTAGACCGGACGCGGCTCCCGTCGGAAGAACGAGCGCGGCGGCACCGAGGTGGGCGCGTCGATGTAGCGGGCCAGCGCGGCCTGGGCGGCGGGGATGCTGCTGGTCTCGGCCACGACGGATCCCGTGCTGCTGCGAACGGTGAAGTGTCCGTCGACGAACTCGACCATCCCGGCGTGCTCGCCGTTCGCCGCGGCGACCCAGAGGTTGCCTTCGGGGTTATACCAGGCGATCTCGGCGGTCGGGACAGCCGTGGGAACAGCCATCGGGGCATCCGTGCGTGGCCTGGTGTTGATAAGCGTCATTACTTTCCCCTTTAGCTAGATGGTCTATTAGTTCGGCTGTCTAGTAATAATTTACACGAAGGAAAAAGAAATGCAAATAACACTCACCTTCGCCTCCTTCATGCCATCGGGGACACCTGTACGACAAGTTGTTAGATGAACTAGTATTTATAGATGGCATATTCGGTTCAGGACGCGGGAACGCATTACTGGTACTCCGACGACGCCCAGCGCGAGCGGAGCGTGGCCGTGCTCGAGGCCATGAGAACGTATCGGGCGGCGGAATCCGCCATGCGCAGCCGCACCCAACGCGCCATGGGTCTCGGTGAGAACGACCTGCTGGCGCTGCGTTACCTCATCACGGCGAAGCAGGACGGCCGCTCCATCGGTCCGAAGGAATTGACCACCTACCTGGGCATCTCCAGCGCCTCGACCACGGTGTTGATCGACCGCCTCGAAAAAGCCGGTCAGGTGCGGCGCGAGCACAGCCCGTTTGACCGCCGGGCGCTGATCCTGATTCCCACCGCTACGACGGATGCCGAAATCCAGGCCGCACTGGGCGACGTGCCCGAGCGAATGGTTGAGGTGGCCAATCGGCTGGACCCCGCTCAGGCCAAGGTTGTCGTGGACTTCCTGCAGAACATGCGAGCGGCGGTGGACGAAATCGACGCGCACGTCGACTCCGACGTACCGCCTGCCCGGTCGGCATCCGCTCAGCCCTAACGGACCGTAATAAACTTTCTGCATGGAAAATGTCCCCCACCAACCGGACGGTCTGACCGGTCCGGTTAGTGCGCCACATGCCGACGAGGTGATCGCGACCCTGTTGGACTACCGACTGGCAGAAGAAGCAATGCGCCGGCGCACCCGCGACTCCATGCGGATGGGCACGACGGACCTCCAGGCGCTCCGGTTTCTCATCAAGGCGCAGGGCGAACAACGAATCGTGTCGGGTCGCAACCTCGCCGACCACCTCGGTATGACGAGCGCGTCCGTGACCGCTCTGCTCGACCGGCTCACCAAGAGCGGCCATGTGCAGCGCACCCCACACCCCACCAACCGCCGCAGCAACATGATCACCGCCACACCGGGTTCCGACGAAGAGGTGCGCCAGACCCTGGGCGCCATGCACTCCCGCATGATCGAGGCGGCCCGGGCACTCAGCCCGGACGACGCGGCCCTCGTGCGACAGTTCCTCGAGTCGATGACGGCCGCCGTCGACAGCGTCGACGTGGTCAACGCGCCCTAGCCGGGTTCCCGCCGATTCCTGGCGTGGCCGACCCGTACTGTGTCATGCTCGGGGGCCCGGTGCCGCGATGGTGTCCAGGCGCGAAGCCCTTGGAGAATCATGCGCACCAGACTCACGCTGAAGCTCGGCGCCGTGCTCGTTGCCCTGTCGGTTCTTGCCGGGGGAGTGGGAGCGGCGAACGCGGCCCCCGCCGACGAACGGTCCGCGGTGGTGCGCCTCACCAACGAGACCCGCACACGGGACGGCGGCATCCCGCTCGTCGAGAGCGACGAACTCAACCGGGTGGCTCAGGCCTGGGCCGACGAGATGGCCGTGTCGGGCTACCGGCACAGCGACAACACCTGGCGCTCGGATCGCCTGACGCAAGGCTGGGACACCAACGGCGAGAACATCGCCCAGGGCTACCGCGACGCCAGCCAGGTGATGGCGGGGTGGATCGCCTCCAGCGGCCACTACGCGAACATCATGAACGACCGCTACACGCGCATCGGCGTGGGCTACAACCCCAGCCAGAAGCTCTGGGTGCAGATCTTCGCCGGCTACCCCGCCGACCGCACCGCGACCCCTCCCGCCCCCGCTGGAGACACCGCGGCGGCCGACGCTGTCACGCTCGCCAAGGTCGTCTACGACTCGACGATCTTCGAGATCGTGCCCGGCGCCGACGGCAGTGAAACGGCCGTCCCCTTGAGCTTTGCGAAGTGGCGCGACGTCTACAGACTCCGCACGCCGACACCGGCGTCGACCGACTTCGTGAAGTATCCGTGGTCGCCGACCGTATACGCGGTGACGTTCTGGCCCGGCGGCGAGAGCAAGTGGATGTGGACGCCGCTGTCCTTCCCGCAGTGGCTCACCGCCGGCCAACCGGCCCCGCGCGCCGCGGGGTGGATCAAGGACAGTTACTACTACCAGTGGGGCACCTCGGCGGAGATCTTCGTGGAAGGTGCCGACGGCGTGAACCACAAGCTCAGCTACGGCGAGTGGGCCGCTTCCGGCTTCCGCACCCAGGTGCAGCGAAGCAACGAGGGCTATCTCAAGCTGAGCTGGGCTCCCGAGTTCGCCCGCATGCTCGACCTCGGCACAGGCGCCGGCCGCCCGCTCGGTTACGCCGAATGGCAGGCGGAGGCCTTTCCCACACCCCGGTCGGTGCAGCGGATGCCCGGAGACACCTTCTACTCCTACCGCGGCAACTCCACGATCTGGTACGCCGGCCCCGGCATGAACCGCCCCGTCACCGTGCAGGAGTGGCAGGCCGCCGGATCTCCCGCTCCCGCCGTGCGGGGCTGACCCCTCCCGACTACGAACGTGTCGCCATCGCCTGGGCGATCCTTTTGCAGTGCCGGTGAGACCACGATTCGGGACTCGAGGTTGACCGGGCACTCGTTAATGCGCAGCGCCCGGACGGCGTCGCCGGGCCGCGCTCCTCATCGGCCTCGCCGTCCCAGCCTCAACCGGCGCGCCCGCATACGCTGACGATAACCTCCGCTGCCTACGATGAGGGGATGCGCGTACTGATCGTCGAAGACGAGCCCTATCTGGCCGAGGCCATCCGCGATGGTCTTCGGCTGGAGGCCATTGCCTCGGACATGGTCGGCGACGGCGACACCGCGCTCGAATACCTGGCGGTGAATGAGTACGACGCCGTCATCCTCGATCGGGACATTCCCGGCACCCACGGCGACGACGTCGCCCGCTGGATCATCACGACCGGGCTGCCCTGCCGCATCCTCATGCTGACCGCGGCGGACCTGCTCGACGAGAAGATCCGCGGCTTCGAGATCGGCGCCGACGACTACGTCACCAAGCCGTTCGAACTACGTGAACTCGTCATGCGCCTGCGGGCGCTGGGCCGGCGCCCGGCCGAGGGGGCGCCTCCCGTGCAGGAGTATGCCGGGCTCAGACTCGACACCTTTCGGCGGGAGGTCTACCGCGACGGACGCTACGTGGCCCTCACCCGCAAACAGTTCGCCGTTCTCGAGGTTCTCCTGGCCGCCCGCGGCGGAGTGATCAGCGCCGAGACACTGCTCGAACGGGCCTGGGACGAGAACGCCGACCCGTTCACGAACGCGGTGCGCATCACCATCTCGTCGCTGCGCAAGCGGCTCGGCGACCCCTGGCTCATCCACACCGTCGCCGGTGTCGGCTACCGGCTCGACACCGCGGAAGCCGCCGCTCAGGAGCACTTGTGAGCGCCCGGCTCCGCCTCACCCTGAGCTATGCCGGGTTCCTGCTGGTCGCGGGCATCGCCCTCATGGCGCTCGTTTTTTACATCCTCCGGTTCGTGCCCGACGGCAACATCGACAACGGCGGGCCGTTCGTGCCCAATCGCGGCGACCTGCTCGCCGCGCTCTGGCCGCGCACCTGGCAGGTGCTCGTGGTGCTCCTGGTGATCGGATTCGGCGGCGGCTGGCTCCTGGCCGGCCGGATGCTGCGCCCGCTTCAGCAGATCAACGGGGTCGCCCGACGCGTCGCCGCGGGCTCGTTCGACCACCGGGTGCACCTGGGCGGCCCGCACGACGAATTCCATGAACTCGCCGACACCTTCGACTCGATGCTCGACCGGCTGCAGACCTCATTCGACAACCAGCGCCGGTTCGCCGCGAACGCCGCGCACGAGCTGCGCACCCCCTACGCGATCGAACGGTCGATGCTCGACGTCGCGCTGGCCGACCCGGCCGGCCTGGACATCGAGAAGCTGCTGCGCCGGCTGGACGAGACGAACCGGCGCGGTATCGAGGTGGTGGAGGCGCTGCTGTCCCTCGCGACCATCGACGAGGGCCGCGCGATCGCCCGAACCCCGCTCGACCTGGCCGAGATCGCGGGCGACGTGATCCGGGAACTCCGTCCCCTGGCCGACGAAGCCGGGGTCACCATCACGAGTGAGCTCGGTGAGGGGGACTTCGACGGCAGCGGCACGCTCGTGCGCCAGCTCACGGCCAACCTGATCCTCAACGGCATCCGCCACAACACGGCGCCGACCGGCTGGCTCGAGGTGCGCACCGAGACCGTGGCGGACGGGGCCGTGCAGCTCACGGTGAGCAACTCCGGCCCGGTCGTGGCCGCCGAGATGCTCGGAACCCTCACCGAGCCGTTCGTTCGTGGGGTCGCCCGCGTCGGTACCCGCTCAGCCGGGCCGGGCCGCGCGCCGGTGGGCAGCGGCCTCGGCCTCGCCCTCGTCGCCCGGGTGGTCGACGTGCACGACGCGGTGCTCGACATCGCGGCGCGCCCCTCCGGCGGACTGACCGTGACGGTCCGGTTCCCCGGCCCCACTGCTACGACCGCCGCCATAACCGCGGGCGGTTGACCGGCGCTGCTGTCTAGTGGTGCTGTCCGGCGTGGCTGACCGGCGGTGTATCGGGAGCGTATGCGCTTTCCGCAACGCTGCGGCAACGGCCGCGCTGGTGGACTGATGTCTCCGATCGATAAGAAGGAGACGCATCCGTGTCGAAGACGAAAACACTCACGATTCTGAGCCTGGTGCTGGTCGGCGCCTTGGCGGCCGGAGGGGCGGTTCTGGCCGCACTGCCGCGCGATGGCGCATCCGCCAGCGGGGTGCTTCGGAGCGCGGACCCCCACGTGATGGGTGCCGCGGACGGCCTGATCGAGGAGGGCGAGGCCGTGTCGCCCTTTGCCGACGATCTGCCCGCGATCGCCAACCTCGACCCCGATCTGCGCGCGGCCATGCAGAATGCCGCTCGCGACGCCATCGCCGACGACATCGACTTCGTCGTCACCAGCGGATGGCGGAGCGCCGCGTACCAGCAGTCCCTGCTCGACGCCGCGGTGATCGAGTACGGCAGCCTGGAGGCGGCGGGGCAGTTCGTGCTGTCGCCCGAGCAGTCCAGGCACGTCACCGGCGAGGCCGTCGACATCGGGCGAACGGATGCGGACAGCTGGCTGAGCCAACACGGCGCCGACTACGGGCTCTGCCAGATCTACGCCAACGAGATGTGGCACTTCGAACTTGCGACGGAGCCGGGTGGGGACTGCCCCGAGCAACTGCCGAACGCCGCCGGCTAGCGTTGTCCGACAGTGGCGCCCGCCCGAGTGCTCAGTTGCCGTGAGCCTCGATCGAGACCGGCTGCCATTCATTCCACGTGGACAGACGGGATTCGTAGTCCTTCGTCGCAATCGCGAGGGGTGCGCGCCCGAAGAAGATGCGCAGGGGCGGTGTCTCGGCGTCGACGACCTTGAGGATCGCGCTCCGGGTGGCCGTGGGGTCGCCGGGGTCCATGGCGGACGGGCGACTCGCGGCGGCCTTCCGTACTTCGGCGTACTCCGGCAGCTCTTCGCTGTGTGAGGCGGACGGCCCAGACCAGTCGGTGGAGAACCCGCCGGGTTCCACCAGCGTCACGTGGATGCCGAAACCCGCGACTTCCTGGGCGAGCGCCTGAGAGAGGCCCTCGAGCGCCCACTTGGATGCGTGATAGATCCCCACGGAGGGGAAGGCGCTGATGCCGCCGATGCTGGACACCTGGATGATGTGCCCGGAACCCTGCTCACGCATGATGGGGACCGCGGCCTGGGTGACCCAGAGCGCACCGAACAGATTGGTTTCAAGCTGGGCACGCGCCTCGCCCTCTGCCAGTTCTTCCACCATGCCGAAATGGCCATAGCCGGCATTGTTGACAACAACGTCGAGCCGCCCGAAGTGCTCGGCGGCCCGCTGCACGGCCGCGAAATCGGCGTCCCTGTCGGTCACGTCCAGGCGCAGCGCTAGGAAGGTCTCGGGGTACGTGTCCCGCAGGTCGTCAAGCGTTTCCAGCTTTCGTGCGGTGCCGGCGACGGAGTCCCCGCGCTCCAAGGCTGCTTCCGCCCATTCGCGGCCGAAGCCCTTCGATGCTCCGGTGATGAACCAGGTTTTGCCCATGGCATGTTCCTTTCGATCGCGTGTCTTGTGGGAAACGCCCTTTCGTGGCGGGGAATTCCTGGCTGAATGGTCGCTCAGAGAACGGATGCGGGCAGCGGTCTGGAGTTCTCCTCCGCCTGCTAGCGTCGGGGAGCATGTTGCCCGAGCACTGGATCGAACACCGCCGCGAGGATCGCGAGCCGGTGGGCTGGATCGTGCCCGAGGGCGACGGCTTCCGCCCGGTGGATCGCCTGGGTCGTTGGGTGACTGCGGAACCGGTCGACTGGCTGGAGGCCGAGGAGACCCTGGAGGAGCTGGGAATCGGTTTCCTGGCCGATCGGTACCTGTTGCGGCTGCCGGACGGCACTGAACGACCTGTGCGCATCAGCGAAGCGAGCGGCGACGGGATCACCGTGGTGGCCGACGAGTATGGTGCCGCGTCCGCGGTGGGCGCCAACAGCGACCGCTACCAGCTGCCCTTTCCCGCGCCGGACGAGCTCCGCCCCGCGTGAGCCGGCTCGCCCGTGCCCGGTTCGGGCCGGTCGCGTAGCCTGTGCGGATGGACTCTGTGCGGATGAACCACGTGCCGATGAACCCTGTGCCGATGACCCCTGAGCCTTCGACCACCGTTCTGGCTGGCGGCAACATGAACGAGGTCCACCGCGACGGCGACACTGTGCTGCGCACCGGCGGCCCGTGGACCCCGACCGTGCACGCCTACCTCGACTACCTCGCTATGGCGGGTGTCGACTGGGCGCCGAGGCCGCTTGGGGTGGACGGCGACCGCGAGCGGTTGACCTTCATCGACGGTGACGTTCCGGTGTACCCGCTGCCCGACTGGGTGTGGGCGGAGAACGTGCTCACCGAGGGCGCCCAGTTCCTCCGCCAGTTGCACGATGCGAGCATCGGCTTCGCCTTGGACGACCGCATCTGGCAGTCGCGCGCGAAGGTGCCCAGCGAGGTGATCTGCCACAACGATTTCGCCCCGCACAATCTCGCGTTCACGGATGGCCACCTCACCGGCGCGATCGACTTCGACATGTGCTCACCCGGACCGCGCCTCTGGGACATCGCGTACTTCGCCACGCGGGCCGTGCCGCTCACCGGGGTGACCCCGCCGAACGCTCCCGGCATGGAGCACGCCCGGCGGCGCACCCAGCTGATCCTCGACGCCTACGGGTCGGACGCGTCGTGGGCGGATGTGCTGCGAGTCGCGATCATCCGCCTGCACGACCTGGCCGACATGTCGAGGCTGAAGGCCGACGAGCTGGGCAAGCCACACCTGCTGGATGAGGCCGAGGGGTACGCGAGCGACGCCGCGTTCCTTCGTGCCTGGAACGGCTGAGTGCGCGGCACGAACCCGAGTTCGCTCGAAACAGCGTGTAAATCGCTGATTGCGCGAAAAATCCGGTCCAACGCAATGGCTGGCGGGGCACGCATCCTAGATCTGGAGCGGATGACGGGAATCGAACCCGCGCTATCAGCTTGGGAAGCTGAAGTTCTGGCGTGCCGCATGCCGCAACCGTCTGAAATCTGCCACAACCTGCACATTCCCTTGCGTGACCGTCCGCAATCTGCCGTGGTTTGTGGCGGCCTGCCGCCCAAAACAGCGAGTAAGTAGCGAGCGAGGACGCAGAAAAGCCCCGGCCACCCTCCGAAGAGAGTGGCCGGGGCCGGTGAATCGATGATGCAATCTGGGTCAGGTTGACGGGCTTAGGAGGCGCGCACGAGCAGGACGCCGAGCATGTAGACCGTGTCCGGGTTGTTGTCGAGAGCGCTACCCAGTCCCAGCCGCTCGATCTTGAGCAGGTTGCCCCAGCCAAACTGGTAATCGGTGGCCGAGTAGGGCTTGCGCGCAAGCTGATCAGTCATGATGAGCTTCGCGTATGTCGACCATGTTCCAAGCAGGGTGGCGTTCTGTGTCGATTCGGCTCCTACAATCCAGCTACCCGTTACGCTCACTGAGTTTTCGAGTTGCAGGTCAGATGGGCCGATCATCTGCCTGCGCGTGGACGGCCTCCACGTAACGGTGCGGTTCGACCCAGAGGCATAACCGAGTGCCGTCGTCCACACCACGTACACATCCATCGTCTGCCAGTGCGAGGGCGGCGTGCACGAAGCGACGACGGACTGATCCAAGTCTGTCGCGAAACCCCATGCACCCGCCTGTCCGTTTACCACCGAGTAGGCAGGTATGCCCGTCAGGGCATCGAACGCCTTGGCAGGGATGAACATCTTCGACTCGCGCGGGACGACCGCCACCGGCGTGTTCTTAGCGGAGGTGCGAAATGCAGACCAGAGCAGATCGAAGATGACCGAGTAACCTGCCGCGTTGGGGTGGAGCCCATCACTGACCAGCCACTGGGTGGCGTAGTCCGGGTTCGCGAGGAACGTGTCTAGGGCATTTACCAGGCCCAACCCCTCGGACGCGGACAGTGCTTTCACGACCCGCGCCCTGACCAGATCATTGGCGTAGTCGTTGTTGTACGAGTCCCCGGATGCTCGTCGCGGCGACTGTGCGAGGTTGATGATGCCCGCACGCGGGAAGAAGTCTTGCAGTGTGCGGACGAGGGTCAGGTGGACTTTTCGATATTCCGTCGTCATGCCTGCCGAGTTGTGCCCGTGGTCAATGATGATGAGATCGGGGAAGCTGCTCGGGATGCCGGTCATGGGGAACATCGTGGCGAATCGGGCAACTGTCGTCGTGGGGTAGCTCGCGTTCGCACCTGAGCGTGAAGCGTTGTATACATCAAGGATGTACGGGCCGACCGTGATCGACGTTCCTGCTCCTGCCGCGGTCGCGTTCGCGCTGATCGTCACTTTCGTTGCAGAGATGTACGCCGAAATTCTGGCACCTGCGGGGATGTTCGTCCCGGCAATGGCCCGGCCGACATCGGTGGGCTTGAACGCCACGGTTGCAGACTCAATGGTTGGACTTGCGCCGATCGTAATGCCGTCCGACACCGACCGGGAGTTGACACCCGCCTGAACGGTTGTGATCGCGGGATAGGTCTGCGAGGTGTCGTCCCACTCACGGAAGAGAACGCGGAGAGCCGGGTACTTGGCTGCGAGGGACTGCGCGATCCTCAGCGGGGTCTGTACGACCGTTCCGGTGATGGTGTCCACGAACGTCGAGTCGCCGACGAAAACCAGCGTTCCGCCCTCGACGCCGGTGGCAAGCTTGTCCATCAGGATTGCGGCGTGAGCGCGGGTCGCGTCGTCTATCTTCTTGCCAGCGTCAGCCTTTGCCATGCCGAGCGTTACAACGTCCATCAGTTTGCTCCCGTCACGTTGCCGTTGGCATCGTAGGTGAATGTGCGCGTGGTCCCGGAGCGGGTCTGCGTTTTAACCGTGCCGTCCGTGTTGTACGTGAACGTGGTGAGCACGCCGTTCTCCGTGGTCGATGCCACCGAGCTGTCACCGTTGTAGGTCACGATGAGGGTCGGGTTCGATGCGACAAACGTGGCGGTTAGTTGCTCCTCGGTGGGCACCCTCGCAGCGGCGTCGATAGCCTCCTGCCGGGCGCTGGCCGCGTCCGCAGCGCTCTGCCCAGCAGCGCTAGCCGATCCAGCCGCTGAGGCTGCTACGAGGACGACAGCCCGCCCAGCCTCCTCGACCTGCACAAGGATCTCAGCCACGGACGGCGGGATCTCAGGGAGGGGCAGAAGAGTGGACACGTCCACCCGGTAGCCCGCGATGAGATCCGCCAGGCCGATCGGGCCAGTGGGCGGGGTGACGGCCCACGATTCAGTGAGGCCGCGCACACCCCGGGGCACCAGGAGGATCGCACCACCAACCGGCGCCGCACCCAGGGTGATCTCCCCGTCAGCAAGACGGTACTCGGCCGCCCGAGCCTGATCAATCTGGCCGTCGATGGGAGTGAGCGCCCAGACTTGCATGAACCCGGACAGGGGCAGGCTTCCACCGAGGGCGAGAATGTCGGCCGCGGTGATGGTGACAACGGTCATATGGGGGGCTCCTGGTGCTTAGGCCGAGTGGTCGCCGGTGGGCGTCGGGGTATTGGGGAATCGCCATACACTGAACGCGGTGAGGACGGCGAGGCCGACTGTGGCGTAGATCGCCCACTCGGTGGGGATCAGGGACGACCCCACAGTGAGCGCGCCACCGACACACGCGGCGACGAACTTGGCGTAAGCCTGCGCCTCGGCGATCTTGGCCTTGATCTTGGCGATGTTGGATTCGGCGGACATAGCTACTCCTTCGTGCCGGGTGTACCGGCGATGGTGGATTCGAGGTGCTTGGAGAGGCGTTCCCGGTCTTCGCGGGCCGCCTTCGTGTGTTCGAGGTCGGCGTCTGCGAGCCGGCCGATGTCGCGCTGGAGCCCGCGCTGGGATGCCTTCACGTCGTCGATGCTGCGCGCCTGCTCGGCCTGCTTGCCCTGGATCCCTTCGAGGGCGAGCATCACCGCATCGTGTCGGGTATCGGACTCTTCGCGGAGGTTGGTGGTGTGCGAGTTCTGCACCTGCTCTTTGGTGGCCGCGGAGTCATCGGCGGCAGATTTTGCGTGGCCGATGGCCTTGTTCACTCGGACCCCGAGGTATGCGAGCAGGGCTGAGATGACTGTTCCGCCGGTGATGATGGCGGCGACGGTCACGGAGTCGCTCAAAAGATTCTCCGCGGGCAGGGGGTGATGTCGAGTAGCGTCATGGCTACTCCCTTCGTGTCAATGCATGGAGGGGGAGCCCCCGGCCGGTCCTTTGGAGATCAGCCGGGGGTGCTTGCAGGTTCTAGAACTCGCCCCCCGCCAGGGCTACCTCGATGTCCCAGTGCGCCTTGTCGAGGGTGACGAAGTTCGCAGGGTTGCCCTCGTTTGGCGGAATCACCACGCTGAGGTTGGGGTAGAGCTTGGCGTAGGCCTGCACGGACTCGCGGTGGAGGGTGTAGTCCTCGCGCGAGCCGAACAGCCGGACGCCGGCGCCGAAGCGGCCGATCTTTCCATCCCAGCGGCGGTAATACTTGACATCCATCTCGACTCCTCGTCGTCGTGCCGGGTTGACCGGCGTGGGTAGTGCGGTGGCGTTGCTGGTGGCCGAGGCCACGGAGGCTCCGAGCGCGGCGCTGATGTAGGGCCAGGGGTCCTTGGTCGTTCCCATCCACGGCATGCTGCTCGCGTTGGAAACGGTGAGGTGCACGTGGGCGCCGTCTGACAGGGTGCCCGTGTTGCCGAGCGGACCGACCGGATCGCCCAGGGCCACATCCGCGCCGATGCCGAGGGGCGATTGGGACTTCATGTGCGAGTAGCCGAACCACTCGCCGCGGGCGTAGGTCACGAGCACCCAGCCGAGCGCCCCCTGCCACTCGTTGCGGACGACGACACCAGCGCGGAACGCCGGGATCTGTGTACCGGCCGGCCAACCGTTGACGTCGAAGCCGCGGTGCCCGGTGGGTCCGTAGTACTTCGAGTTGGGCAGGATGCCGAACGCGCCCCCGCGGTGGGCAGGAGCGTAGAACTCTTGCATGGTGGGCATGTCTCTCCTTCAATGGGGAACGGGAGCCCCGAAGGACTCCCGTTCAGATGTGGGTTACGACGGGCTGAGGAAGTTCGCCATGAAGTCGGCGTACATCGCGTGGCCCTTGTTGTTCGGGTGGTTGCCGTCGAACCAGACGTCGGTCGTATCGCCGTCCTTTGCGTGCACGCGCAGGGTCATGTCAGCGACCAGCGTGTTTCCGTCCGTGGCCGCGAGCTCGTACATCGCAGTCACGAACCCCTGCCATGAGGCCGTCCGATCGCCCGACGCCCCGTACGGCATGAGTACAATCGGCTGCCAGGATGCGAACGAGCGGACAATGGTTAGCAGGTTGGTCATCGCCGCCTTGTACTCAGCTGCCGTCTTGTCCTGCGCCTGATCGTTCACGCCGAGCGCGAGGATGAACACTTGCGGCTCAACCGTCTTATACGCGGCGGGCCAGTTCGAAACCGTGTTGGCCGAGCCTGCCGCCCACTGGTCGGAGCGCCATCCGGAGTGGCCGCCGTCGTGCACCGTGATGCCCGTGGCCTGATCGCCGTCGCACTCGATCACGCCGTCGATGAACGATGAGGTGCCGCCCGTGAGTACGAGGGTATGCGCACCGGACGAACCCAGCGAGATGCCCGTCACCACGCCATCCTTCGCCGTAGCGGAGGTCTGACTGACGGTGACCGCCGCGCCGCCGTCAAGCGAGTAGGTGAACGAGGTGAACGTCGGGGCGGTCGGGTACATGATCCACGCGTAGCTACCCTTGAGCGCGAAGGTGGCCGTCTTGCCGCCGGCAATGTCAACCACACTGCGCTTCAGCCCGTAGTCCGTCGACCCCACCGTCACCCCGGCGCTGAGTGTGCAGGGCCATGTGAACGAGGCAAAGTCGCCCGTGTACTTCGCGCCGATGTAACCGCGCCCACCAGGGGACCCGGCCACGGGGAACTTGTTACGCAGGTTCGCGGCGAGCTTCGTCACCCACCGCTTCTCGATGGCAGTTGCGCCGTAGCCCTCAACGATGGAGTCACCGATCACTGCCACCTTCGCCGTGGTGTTGTCCCGGTTCGCCAAAGCTGCATACCAGGGCTGGAGGACTGTCGCGGCGTTCTGGTTGTGCGTACCGTCACGGGTGAGAGCGAGAACGTTCGCGGGGATAGCCGGCTTCGCGAAGAGTTCGTCGAGAGCACCCCGGGTATCCGAGGTGGGATTCTCCACGTAGCCTGCCGCAGCGGTATCGTTCGCTACGGCGTTCACTCCGTCGAGTCCCCGCGGGCCTCCAGGCCCCTCGGGGCCCTCAGGGCCGACGATGTTGCCGAGGTATTCGATCTGGTTGTTCATGTTCATCCTCTTCGCATCTCCGGTCGTTGTGTTCACCCAGACCCAGCCCACGGGCCAGGGAGACGGCTCTGATCCCTGCCAGAAGACCTGGGCGGGGTTCCATGTGGCGAGGTCATCTCGCATGCCCGCGATCTCGCCGCCGCCAGCGCGGGCGAAGAAGGTGAAGAGGTCCATGCTGCTGTAGCCCTGGATGGGGTCCAGCCACTCGGCTCGGGCGATGTACCGGCCGTTGCCTTCGCCCAAAAGCTCGTCCGAGGGCTGCAATGCGACGAAGAACGTGCCGTCGTAGAGGATCGTGGCGGGGACAGGCTTTCGTACAACGAGATAGCGACCGCTCGTCGCCTCGTTCTCAAGGCGAAACGTCAGCTGCGGGGCACTGGCGGTGATCGGGTTCAACCCGGCATCAGCCAGGGTGCCTGTGTATGTGGCGGTAGCCATGTGCCCTCCAAGGGGGTGATCGTAAAGTGTGCGTGTGGTATAGGCTTCGGCCATGTTCAAGATCGGGAAGCTCGCAGGATTCGCAGCGGTTGCAGTGCTCGCGTTGAGCGGGTGCAGCGCTGCGGGTGCGGGTGCGGGTGCGGATGTCGCGCGGAGCGAGGCGCCCGAGGTGGCGGCGATCACTGCGCCCACGGAATCTGCCACGCCTGTCGCCGAATCCGGGGAGGCCGAAGATGGCGAGGCGCGGTTCCTGCGCTCCATGCACAACGGGTCAGTGGCCGACCTGCTGGGCGCTACTGACCCGGAACTGCTTGCGGCGGGGCATCTGGCGTGTGCTCAGATGACAAATGGAACGGCCATCGATAGCGTCGACGTAATCCAGGGTGACGTTCCAGGCGAACAAAACCCGGGCTGGACCGACCGATCACTAGCCGGGATCGCCAGCGAAACCTTGTGCGTCGAGTTTGATCAGACCGCCAACTAGCCTGTTGCCTTGAACAGCCGCCCGGCCGAATCGATGTAGACGTTCGCGGCGTTGGCGCTCTCCGTCAGCCCACTAGCAAACGTCGCGCCGTCCGTAACCCGCACCGCCCGTGAACCCGAAACTAACTGCGCGCTGTTGGTGCTGGCCTCCACATATGGCGACCCACTGCTCACCATCCGCGCGCCGGTAGATGTGCCCTCTAGTGAGGCTCCGCTGCCGAAGTACAGAGCGGGGAGCCCGTTCGGGCCGACACCGAGTGTGATCGGTGCCGAGCCGGCTATCGTGATCTCTCCCCCTGGGCCAACAACTACGTCTCCGGTTAGGAGGACATTGCCAAGGATCTTGAGCAGACCAGCCATGTCAACATCGCCGGTGAAGTCGGACGCGCCGACCACATGGAGCGGCCCTTGCTGAGTCGTGTCCCCCTCGAACCGCGTGGTGCCGCGCGAGGTGAATGCCCCAGTGAAGAGTGCCGTGCCCGACGAGATCAGGTTGCCCGTCATCGTCGTAGCACCCTCGAGCAGGAACGCGCCGACCACCTTGAGCGTGCCGGTGACGATCAGCCAGCCCGACACCTTCTGCGAGCCCTTGACCAGCAGTGACTCGTTGCCGTTGAACTCCGTGTGCCCGTCCGTGACGGACGTGCTCCGGAGAGTCGGCGTCGTGCCCAGGTTGCGGGTCTTGACGGCCTGATCCTTCTCTGCGTTGCGGCCCAGAATGTCTCGCTGCATCAGGCGCCGCCGATCAGTTGGAATCCAGGGGTAAATGTGTCGCCCACGTCGCCATCGAGTGTGACGAGCTCGTGGCGCGACCACCCGTCAGCCATCAGCGGGTCTCCGGCGGAGTGGAGCATGAGGATGTCGCCCATGCGGAACGCGTTGACGTTCGGGGCGATGACGCCCTGCGAGTCGCGCAGTCCGCCTGTGAGCATCGTCGCCGTCCACTGTTCGGTCGCGTCGGTGTACGTTGCGAGGTCGGCGTCAGCGTGAGACTGCAGCGCCTCCGTGCCGTCCTCCTTGCCCTTGTACTGCTCCTGCCCCTCAAGGGCGACGCTCGCGGTGACCGTGCGCGCCGTCTTGACCGGCAGCAGCATCTCGCTGCCGATGCCGATGGCGAACGACACGTTGCGCATCTTCACGCCATCGATGTCGAGGTTCACGTCCTTCACCGCGGGGGTGTCGGAGTCGAGGTCGAACCACCACGTGTTGCCGGCTAGCCTCGGGTTACCGACGCGCAGGTTGATGTAGAACCAGCCCCCGTCCGGGTCCTGCTTGGGCTCCAGGTCCACGTCGGGGCCGTTGGGCATCGTCTGGACTTCCTGCAGCGCGTCCTCGACGGTGGTGAAGTTCCAGTCGTTGAACTTGCGGGTGAACGGGCCCGACTGGTCCCCGGCGGTGCTATTCAGCGCCAGGCCGGTCTCGGCGCGGATGGGCAGCCCGTAGTTGGATGATGCCCCTTGCGTACCAGACCAGACGATCCAGGGAATCATCGACCGCAGCGACCGGTTGGTCAGGTCGAGGATGTTGTCCACGGTGTCGCCCGAGTAGCCGTTGGTGCCGAACGTATACCGGCGGGCCAGGATGGCGCGGAAGTCCACGTGTCGGACCGTCCACTCCTTCCGTGTGCGGTTGTACTTGGCGCCGATGATGATGCCCCAGTAGATCGGGACACCGTTCCAGGAGGTGACGATCGACACGTCCCACGGCTTGCACGTTGAGCGCCAGTCGTAGCCGGGCGAGTTCGAGTCGCCCAGTTGGAACACGGTGGTCTTCTGACCGGCCGCGATTCCCAGCGCCCGCCCCCAACCCGATGCTGAGGGCTGGTAGACGGACACGATGGGCTGACCGGTCGCGGTGTTGACGAACTCGTGGGTGAACGTCATGCGTAGGTGTCCCTCCCGGAGTAGCCGAACGTGCCCGAACCGCTGACCGGCACACAGGTCATCTCGGCTTTCCACCCGCCAGGGATGGCCCACTGGTCGAAGCGGTCGACACCGTTGAAGAGCACCTCCCCGTTGATGCGGAGGAGGCGGGCGCCGAGGTCGATGGTGTGCGGCTGGTCACCGCTGACTGCACGGCTGACGATGATCGCCTTGCCGTCCGGGCCGTTGATGCGGTAGCCGCTGGGCATGTTCCCCGCGATGACGAGGACTACCGAGCCCTCATGGTTCCCGCGATTGATGGCGGTGAGCGTGGCGCCGGTCGCCACGGTGTCGCCGTTGAGCCCGCCGAACTGCTCACCCTTCGGGCAGTACAGCAGCAGCGAGAACGTCGCCTCCGGGAACTCCCCTTGCGGGGTGAACTTCGGTGCCGTGGTGACCTTCGCCGGCGCGAACCGGCTATCACCGAACTGCTTGACCACGAGAGGCTGCAACGGCTTGCCCTGCACACTGCGCAGCGCATCCCGCATCTGACCCAGGTCGCCGAGGTTCTTCGCCAGGGCGTACCCGCGGATGACCGGGGAACGGGATGACAGGGTGCCCTCGAGGTCGTAGTACCCGGAAGCTCCGGGGATCTTGATCTCTTCGACCTCGAGGTCCACGCCGTCTGTCCAGTCGCTCATCTCGGTGATGTGCCAGCCGTACGCGTTCGCATCCCCGCCGCCGAACATGCGCAGCGGGCCGTACGTGACGTCTAGGCCCTCGAGTGGATCAGCCATTTGCGCCCCTTAGAACTGCTTGAACTTCGTCACGCACGAGCGCGCCGATCCGGGCAAGGTCACCGCTAGCACCGTTGATGTTGACGTCGCCGGCCCAGGTCACGCCGCCCATTGGGACAGCCGCGGTGGAGCCTGCACGACCGCCACCTGCGAACGACTGGGCGCCGCTGGGGACAAGCTGGTAGCCGAACTCAGACGCCGCCTGAGCGAGGATCTGAGTGGACCGTCCGCGCTTCTCAGCAGCCGCGGGGATGTACCACTCCCCACCCGTCTCCGGTTCCGCCCAGACGCGCATCGTGCCCGCGCGGGCGAACTGTGCGACGTGGTTCTCACGGCCGCCGTTGGCGTAGAAGTTGACCTTCCCGCCGTCCGCCTTCGCGAGCACGCCGAGCCCATTGCCTGCCGTGCCGCTCGCGCGACCGGGGCTGAGTGCGTCCCGGACCGACCATGCGGCAGAGCGCAGAGCAGCGAGCTTCGCCTCGGCGTCCTGCGTATTGATGTACGCAGCCCACTCCGTCTCGGACGGAATCTTGAGGATCTTGTCCGCGAGATCCTGGGCAGCCTGACCGCTGATGCCCAGGTCGCCGATCCGGTCGAGCAGCGCTTGACGGCTTCCGTCGAGCGATGCCTTGTAGTCGGAGTAGCTGCCGCCCGAGTCGACGATTGCCTGGCCGGCGTCGAGCGCTGCCTGGGCGATATCGTCGAGCGCGGACTCGTTGGCCCGGCCTGCCTCGGTGGTGGTGTCGAGGGTCTGGCCGTTGTCGATGAGCGACTGATCGAAGCTGTCGTAGGCCTCCTCAAGCGCCCGGGCGGCCTCTCGTGCGTCGAGGTGCTGCCCGTTGAGCGCGTCGAGTTCCTTCGCGAGGTCAGTGATCGACGACACGACACCATCGACGGCATCCTCAACGGCCACGTAGGCGGGAGTCGCCTTGTCAGCCTCACCGGTGGACCCGGCCATGGCTTCCTTGTGCTCCTGCCACTTCACCCGTGCGTCCGCGAGCTCGCCCGAGGTGCTGGCGATGACCGCTTCGACGCTGTTGAACGAGTTGCTGAGCTGGCCGCTCTGGATGCCACTCTTCTCAGCTTCCGCACGGTGCTGGGCAAGGATGCCCGAGACCTCCTTGACGGCCTTTCCTTCGCCGAGTGCGGCGTCGGTCAGGGTGCCGAGGCTGATGCCGAGGAGCTTCGCGGTCTTCGCGGCGCCCGTCTTTTCCAGGTTAGAGATGACGGCCTCACGGGTGTTCTTCGTGAACGCGCCGGTGTTCTCGTCGAGCGAGTCGGTAAGGGTCTGCATCCGTGCGGCAGCGTCGGCCTGCTGGGCGCCGAACGCACCGAGGACGAGCACTGCGGCGGTGATCGCGACACCGATGAGGCCCGCGGCCGCCGCGGTCCCCTTCATGGTGGTGTTGAGCGCGCCGATGGCCGTGCGGAACTCGACGATCTTCGGCACAGCGAGCAGCGCCGTGCCACCGAAGAGCAGCACAGCAGCCGTGCCCACGCCGATCGCGAGAGCCGTACCCTGTGCGCTCTCATCGAGGGAGCCGTACCAGTCGGTGAGGCCGGTGATGATCTGCACCATGTCGCGCAGTACACCGTTGGCCTGCCCGCCGGTCTTGATGAGGATCGAGTCGAAGGACCCGCCGAGTCGCTCGAGGTCGCCCGTCAGGTTGTCGGTCTTCTTCGCGGCCTGCTCGGCGGCGTAGCCCTGGTCGTTGACGTTGTCGGTCCAGGTCTTCACGCCGGAAGCACCGGCCTTGTAGAGGATGCCTGCAGCGCTGGCAGCCTCAGCGCCGAAGATGGCACCGAGGGCTGCGGAGCGCGTCTGCTCGTCGAGCCCACCGAGGCCCTGTTTGAGCTGCTCGGCTGCACCCTGCATGCCGATGAAGTTGCCCTGGGCGTCGAACACGTTGATGCCGTAGGTCTTCATGGCCTCGGCGCCCTTGGCGACCGGGGAGGTGAGCGAGGAGATGACCGAGCGGAGGCCCGTGCCGGCCTTCTCGCCGAGGAGACCGTTTGCGGCCAGCAGTGCCAGCGTGCCCACGGTATCTTCGAGGGGGATGTTCAGCCGCGCGAAGGAGACGCCCACGTAGCCGAGGCCGAGTGATAGGTCTTCGACGGAACCCTGAGCCTTGCCAGCGCCCGCGGCGAGGAGGTCGGCAACATGCCCGGCCTGGTCACCCTTGAGCCCGAACACTGTGAGCGTCGTGGCGGCGATTTCAGCGGCCCGGGCTACAGCGAGTTCACCCGCGGCCGCGAGGGCCAGAGAGCCCTTCAGGCCGCCGCCGAGGATGTCGTTGACCGACACTCCCGCCTTGGCGAGTTCCGTCTGTGCGTCTGCGGCTTCCTTCGCCGAGTAGATCGACGCGGCACCCTGCTCGATGGCGGATGCTTTGAGCTTGTCCTGCTGCTCCTTGGTCGCCATGGTCGCGGCGGCCGTCTTCGAGGTGGCCTCGTCGAACTTGGCGTAGGTGCCGACCGTGAGCGCTGCCACGGCGGCAAACGCTGCACCGACACCGAGGGCTGCAGTGCCGAGGGTCTTCGCTGCGTCGTCCGATTCACGCTTGAGGCGTTCGACCTCCTGGGCTGCGGCCTTGACCTTTGCTGCCGCTGCTGCTGCCTCAGCCGCCAGGCGCTTTGTGGCCTGCGCCGCCGACTCGACTGGCGCTTTCGACTCCTTCGACGACTTGGAGGTCTTGTCGATCTCCTTGCTCAGGGGTGCGACCTTCTGGGCCGACTCCTGCGCGGTCTTGCCAACCTGAGCTACTGATTTCTCAGCGGAGTCCAGGTCCCTCTTGAAGACTTCCGTCCCCAGAGCTTGAATGCGGAACCCGATCGAGCCCGCTTCGAATGTTGCGCTTCCGGACAAGGGCCATCACCTCTTTCTGGAGCCATGACGACTCGTCGGAGTCGAGCAGGCGGTTGATGGCTGAACGGACGTAATGCCACGTCCTCGTGTCGAGGGCGCGGTCGAGGTCCGTGATGAGTCCGTGCTGAGCAAGGTCGAGTTCGACCTCGCCGAAAAGCTGGGGTAGTGCGAGCCCGTACAGCTCGACCGCGGTCAGGCTTGCGGCTTGGCGGGCTTCGGCTTCTTGGGCGCCTGCCGCTTGTTTGCTGGCAGCCTGTCGCGCGTCGTAGTAGGCCTGGCGGTAGGCAGGGTAGGTACCTGTGACTGGATCAGGGTCTCCAAGACCCCACTGGGCGCGGTCTGCGTTGGTAAGATCCCCAAAGTCAGGGCCAGGAGCTCCAGCGCTTTTTTTGCGCCCGTGAGTCCTTCACCCCCCGAGATGTAGGCGTTGACGCCGTGCATGCCGAGGACGGTCTGCCAGTAGAACGCGGGCAGGAGGATGTCCTGGGATTCGTTCAGGGATAGCTCGGTCTGCACGCGCTCGTAGACCTCCGCGCCAACTGCGCGCTGCAGCAAAGGTTCCATGCCCTCGGCGGGCAACGCGCCGATGGAGATGCGCAGGAACTCGTCTGTGAGAGCCTTGCCGTCACGCCCTCCGAGGGGTTCGATGATGAAGTCTTCTTCGATGCCGCCGAGGTGGAGGTGAAGGTTCCGGCCGTTGAGTGATGCGGTGATCATGAGCTTTTCTCCCTGCAGAGGTTGGTGTATATACATATTGCGGATTGTGTGCTACCTTGGTGCATATACACCAAGGAGATAAAACATGAAGCGCTCGACCATCCAGCAGGCCCCGTCCAACTCGGACAACACGATGAAGTTCTCTCTCGAATACGCCCACGAATGGTGGATGCGCTTCGGGGAGTCGTGCCCGATCAGCGGTGACGCCATCGCCCGCCGAAACGGGACCATGCTCGGCTCGTCCTTCTGGGCCGGAGTCGAAGCGTGAGCGCCGACGTGGTGACCATTGAGCGGGTGGACAAGCGCGCTTTCGAGAAGGCCTTCAAAAACGGAGAGCGAGTCGCGATCGTCAAAGACCCGAACTACTGGAAGTTCCCCTGGGACAACCAGATCGGCGGAACCCACCAGGTGCCCGGCCCGGTCGGCTTCACAAACGACCGCCTGACCCTCGAAGACATCTACTCGGATGGGCCGTCGCGCCCGGGCGAGGCCTTCCGCTACTGGGTGGTCGCTGAGGAGGAGGCATGACTGGGTGGTCCGACACTGCCAAGATGAAGCCCATGCCCAACAAGCCCAAGACCCCCCTGCGCGCCATCCGCATCTCAGACGAGGTGTGGGTGGCCGCTCAGGAGCGAGCGCTGGAAGATGGGCGCACGGTCTCGGACGTGGTTCGCGAAGCGCTCGTGAAGTACGGGAAGAAGCCCCGCAAGAGGTGAGTGGTGGGCGGCTGGCTCTCGTCAGCCGCCCATGTGGCGCTAGTGGTCAGGCCCCACGCGTATATGCGTAGGCAGTCGAGGCGCCGACCGCGTTGGTGACGATGATCGGAGCCGAGCCAGCGGAGCCGGCCGGGACCTCGAGCACGACGATGTTCGGCTCGCCGGGGATCTGCGAGATGGATGTCGCCGCGATGCCGCCGATGGTGGCCGCCGTGATCGCGCTGACGTTGTACCCGCGGCAGTACACATTGGCCGAGGCCACAGCGTTCAGCGGGAGCGCCGACGCGATGACCGGGATGCCCGAGCCGTTGATGGGCGACGTGATCTGGCGCACGACACCATCGGAGGTGAGCGTGAACTTGTACCCGCCCTTGTCGGCGAACCCGGTGGCGAGGTCGGCCACCTCGACGGTGAAGCTGCCCTCGATGGCTCCCAGTGCGGGGTCCTTCGCGTCGAACAGCTGGAAGTCGGCGAGGTTGCTGGACCCGCTGGCCTTGGCGACGTTGAGCAGGTCAATGAGCCACGCCTGGGCGATGGCCCCGGTGTTGTCTCGAACGGCCTCGGCGTCGAAGGTGATCACCCAGTTGTCGCCCAGCTTGCGCTCGGACGTGCGGCCCTTGTTGCCGTAGTTCTCGCGCTGGGCGGTGATCTTGGTGGGCACGGCGGTGACGTTGTTGAGGTCGCCGGTGATGTTGGCGAACGTGCCGCTGCGCTTGAACTGCAGGATCTTCTCGTGCGCGAGCGCGAGGGTTCCTGCGGTCTGGACGGTCGTGTCATACAGGGTCGGATCGGCCACGTGGGACTCCTTAGATTGTGGGCGAGGCCCAGGTGGGCCGTGGGTCTGGCGGGTCGCCAGGAAGCGCCACCGGGTGGGTGACGCTGGATTGTGGGGGTGGGTTACAGGCCGCGGCGGCCCATGAATGAGAAGGTCTGGAACCCGCCGTTGCGGCCGGAAGAATCGGCGCTGAGCGGCAGGTATGAGTACAGCGAGCACCATGCGATGTGCAGTCCCGGAGGCGTGTTCTGCTGCTGGTCGAGGATCAGGTTCAGGCCAGCGGCGAGGTTCTCCGCGTCGATGCCCGATCCCTTGATGCGGGACTCGATCTGCACGCGATAGAGCATGTCGGCGCGGCCGGTGGATACTGAGGCGAGGGAACGCAGCACCAGGGCGTTGTCCGATCCCGCGACGGTGGGCATGTTGCCGGTGGTGTAGATGCCTCGCTCACCGCTGACGTACGGCGCGGTGGGCTTGTACACGCCCATGCCCTGGTCGTGGATGTACTGGGCCAGGGCTCGCCGCAGGGTGACGTTGGGGGAAATTGGATCAACCACGTCCTGCCTCCATTGCGATTATCTTGCCGAGCTCGTCTTTGTTCTCTTCGGCTGGGCCGGAGAAGTAGTGCGAGGTTCGGTTGTTCTGGAAGTCGGAGTTGCCGGGGTAGCGGCGGCCGAGGGAGTCGACGAGCGCGCCGTCTTCATGCCATCGCTGGGCATACGGGGTATCCGCGATGACTCCGGCGTCTTCGCCAGGGTTGTCGGCGTGGACCGCGGCAATGCTCCCAACGAGCGTGCCTTCGTCGTCCATCGGCGCACGCGCAGCCGACAGCTTGACGAGTTCCTCGGCGGCCATGTTCTGCCCGCGCACGAACCCCGCCAGGATGCCGTCTGTGATTCTGGGGAAGTGGCTGGACAGGTCTACGTCAATGCGAACGCCCATCGTCGCCTCCTACAGGTAGAGCTCGACGTGCGAGGGTGTGCGCGGGTAGGAGTAGAACGCTGACGAGAGCACATCCGCTGTGCGTTCCCGCGGGGTGCCCTTGTAGACGGTGACCTGCGAGCCGGGCAGCACGTCGTCGTCGGTGAGGATGACGATGAACTCGCTGCTCGTGACCTCGGCGCCGGCGGTGGAGGACGTTGAGCGCCGATCCACGATCAGCTTCGACTTCTGCTCGACGTACGCGGGCCGGGAGAGCACCGGAGCAGCCCAGACTGGCCCCTCTGCGCCCTCGCCGGTCAGCCGGGTGATGTCGATGCGGTGGGGGAGGTGTCGTGCGCGCAGACGAGCCACAGGGACCTCCTACGTGTGCGAGATGATGGCGGTCAGGAGGCCCGCGTTGCTGAGGATGGCGACGGCCTTCTCACCGATGCGGGTGGTGAGCTTGTCGCGCGGGCTCGCGGCCGTCTGGTTCGACGACGTGGTGCCGAGCGACACAGAGCCGATCTTCACCGCGCCCTGCTGGGCTTCGGCGCCGGTCGGGTCGTCCGTGATCTCCCAGTGCTCGACGATGGCGACCGTGGCCTCGGTGAAGGCGTCGGACACGTCGGCGTCGGTGGGGTACCCGTCGCTGTCCACGTTGAACCGGGAGAGACTGGTCAGCCCCTCGACCTCAATGGACGCGGACCGGAGCCGCTTGCCGAGCTTGATGGGGTCACCATCGAAGGGCTCCTCGGCGAGGTTGCCGTAGTCGGCGCTGGTCGCGTAGACGCGCTGGGCCATGGTTAGGCCTTCCGGGTGCGGCGGGGCTTGGGGAGCGTGAACTCCTCGTAGACGCGCGGCTCGCCCTCGACCGCATCGGGCAGCGGCGGGAGCGGGTCCACGGTGCTGTTCTCGTCGCCGAGCCACACCTCGAACATCCCATCGGCGTCGGGGGTCAGCTCGACCGTGTAGCCGTGCTGAACCAGCGCGGCCGAGAGGATCGGCTTGTCGCTCAGGTCGACCTCGGCCACACCATCGGTGAACTCGATGCCGCCGAGACGATCCGTGACGATGCCGACCTGGGGCTGGGGGTGGAGTACGCGGGCCATGATGTGCCTCCTCGGCGTGGTGGATGGGGTTGCGAAGTGAGCAGGAGTCGAACCTGCGACCGGCGGGTTTGGAATCCGCAGCTCTGGCCTCTGAGCTATCACTCCAAGTGCCGGCCCCGAAGCGGTGGAAGACGCCTCGGGACCAGCAGGTATTGCTAGGCGAACACGGGCAGGCCACGCAGCTGGGCGTGAGCCTTCTCGTTGCCGTACTCCAGGCCGATCTCGCCGTAGATCTGGGTCCGGTCAGCAGCGCCGACCTTCGCCAGGGGCTCCTCGAAGAAGTGGCCCTTGCCGTCGACCTCGAGGAAGAACGGCGCGAGCTGCTCCAGCGAGACGATCGCGAGAGCATCCTGGGGCAGCTGACGGTCGAGCATGATGTTCAGCGTGCCGAAGTCAGTCTCGATGGTCGTCAGGTTCACCCCGCCGACGTTGCGGGTGCCGGCCATGGGGTTGGCCTTGCCGTACGCGGCCGCGTAGGTCGCGGTCAGGTTGCGCTTCTGCGAGGAGTTCACGGCGATGGTGGCCGAAACCACGTCGCCGAGTCCGCCGTTGTCGTACGCCTTCTGGAACAGCGTGTTGTACGTGTCCAGCGTCGGGGCGGCCGAGGACACCGGGATGACCTTGACGCCGGTCGCGGTGCCGATGATGATGGCAGCGCCGCCCACGGTCGCAGCGACCTTGAACGACACGGTGGTGGCGACCGACTGCACGAAGTACACGCGGCCGATGACCACGGCGCCCGAAGCACCACGGCTGGTGAAGATCACCTTGTCGCCGACGCTCAGCGAGTGAGTGCCGGTGATGGTGTCCGTCGCCGCGGTGGCGAGGATCTCCGCGTTGCCGTAGATGACACGGTTAGTGGCGATCGCCTGGAGCAGGCCGCGAGTCTTCCGCACGGTCGTGTTGTCGACCGGCTTCTGGTACTCGCCGTTCCAGAACGCGTGGTTCACGTCCTTGGCGATGGCCTTGAGCTCGAGCAGCACCTGGTGGTCGTGCTCGCTCGTGACCGGGTTCTCGCCGGCGACGCCCGCGGTGGTCGTCTTCTGCGGGGTGGCCTGCTTGGTGTAGCTGGTCTCCACTGCGGAGTGGTGGATCTCGGCGATGTTGGTCGCGTTCGCGCGGACGCGAGCCTGACCCTGGGGTGCGTTGGCACCTTCGAGAGCGACGTTCTGGTCGCTGTCACGGAGGTCCTCAAACTGCCACTCCTTCTCCACGGTCTTGACGGACACGCCGCCAGTGAGACCGCCGATTGCGGAGAGCAGCGGGGTGGATTCGGGGGTGACCTGGAACAGTTCACCGACGAAGTTGGGCAGGTTGTAGGTCGTACTCTGACCAGTGATACCGGGCATGTGTGCTCCTTATGAGCGTTTGGCGTCGGCGATGCGGCGCTTGAGAGTGATGGAGAGTTGCATGTCGCCGGCCTTCGTCGCTGCAGCGAGCTGCTTCTCGAGGTCGGGGACCTGCCCACCCTGGTGATCCGTGCTGCCTGAGCTCGGCGGGGTGGTCTTAAGCGCTGCGTTCGCCTGGATTGCAGCTTTGATTTTGGCCGTGATGGCCGCTTCATCGGTCGGTTCTACCGAGGCGATGGAAGTCTTGAAGTCCTCGTTGGCGAGGAGGAGGCGTGCGGATCCGCCGAGGCCGTGGGATAGGATGGCGACGGCGGTGGAGAGCTGGCCGGCCTTGACCGACGCCTGCGCCTTGGTGAGGTCGCCGTCCTTCTCGGTGATCTTCGACGTCAGGTCGGTGACCTTGGCCGCGAGCTTCACCGGGTCGGTTTCCTCCTGCTCGCCGCCGCCGAGGAGCTTGGCGAACTGGGCCAGCGTGTCCTTCTGCGCCTTGTCGGCTGCAGCCTGGATCGCGGCGTCCGTCTTGGTCTTCGCGGCGGCAGCGTCGGCGCGCAGGTTCTCGACGAGGCGGAAGGCGCGCTCAGGGTCGAAGTTCTCCTTCGTCCACGGTGCGTTGTCGCCGCCCTGGTCGTTCTGCTGCTGCTGGCCGCCCTCGTCGCCGCCCTCGCCTTCGCCGTAGCGGATGCCCATGAGGGCGTGGCGGGTGCGGCCGATGACCGCGAGGCCGTCGATGTCGGCGCGGACGGGGATGGTGCTGGTCTTGATGTTCACTGTGTGCTCCTCTGCGCCACCTGGACGCTGTTGGATGAAGCACCGGCCCTGCGCCGATGCGAACCCACCCCGCCCTGTGCAGGCAGAGCGGGGTGAGTGTGTTGGTCGTCGAGGTGGGTCGGAATCTGACCTCAGCGAGCTAATTGCATACTGAGTATTTGATTTAGTCCACGGGTTGACACGTGTGCTACTCGGAATTCCTTTGTAGGAATCCACAGCGCGACATCCGAGAGGGCCAGATTCCGACCCATCTCGACGAGTCAGCGGCCGTCAGCCGCGGGGCACGCAAAAGCCCCGCAGAGCGAACTGCGGGGCTTGTTGGTGGGGGATTGGTCAGGCGGCGAGGTTGAGCTTCACGAGGGCAGGCACTGTGACGCCGGGGGATTCCCACGTCGCCTTCTTGCTGCTGTTGCAGCTAGTGCAAGCTGGCCTCAGGTTCGATGGCCAGTTCGATCCACCCTTGCTCAGCGGCTTCACATGGTCGATGCCCTGCCATGCGGCACCGCACATCCAGCACTTGCCGCCGTAGTAGGCGACGCGAGCGGCTACCTGCGCGATCGTCGAGTGTCCGGGGGCATCCCGCTTGAGCGCCTTCCGCCTACTGGTCAGCACGCGCACCCTGTCGCGGTTCGCCAGCTTCCATGCAAGCGTCACAGCAGCCGTCTCGGCGAGGTGGGCACGCCTGTAGGCGCGGTCACTTGCACTCTTGGTCGCTTTCCGGTGAGGCTGGTCGCGAGCGGCCTTGAGCTTGTCCGGGTTAGCCCGCACCCATGCAGTTGCGGCGGCGATCGAGGCTTCCCGGTTGGCCGCGTACCAGGATGCGTGGTGAGCGCGTTCCTCTTCGAGGTGGTTCGCCCGGTAGTCGCGGTCGTGCTGCGCCTTCGCGCCCGGGTTGGCGGCGTACCATGCCTTCTGGTCTTCCCGGCGCTTGTCCATGTTCAGGAGGCGCCATGCGGCGAATGCGGCCGACCTGCACGCTTTGCACTGGGATTCGTGACCGTCTTTGCGCTGCCGGTTCTTGCTGTACGCATCCAGGGACTTGGACTCGCCACACTTCGTGCAGGACTTGGTACTGTTGGCCATGTCGGCCACCGCCTCAATCGGTAGGTCGAAAGGCCTCCTCGGTGCTACAACACCTTGGGGGCCGCTTGTACTTCTAGGCTACCGCCCATCTGCGAACGACAGGGCCTCGCGCGCCGAATTCCTTTTTCTGCCGGTGAGGTTGAGGTGTTCTCGAAGTTGGGCCTGCTTGGCCCGGATCTTCGCCTTAGCGCGCTGTGCAGTCACCGGGTCGCCCGCAGCGGCCTGCTTGCGCTTGGCAGCGCGAATGTCGACCTCGAGCTCGCGCTGCCTTGTGCGTGCCCACTCGGCCTTCGGGTCGTACTCGAACCCGGCTTGCGGGATCGACAGGCCGGGCAGGTACGCGGTGAACTTGTGCGAGCAGTTCGGGTGCATGAGGCCTGCGTTGCGCGCGCCATCCGTGGTCCCGGCGATGTTGACCGTGACCTCGGTGTCCTGCGTGGCGTGCGGCAGGATGACCGTGCCCGTCGTGCCGTCCGTGGAGAGGATCTTGCCGACCCACGGTGCACACTTCGCACACGACGAGTCACTGCCCTGCACGGTGACGAGGTTGATGCCCGACTGCTGCATCCGCCACACGCCGGCATCGTTGAACGCCCGTGCGACGGTGGTGCGGCCGGCCATCTCGGCGTACGTACCGATGCGCCAGTTGCGTCCGCCCCGGTCGGTGAAGCCTTGGATGCCCTCGGAGAGGAACTGCTGCACGTTGGCGTTCTGCGCCTGGAGCTTCGTCTGCACACCGAGGAGCACGTTGGACGAGTTCATGGCGACGATGCGCTGGAACGCATCGACGGGCAGTCGGGTGATCCTCTGGTTCAGGATCTCAAGGCTGGACTGGAGCGAAAGCTGTGTAGCCGCTGTCGCCTGTGTGGCCGTGCCGTTCAGTGTGGTCCGTGCGGGCAGCCTGCGGGCCATGGAGAGCCGTGCAGCAGCCTCCGCTTCCCCCTGGGTGGTAGCGGCGCTGATAACGTCCCTGGCGAGGTTTTCCGCCCTGAGCGCATCCGCCGTGGTGAGCGCCAGGAGTCGAAGCTCGCGGAGTGAGCGCGCCCGGTGACCGTCAAGCTCAGCGAGCGCCCGGTTGCGGTCGATCGCGTACCGAAGACCGGCGACCCGATCCGACCCGGCAGCGACCGCCGCGTTGAGCTTGGCCTGCAGCTCCACATCCCGGTACGCCCGGACTGCGACAGCCCGGAGCAGCGTGTCCTCGGCGGTTTGGTACCTCTCGGCCAGGGTGCGGCCGAGGTCGGAAATGAGGTCTTCGGCGCTGATGTTGGGGTCCGGGGCGAAAAGAGCCATCCGGACCCCCGATGCTATTGCGCCTTCGTAGCGCGGTTGGTGGCGCTCCTGCGAGCGTTGTACCGTTCGAGTGCCTCGCGTACGACCTCGCTGACCGTGCGGCCTTCAGCAGCCGCGTTTTGCTGAGCGGCTTCCCATAGCTCGTCCGAGATGCGGATGGAACGCAGCGGGGTCTTGGGCTTGTTGGGCATGGCCTTCATTGTCGCAGGCGTGAAGACCTCGAAGGCCGCCACTAGACGTCGTCCCTTCGGTCGTCCTTGTACATGAGCATCGACACCAGCGCTCCCACCGCGAGTCCGACCAGGATCGCGGCTGGGATGTCGTAGGCGCTCATACCATGGCCCCCATCTGATCGCGACCCCAAATGAGGAGCGCGCAGCCGAACGGTGGGCGCTCATTCGGCCCGATCTCCGTCTGGCCCGCCTTGATGAACCGGAGACGACCCGGCAGGAACTCGACGGTCAGCGGTGAGTTGGGCCGGTCGCGGAAGGGTTCCACGAGCTCCTGCCACCACTTCTGCTCGACACGGTTGGCGGGGAGCAGCATGACGATTCCGCGCGTCTCCGGGTACTCGGTCCACGCCTTGTCCACCCACGAGTACAGATCAGAGTAGGGCGGGTTGCACCAGACGCGCTCACCGGTCCACGGCTGCATGAGCCCGTCGTCGGCGCGGGTGAAGTAGCGCTCGCACTTCGCGTTGTGCGCGGCAGCGGCGGCATCGAGCGTGAAGCCGCCGAACCGCTCGTTCCACGGGTCGAAGTTGATCGGGTGCGTGCCGCGATCGTCCACTTCGTCCAGCGCGCCGCGCTTGCCGATCTGCTGGGGATGATTCGACGCCTTGAATCCAACTACGCTCACTGTGATCTCCTTTGGTGTATATACACCAAGCTAGCACGGATGCTGCCTCGATGCATATACACCGCGAGTCAATCTGTAACGTCGGGTGCAGCGGGGTTAGCCTCGTCCAGTGGCCCAGTGATGAGCGTGGGATCAGCCTCGGGCCCCATGCCGCGCTCCTCCTGGATCAGCTTGACCTCTTCGTCGACCTTGCCCTCATCCCAGTCAGGACGGACGTCCATGACCTTCTGACGGGTCGAAGCAGCACCGGCTACGTCGAGAAGGCCGACGATGCGGGCGATCTTCTCCGGGTCCATCTGCGACACCGGGGCGAACGTCACATCGGGCAGCTCGTCGTAGAACTTGCCGCCCTCAGCGGGGAACACGGTGCCGTCGATGGCGAGAGCCACCTGGGCGAGCCGTGCGAGCGCCGGCTTGAGGTAGAGCGCCTTCTGGTCGCGGGTGGCCTCCGACTCGGTGTAGTCGGCGGTGACCTCCGTGGCCGTCTTCGCGCCCTGCTCGGCCTTCAGGCCGAGGTGGGCGGGGGAGATGCCGCACTCGTTGGCGATCTCGTGCTTGATGGCCGCGATCGCTGCGAGGTGCTCTTCGTAGCGGATGTCGAACTGCGAGATGGTCAGCTGCGAACTCAGCGAGTCGCTGGACTTGCCCAACGCCTCCAGGCCCGAGTAAACGGTCCGTTCGATGTCGAGCTTGCCGCCCTTGCCGCGCCCCATGTTCTCGAGGTACGCCTCGGGGGCGGTGATGCGGCCCTTGCCCAGGTCGAAGTCGATGTCCAACGAGGACCACCACTTGTCGATCTTGTCGAACAGCGGCTCCTTGCCCGCGAAGTCCGACCGGCCCAGGTTGGCGAGCACACCCATGCGGCGCCACTCGATCTGAGGCAGGTTCGGGTAGTAGACCACCGCGAGCTCGTCGACACCGGTGGCGACGATGACCGTCTCGTCCCACGAGGTGGGGTCTTCGATCGCCATGTCAAGCTCGCCCTGTGTGCGCAGGCCGTTGTAGTGCGCTGTCTCCGCGAGGGAGCCCAGCGGCACCACAGGGCCGAGGGTCTTCGTGCCGCCCTTGTGCAGGGTGAACGAGATGAAGCCGCGGTCGTGCCGCTCGAGCAGCCGGAACACGTCATTGCCGTGCACGTGCTCGGTCCACAGGGTGACGCTGGTGAGGATGCCGTCCTGGAACTCGGGGATGGCACAGTCGGCCGCATAGCTGCGGATGCGCACGTGCGAGCGCAGGCGGGCGTTCCAGGTGACAGCGAGGAACCCACCGCCGAGCGCCGCAGCCTGCTCGGTAGACTTGAGCAGTTCGGCCTTGGTCTCGTCGGACTGCATGATGACGTCGAGGCGCGCCTGGCCGGGGTGAACCCACGGCTTGTCCTTGTCCACCACCACGTCGTCGGGCTTGCCGTAGGCGATCTTCACACCCTCGCCGACGAGCAGCGTGGCCGAGAGCCGGGCGAGCACAGCGGGCACACCAACGTGCATGCGCGCACGATCCTCGCCCTCGACGACGGGCTGGCCCACCCACATCTTCGCGAGGTTGCCGAGCACGCCGCCCTTGTACGCACGACCCTTGACGGTGTGCGTGGCCGTGCCGACGCCGGCGTAGAGCTTCTGCAGGAACTCCATATCACCTGCCCACCAGGCGTCGTGCTCGCTGTAGCGGGCCGCGGCGAGGTCGAACGGGGCGGGCGGGAACTGGTCTGATTCGGAGGCCATGTGTACTCCGTTCAGAGTGGGTTAGGCGGCGAGCTTCACGTGTTGGCGCCAGATGGATTCGGTGGTCTGCAGGGCGTAGCGTGCGGCGTCCTGCGAGTGGTCGTTGGCCTTGACGGGCTTGTCCTCGCCCTTCTCAGATGACTTCGCATCCCACACGTACTCGGTGACTTCCTTCTGCCAGCCAGGGCAGCGCTCAGTGACGAGCAGCTTCCCGGCAGACAGCACTGAGGCGACCGTACGAATGCCGTTGAGCACGTCGTTGTCGGCCTGTGTGGAGAGCAGCCCGTCCTGCTGCAGTTGCACCCGGAAGGATGCGGCAGACGGGTCGAGCACGATGTAGTCGGGGGTGAGCTGCATCTGGTTGGCCGGCAGGTGAGGGTCAGCGAGCCATCTGCGCAGCCGGCGTGAGAGTTCGACGTCGGTGAGCTTCTGCTTCTCCGCGATGGACTCGTAACGCCACTCGTCGACGAGGTACAGCTTCGAGTGCTCTTTGCCGTACAGGTCGGTCTGCGTCGCCATGCCGAGCATGAGAGCAGCTGTGGGGTTCGTGGTGCCGTAGTCGATGCCGACCGCGATGAGCTTGCGCATGGGGGGCAGGTCGGCCCACGGGATCGTGTGCTTCGCCGGATCCCACATGTCGAAGATCGCGCCCTCAGCGTTCGACCACTTGCCGAGGATGAACCGGTCGTAGAACGCCCCGGTGAACGAGGCCTTCATGTCAGCCACATACTGGGCGGTGAGCGAGGGGTTGTCGTCCATGACGAACTCGAACACGATCATGTTCTTCGCGTCGGCGTTGAGCATGTACTGCTGACGCAGCCAGTGGTTGAACGAGCCCGGGTTGGTCGTGGCGAGGAGTCGAGCAGTGGGGACGCGCAGACGAGTCAGCAGCATCTCCCAGAAGCCCACAGGTAGCAGGGTCGCCTCATCGACGTAGGCGATCTCGATCGTCGCGCCGCGGATCTTCTCCTCAGAGCGGGCATCGTTGGCGCCGACAAGGTGCACTTCACGGCCGAGGATGGTCGCAGTGTTCGACCCTCGTGTGTGTAGCACCTGGCCGGCCAACGCGCCGAAGAGTTCCACCTGCTGCAGCGGGTCGATGATGTTGCGCTCGATGGTCTGCAGCGTCTTGCCGACGATGACGATCAGGCCGGTCCCTTGCGCCTCACGCACAGCGATCAGGAACGCGAAGTTAGCCGCGATGGTCTTGCCGCCAGAGACAGCGCCGACCCACAGGGCGATCTTGCGCAGCTTCGACCGCACGATGGACGAGATCTGCTTGCGAGACAGGCTCGGGCTACTCAACATCGGTGACGTCCTGAGCCTCGAACCCTGCAATGAGCGCATCCACCAGCGAGTTCGCCGTGATCACGCCTGAGGTGTCCTTCTCGAGCACCTTCGTGAGCTTGTCGAACACGATGGCCGCGGACGTGACGATCGTGCGCCGAGCCTCAACAGGCGCCGAGTCCAGTGTCGCCTCAGCGAAGGTGTTGTCCTTCCCGCCGAAGTTGAACACCGTGAAGGGCTTGTCGATCATGTCAAGCATGTCGTTCGCCGCGGTGTTGAGCCGATGGGCAAGAGTGAGCCGGGCGTCAGCGAGATCCACCGAGCGGGCCGCTTGTGCGTCTTTTGTGCTTGACCGGTCAAAGGTGCGGTCATTCGCTGCGCAGACGTTGGTGACTGATCCTGCACTGACACCGGTTTGACGGGCGATCTCGTTGCGGGCTAGCCCCTTGTCGTGCAGGGAGAGGATCTCGTCTCGCTGGGCGTCGGTGAGTGCCATTGGTCATCACCTCGATGTGCGCCGCCTGGACGCTACGGGAGAGGCTGGGCCTCGGGTCGAATTGGTCACTCCCGCGTCTTTACGGGGTTTTCGTTCTGGCGGGGTGGTCTAACCCCGTGTTTCTGGAGACCTTGGAGCGTCGGAACGGTCAGATGTCGGCCGGATCGCAGCACTCGGCAGCCTGGAGAGGCGATGTCGCTTCACTCCCGCAGGTCCCACACGGGTAAAGCGTGCGCTCAGGCATCGGCTTCATCACCTTCGTCATACTCAGCGTCTACGAACGTGACGGTGGGCATGGCGCCGGCGATCACGTCGTCCATTGCCTGGGCGAGGAGTCCGCGGGTGATGAATGCCCGTTGCCCTGCTGGGGTGAGGACGTTGGGGTATTCGCGTTCGCCGGTCTCTGCGTCGGTGGTGATGACGTAGGTGACGTAGGCCACGATGGGGTCGCCGTCGTCGTCGTTCTCCGCGAGGAGGGCCCGGAGTGCGTCTTCGTACTCACTGAGCAGGCTCATCGCAGGTCCTCTCGAAGCGTTTGTTCCGCCACCCTCGCGCAGGTGCGCCAGCCCGTACAGAATCCGGGCCTTGGGGCGTCCTTCGCTGAATGCGGGCAGCGTTGACGCTTGGATGGCGGAAGTCGGTCCCGCGCCGCACCCTGTTTGCTTTCAGTTGTTCCAGTCACCCGCTCGCGATGTTTCCGGCGTCGGCGTGTGAGGTCTAACTGGTTGGGTTGGGCTACGACGCGGAAGTGTTGGGGTGCGCTAGACCTTCATGCGCTTGATCGGCCCGCGCTGTGCAAGCTCGAACGATGAGACTTCGGTGTCGTCACCGAATGCCCGGTACCAGTAGCCGCTTGCCACACCGCGTCCGGGGGTGCCGCCCTGCTGCCACGCATGGCCGTAGGAATCGAGAATCACGGCGTTCGCGGGCATCTTGTCGAGCTCGATCTGCGCACGGTGCAAGGCCGGCTGCAGTGTCATGGTGCCCTTGCTCATGCGGCCTCCTTAGCTGATTCGATTGACGGGTGTTGCGAAGGGTTCCCCAATGTGAGCCGTCGACCGCCTGGGTTATGGGCTCGGCGCTTGGCGCTGGCCTTCAGTTGGTGAGCGGGTGTGGCTACATGGGGAAGATTTGGGCACAAAAAAAGGGCCTCAATCCGAAGACTGAGGCCCTTTCTCTGCGAAGTAGGCGCACTACTGGAGCGCACCCTCATCTTATGCCCTCACGAGAGCGTTTGTCCACCTGATTTCATCGGCGTGTCGTCAGGCTGTTTCTTGGACCTGTTCAGCAAGTTCGAGCTCGTATTGCAGCTCCCTAGCCTTCCACGTCTCGCCGCATGCCCGGCAGACACCAGTTGCGTCGTCGGTCATGCTGGGCGAGTCGGGCCGGTACTTGATGACCAGGGGCCGGTAGTAGCGCTCCTTGGTCTTCGGGTCCCACCATTCCCCGGCGCCGCATGACGGGCAGTGCTGGGGCAGATCCTTCTCCTTCGGCGGGTCGAGCAGGGCTAAGATCTGACCCTCCCACTTCACGATCTGGTTGGCGTACCAGTTGACCATGCCGTCTTCGTGCTGGCACTCGTTGAACTTCACGTACCAGCGCCGGAGCGTGACCGTCATCGATTGCTTGTCGATCACCGCATCCACGCTTCGGCACCAGCTCATGACGGTGGAGCTGATCTGCATCAGCTTCATCAGTGCGCCGGCGTCCACCAATGATCTGGTGGCGGGGTCGGAGCCTCCCGAGGTGGTGCCGCCCATGTTCGAGCGAATCGCCTCGTCGAGCGCGTCGAGCAGCGGGGGCAATTCGACGGGTGAGGTGCAGGTGATCCCGGCCTCGTTGGACTGGACCACCTTCGAGACGCGGGGCTTGGTGAGCAGGTCCACCGATTCGAGCAGAGTAATCATACTTCCCTCCCTGCCATGGCGTTCCTGATCTCGTGAATGCTGACCTGCCCGCCGAGAACGATCTCGTACATGCGAGAGTCGAACCTGCCGGTCTTGAGCTCCCACGCCCGAATGCGCTTCTGCATTGCCTCGGTGGGCAGTGATCGGGTGAGGGCGAACCAGAGCAGCGCCTTGACCGGGAACCCGGAGACGTAGCCGAAGGCGAGATCCCAGACGAGGCCGAAGCGGCGTTCTGGGTTGTAGCAGAACCCGAGGTGCACTGGGTTCTTCGTCCTCAGCTCCGCGCGCTCGCTTCCGAACCCGACGTACCCGCACACGTACTCGTCGGTGGCGGGATCGCGGCGAAGCTCGACCCCCGTCACGTCCATGACTACGCTCATCGTCCCTGCTCACTCTCTGCGCCTACGGGGCGCTCTGGTGTGTACGCCCGTTTGAGCCGGGTCACGGCTTCGTCAACGAGCCGATCGAGGCGCGGCACGTCGTTGTCCTCTCCCCAGCGCATGACTTCGGGCCAATCGAGGTTGATGGAAAAGTCGCCATCTTTGGTGTCGAGGTTGATCGTGACCCTAGCCATTGCTCTCTCCTTCGTCTCCTGCGCCCGTTTCAGGCGTCGTGTGCGTGGTTGTACGGTTGTCTGCTCCTGTGGCGGGAGACGGCGGGTGGGGGGTGGGCGTGGGCGTTTCGTGCCAGCCCAGCGCCCACGTCTCCTCGTACGTCGGTTGGCGGCCGTGCTCGGCTTCGTACTCCGCGCATAGGGCGTTCATGCGTGCGGCCTCGGCGTTGAAGAACTCCGCCATCCCGGCGTAGTGCTCAGCCATCGCCTGTTCGATGCGGGCTTGCTCAGCGAGCTCGGCCACGGTGAACGGCTTGAACCGGTGCCGGGGCCACTCATCTCCGAGTTCGCCGTAGTAGTCGACCGTGCCGCAGATCAACTGCTCGTTGCGGATCGCACCCCGCGTCTCGTCACACTGCAGGCATTTGTCGGCAGCCCGGGCGCTCACGTCTCGCTCCCTGCGTCGGTGGGGGTGTAGATGATGGTGGCGGGGCCGTCCCAGATGATGTCCTCCGCGAGCGTTCCCAGTTCGGAGCCGACCTTCTCCCAGAACCCGCCAGTGGGTGGCGAGTACGCACCAAGTGGCGGTTTTCGCGCCACGACTGTCTCGCCGTCGCTAACGCTCATGACGACGCTCCCGTGTGGCAGCGCGTCCAGTTCCTCGACGGTGGTCACCGTGCGCGGCTTCTTCGTGTAGCCCGCCGCCAGGATGTGGGTCGCCAGCCTCTCGCAGATGCTCATGATCTCCGGGGCGTCATAACCCCAGTGATCTGATTCCCTGCTGCTGAAGATGACCTTGCTCAGATCGCTGTGCTCGCTCACGTCTCGCTCCCTGCGGGGGTGGGGGTGAAGCGCCTGACCTCACGCTCGCGCTCGTTCGCGTCGTACATATCCTCGCGGTGAGCCTCCATCTGCATCATCGCGTCAGCCTTGCGCGGCCCCCAGAAGACGGCCCGGCACCACTCGCACTGGACCACGTACTGGCGCGGGTTGGTGATGTGATCCGTGCCAGCGTCCAGCGTCGCGTCCACGTGCCACCCCGCGAGGGTGAACCCGGGCGGCTGGTTGGTCACCTCTCGGGCGTAGCCTGCCGAGATCAGCGCATCCGCGACGACGTTCGCGCCCATCACGGAAATGCTGCCCTCGTCAGCCCGGGAGGTTTCCCAGATCCGTTGCGCCAGCGCATCCCGTTCCTCGTTGGTACTCATGATTTGCCCTTCTTGTCTCGGTTGATCTGTTCTCGTGTGGCAAGGAACGCCCGGGCGCGAACGGCACCCGGAGCGTTGGGGCAGGGAATGGCGCTGAGACCGTAGGGGCCGTAGCAGTCCGCACACCGATGCTCCGTGGGTGCCGGGTCCTTGCCCTGGGTTTCGGGGGAGTGGCGGCCGTCGATCTGGCCGACGATGTAGGTAGCCATCAGGCGGCCTTGTGCTTCCGCACGGTGTCGCGGTACACAGCGGCATAGAGCTTGCAGAGGTTGCCGCCCTCTACGCGGGTGAGCTTCTTCTTCCGCTTGCGCCCGACGACGCCGGCCAGCTTGAAGTGCGACCTCACGTAGCGGTACATGTAGGTGTTCATGTTCCGGCTCTGGTTGTCGAACGGGGGGTTTCCGGTCTTCGTGTTGAATCCGGGCCATCTTGGGTGCGCCATTAGGCTGCCTTTCGTTTCTTCTCGGCGTAGCGGAGTTGGGCATCGCGGTGCCCGTTGGGGTTTGCAGCGGTCCATCGGGCCTGACTGTCTTTCATGCACTGGCGACACGTGACGCCCCAGCGGCGCTCACCAGACTTAGTGCGCCTTGCCATGCGCATCAGGTCCGAGTTCGGGTGGCCGTGGCGACACCCGCCCATGGGGAAGTCGTCTCCCTGGTTGCGGCGGGCATTCTCGATGTTCGGCAGAAGCCGAAGGTGAGCGGGGTTCACGCATGGCCGCACTTTGCAGGTGTGGTCGAGTGTCATGGCCATGGGTACTTGCCCATTGACGGCAACCCACGCGGCCTTGTGCGCCAGAACCAGCCCCCGCACCCCGCCGTCCTGCCATCCGACCTGGGCGTATCCGTGGGTGCCGATGGAGTACGTGCTAATCCAGCACCCGTCTTCCTGCTTGACTACGCGGGTGATTGCTCTCTGCGCCACGCGCTCGGGGACCGGAACTGTGTTCCATCCGTCGGGGTGGCGGTGGTTGCTTGAGGCGGCATGGGTAGAATCCATGAAGCCCTCCAATCGGTGAAGTCGATTTGTGGGGGTCAGTCCCCGCCGCGTGCTTCCAACACGCTGCGGGGACGTTCTTATTTTAGCTGAAACACGTTCTAATTTCCAGCTAAATCGCAGGTCAGAACGGTATTTCTTGATCTGCATTGCCCGGCGCATTCCACACGTCGCCACCTCCTAAGCCCTGTGCGCCCGCCTGAGCGTTCGGCGCCGCATTCTGGGTTGCTGCCCACGGTTCATCTGCCGCGCCGCTGGTGCCCCCACGCTGCCCCGCGCTACCCCCACCGGAGCTCGCCCGAGTGAGTGAAGCCGTCGCGTATCTCAACGACGGGCCGATCTCGTCGACCTCCAACTCGAACGACGTGCGCTTCTCGCCCTCCTTGGTTTCGTAGGAGCGCTGCTTCAGGCGGCCGCTGGCGATGACGCGGGAGCCCTTCGTCAGGCTGCCGGCCACGTGCTCGGCGAACTCGTGCCAGACGGATGCGCGCAGGAACAGTGCTTCGTCGTCCTTCCACTCGTTCGTCGCCTTGTCGAAGTGCCGCGGGGTGGATGCGATGGTGAAGTTCGCCACCGCGAGCCCGTTCTGCGTGTAACGCAGCTCCGGGTCGCTCGTGAGGTTGCCAATGACAGTGATTACGGTTTCGCCGGCCATGATTACTTGCTCGCTTTCGGTAGTGGTTTGCGCCCACGGGGATCGTGGGAGCGGAGTTGCATGTCTGCTCGGTGGTAAGACACCCGCGAGCGTTTCTCGTCGAGCGCCTCGGCGATCTGCCGGTCAGTGCGGCCGGTGGAGTGGAGCTGACGGATGTTGTGGCGCAGCTGGTCGCGAAGTGACTGCTGCGACGGGGTGAGTGCCTTGGACACCAACTGCTCGATGAGGTGGTGAGTCTCGACGTGACGGGTCTTCGCGTGGGCCAGGAGCAACCGGTACTGGGCGTCGGGGACATTGATGCTTATCTGCACGCTCACGACCTCGCCGCCTTCTCGGCCCGGTGCTTCTCGATGGACGCCTGGGTGTCGCGCTCGAACTTGGCCCGGTCCAAGGTGATGACGTTGCCGGTGAGGGCTCTCGGTGCGTCGATGCGCTCTTGGCGTTCCCTGCGATCCCTCACACGGCGTGCGCCGGCGATCACGTGCCCCGGTTGCAGCCACACGTCCGGGCGCTCCTGGTAGTGCAGCTTCAGCGCGCCCACGGCATCCTCGAGCGTCACCCGTTCGAGGTCATCCGCCCACACCATTGCGACGGACTGAGACACTGTGCGGTTGTCACGCGCTGAGGCCAGCGTCAATAGCTTGAATGCTTCCGGCTCGTTCATTTCCACCTCCGTAGATTCGTTGAAACTCGGCCGCGTTCTGGTCGGCCTTGGTCGGGCGCAGTGCCCATTCGGTGTTGCCGCGCTTGGGCTTGGCGTCGCCTTGCTTCCGCCGCATCCAGTTGCGCCACGTGGACTCCCAGTTCGTCTTGACACCCTTCTGCCCGGGTTGGGCAATCCAGTAGTCGATGAACGTCGCGTGCTCGGCCCGGTGGTCGACGTTCGGTGCGTCCTTCTTCGCCGTTGCAACAGACGCAGCAGATGGCATCCAGTCGGGAGAGAGACGAGATCCGCGCGTAGCGGGTCTCTCTTTTACTACTTCGTTAGAAGTAGTTGTCTCTGTCTCTGTCTCTGTCTCTGTCTCTGCTTGGATTTCGCTAACCGACTTGCTAGCGACTCGCTTAGCGCGGGCTATCCCGCCCTTGCTACCATTGGCCGCGTTGCGTGATCGACGGGCCTCAACTTCGGCCTTCGTGTCCTGATGTTCGGCGTAATCGTGGATCATCCAGCCCCCATCGACCGCCAAAAATGACGGTTTTAGTGGGTCATTCGTAGCCAATTCACCCAAGGCGGCTAGCGACCACTTAGCGGTGGCTAAGCGAGTCGCTAGGAATCCATCGGTGAGCATGCGGCGCGAGTAGAGCGTCGCCTCGACCAGGCACCGGAACGCAGCATCAGACAGGGGCAGGATTTTCGGGTTGTCAGCGAAGTCCTGGGTGAACTTGCCGTAGAGCCTGTCGTCCTTCGCCATCAGTCAGCCTCAGCGTTCTGGTGCTTGAACACGGCGGCCACGTAGACATAAGCGCCGCCGACTGAGGCGAGGGACTTGGCTATGGCGTCTACGAGTTCGGGCTTCATGCGATCGCCCCGAAGTCGAATGTCTGCTGCTGGAGGCGCTTGGCGATCAACTCGCAGTACTTTTCCTCCATCTCGACGCCGATCGACTTTCGCCCAAGGTTGCGCGCCGCGATGAGCGTTGCCCCGGACCCGGCGAAAGGGTCAGCGATCACGCCCACCGTCTTGGCGATAAGGACTTCCATTAGCCCGATCGGTTTCGGTGTCGGGTGGTCTGGCCTCGCCTTGTCGTTCGACATGAGCGTTTGCGCGCGGATGACGTTGCCCTCGCGCTTGCCGATGAACCCGGAGCCGAGGACGTAGATCTCTTCCTCGGCCGCGCCCCACGGCAGGGACAGGTCGCCCATAAAGCCGCACGGTGACTTATCCCAGATCAGGCGCATCCGGGTTCTGTCGGGGCGGGGCACATTCCAACGCCCGAACACTAGAGCAGGCTTGTCGTCACCCCAAAGGATCAGCGCGGCGTCCCGATCCACCGGTGACATGTCACCAGCGACGCGCAGGCGACCGGACTCCCGTCGGGGCTCGCCATTCCTGCCCCCGAATCCCGTGTAGTCCATCCCGTACGGCGGGTCGGTGATTAGGGCGTCGGCCTCGAGCCAAGGCTGCAGGTGGATCGCGTCACCGTGGTAAAGCGTGACCAGATCGTCGGTGTAGTACGGCACCGGTCCGGTCGAAATTGGTATAGTCATATTTGGTTGTCCTTAGGCTTGAAACTGGAGGATGACCCGAAGGTCAGTCGTTTCCGCGACTGGCCTTCACTCGTTAACCGAGGCAGGTCCAGTCTAGTCGAAATGTTCGGTTTAGTCAGGGGTTTCACCTCCCGACACGTGCGGAGTTTTGTTCGAATCAGGTTCGCCAAAATCCCCGCGCTCGATCCGCGTCGCCAGTCCTGCATAGGTGGCGCCGATGATCGGTTTGGGGTGCTCAGCCCGCGCCCGCAGATGGGCGAGGAGAGCGGGTCTGTCCAGTGGTCTGTTCAGCGGCATCAGAAGACCTTGCCGTCACCGGACATGCGCCGCTTGGCCTCGTGCGCGGGGATCTCCACCCAGTCAGCGACACCCTCGGCGTTGATCGGCAGGTACAGGCACCAGATGAGCTCGATGCTGTATTCACCACGCACCAGCCGGCGGGCGGGCCACTCGGCAGGATCGCCCCACTGTGGGACGCAGAAGCCTTCACGCTCGGCCTCAGCCGGGTGCGAGGTCATGCGGCCATGACATCCGTCAACGCCAGACCCACACAAAATCTGCAGGTTCTGTACGTCAGTGCGGCCGCCCTGGGATCTGTTCTTGCGGTGATCACGGGACATCGTTCCGCTCTTCCCACAGCGCACGCACCGGTTGTGATCCCGTTCCGTCGCCGCGAGATACGCCGCCTTCTCCTCGGCCCGGGTGGGTCTCGGGAGCTTCGGGGTGATCATGCGGCCGGCCGCCAGACGAGCTCGGCGTGCTCTTTCGCCATCCACTCGGACCGGAAGGCACCAGTGCCCGTCCCGTACCAGAGTCGAACCATCCCCTCGTAGCGATCTCCGCGGCCGTCGATGAACGGCTCGTTACTGCGGACTACCACACATCCGCTGGGCAGCTGGTCGAGCTCCTCCTTTGTCATGTCGTGCCTTCCTGTTCATGTCGAAGGCCCCCACCGTCGCGGTAGGGGCCCTTGGTTTTGCGGGGTGGGGGATGGTCACTTGCGCGCTTCGAGCACGCGATCGAACGGGATCTTGTCCGTCCACGAGTAGGGCGTCTTGACGCTGACCGTCATGGCGTTGAGCTTGACCACGGCATGCCAGCCGAACTCGTCGCGGATGGCGCGAGCGCCGAGCAGATCCGAGCGGACCAGCAGCACTCGGAAGCGCTCGGCCGTGGCGGCCTCGAGGGCCGACTCCAGCCGGGCTACTTCCTTCTCTGCGTCGACCTGGGCGATGCTGATCGTTGCCTCTCGGTCGTACGCGTTGAACCGGCGGGCGTCGGCCTTCGCGTTCGGCTTGCGTCGGATGCCTGAACCCTGTGCGGGGTCCGTGTTCTCCGTCGCCTTCCGGGCGTTGATCGCGTCGTTCGCCTTCGTCATCAGGGCCAGGTGGGCGCGCTCCTTCATCAGCTGCGCGGTGAGGCGTTCGACCTTGCGGGCGTTGACGTCATCGCGGGAGGTCATTGTTTGCCACCGTCCAATCGCGAAGGCCTTTGTAGACGCCCTCGGAGAGGCTGACCTTTGCCGTGTAGCTGACGTGCCACGGGTCGGCCTCCATGATGAGATCGGTCACGTTCTCTGCCCGGATAAACCCCGCAGCGGCCAGTGCTCGGTCCCGCCTATCGAGTTCCTCGCGGTGCCGCTTGTCCTGCGCGCTGAGGTCTTTCCCCATCGCGTCGACGCGACCGGTCAGTTCGGCGATCTGCTCCTTCTTGGTCGGCTTGCGGACCGGCGCGCAGCACGGGAAGTCATCGGGGGCGGTCATCGTCCGACCCCGTTCTGCGTGTTGTAGGCCGCTGCGATGCTCTTGTTGATGTTGAGCATCGAGTAGATCTTCGTGCGCAGCGCCTTCTCGGTGTCCTCGGCGTAGTGGTATTCCGCCTTGGTGTTGTGCCACACCTCGAGTTCGGGCTGGGCGTCGACCTCGGCCATCGCTCGGGCGAAGGAGACGTTGTTGCCCTGCCTGCCGTAGAACGCCATTTGTGTGTTCTTGCGCAGGCCGTGCGCCCGTTCGGCGTTGTACCTGCGGGTGTTGATTTCGAGCAGCACGTCAGGCATCTGCTCGAGCAGGGCGTTCGCTTCACGGATGAAGAACTCCATCTCGACGGGGTTCGTCGGGGCGAAGTTGCGCAGCTGGTCAGCCTTGCCGGCGAACTCGGCCTTGACGACCTCGACGGCGTTCGGCTGGTCGGTGACTTCACCGGACTCGGTGTTGGTGAACTCAACCATTGGCCTGCTGCGCTTCGTACTCGGCGGCCGACTCGCGCTCGTAGCGCTGCTCTTCCGTCTCGTCGGTGGGCGCATCATCCTCGACCACCTCGGCGTCGACCACGTTCTCATCCGGTGCCGGCTCGGGGGTGGGCTCGGCTTCCTTCTCGGCGCGGCTCAGGACGCCCGCTCTGGCGAGGAACAGCGCCCGGTTGGGCAAGTACTCCTCGACGGCCTTTGCGCGATCCCTGACGCCCATGAGGTCCTCCGTGGACTTGGCTGCAGCGACCAGCGCCGCCCAGTCCTCGGACGGTTCGGCCCTGTCGACCGTGGCGACCATCTCGCCGCCGTTGTCGACCAGGCCGCCCATCTCCTCCGGGGTGTAGGAGACGCCCATGAGGCAGTCCTCCGCGCCCTCCCGGCAGACTTCGGAGATGGCCCGCGCCTTGCACATGGCCTCGCCGTACTTCTTCCACACGTCCTTGCCGGCCAGGCCGGCGGTGGTCGCCCGGGCGATGGTCCAGGTGGCCGAGTAGGTGAAGTCGAGGTCATCGGATCGAGTGAGGGTCGCGGTCGCGGCGAAGTCGTTCGTCTTGATCGACCCGGACGTGGTGACGCGCAGCTTGTGGCCCGCCTTCCGCACCAGCCCCGACATGAGGCCGGGGGAGATGGTGGCCTTGCCCTCGATAATGTGGATGCCGCCCATCGCGGCCATCGGGTGGATGCCGAGCATGGCGCCGGTCTCCAGCACCAGCAGCACCTTGCCGGGGGAGGGGTGGCCCGCGTCGTGCAGGCCCTTCGGGATCAGGCTGCCCGCGCTGGTGAGCGTCTGCACGTAGCGCATCTTCTCGTCCAGGCCCGCGGCCTCGTACTGGGTGACTTCCTTGGATGCCATTACATTCCTCTTTCGAATTCGAGCGCAGCGGTCAGCCGGGCGGATAGTTCAAGGGCTATCGGGAGCAGGTCGGCGAGCACCTGCGCGACGTCGGCGGGGTAGATGCGCAGCGACTTGGGTTCGTTGGTGCGCATCTCGCCGTTCACGATCTCGGCCCAGATGAACTCCGTGTAGAGGACGTCTGGGCCGATGCAGTGCTGCTGGAATGCGACCTGTCTGAGTTCGCCGGGGGTGGGCCCGTTCACGATGCGGTCGTGTTTGGCCTTGACCTCGGCGAGCACGATGCCGTCAGGCCGCACGAGCAGCCCATCCGGCGTCGCGGCGAGGCCGGGGGTGGCCTCCGCGTGGATCAGGAGCGTGTTCTGCGGGATGCCCGCCCACATCAGCATCAGCGGCTCCCAGAGGTTGCCCGACTCGGTGTAGGCGTTGCCGCCGAACGACTGCGGCTTGAGCTTGGATGCCGTGTACTTGTCGATGGACTCGGGCTTGGCGAGCTTCGCGGCATCCGATGCCCCGACAATCGGCTCCCGGGCCAGGAGCCACGCGGGCCGATCGGTCGAGTCGGCGAGCACCCTGTCGAGGTAGCTCATCGCGACGCCGCTTCCTGCTCGGGCAGTTCGTCGTAGTCGTCGACCGTGCGCTCGGGGGTGTCCGGGTTCTGTCTAGCCCAGCTGCTCACGAGGGCACCTGCGTAACGGTGAACGTGAAGCACGCCAGGCGCTCCTTCTTCGGCACGAAGATGATGGTGGGCATCATCTTGACCATGAAGCGAGGAACGTCATCCTCCACCACCTCGGCGTCCACCAAGCCGTCACACAACGCCTTGAGCACGGGCACGATGTTCTCTTCGTCGCGGCGGGTGTGGCTGTTGACCCACCAGACCAGTTCGACCCGGCATCTGCCCAGGTCGGGGATCCTCCGGGCCTCGGCGTGCATGAGCGAGCGCAACTCCTTGACGATCTTCGCCTCCTGCATCTTGTGCATCTGGTAGTTCAGGGACAGGGGCGCTTTGGTCCACGGGAAGGTGAACGTGGTGCTGAACAGTTCCGGCGCCACCCGGACGGGGAGGGTGCTGTAGTCGGCGGTCATGCGAGGCCCAGCGCTTCCCGGATCTGGCGTTCGTCCTCGGGGCCGGGGACCTCTTCGATGATGGTGAGGTAGGCCAGCAGGTTGCGGATCCGGGCCTGCTCCACCAGTGCTTCGGTGAATTCAGCCTGAGCGATGGCGGCGAGCAACCGCCCCTCGGCCACGGTCCCGGCCATGTAGGGGCTGTCGGACACCAGGAACTCGGCGTCAGCGGCCTTCTTCTTGGCCTCATCCAGGTAGTCGATCTCGGGCATGGGCATGCCGAGGATGTTTCTGATGGCGGGCATTGCGTCGGTCATGGTCAGTTGCCTTTCGCGGCGGGTCGGAACGGGAAGGTCGGAAGCATGGGTTGGATGATCGCTTCGGCGTAGGGCGTCTCGCCAGGGTTGTCGGTGAAGGCCATGTAGAGAGGCCCGGGCTTGTTCGGGTTCTCGCTCGCCGTGAACTTCAGCGCAGGCGGGAACTCCATGTGCTTCGCCAGGGTCCCGGCCTTAGCGATGTAGTCGAACCTGACGCTCGCGGTGGGGGCGGCATCGGCCGTGCGCGCCTTCTCGATCAAGGTGAGCACAGGGGGGAACTTCCCCTTGGGGATGTCCCCGTTCCATGAGACGGCGGGGGAGTCGTCCCCGTCGAAAAGGCGCACGCTGATGGTCAGCTTGCCCTCGGAGGTGGTGGCGATCACGACTCGGTGAAGCTCCGTGTTGTAGCGGCCATGGAAGGCCACGTTCTTATCGAGCCATTGCAGCGCGTCGCGGGGGATGCTGAACTCGTGTGCCTTCGCTTTCGCTTCGAGAGTGAACGCGGCAGTGTGGACGCGGTACCGGTCGGTGGCAGTGATCCGGACGGCCAGGCCGTCGACGGTGACCAACCCGCCCTGGAGAACGGGCGTCAGGTCATCGCGCGTGCAGGCCGATAGAGCCGCCTGGGCGAACCGTTTCGCGTCGTCGCGGTTGAGGGTGAACGCATTTCTGGTGATCTTCGGGGCGGTCATGGCTGGTCACTGCTTTCTGTTGGGTAGATGAACGGGAGGATCAGGAGCGGGCTGATCAGGCCCAGGGTGGGGAGGATGATCATGAGGTGCGGGAGGACGAGCGCCGAGGAGACGAACGCCCAGAGAACGCCGAGGAGGAAGAGGACCCACAGGACGCGCATCAGCGCTCTTCCTTGAACTGGTTGGCGTGCTTGTTCCCGCACTCCCAGGTGGCCCAGTCGTCGGAGTCGATGTGGACCTCCACCAGCCCGGACCAGAAGCAACGGGTGTCGATGCCGAAGTAGATGACCTCTTTGCGGCAGGTCATTTCGCGTTCGACGGTCACGGTTCTCTCGCCTGAGGTCGCCACGGTGGTCCTTTCGGTTAGACCGTCCATGCGGTCGAGGTTGGAGAGGTCGCCGGGAAGGACGGGGATCCATGTGCGGCGGCGCTTCGGGGGCTTCCGGGCGAGACGTTCGCCGCGGGTCTCCATGCGGGTCATGGGGTCACGCCGTACTTGGCGGCGATGGCATCAAGATCCGGGCTGCCGAACTTGATGACGTGGGGAAGCTCGGCGACGTAGGGTTTTGTGACGTTCGCATCGCGGATGTCAGCCAGCACCTCGGCGGCGACCTCGGGGACGGGGCGCAGGAGAGTGAAGGGGGCGAATCGGGCCATGTGCTCGGCGGTAAACCATCCGTGAGCGGGCTCCGCGAGGATTGCGAGGTATCCGTGCACGCTGAAAGACCACACGCCCCCGTCCTTGTCGAGGTAGATGCCCGGCTCAGTCGGCAGCGGCACGGGGCGGCTGATGAGTTCGTAGGTCTTACTGATCTGCTCGTTTGCCTCGGAGCCGCCGTCTGCGGTGTACTCAATCGCTTCCGTGCGTCGAATCCGATCACCCTTCTGGATGTCTTCGTACTTGATCGGCACGGGCGTATTCTGTTCAGGCATTACGGTTCCTTCCGTGGAGCAATGTGAAGGCCCCCTGTTCGTGCAGGGGGCCGTTGTTGTGGGGAGTGGCGCCGGGAGGATTCGGACCTCCGCAATCCCAAGAACGACTCGGCGCCGGTGGGGTTAGTTGCAGTTGTCGGCGTTGTACTTGACGAACTCCATGACGCCAAACCCGCGGAGGTCGGTGAGTGAGATCGTCTCGCCGTCTGCGGACTCGACGATGGCGATCACGTGCTCAAGTGCCCGCTCTCTCGCCGACCGTTTGCGCTGCGGCGGAACGAGCGACGGCGCGGCGGCGGCAGCCTTGAGCTGCGCTTCGAACCTGCTGTCGCGGTAGCCGTTGTAGTCGTTGCGGAGCGGCGCAACGGCGTTGAGCACCGCGGCGAGGTCGTCGCCGGCAGCGATGACCTTTGCGAGCGTTGCCTTCGCCTGCTTGACTGCGGCCTTGCTCTCCTGGCGGGCCGTGTTCCAGGCTGCGAGTTCGATGTCGAACTTGTTGTCTGCGTTCTGCGTGGCCCGCGTGAGTTCGTCACGCACGCCGCCGAGCACGATGGACTTGTTGAAAGCTGCCATTGGGCATCTCCTTCTGTTGGTTGGGTACTGCGAGTGCCGCGCCCGGGGTACGATCCCGGCGCCTTCAGCCGAAGCGTCTTGGCGGTCCGATAGTGCGCGGCGGTGAAACTGTGCGGCTCTCGTTGCCGCTGGGTGGATTGCTTACCGGGCCACCTGCCCCCGGGGTGCCTTCGATCTCGCTGGTGCGGTCATCGACGGCCGGTATCCCCTGCATTACAGGGGGATCTGCGGGTTCTCCTACCCGCTCCCGACCGTTTTGCTATGCGGCGGGCATCCCTTCTCATTTCGTTCGGGATATCAATGTGGAGTTGTCAAGGTTCGTGCGCCCCCTCCTTCACGCGGACCCGGAGGCGGCGTGTGGCATGGGGTTCATCAGGGCGTGCGGGCACGCCGGCGGATGCCCCTCAAGACGAGGGGCAAGAATGTGGGGGTGTTACGCGGAGGCTTTGGCCTGTTCCGCAATCCACGCGTCAACATCGTCTTCGTAGTAACGAACGAGACGACCTAGCTTGAACGAGCGAGGGCCGACGAGCTTGCCCTGCTGCTTGGAGAGAGTGCGCCAGTGATACAGCGTCTGTACCGCATGGCCCGTCTTTTCGCGGACCTGCTCAGGGCCGAGGATGATCCGGGAGGCAGACATTACGCGGCGATTTGACCGGCGCGGGCGATCAGATCGAACGGGCTCATGCCGAGGGCGTATGCGGCCTGCTCAACCTGAGTATCGGTGATCCGTGTCTTGCCCGAGAGCTTGACGGAAACGGCCGGCTGGGTAACACTCCATGCATCACAGAGCGTTTTCTGCGTGAGGCCCTGCGCCAGAAGCTCGGCGCGGATTGCGACGGGCAGCAGCGCCGCCAGGGTATTGGCCGGCGCCGTAGCTGCCGGGGGAGTCGGTGTGTTCATAAGAACATTTATAGCAACAGGTTTATACCAGTCGCTACCACTCCGACCGCGTGTCGCAGTTTCGTTCCTCTCTACTCAAAAAACTTTGAAAGTTTCCTGAACGGGGGCCATCGAAGGACTATTGTGTTTATATAAATCCGTTTATGGTGGGGGAATGAAAGAAACGCAGACCAAGCCCGGTTACTTCTCACGGGCCATCAGCCTGGAGATCGCGGCACAGCGCAAAGCTCACCCCGACATCACCCAGCAGGCCATTGCGGCAGCAATCGGAACATCCCAGGTAACCGTGTCGCACCGTGTCAACGGGCGCTACTCCTGGACCACGAAAGACATCGACGCGATCGCCCGCCTATTTGACCTGGACCCGTTCGAATTCGTCGCGCTCGCACGCCGCCATGTCGGCACCCTCCCGGATACTCCTGATAGCCCCTACGACATGACCGCAAGTCAGATCGAGGCGCTGTCGAACGCAACCGCAACACCGAGAGAGAAGTCGACCCTGCAATGAAGCACCCCGACCCGGCCACACCCCGTGAGCGCGCTCAGGCACTCGGGGTTGGCATCATCTACCGCAAGCTCACCGACGCCGCCTCCATCTGGCTGGCAGATTTCGACACCATCGTGGTGCACGACGGGCTCACCCCCGACGACGAGGAAGCGGCTATAGCTGCGGCACTCGAATATGCCTAGACCACCCCTGCCCCTGGACACATGGGGCAGCATTCGACGCACGACGATCAAGGGCGTGCCGACTTCTGTCGCCTACTTCCGAGATGCGGATGGGGTGACACGGAAAGCACAACGATCCGGTGCCACCCCATCCGCCGCTGACAACGCGCTGCGCGAGGCCCTGCGCGACAGGCTCGCGCCATCGACCGAATACCTCACCAGGGATTCCCTGATGTCTCAGCTTGGCGCACAGTGGCTCGCGGAGATTCAGAAGTCCAAGCGGGCAGCCGCGACCAAGGAACGCTACGCTGCGACCGTCCGGGCGCACGTGGACAAGTCCATCGGGTCAGTGCGGATCCGGGAAGCATCCGTGCCAAGAATGCAACGCCTGGTCGATCTCGTCGCGGTGAAGTCCCCCGCGCAGTCGCGGATGCTCGGGGTAGTTCTGACGGGCATGTTCGGGCTCGCTGTCCGCATGGGCGCCGCGGAGGCCAACGTGGGCAAGAGCCTGCTCCTGCCGTCCGTCGAGACACATGTGGTCCGTGCGCCGGCCGTCGAGGACGTGCGGGCACTCCGGGTTGCCCTGAGGGCGTTCGACAATCGCGGGGGCGGGCGTAGTGACGCCATGCACGACCTCGCTGATATCGGCGACATGCTCGTGGGGTCCGGGGCGCGTATTGGCGAAGTCCTCGCGTTGCGCTGGGCGCACGACGTTGACCTCGCAAACGGAACTGTCCGGATCACGGGCACAGTGACGCGGGTGCGCGGGGTGGGCATCGTCCGCCAGGAGATACCCAAGTCCGACTCGTCCAACCGCACGCTGTCGCTGCCACAGTTCGCTGTAGACATGCTGGTGCGCCGGCGAGTGGAGTCGCACTGCCCATGGGTGTTCGGCTCCGCGACGGGTACACTCCGCTGGCCCGAGAACGTGCGCGCACAGTGGGCGGTCGCGGTCAAGGGAACAGCCGTGGAGTGGATGACCACGAAGGCGTGCCGGAAGGCCGTGGCAAACCTGCTCGAGGCTGAGGTGGACATGGAAGCGGCAAAGGATCAGCTTGGGCATAAGGACGTGGCAGTGACCTCGAAGCACTACGTGGAGCTGCACATGGCGCGGCCCGACCGGGCATCTGTGCTGGATGTTTTCGCTGAAAACAGCGAGTAAATAGCGGATCTACATGAAAAAGCCCCTCCAGCCCGAAGGCCGAAGGGGCTTGCATCCCAGTCGTGGAGCGGATGACGGGAATCGAACCCGCGCTATCAGCTTGGGAAGCTGAAGTTCTACCATTGAACTACATCCGCGCGTCCAGGCCGCCGAAGCCGCATGGAACCGTGCCAGCCTATCAAGACTTGCGCCTATAGGCTGGCAGCGTGCTTCTCTCGGATCGTGACATCAAGGCCCAGATCGACGCGGAACGAATCGCGCTCGCCCCCTACGACCCAGACATGATCCAGCCGTCGAGCATCGACGTGCGGCTGGACCGGTTCTTCCGGTTGTTCGACAACCACAAGTACCCGTTCATCGACCCAGCCGAAGACCAGCCCGAACTCACCCGGCTGATCGAGGCCAAGGGCGACGAACCCTTCATCCTGCACCCGGGCGAGTTCGTGCTCGGCGCCACCTTCGAGTCCGTCACCCTGCCCGACGACGTGGCCGCCCGTCTCGAGGGCAAGAGCTCTCTAGGACGGCTAGGCCTGCTCACCCACTCCACCGCCGGGTTCATCGACCCGGGCTTCACCGGGCACGTCACCCTCGAGCTGAGCAACGTGGCCACCCTGCCGATCAAGCTGTGGCCGGGCATGAAGATCGGCCAGCTCTGCTTCTTCCAGCTCAGCTCGCCGGCCGAAAAGCCCTACGGCTCGGCCTCCTACCTCTCCCGGTATCAGGGCCAGCGCGGCCCCACCGCATCCCGCTCGCACCTCAACTTTCACCGCACCGACACCACCGCAACGGATGCCGGCAGCCTCGGCGCCTAAGCCCCTCGCGAACCCCCTCGCGAACTGAGAGAAGAGCCCCTCCCGGGGGTGTTTTTGGGTGCTTTTCTCGCAGTTCGCGGGATGCGGAACACCCTGTTCATGCGCGTGTTACGTGCGCCCGGTAAAATCGGGGCATGACCACCTCAGAGTCCCGTTTTGCCGAGGCGCTGATCGCCGACGGTCCGACCCCGGAATACCCCGGGCGTATGCGCCGCTTCGGCCAGCTCGTGGGCACCTGGGCAGCCCACGGCAGCCGGCTCGACGAGGCCACGGGGGAGTGGACCGAACGGGACTTCACCTGGATCGTGCAGTTCATCCTCGACGGCCGCGCGGTGCAGGACGTGGAGGTCGTGGCCAGCGACACGCATCCGTCGGGCTTCGAGACCGTGGCGACCGCCGTGCGGGTCTACGACCAGCTGGCCGGCGCCTGGCGGGTGAGCTACTTCGCCCCGACCCTCGGCGAGTACTGCCACCTCATCGCCACCCCGTACCGCAACGGCCTGCGCCAGGACGGCACGGGCACCGACGGCCGCCCGGTGCGCTGGAACTTCACCTCCATCACCGAGGACGGCTACACCTGGGAAGGCTGGGTGAGCGACGACGAGGGCGCGACCTGGCATCTCGTTGAGCACAACGAGGCCGTGCGCGTCCACTGACCGTTCTTATTCGGATGCGTCCGCGACGGCGGTGTGCACGATGATCTCCGAGTGCAGCGTGCGGTGCACCGGGCACTTGTCGGCGATCTCGGCCAGCCGCTGACGCTGGTCCTCATCGAGGTCTCCCTCGAACCGGAGGACCCGTTCGATGTGGTCGATCTGCCCGACCACGGTCTCGCAGTCGGCGCAGTCCTTGGCGTGCACCCGGTTGTGCCGGAGGGTCACCGTGACCTTCTCCAGCGGCCACTTCTTGCGCTCCGCGTACATGCGCACGGTCATCGAGGTGCACGCACCGAGGCCGGCCAGCACCAGATCGTAGGGGGACGACCCGGTGTCGGTGCCGATGGGCCGGGGCTCATCGGCGGCGAGCCGGTGCGGGCCCACGGTGATCTGCTGGGCGTAGCCGCCCGATCCGCTCTCGGTGACGACGACGAGGCCCTCGGCCGGGTCGTCCGGGGTGGAGTCCGGCGCATCCGGGGTGGGCGCATCCGCCAGCAGGGTGGCCAGCTCGGCCAGGCGGGTCACCGTGTAGTCGGGGGCCGTGAAATAACTCGGGTAGGTGTCGCCGGCGCGGTTCAGCCAGGCGGTGGCCAGGCCGGCCTCGGCGGCCCCGTGGATGTCCCAGGGGTGCACCGCCACGAGCAACAGCTCGGCCGGACGCACGCCGCAGGCCTGGGCCGCATAGTCGTACGCGGCCCGCATCGGCTTCCACGCCCCGGCGTCCTCGACGCTGAGCAGCGCCTCGAAGTGGCCCTCGAGCTCGGCCGCGGCCAGCAGCGACCGCGCCACCTCCGCGGACCCGTTCGACAGCGTGACCAGGCGCATCCCGGAGCCCATCAAAGCGCGCACGCCCTCGGGCACATCGGAGTGCAGCTTGAGCAGACCGAACCCGGCCATGATGTGCTCCACGGCTTCATCGGGCTCGCGCATGAGGGGCACATCGCGCAGCACCTGGCGCAGCAGTTCGGACCCGATCACCGAGAACGGCGCCGTGCCGCCCGCGGCGGCGAGGGCGAAACCGTCCCGCAGCAGTGCCGCAAACCAGGCCGACGCGAGGTGGGCCGGCGCACCGACCTGCACGAACCGGGCCTTCATGGCCGACATGTCCGAGAGGGTTTCGTTGACATCGAAGACGATCACGGCCGGGGTGGTGCGGGTCATGGGATCGGTTCCTTTCCGGTGAGGCAGTTGCGCTCAGACGATGGTGCACGGCCAGCTTCTGCCCCTTTCCATCCTTGCCGCTCCGGCTGACATTCGGGCATCGATCGAACCCTCAATCTTTGTGGATTTGAGACACGCCGAGGCGTGTCAGATGCACACATGTGCAGCGGAGCGCGCGGCCGGATCGTGCGGCGTGTTTCCGGCCATCCGGTCGACCCGACCACTACATGTAGCGGCACTAGGGACCAAAGGCACCCAAATATAGTGATTTTGCGGCTGCCTCGTCCCTATGCTGAGAGCGTGAATTCACCGACCAGCGCCCCGGCCCCGACCACTGCAACTCGCGACGACGCCGTCGCCCACACGCTCGCGGCGCCGGTGCTGAATGCCATCCAGGTCGTCAAACGCGACGGCCGCCGGGTGCCCTTCGACAACACCAAGGTGTACGAGGCCCTGGTCAAGGCAGCCGTGGAGATCCACCGTGAAATGACCCCGCTCGTGCACCGGGCGATCGTCGACATCGTCGCCGCGGTCGACCGGGAGATCGCCGGCCGGTTCAACACCGACATCAAGATCTACGAAGTGCAGAACATTGTGGAGCACGCGCTGCTCGAAAGCCACGAGTACGACCTGGCCGAGAAGTACATCGGCTACCGCACCCAGCGTGACTTCGCCCGCAGCAAGTCCACCGACATCAACCACTCGATCATCAACCTGCTCAGCAAAGACTCCAGCGTGGTCAACGAGAATGCCAACAAAGACAGCGACGTCTTCAACACCCAGCGCGACCTCACCGCCGGGGCCGTGGGCAAGGCCATCGGCCACAAGATGCTGCCGCCGCACGTCTCGAACGCCCACCAGAAGGGCGACATCCACTTTCACGACCTGGACTACAGCCCCTACGCGCCCATGACCAACTGCTGCCTGATCGACTTCACAGGCATGCTCAGCCGGGGTTTCCGCATCGGCAACGCCGACGTGGAGCCGCCCCGCTCCATCCAGACCGCCACCGCGCAGATCTCGCAGATCATCGCCAACGTGGCCTCCAGCCAGTACGGCGGATGCTCCGCCAACCGCACCGACGAACTCCTGGCCCCCTACGCTCGGGCCAACTTCGCCAAGCACCTCGCCGACGCCCAGAAGTGGATCGCCGACGAGTCCCAGCACACTGCCTATGCCCAGGAGAAGACCCGCAAGGACATCTACGACGCGATGCAGAGCCTCGAATACGAGATCAACACGCTGTTCACCTCGAACGGGCAGACCCCGTTCGTGTCGCTCGGCTTCGGCTTGGGCACCGACTGGTTCGAGCGGGAGATCCAGCGGGCCATCCTGCAGATCCGCATCGACGGCCTCGGCAGCGAGAAGCGCACCGCGATCTTCCCCAAGCTGATCTTCACGCTCAAGCGCGACCTCAACCTCGCCGAGGGCGACCCGAACTACGACATCAAGCAGCTCGCGCTGGAGTGCTCCACCAAGCGGATGTACCCGGATGTGCTCAGTTACGACAAGCTCATCGACATCACCGGCAGCTTCAAGGTGCCGATGGGCTGCCGCTCCTTCCTCCAGGGCTGGACCGACGCCGAGGGGAACGACGTCTCCGAGGGCCGGATGAACCTGGGCGTGGTCACGGTGAACCTGCCTCGCATCGCGCTGGAGGCCGCCGGCGACCAGGCGAAGTTCTGGAGCATCCTCGAAGAGCGCCTGGCCATCACCCGTGACGCGCTGGTCTACCGCATCGAACGGTGCAAGCAGGCGACCCCCGCCAACGCCCCGATCCTCTACGTGTACGGCGCGTTCGGTCAGCAGTTGGCCCGCACCGACTCGGTCGACACCCTCTTCAAGGACGGCCGCTCCACGGTCTCGCTGGGATACATCGGCCTCTACGAGGTGGCCGCGGCCTTCTTCGGCGGCGCCTGGGAGGGCGACGCCGAGGCGAAGGCGTTCACGCTCGACATCCTCAAGTCCCTCGACGCGCACACCAAGGCCTGGACCGCCGAGTACGGCTACCAGTTCAGCGTCTATTCGACTCCGAGCGAGAGCCTGACCGACCGGTTCTCCCGCCTCGACAAGGCCAAGTTCGGCTCGGTGGAGAACATCACCGACAAGGATTACTACACGAACAGCTTCCACTACGACGTGCGCAAGAACCCGACCCCGTTCGAGAAGCTCGACTTCGAAAAGGACTACCCGGTGTTCTCCTCCGGCGGCTTCATCCACTACTGCGAGTACCCCGTGCTGCAGCAGAACCCCAAGGCCCTCGAAGCCGTCTGGGACTACGCCTACGACCGGGTGGGCTACCTGGGCACCAACACCCCCATCGACCGCTGCTACAAGTGCGACTTCGCCGGCGACTTCACCCCCACCGACCGCGGCTTCGCCTGCCCCGACTGCGGCAACGACGACCCGGCCAGCTGCGACGTGGTCAAGCGCACCTGCGGCTACCTCGGCAACCCGCAGGCCCGCCCGATGGTGCACGGTCGCCACCAGGAGATCGTCTCCCGGGTCAAGCACATGGCCGGCGCCACCGGCAGCAGCGGCTCGCTCTAGGAACCCGGCATGCGTCATCCGCAGCCCGGCGAGTGGCTCGCCGACAAGCTCAGCCAGGGCTTCGTCGGCGACTACAAGCCGTTCATGTTCGTCGACGGTGAGGGCGTGCGCTGCAGCCTCTATGTGAGCGGATGCCTGTTCGCCTGCGAGGGCTGCTTCAACCGGGCCACCTGGAACTTCCGTTACGGCACCCCCTACACGGCCGAGCTCGAAGACCGGATCCTCACCGACCTGGCCCAGCCGTACGTGCAGGGCCTCACCCTGCTCGGCGGCGAACCGTTCCTGAACACCGGGGTGTGCCTGTCGCTGGCCCGCCGGGTACGCGCGGAGTTCGGCCCGGCCAAGGACATCTGGTCGTGGACCGGGTACATCTTCGAGGAACTGCTGCTCGACAGCCCCGACAAGCTCGAGCTGCTCGGCCTGATCGACGTGCTTGTCGACGGCCCGTTCGACGAGGCGCTCAAGGACCTGCGCCTGCAATTCCGGGGCAGCAGCAACCAGCGCATCATCGACGTACAGAAGTCCCTGGCCACCGGGCAGACCGTGCTCTGGGCGGCCCGGGTCGACGCCAGCCGGAGCTACGAGCAGGTGGAGAAGCGCCCCCTGATCTAGCGCTCGCGCCCGGTGCAGCGGGAGCCGCCCGAGGCAGCGCCCACACCTCGAAAGTGCGCCGAAAAGCCTGGGTTGCTCGGGCGCCGGCCTGTAGGTTTCAGGGAGATCGCCCCCCCATACCGAAGGACACCGTCGTGCCTGAACTCACCCACCGCTGTGCGGATGCACGCGTTCGCCTGCTCGATTCGCTGGGTCGGCCCGTTGCCGACAGCACGGTCTCCGTCGAACAGACCCGGCAGGCGTTCGGGTTCGGCAACATCGGCTTCGACTTCATCGACTGGCTCGGCGGGCCCTCCGGCTCTGTCCCGGCCGGCTCTGTCCCGTCCGGCTCCGAAACGGTAGCGCCCGACGTGGAAACCCTCGCCGAGGACTGGCTGGGCCTGTTCAACACCATGACGCTGCCCTTCTACTGGCGCGGCTTCGAGCCGGAGCGCGGCCGGCCTGACACCGAGCGTCTCCGCCGCACGGCCGAGTGGTTCGCCGCGCGCGGGGTCACCGTGAAGGGGCACCCGCTGGTGTGGCACACCCTGGCCCCGGAGTGGCTGCTCGAGCTCGACGACACGGCGGTCGAAGCGGCCATCCGTGAGCGAATCCGCCGCGAGGTCACCGGTTTTGCGGGCGTGGTGGACCTGTGGGACGCGATCAACGAGGTCGTGATCCTGCCGGTCTTCACCGCGGAGGACAACGCCGTGACCCGGCTCGCCCAGCGCCGGGGCCGGGTGGGGATGGTGCGACTGGCGTTCGAGGAGGCGCGGGCCGCGAACCCGAACGCCCGGCTGGTGCTCAACGACTTCGACCTCTCCGCCGACTACGAGAGGCTGATCGAGGAGTGCCTGGGCGCGGGCATCCGGATCGACGCGATCGGACTGCAGACCCACATGCATCAGGGCTACCGGGGCGAAGAGCAGGTGTGGGGGATCCTGGAACGGTTCGCCCGGTTCGGACTGCCGCTGCAACTGACCGAAACGACGCTGCTGTCCGGCGACCTGATGCCCTCACACATCGTCGATCTCAACGACTACCAGCCGGAGTCGTGGCCGTCGACACCCGAGGGGGAGGCCCGCCAGGCCGACGAGATCGTGCGCCACTACCGAACGGTGGTGTCGCACCCCTCGGTGGAGTCCCTGACCTACTGGGGCCTCACCGATCACGGGGCGTGGCTCGGCGCTCCGTCCGGTGTGATCCGCCGGGACGGCAGCAAGAAGCCCGCCTACGACGCGCTGCACGCGTTGGTGCGCGGCGAGTGGTGGCACCCCGAGACGCGCGCGACGACGGATGCCGACGGTGTCGTGTCGGTGCGCGGCTTCGCCGGTCGGTATCGACTCGAGACCTCGGCCGGGTCGGCGGAGGTGGACCTGGAGGCCGGTGCCGGTTCGGTGACCGTCAGGCTGGACACGGTGCCGGCGGCACTCAGCGGATTCTGATCCTGGCCTCTTGACCGGTCGGGAAAACCCATGATCTGATTGGTCTCAGGAGGGGAGTATCCCCGAATCACATCATCGCCAGTACGGCCCCACGGCTCGGTGATGTGAGCTCGACCCGAGCGGGAAAGACCTCCGAGACGACGCACCGTGCGTCCTCTCGGAAGGGTGCTTACCGTGAACGTTCCGCTCTGGGCTTGGCTGTCCGTCGTCGCCGTCATCCTCGTGATGCTGGCCATCGACCTCGTGGCCCACCGCACCGCCCACGTGATCAGCCTGAGGGAAGCGGCCGGGTGGTCGATCTTCTGGGTTGCCTCGGGAATCAGCTTCGGTGTGAGCATCTGGCTGCTCTTCGGCGGCGAGCTGGGCCAGCAGTATTTCGCCGGCTTCCTCATCGAAAAGTCGTTGGCCATCGACAACGTGTTCGTGTGGGCCATCATTTTCGCCAGCTTCGGTGTGCCGGCGAAGTACCAGCACCGCATCCTCTTCCTCGGCGTGCTGGGTGCATTGGTGTTCCGCGGCATCTTCATCGCCGCGGGCGCCACGCTCATCGAGAGCTTCGGATGGATCCTCTACGTCTTCGCCGCCCTCCTGGTGGTCACCGGCATTCAGATGCTGCGCCGCCGCAACGAACACGCCGACCCCACCCAGTCGCGCATCTACCGAGCCTTCCGCCGAGTCGTCCCCACGACCGACGTCTTCTACGGGCAGCGACTCGTCGTGCGCACCGGCGGGGTGCTCGTGGCGACACCCCTCCTGGCGGTGCTGGTGCTCATCGAATTCACCGACATCATCTTCGCCATCGACTCGATTCCCGCGATCTTCGCCGTCACCGACGAGGCGTTCCTGGTGTTCACCGCGAACGCCTTCGCCATCCTGGGGCTGCGCGCCATGTACTTCCTCTTGGCCGACCTCATCCACCGCTTCATCTACCTCAAGATCGGATTGGCGGCCATCCTGATCTGGGTCGGCGTCAAAATGGCGCTGCACGACCTGGTCAAGGTCCCCACCACGGTCTCGCTGGCCGTCATCATCGTGATCCTCGCCGCGGCGGTCGGCGCCAGCCTCATCGCCACCCGCGGGCAAGGGCGGCGAGCGGTCGAGCCGACCGGAGCCCAGATGTTCCGCGACGCCACACCGGACGAGGTCGCCAGCCTCAGCCCGGTGGTCGCCCGGCGGACCCGATAACCGCAGTGAACTGCCAAGATGACCACACGGGCGGGTTCCGCCCGCCGGATGCAAAGGAGTCGGCCCATGGTCAAGAGGGACTACACACCGGATCAGCAGATCGATCGGCTGCGCATCTACAACGTCGTCGCGGGGAGCCTGCACCTGGTGCAGGCCATTGCTTTCGCGGTGATCCTCACGCTGCTCAGTTCGCAGGTTCTCTTCGCCGTCACCACTGACTACCTGGCGGGCCCGCCTGGAGTGCCGATTCCGCCAGAGCGGGTCACCCTCTTCGAGGTGAACATCGGTGTCGGTGTCGTCGCCTTCCTCGCGCTCAGCGCCTTCTTCCATTTCCTCATCTCCAGCCCCTGGTTCTTCACGCGCTACAAGACCGGGCTCCTGAACAACCACAACTACTTCCGCTGGGTCGAGTACTCCCTCAGCTCATCGATCATGATCTGGCTGATCCTGGCGATCAACGGTGTGACTGACATCGGGGCGCTGTGCGCCGTCTTCGCGGTCAACGCGGCCATGATCATGTTCGGCGCGCTGCAGGAGAAGTATGAGCAGCCGGGGTCCGGTGGAATGCTGCCCTTCATCTTCGGTTCCATGGTCGGCATCGTTCCGTGGATCCTGATCCTGATCTACTTCCTGCGCCCGGGCAGCGCCAGCGACGTTGCGGCCCCCGGCTTCGTGGTCGGCATCGTGATCTCGCTGTTCGTGTTCTTCAACACCTTCGCGATCAACCAGTGGCTGCAGTACAAGCAGGTGGGCAAGTGGAAGAGCTACCTGCAGGGCGAACGCACGTACATCACGCTGAGCCTCGTGGCCAAGACTGCGTTGGCCTGGCAGGTGTTCTCCGGCGCCATCATCCCCGCCATCGCCAGCTGAGCCGGGCCGCGACCGCCCCGGCGCTACTTGCCTTCAGCGAGAAGTGAGACGGGGGCCCACTCGGCCAACTCGGCGAGACGCTGGTTGAGCAGGTGCGGCACGGCCTGCGTAGCCATCTCGCCGAAGAAGACGCGGCGCGGCGCGGTCTCGGCGTCGACGACCTTAAGGATCGCGGCGCCGAATCCGACGGGCTTGGGCTGCACGCTGGTGGCCCGCTGAGCGGCCATTCCCTCGTGCAGCGGGGCGTATTGCGGCTGGGCGTCGGCGACGACGGCGGATGCGCTTGACCAGTCGGTGTCGAATCCGCCGGGCTCGATGAGCGTGACCTTGATTCCGAAGCCGGCGACTTCCTGCGCGAGAGAGTCGGAGAGCGCTTCAAGCGCCCACTTGGAGGCGTGGTAGCCGCCGAGGTTGGGGAACGCGACCAGGCCGCCGATGGAAGAGATCTGGATGATGTGTCCGGACTTCTGCTCACGCAGGATCGGCAGAACGGCCTGGGTGACGTGCAGCACGCCAAACAGGTTGACGTCGAGCTGGTCACGAAGCTGCTGGTCGGTGATCTCTTCTACCGCACCGAAGAGTCCATACCCGGCGTTGTTGATGACGACATCCAGGCGTCCGAAGGCCTCGTGGGCGGTCTTGACCGCTGCGAATACCTGCGCGCGGTCGGTGACATCCAGGCTGATCGGAAGCACGGCATCGCCGTACTTCTCGACCAAATCGGAGAGGGTGTCGGTGTTGCGGGCGGTCGCGGCGACCTTGTCGCCCCGCTCGAGGGCGGCGAGGACGAACTCCCGGCCGAAGCCCTTGGACGAACCGGTGACAAACCATACTTTGCTCATTGTGCTGCTCCTCGTTGACTGGGCGCCGCTCGACGCCACAAACGCAACTATATGGCTTTAATGACACTTGGTGTCAAGTTCGCATCCGTGGGGCTATGCTGGGCAGATGTCCGAGACGCTGCCACTGTCCATCCGTGAGAGAACACGCCGTCTCGCCCAGACCGAACTGACCGTCGTAGCGCAGGATCTCTTTCTCGAGCACGGATACGACGGCACCACCGTGGACCAGATCGCGGCGGCCGCCGGTATGTCCAAACGCACCTTCTTTCGTTATTTCGCCTCAAAAGATGACCTGGTCATCGGCAAGTACGACCTCTTCGGCGACCGGGTTGCCGAAGCGCTCGATGCCCGACCGGTGGACGAACCCGTCTGGGAGTCCCTGCGGCGGGTGTTCGACCTGACCCTGGAATACGTGGAGGATGACCGCGCTCGAGCTCGGAACGACGCGATGGAACAGATCGTGCGCGGCAGTGCCCAGCTGAACGCCCGCTACCTGGAAAAGATGCAACGGGTGCAGGAGATCCTTGTCGGGCGGGTCGCCGACCGGCTGGTGAGGCAGGCGCAGGGGTCCAATGACGCGAAACCGATCGCGATCGTCGGCGCTGCCTTCGCGTGCATGCAGGCGGCCCGCACCGCATGGCTGGCGTCAGACCAGGCGCAACCCTTCGGCCGCTATTTGGACGACGCCATGTCTGTCTTCACCGTCAACGAGGGGTGACTGCGCCCCTGCTTTCGGTCTGAGCGGCCGGGCCACGCCGCACCCGGTCAAGCCCTCTCAGGTCAGGCCAGCCGTCCCAGCAGAAGCGCGGGCGAAGCCGATCCCGACGAGCACTGCTGCGAGGAAGGTGAGGGAAAGCCCCGCCACTGTGACCGCGGTCTGGAACTGCACGGTCTGGGCGGCGCTCCAGGTCGTGTCGGCGATGCTCCCGGTGAAGAGCGCGGCGAGGATCGTGCCGGTGATGGCGATGCCGATGGCCGTGGCCAGCTCACTCGAGGTGTCCACCAGTGCCGCGCCCATCGAGGTGCGGCTGGCCGGCAGGCCCCGCAGCACGTTGGTGCCGGCGACCACACCGACCACACGCATCCCCGCGGCGACGAGCACGAGGGCGACGAGCACCCCGCCGTACCCGAGGTTGCCGAACAGGGCGAAGACGGCGAGGCCGACCACCACGGCGGCGGCGCTGATCCACGCGGCCCGGCCCAGGCCGAGCCTCTGCACCACCGGCCCCACGAACCGACCGCCGGCGAGGAGCACCACCACCTGCGGCAGCATCCCCAGCGCCGCCAGGGCCGGCGGCCAGCCCCAGGCGAACTGGAGCTGCAGGGTCACCAGGTAGCCGAGGCCGGCCACGGCCAGCCCGGCCGCTGCCTTGTACGCGAGTCCGCTCGAGACCAGCGGCAACGCGAGGAGCCGCAGATCGAGAAGGGGCGCCCGGGCGGAACGTTCCCGCACCACGAAGGCGATCGCCAGAGCGACCGTTGCGCCGGCGCCAGTCCACGGCACCCAGGAGCCGGACCCCTCATCGACGTACAGAGTCGGAGTGACGAGAGCGAGCACGATCGTCGCGGTGCCGAGAACGGCTCCAATAATGTCGATCGGATCGTGATGCAGCTCCGCCGCCAGGTCGGCAGCGATGCCGAGGCGGATGCCGACGAAGGCGAACGCGGCGATGGGCACGTTCACCAGGAGCAGTACCTGCCAGGGCGCGACCGCGAGCGCCAACCCACCCACGGTCGGGCCGATCGCGAGCCCGACGAGGCCGGCGGTGGAGATGAGCGTGAGCGCGCGGACGCGCAGGTCCTCCGTGTCGAACAACCGGAAGGCCAGCGCCATCGACCCCGGGGTCGTCATGGCGGCGGCGACCCCCATGGCCGCACGCACCCAGATCAGGTGGTCCGCGGTGGTGACGAACCCTGTGGCCAGACTCGCCGCTCCGAGCAGGACCAACCCGACGAGCATGATCCGGCGGCGGCCGAACCGGTCGGCGATCGCGCCGAACACCAGCATCAGCCCGCCGAACACGACGGCGTACGCGCCGGTGACCCACTGCAGGGCCGTCGTCGACGCGTGCAGCTCTCTGCCGATGGTGGGCAGCGCCACATTGAGGATCGAGTTGTCGAGCATCTCGATGAGGAACACGGCCGACAGGCCGGCGAGCGCGAGCCAGGCGCCCCGCAAGGTTGGGGCCGGGTCGGGCCCGGTCGTGGACGCTCGTGCGTCGAGTTGTGGCTGGTCGGGCGTCAAGGTGCACACTCCTTCATAGTGAAGAAGTGGCGACTCGTTCGATGCCGCGTGTGTGCGCAGGCCAGCAGGGCTGGGATGCGTTTTTACCTCAGGTGCTCACGCTACACCGGTCGGGCCCGGTCAGGTCAAGCGTTCTGACAGCAGCACGGTCACGGTGTCCCCGAAGGCTTCTTATTCCCTCCAGGTGTGACGCCGTTAGTCGCTGAATGCCTCGAGGCGCGACTGCATCTCCCAGTAGGACGTCGCGGCCGGCGTCTGCTGGTTGTCGCGGAGTGCCACGGCGACGTTCACCGCCGCATCCACGGCTGCTCGGTAGGGCAGGGAGCCTGAACTCACCCGGCGGATACCCAGGGCGCCGAGTTCGGCCACCGTCAGGGTGGGGTGGGCCAGCACGTTGACCGGCAGGTCGATGCCGGCGGTGATGCTGCGGATGTCCACCGGATCAGTCACTCCGGGCACGAAGATCCCGTCGGCCCCGGCATCGGCGTAAGCAAGAGCGCGGAGCAGGACGGCCTGCACCGTGGCCTCCTCGTCGAACCAGAAGTTGTCCACCCGGGCGTTCACGAAGACGTCGGGGCTGTGTCGCTTGATCGCGGCGACCTTGGCGGCAAGCACCGCGGGATCCACCAGGTGCCCGTCCCGGCTGTCCTCCAGATTGACCCCGACGACCCCCAGGTCGGCCAGTTCGGCCACGAGGTCCGCGACCTCGGCCGGGTCGTCGGAGTACCCGTCCTCGATATCTGTGGTGATGTGCACGGGCAGACGGCACAAGAGCGCCGCGAGGGCTATTGTTGCCGCGCGGGTTGACCCACCGCCGTCGGGCAGGCCGGTGCTGGCCGAGATGCCGAAGCTGGTGGTGCCGATGGCGGCAAAACCTGCCGCTTCGAAGGCCAGGGCGGAGCCGACATCCCAGGCATTGGGCAGCAACAGCGGGGCGTCAGCGGTGTGGAGTTCCCGGAACGTGTCCATTCGCGTTTCCCTTCCGTACCAGCGATGCCTTCTGTCACGCTACTAGCGTGCCGCCCACGCGCAAGAGGCCGCAGCGTCAGGTCAGGCGGGCAGCTGCCGCGCGTAGGCGGCCACGATCGTGCGCTCCGAGAGCAGCAGGTACTCATCCAGAACGGATGCGGCCTCGCCCGCCTCGCCCGCCAGGTAGAGCTCGAGCACGGCCACGTTGCGGTCCACGTAGGGGCGGTGCAGGTAGTCCGGGTCGTCAAGCAGCCCGAAGGCCAGGCGCAGCTCGGCGGAGATGTTGGCGTAGAGCCTGTCGAGGTGGTCGCTGTCGGCCAGGGCCACGATCGCGGAGTGGAACTCCATGTTGGCGGTGCCCACGGCGATCCAGTCGTCTGCCTCGCGGCTGGCCAGCGCAGACTCGACGGCGGCGCGCATCCGTCGGCTGGCGGGATGCCGAGCGGGAGCGGCCCGCAGCGCCTGGCACTCGATCATGCGGCGTACCCGGTAGATGTCGATGATCGACGCGAGCGACGGCACGGCCACGAACACGCCCGCGTGCGGCTTGTGCACGAGCAGGCGTTCGTGGGTGAGCACGCGGAACGCCTCACGCAGGGTGTTGCGGGAGACGCCGAGGCGCTCGCTCATGGCGCTCTCGGAGAGGCGCTGGCCGGGCACGAGGTCGCCGACGATGAGCATCCGGCGCAGTGTCTCGGCGGCCTGATCGGCGCGCGAATTGCCGTCTTCAGCATCGTCGAGTTGGGCCACGACGCCACTCTACCCACACCGGCCCCAGCCCCGGCAGCGATGCGCTGCCCTCCGTTCACCGAAACATGACTGAAACACACTATTTACTCGACTGATTGTTCAACAATCACTAACCTGTCGTTCACGCGCTTAGGCTCGTTGCGTGGGGTTCCGGTCCCCGCGAGTAGCAGTACACCCGCAGGATCCTTCCCCCCGACGAAATGGATGTGCCCGTGACCGACCCCCGCAAGACCACCGCACCCGCGGACCCCACCGCACAGAACACCGACCAGAACACCGACCAGCCCAGCGTCCGCAGTGTCGCCAAGAGCCGCCGCGCCGCGCTTATCGGCGCCCTGTTCCTGATGGCCACCTCGGCCATCGGCCCCGGCTTCATCACCCAGACGGCCACCTTCACCGCGCAGATGGGTGCGGCGTTCGCGTTCGGTATCCTCGCGTCGATCCTGATCGACTTCGCCGTGCAGCTGAACATCTGGCGCATGATCACGGTCAGCGGCAAGCGCGCTCCCGAGCTGGCCAACCTCGCCATCCCCGGCAGCGGTTTCGTGCTCGCCTTCCTCGTCATCCTCGGCGGACTGGTCTTCAACATCGGCAACATCGCCGGTGCGGGCCTGGGCCTGAACGTGCTCACCGGACTCGACGCGAAGATCGGCGGCCTGCTCAGCGCGCTGTTCGCCGTCGCGATCTTCCTCGCCAAGCGGGCCGGCGCTGTCGTCGACCGCGTCGTGGTCATCGCCGGGCTCGTCATGATCGTGCTCACCGTGATCGTGGCGTTCATCTCCCAGCCGCCCATCGGGGACGCGCTGCGCCAGACCGTGCTGCCCGACGAGATCAACTTCGCCACCATCACCACCATCGTCGGCGGCACCGTGGGCGGCTACATCACCTACGCCGGCGCCCACCGCCTGCTCGCCAGCGGCACCGCCGGGGTTGAGCACGTCAAGGAGGTCTCCCGCGCGGCCTTCAACGGCATCCTGGTCACCGGCATCATGCGTTACGTCCTGTTCCTGGCGATCCTCGGCGTGGTTGCGAGCGGCGTCGTCATCGACACGACGGGCGCCGCGGCCAACCCGGCCGCCCAGGCGTTCCAGGCCGCCGCCGGCGAATTCGGCCTCCGGGTCTTCGGCGCGATCTTCTGGATCGCCGCGATCACCAGCATCATCGGCGCCGCGTACACCTCGGTGTCGTTCCTGCCCGTCTTCTCCAAGAAGATCGTCGGACGCACCGCCGACCTCGCCACGATCGCCTTCATCGTCGTCTCCCTCGCGGTCTACCTGCTCATCGGCACCGCGCCGGCCACCCTGATGGTGTTCGTCGGCGGCTTCAACGGGCTGATCCTGCCGATCGGTCTCACGATCTTCATGTACATCGGCTGGTTCCGCGGCGACCTGATGAACGGCTACCGCTACCCCAAGTGGCTGCTGATCATCGGCACCCTGGCCACGCTGCTCACCTGGTACATGGCTGTGATGGCCGTCGGCCCGATCTTCGCGCTGCTCACCCTGTAACCTCCCGGCACAACCGAAGGACACCCCCATGAGCTTCATCGACCTGAACAGCGACCTCGGCGAAGGCTTCGGCCGCTGGAGCCTCGGCGACGACCTGGAGATGCTCGGCATCGTCACCAGCGCGAACATCGCCTGCGGCTTCCACGCCGGCGACCCCCTGGTGATCCGCGAGACCGTGCTCGGCGCCCGGGAGGCCGGGGTGTCCATCGGCGCGCACGTGGGCTACCGCGACCTGGCCGGATTCGGCCGGCGCAACATGGACGTCTCCAGCGCCGAACTGATCTCCGATGTGATCTACCAGATCGGTGCGCTGCAGGGCGTCGCCCGGGCGGCCGGCACCACGGTCACCTACGTGAAGCCGCACGGCGCCCTCTACAACACGATCGTGCACGACGCTCGTCAGGCGCAGGATGTGGTGACGGCGATCAGTGAGATCGACCCGACCCTGGCCATCCTGGGTCTGCCGGGCTCAGAGGTGCTGCGGGCGGCGGATAAGGCGGGCCTCCGCAGCGTGACCGAGGCGTTCGCCGACCGCGCTTACACGCCGGCCGGCACCCTGGTGTCGCGGAAGGAAGCCGGTTCGGTGCTGCACGACGCCGCACTGGTGGCTGCGCGAATGGTTCAGCTGGCCACCGAGGGCACCCTGACCGCCATCGACGGCAGCACCATCACCGTGGTGGCGGACTCGATCTGCGTGCACGGCGACAGCCCGGGTGCCACCGAGCTGGCCCGGCAGGTGCGTGCCGCCCTCACCGCGGCAGCCATCGACATCACCGCGTTCGCCCCGCGGGCGGGCGACCCGGCGGCACCCTAGGGTGAACACCACCATGCGGTTCCTCCCCGTGCGCGACGACGCGCTGCTGATCGAGCTTGACGACCTGCCGACGACCCTGGCGCTGTTCGACTCGCTCAGCAGCGACCCCATCGACGGCACCGGCGAGCTCATCCCGGGCGCCCGCACCCTGCTGGTGTTCTTCCGGCCCAGCGCCGTGAGCCCGGCGCAGATCGTGCAGGCCGTGCGCTCGCGCGACCTGGGCGGGCGGGTCGCGGGCGAGGGCTCGCTCATCGAGATCCCGGTGACCTACGACGGCGAGGACCTCGACGAGGTCGCCGGACTGCTCCGAATCGGCGCCGCCGAGGTGGTGCGGCTGCACACGGTGGCGGAGTACGCGGTGGGGTTCACCGGGTTCGCCCCGGGCTTCGCGTACCTCTCCGGCGGCCACCCGGCCCTGGACGTGCCGCGCCGCAGCTCCCCGCGCACCCGCATCCCCGCCGGCTCGGTGGCGCTCGCCGGCACCTTCAGTGGGGTCTACCCGCGCGAGAGCCCGGGCGGCTGGCAGCTCATCGGCACCACCGAGGCCCGGATGTGGGACCTGTCGCGGGACCGCCCCGCCCTGCTGCTGCCCGGCGACCGGGTGCGGTTCGTGGACGTGGCCGGTGGCGGGCGGGCCACCGCGACGGTCTCCAGCGAGACGGCCGTGTCGACGCACCCCGCCCCGGCTGCGGCCGAGGCGAGCCACGCGCTCGAGATCCTCGACCCCGGCATGCTCACCCTGCTGCAGGACCTCGGCCGGCCCGGCTATGCGAGCATGGGCGTCTCCAGCTCCGGCGCCCTCGACCCGGTGTCGCTGCGTGCGGCCAACCGGCTGGTCGGCAATGACAGCGGGGCGGCCACCCTCGAGACCACCTTCGGCGGTCTGCGGCTCCGGGCTCGCGGTGAACAGGTTCTCGCCGTCACCGGGGCGGCCGTGCCGCTGAGCATCCGCGCTTCGGTGCCTACTGATGGCGAGGCCCGCACGGTCCCGTTCGGCGCCCCCTTCGCCCTCGGCGCGGGCGAGGAACTCATGATGGGCCGCCCCACCGCCGGGCTCCGCAGCTACCTCGCCGTGCGCGGCGGCTTCGCCCTCGAGCCCGTGCTCGGCAGCCTCTCCACCGACGTGCTGGCCGGTCTTGGCCCGGCTCCCATCACGGCCGGAACGATCCTTCCCGTCGGCACTCCCGCGCGCGGCCTCGCCGCGGTCGCCCTGCCCGACGGCGGCACGGCCGACCCGGTCGGTAGCGCGCTCGGCAGCGCACCCACCGAGGTAGTGCTCGACGTCGTCCTCGGCCCCCGCACCGACTGGTTCTCCAGCGACGCCATCGACGTTCTCACCGGACAGAGCTGGCTGGTCAGCTCCCGCTCCAACCGCGTGGGACTACGCCTGGAGGGCGAGTCACTCACCCGTGTCGTCGACGCCGAGCTGCCCAGCGAGGGCACCGTGTCCGGAGCGATCCAGATCCCGCCGAACGGCCAGCCCGTATTGTTCCTCGCGGATCACCCGCTCACCGGCGGGTACCCGGTGATCGGGTCGGTCGCCACCCACCACTTGCCGCTCGCCGGCCAGCTGCCGCCGGGCGCGCGCATCCGATTCAACCCCATCGGTCCATTCGACGAGTACTCCGCAGTCAACCCCGAGGTCACACCATGAAGAAAGTCCTGATCGCCAACCGCGGCGAAATCGCCGTGCGCATCATCCGCGCCTGCGCCGACCGGGGCCTGGCCACCGTGGCCGTCTACGCCGACAGCGACGCCGATGCCGTGCACGTGCGCCTCGCCGACGAGGCCTGGGGACTGGACGGCGACAGCCCGGCGGCGACCTACCTCGACGCCGAGAAACTCATCGCCCTGGCCATGAAGAGCGGCGCCGACGCCGTGCACCCCGGCTACGGATTCCTCTCGGAGAGCGCGGCCTTCGCCCGCCGGGTGATCGACGCCGGTCTCACCTGGATCGGCCCGAGCCCGGAGGCCATCGACCTGCTCGGCGACAAGATCGCCGCCCGCCAGCTGGCCGCCAGCGTCGGTGCGCCCCTCGTGGCCGGCACCCCCGACCCGGTGGCCACCGCGGCTGAGGCGGTCGCCTTCGCCGAGGAGCACGGTCTGCCCATCGTGATCAAGGCCGCGTTCGGCGGAGGCGGCCGCGGCATGCGCGTGGCCCGCAGCCTCGACGAGGTGGCCGAACAGTTCGACGCCGCCGTGCGCGAGGCCGTCACCGCGTTCGGCCGCGGCGAGTGCTTCGTCGAACAGTTCCTCGACGCGCCCCGGCACGTGGAGGTGCAGGTGCTCAGCGACAGCCACGGCAACGTCGTGGTGCTCGGCACCCGGGACTGCTCGCTGCAACGCCGCAACCAGAAGCTCGTGGAGGAGGCCCCCGCGCCGTTCCTCACCGATGAGCAGCGGGACCGTCTGCACAGCTCGGCCGCCGCCATCTGCGCCGCCGCGCACTACCGGGGCGTGGCCACGGTGGAGTACCTGCTCAGCGTCGACGGCACCATCTCGTTCCTCGAGGTGAACACCCGGCTGCAGGTGGAACACCCGGTCACCGAGGAGACCACCGGTGTCGACATCGTCGCCGAACAGCTGCGCATCGCCGAGGGCCTGCCGCTGTCGGTGCAGGCCACCCCGGCGCCCACCGGGCACTCGATCGAGTTCCGCATCAACGCCGAGGATGCCGCGCGCGGCTTCTTGCCCACGCCCGGGCTGCTCACCCGGTTCGAACCGCCCACCGGGCCCGGCATCCGCGTCGACTCCGGGGTAGAGAGCGGCACGCTGGTCTCCGGCCGCTTCGACTCCATGATGGCCAAGCTCATCGTCACCGGGCCCACCCGCGAGATCGCCATTCGCCGCGCCCGCCGCGCCCTGGACGAGTTCGTACTCGAGGGTGTCGCCTCGGTGCTTTCGTTCCACCGGGCGGTGCTCCGCGACGACGACTTCGCCGGCGGCGAGGCACTGAACGTGCACACCCAGTGGATCGAGACGAGCTTCGCCGAGCGGATCGCCGCTGACACTCTCCGCCCGGAGCCTGTCGAACCCGGCGTGACCGGCAGTTGGATCGAGATCGACGGCCGCCGGCACACCCTGCGGATGCCCGCAGGCACGGCCCCGGCGGCCCTCCCGAACGCCGCACTTGCCGGCGCCGGGGCTCCCGTGCGCGACGCGGCCGACGCGGCCGCGGCATCCGTGGCGGGACTGGTGGCGCCGATGGCCGGCACTCTCATCACCTGGCTGATCGGCGACGGCACCGAGGTGGCAGAGGGAGACGCCGTTGTGGTGATGGAGGCCATGAAGATGGAGACCACCATCGTGGCCACCGGCCCGGGCATCCTGCGGCACCAGAGCGCCCCCGGCGACTTCCTCGCCGCGGGGGAGCAGCTCGCCTCGATCGACTGACCGGGCCCGCACGTAGAAAGGCAAAAGTGAGATTGACAGGGTGCTTTCGGCAATCGCGTCCTGGAAAACTCACTATCTCCTCATGAACGGCCGGCGGGTCACCCGGCCGGATGCCCGGCGCGAGCGGCCTCCCCGTCGGGGGTGGCGTCGGCGAGCACCTGCAGATAGTGCGGGTTGGTCATCACGCCGAGCACGTTGCCGAACGGGTCGAGCACGGCCGCCGTGGTGAAGCCCTCGCCGCGCTCGCGGATCTCCTCGCGCATGGTGGCACCGAGCTCGAGCAGCCGGTCGAGGGCCACCCGGATGTCGTCGACGTGCCAGTTGAGTACCGCGCCGCCGGGCACATCCGACCACGGTTGCGGGGCGTACCTGGCGTCGATGAGGCCGAGCTCGTGGCCATAGTCGCCGACCCGCCACTCGGCATAGCCGGGCATCTGGAAGTAGGGCGGCATGCCGAGCATCTCGGTGTACCAGGCCGTCGCGGCCGCGTGGTCGGCGGCCCAATAGCTCACGTTGCTCATGCCGCGCAGGATGCCGGTGGATGCGTTCATGGTGCGATCCTCTCGAGTGGGGTCCGGATCGTCCACGCTACGCACGGTCGCGAAGAACGCTAGGGGTCAGAGCAGCGGGGCGACCCGGTCACACCGTGATCAGCAGGCTCTCGATCAGCCCCGCGGTGTCCAGCGCGAAGATATTGCGCAGGTCGACGAGGCCGCCGGGGAAGTTCCCCTCGAGGCGCGTGGTGACGGTGACGGTCTCGCCCACGACCTCGGTCGACAACCGGGTGGTGGTGACCGTGTACTCGCTGGCGGCGGCAGCGAGCCAGGCGGCGATCTGGTCGCGTCCGCGATAGCTGTGGCCATCGTCGGTGACCACGGCATCCGCGGTGAACAGGTCGATGATGTCGCGCTTCTCGGCGGCGTCCATCCGGGTGAAATACGTAGTGACGGCGGCGGGCAGTGCAGTGGTGGGGGTCATTGTTCTTGTCCTTATCTTGTGGTCGTGCTGGGGACGGTTAGGCGGTCTTGACGGTGCCGCCGTCGACGGTGATGTCTGCGCCCACCACGGAGGCGGCGCCCGCGGAGACGAGGAACCCGATCACCTCGGCGATCTCGGCCGCCGGCGCGAACCGGCCGTCGGGGATGCCGCCGAGCGAGTCCATCAGCAGTTGCATGCCGTCGGCCTCAGTGAGGCCGCGGGCCTCGGCGATGCGCTGGGCGAGAGCGTTGGAGCTCGGGCTCTGGATGCCGCCGGGCGAGACGGTATTCACCCGGATGCCCTGCGGGGCGAGTTCATTGGCGAGACCCTTGCTGTAGGTGCGCAGCGCGGCTTTCGCGGCGGCGTAGCCGAGAGTGCCGTTGAAGAGCGGCATCCGCCCCTGGATCGAGCCGACGTGCACGATGGTGCCGGTGCCCCGCTCGAGCAGCAGCGGGGTGATCGCCCGGTCGACCCGCACGGCGGCGAGGAGGTTGCGGGACAGCTCGTCGTCCCAGTGGGCGTCGGTCATCGTGGCGTGGCCGCCGCCGGGAGTGGAGGAGCCACCGACGACCTGCACCAGGATGTCGAGGCCGCCTTCTTCGCGCACGACCGTGGCGATGAGGTCGGCGCTGCCGGGTCGGGTGGCATCCGCGAGGATCGTGCGAGCGGCGGCGGTGGTATCAGAGGCCGTGGTGTCTGGGGCCGTGGTGTCTGGTGCGGTGCGGCCGACCGCGAGCACGCGGGCGCCGGCGTCGGCCAGCCGGCGCACCACGGCGGCGCCGAGGCCCGAGGTTCCGCCGACGACCAGGGCTTGGCGGCCGGCGAGCGAGAGGGCGGGCGGGTAGCTGGCGGGTGGAGAACTGGGGCTGAGAGTGGTCATGCATTCAGACTGGGCCTTCCCCCGAGGGGAGGGTCAAGCTCGGTGTGAATACGTGCGCGTGGCGGCCGGAGGTCAGCGGCCGGTGCGGAAGATCGGCCAACCGATCTCCGTCGTGGCCACCCCGTCTGTCGTCTCGTCCAGGTAGGTCTCCCGGATCGGTCCGTCGATGCCCAGCTCATGAGCGGTGACATACTCACCGAGCGCGCCATAGACCTGCGCGATGGTGTCGTCGGTGCCGTGGTGGGTGGCCACGGCCAGGTCCACCGCCGGCAACAGCTCGAGCCGCGCCCGGCCGAGCGGCTCCCCGGGCTCGTCGAGCGACGTGACGGGCACGAACAGGATGGCCTCCCCGCGCTCGTCGAGGAACAGCTCGGTGCTCCAGATGCCGCCGCGCGCACCCGCGGCACTCAGGGCCGTGCTCTGCAGCAGCCGCTCGAGCTCACGGGTGGCCGCGGTGTAGAACCTGCCGAGTTCGGCCAGGTCGATGGTCTCGCGGATGATGAGCGCCGGCATGTCGGGCACGCTGCGGTGGGACACCGCCAGCGGGGTCGTCGACGCCGTGAGTAAGCCCTGCAGTCCGGCCACGGCCGCCCGGGTCTGCTCGAGCCGGTCCTGCAGCCGGCCGAGGTGCCCGGCGATCAGCTCGTTCCGCCGCTCGACTCCGTGCTCGGCGAGAACCTCACCGATGAGCTGCACAGGCATATCCAGGGAGCGGAAATGACGGATCACCTGGGCATCCGCTATCTGCCCCGCACTGTACATGCGGTAGCCGTTGCCCGGATCCACCTGGGCCGGAGCCAGCAGTCCCACCCGGTGGTAGAACCGCAGCGTCTTCGCGCTGAGTCGCGTCGCCCGGGAGAAATCCCCGATCGTCATCATGGTGGTCATCCGTCTATCCTCGCCCTTCCCCCAAGGGGAGGGTCCAGGCGCCCGGCGCGGGCTCAGTTCTCGGGGATGCTGAACTGGCCGGGCGGGCGCACCGCGTCGGGGTCGGGGCCGCTGCGCACGCCCAGGTCCAGCGCATCGATCTGTGCGAGCTGGTCGGTGCTGAGCTCGAAGTCGAAAATGTCGAAGTTCTCGGCGATGCGCTCGGGGCGCACGGACTTGGGGATGGCGCTGCGCCCGTGCTGAACGTGCCAGCGCAGCATCACCTGCGCGTTGCTCTTGCCGTGTTCGGCGCCGATCGCGGCGATCATCGGGTCGTTGAGCGGGTTCTTGCCCGTTCCGTCGTTCCAGTTGCCCGGGTAGAAGGTGATGCCGCCGATGGGGGACCACGCCTGCGTGACGATGCCGAGGGCGGTGTTGGCCGCCTCGTTCTCCTTCTGGGCGAAGTAAGGGTGCAACTCGATCTGGTTCACGGCCGGCACCACGGTGCGCTCCGCCATCAACCGCTCCAGGTGGGCCCCGGTGAAGTTGCTGACTCCGATCGCACGCACCCGGCCGTCGTCCAGCAGGGTCTCGAGCGCCCGGTAGGCCGCGAGGGTGCTGTCGAACTGCCACGGGGCCGGCTGGTGCAGGATCAGCAGGTCGAGGGTGTCGACGCCGAGCTTGCGGGTGCTCACGTCGAACGCGTGCAGGGTCTGGTCATAGCCGTACTGGCTGATCCACACCTTGGTTTCGATGAAGATCTCGTCGCGGTCCACCCCGGATGCGCGGATCCCCTCACCCACCTGCCGCTCATTCAGGTAGGCCGCCGCCGTGTCGATGTGCCGATACCCCGTGCGCAGGGCGGACTCGACGGCCGCGGCCGTGTCCTCCGCAGAGCTCTGGAAGACGCCGAGCCCGAGGGCAGGCATCCGGACGTCGTTGTTGAGAGTGATGAAATCAGTCATGACTCCACCGTAGAACCCCGGCCGGGCCCGAGGGAGGCCCAGTTGCGGCCTGCCTCGCTGCGCCGGGCGCGGTGCACCCGAATCGTTCATCTCGACGACGTTTCCGGCTGCTATCGTGTGCCGACTTCCGACCCCAGGCCCGATTGGACGAGACGCGCATGGTCATCTTCGAGACATCTGATTCTCTGGCGACGCCGTCCTCAAAACGGCGGTTCCCCGCCGCGTTCCGCGGCCAGCGGGCCGACCGACCGCGCCGGCCGGAGCGGCAGTCGACGGGTCCCGCGACGCTCTCCAGCGCCGACCTGGGCGTTACCGTGCAGTGGGCCGATTCCCGCCGTGCTCACGATCTGCTCGCCGCCCGCGCCACCACGGACCGGGTGGCCACCGGGGAGTTGCTGCGCCGGTTGCGCGAGGCCGTGCCGACGCCCTCGCCCACCCGCCACCAGGCGCACGCGCTCGTGGCCCTGGCCGGGGTGCTGATGCACGAAGCCACCAGCCCCGCCGGCTTTGCCGACGCCGCCCTGCTCTACGAGGCCGCGTTCACCGCCCACGGCGCCCGGGTTCTACCCGAGGAGGCGCAGCACCTGTTCGCATCCGCTCTGATCGGCGCCGGCCGGCACGTGCACGCCGATGCCCTGTACGCCACCTGGTCGCACACCGACCAGGCGCAACGCCAGGTGGACGCCGACCGGCAGAACCCGCACCACCGCATCGAAACCCCGGTGTCTCCGGATGCCTGGCGGCACGCCTTCAACCACGTCTTCGCGGCGGCCGGACTCGAACCGCCCCGGCACGCCGAGGCCACCCTCGACGGCGCCGAGACCGCCGGGCACGCGTTCGACCGGCTGCGGGCACCCCAGGTGACGCCCGTGCAGGGTCCCTTGGTGACCGTGATCATGAGCTGCTACCGGCCCGGCCCCGAGATCCACACGGCCATCGCCTCCATTCGGGCGCAGAGCTGGCAGAACCTCGAACTGCTCATCATCGACGACGGCTCGCCCGCCGAGTACGACGGCATCTTCACCGAGCTGGCCGCGCTTGCCGTGCTCGACCCGCGCCTGCGCCTGGTGCGGCAGGAACGCAACCGCGGCACCTACGCCTGCCGCAACATCGCCCTCGACCTGGCCTGCGGTGACTTCGTCACCATGCACGACTCCGACGACTGGGCCCACCCGCGCCGGCTCGAAACCCAGGCCACCCACCTGCTCGAGAACCCGGATGCGCCCAGCAACTCCTCGCACGCGCTGCGGGTCACCGACAGCCTGGGCCTGCTGCAACCGCGCGGCCGCGACCTCAAGCTCTGCGAGCCGTCACTGATGTTCCGCCGCGAGCGGGTGCTCGGCCTGGTGGGGTACTTCGACACCGTCACCAAGGGCGCCGACAGCGAGTTCCGCCGCCGCATCCAGGCCGCGTTCCACCGGCCCAGCGATCTCGTGCGCCCGGACGCGCCGCTGACCCTGCAGCGCTACCGGGACGCGACCCTCACCGGCGAAGAGATCCGGCCGTTCTGGATGCATGACTCCCGCATCGCCTACGCCAGCGCCTACCCGCTCTGGCACGCCGCCATCACTGCCGGCACCACATCGCCGTACCGGAGCACCGCGGTGAGCCCGCGGCCGTTCCCCGCTCCGCGCGACATCGTTCCGGGGGAGCGCGGCAAGGAGCCCCTGCAGCTGGACGTGCTCTTCGCGCTCGACCTGGTCACCCGTGAGCGCGACCGCCGGGACTTCCGGGCGCTCGAGCTGCGCATCCGGGCACTCGCGGCCACCGGTCAGCGCGTGGGCCTGGCCCACCTGTGGGGCATCGGGCCCAAGCCGCTGCTGCCGGTGCACTTCGACCCCCGATTGCAGGCGCTCGTGGCCGAGGGCGTGGTGCAGCAGGTGCTCACCGGCACGCCCGTGATGGCCGGCCGGGTGGTGCTGCCCGACCCGTCTGCCCTGCAATTCGCCGCATCGACCCCACTGCCCTGGCTGGTGGGCAACGTCGTCGCCGCCGCGCGGGTGCCCCGGGCGCTTCGGCACCGCGGCCACGTGACCTGGCGGCGGCGCGACGTCGTGCAGCGGGCCACCGAGCTGTTCGGAGTGACGCCGATGTGGGCAGATGGGCGCCGGCGCCGCTAGCTCCTAAACGGCAGCGAGGATTGCCGCCGCCGCGGCGCGACCAGCCGCGAACGGGTCCGCGAACGTCTCCATGCCCACGGTCACCAGGGCGCCCTCGTAGAGCAGCATCAGAGTGTTCGCAACGCGATCCGCGTCACGCACAGCCGCCTCGCGGCAGAGCCGGGCGAACACCTCGCGCATCCACTTCTTCTGGCGAATGGCCTCGAGGGCGATCGGATGCGCCGCATCGTCCATCTCGGCGCGCGCGTTGATGGCGCTGCAACCCTTTGAGCTGTCGGAGATGGCCCAGCGGCCCGAGACGTCGAACACCGCGAGGATCCGCTCGACGCTTCCGGGCGGCTGCAGCGCGAGCTCACGCTCCAGGTGCTCCCGCCACCGGGCGTCGCGCCCGCGGAGGTAGGCAACGGCCAGCGCCTCCTTCGACCCGAACCTGTCGTAGAGGGTCTTCTTTGTCACCCCGGCCGCCGCGGCGATCGCGTCCACCCCGACCGCGTGGATGCCCTCCCGGTAGAACAGTTCGGAGGCCGCGGCGAGCAGCTTCTCGGCGCCGGGCGTGTAGTGCGGGTTCACCTCGGGCGGAGTAACGGGCGGAGTCGCAACGGTCATGCGCCAACTATACCGTTCTGTATAGTCGTTGGAATGAGTAAACAGATCGGTATACCTTCTCGGCTTCTCCTGGCCGGCGCCGCGGCCGCCTTCGTGCTGACCTGGAGTTCGGGATTCATCATCGCCAAGATCGGCACCGAGACCGCCCCCGTGCTCACGGTGCTCGTCTGGCGTTTCCTCGTTGTCGGCGGCCTGCTGCTGGCGGGGATGGCGGTGCTCAGGCTGCGCAGTGCCCCTGCCGCGATGCCGCCGTGGCGGGACATCCGGCCGCACCTCACCATCGGGCTCTTCGCCCAGGTGGGCTACGTGCTGCCGATCTACCTGGCCGTGGCCGCCGGCGTCTCGTCGGGCACGACGGCCCTCATCGACGCGGTGCAGCCGCTCCTCGTGGCCACCCTGGTCGGGCCGATCCTCGGCCTCAGGGTACGCGCGGCCCAGTGGGTGGGCCTGGCGCTCGGAGCACTCGGGGTCGTGCTCATCGTGGCGGCCGACGCCGCCGGCTCGGTTTCCCCGACCCCGGCCTACCTCCTGCCGCTGGCGTCGCTGGCCAGTCTCGTCACCGCCACCTTCCTGCAGCAGCGCACCACCTCCCGGCTCGGCATCTTCGCCACCATGGCCACCCATGCCGCCGTGGCGCTGGTGGCCGTGACCGTGCTGGGCGCCCTCACCGGAGCGCTGGTTCCGCCGGCCAGCCTGGGTTTCTGGGTCACCACGGTGCTGATCGCGGTGTTCCCCACGCTCACGGCGTATGCCCTGTACTGGTACCTGCTGCGTCGACTGGGCATCACCGCGCTCAACGCGCTGCTCTACCTGGTGGCCCCCACCACTGCCGTCGCCGGCGCGCTGCTCTTCGGGGAGCCCTTCACCCTCGCCACCCTCGCGGGTCTCGTGCTCGGCGGGGCCGCGGTGGCGCTGGTCATCGCGCCGGCGCGCGGCGCGGCATCCGCTGAACAGGAGGGCATGGATGGAGGCGGAGAGGTCCGGGAAGCGCCGGATCGGGAGGCCGTCCACGCGGCGAGGCCCGAAAAGCCCGCCTGAACTGACGCGGCGTGGTCGGTGTGCCACGCTGGAGACCGACCACACCCCGTCCTCACCTGGAGCAGCATGCCCTTCGCCGACGAACTCATCGGAGTCTCCGCCGCCCGCGCGCTCGCCGCGGCGATCCAGGCCGCCGCCCCGCAGGCCGAGCTGCCCACCCTGCACGCCGCGGCCATGGCACTCGCGCCGCTCTCGCTGCGGGAGCGCAGCGACCTGCTGCGAGACGCACTGCTGGCCGACCTGCCCGGCGATTACGACAGCTTCGCCGGCACCATCCGCGCGGCGGCCGCCGGCCCGCTTCCCTTCGACGGCTGGCTGATCTGGCCGGTCACAACCGCCATCGCCCGCAAGGCCATCGACGAGAGCACCGGGGCGGCGTTCGACGATGCCATGCGGATGCTCGCGGCCCTCACCCCGCGGCTCACGGCCGAGTTCGCCATCCGTTTGCTGCTCGACCACGACCTCGCCCGGGCCCTGCCGATCGTGCTCGACTGGACCGGTTCCGCCGACCCGGCCGTGCGCCGGCTGGCCTCAGAGGGCACCCGGCCGTTCCTGCCCTGGGCTATCCGGGTGCCGGCCCTGCTGAACGACCCCACCGCCACCCTGCCGGTACTGCACGCGCTCTACCGCGACGACGACGAGGTGGTGCGCCGGTCGGTGGCCAATCACCTCAACGACCTCAGTCGGCAGCAGCCCGACCTGGTCACCGCGACGACGGCCGCCTGGCTGGCCGCGCCGGACGAGAACACCGCCCAGCTTGTGCGGCACGCGCTGCGCACCCTGGTCAAGAAGGGCAACCCGCAGGCGTTGGCCCAGCTCGGCTTCCACCCTGCCGAGCTGGAGGTGCGCGGGCCGGAGCTGGATGCCACGGCCGTGGACTTCGGCGGCACGATCGGCTTCACCGTGAGCATCCGCAACGCCGGCGACGAGTCGTCCCGACTCGCGGTGGACTACGTCATGCACCACCAGAAGGCCAACGGCACCCTGGCCGGCAAGACCTTCAAACTCACCACCGTGACCCTGGCGCCGGGCGAGCAGGTGGAACTCCGGCGCACCCACTCGTTCCGGGCCATCACCACGCGGCGCTACTACCCGGGCGTGCACGCGCTCGAGGTGCAGGTGAACGGGGTGGCCTCGGGCCGCGCCCAGTTCCGGCTGCTGGCGGAAGCCGGCGACGCGAAACTCGACTGAACCACAACTTACCTATAGGGTGTAGTTAATCCACTACACCCCATAGGAGTTCGGCATGCAACGACCGGGACTGACCGAAGCACGACTTGTCGAGGCCGCCGCCGAGCTGGCCGACGCCAGCGGGCTGCCGGCCGTGACGGTGTCGGCGCTCGCCCGCCGGTTCGATGTGCGGCCGGCCAGCGTCTACTCGCACATCGCAGGGCTCGACGCCCTGCTCGATGCGACCGCGGCCTTCGCGCTCGGGGAGCTCGGCGACCGGCTGGCCGAGACCCTGCCGGGAAAGGCCGGCCGGGACGCCCTCTTCGCGTTCGCTGACGCGCACCGCGACTACGCCCGCGCCCACCCCGGCCGCTGGCAGTTCGCGCAACGCCGCGCCGCCCCCGACACCGCGGCTACCGTCGCCGGCGGCCGGATGGCCCGGGCGGCCCGCGGGATCGTGAGCGGCTACGGCCTCGCGCCCGACGACGAGGTACACGCCGTGCGCCTCATCGGCAGCGCCATCAACGGTTTCGTCGCGCTCGAGGCCGGCGGCGGCTTCGAACACTCCACGCCGCCGGCCGCCGAGAGCTGGGCGCGGGTGCTCGACGCCGTCGACACGTCGCTGCGCAACTGGCCCACACATCCCGTCGACCCCACCAACTGATTGAGAACCCGATGCTCCCCCTCACCCCCGCCACCATCAAGGGCTCGTTCGTGAACGCCTCCCGCAAGGTGGTCGCGGACATCACCCTGCCGAAGAGTTTCGACGAGATCGACTGGTCCGCTCAGGACTTCCTCGGCTGGACCGATCCCAAGATGAAACGCCGCGCCTACGTGGTCGTTCCCGTCGACGACGGCGAGCCCGTCGGCATCGTGCTCCGGCAGGCGGATGTGCCGCCGACCCGCCGCGCCCAGTGTTCCTGGTGCCGGGACGTGACGCTGCCCAACGAGGTGGTGCTCTTCAGCGCCCAACGCGCCGGGGCCTCCGGCCGCAACGGCAACACCATCGCCACCTGGGTCTGCGCCGACTTCCAGTGTTCCGTCAACGTGCGGAAGCTGCCCTCCATGGCTTACATCGGCTTCGACGTGGACGCCGCGCGCCTGGAGCGCATGGCCATGCTCCGCACCCGCTCGGCCGGGTTCGTCTCCGAGGTTCTGGCCGCCGGGTAGGTACCCCGCATCAGGCGCGCGCCGGGTCGTACAGCCCGCGCAGGCCGGCGAGACCATCGCTCTGCAGCGCGTGCCGCTGCGCCTGGGCACCCGTGCCCGTCACCCAGAGCCGGTCGAGCAGGGCGGCGACCCGCAGCCGGTCCCCGGCGATGGTCAGGGCATCATCCACCTGGTGCAGCAGGCCGTCCACCACCGTGCGTGCCGGTGCCAGCTCCCGGGTCACGGGGTGGAGCAGTCGGCCGCCGATGCCGTCCCTGGAGGCGTGGAAGAGCGACGCGTCCAGCAACTCCGGCTCCAGCTCCGGCGGCGGCGCACCCCGGTCGGCGTCGGCCAGGCCGGTGACGACCAGGCCCCGGACGAGCGCCGCCAGGAGCGCCGTCGAGGCGGGGTCGATCTGGGCGTCGGCGACCCGCACCTCCAGGGTGGGATAGCGCTCCGACAACCGGGCGTACCAGGCCACGGTGGCCGTGTCCACGGTGCCGGCCACGCCGACCAGCCGGCCGATGCGCCTGTCGTAGTCGGCCGCGTCCGTGAACGCGGGCGGGCATCCGGTGGTGGCCCACCGTCGCATGATCACGGCCCGCCAGGACTCGAACCCGGTGTCACGGCCCCGCCAGAAGGGCGAATTTCCGCTGATCGCCATCAGGGTGGGCAGCCAGACCCGCACGTGGTTGAGTGCCTGAACCCCGGCCTCGCGGTCGGGCACGCCCACGTGCACATGGGTGGCGCAGATCTGGTGGTCCCGCACGATATCGCCCAGGCCGGCCCGGATCTGCTGATACCGGCTCGACCGCGTGACGGCCGTCACGGCCTCGGCGTCGAACGGGGTGCCCGTTGCGACGGCCAGCACACCGTGCGACCGGGCCGCGGAGGTGAGGCGTCCGCGAAACCGGGCCAGGTCGGCCTCGGCCTCGTCGAGACCGGTGAAGACGGGGGTGGCCCGTTCCACCTGGGAAGTGAGGAATTCGTGTGTGACGAGGCCGGTCGCGGTCGTCTCCGATGACAGCTCGTCCAGAACCGCGTCCGCCGCACCGACCGGCCGGAGGGTGTGCGGGTCGATGAGGAAGTACTCCTCCTCAACGCCAAAGGTCGTCATGCTTCCCCCTCGAGAGATCGGCTTGCCCACCGCTCGAATCGAGGTGCACGAGACAGGCCGGGCAGCAGCATCCTGACACCGACCGGTCACGAGGGAAACGGGCCGCCCCTGCCCCGGCCGCGTCGCGCGTCGGCCGGGGGAGGCGGCAACCGGCTAGATCTCGAAGGGGAAGCCGAGGTCGTCGGGGTAGTCGCCGAGGGCGGTGAGCTGGGTAGCAGCCCGCTGCAGCGCGGCGAGGGCCAGGCCCAGGGTGCCGGGGCCGAAGCTCACCCGGGAGACGCCGAGCTCGGCCAGCCGGGTCAGCGGCACGGCGCCGGGGTGACCGATCACCGAGATGCGGCCGTTCACCTCGTCGAGGGCGCGCTTGACCTTGTCTTCATCTCCGAGGCCGAGGAAGAAGATCACGTCGGCGCCGGCATCGAGGTAGGCGTTGGCGCGCTGCACGGCTTCGGCCCACTCGCCGCCGCCGGCCAGGGTGTCCACCCGGGCATTGATCACCAGGGGAACGCCTGCCTCCTCGGCACCCGCGCGGGCGGCCGCGACGCGCGCTGCGGCGGTGGCGATGTCGAACTGCGGAGCCTTCGGCGCCCCCACCGAGTCCTCGAGGTTGATGCCCGCGGCACCCGCCTCCTCGATGAGGCGACGCACGTTCCGGGTCACGCCCGCGGCATCCGCTGCGTAGCCCTTCTCGAAGTCGATCGAGACCGGCAGGTCGGTGGCGCCGGTGATGATGCGGGCGGCGATGATGGCCTCGTCCACGCTCAGGCCCTCGCCGTCCTGCAGCCCGCGCACGTTGGAGACGGAGTGCGAGGCGCTGGCCAGGGCCTTCACGCCGGGAGCTTCGGAGACGATCTTCGCCGTGATGGCGTCCCACACGTTGGTGACGACGAGCGGCGTGCCGGGCACGTGCAGAGCGTTGAGGAGTTCGGCCTTCTGGATGAGTGAATTGGTCATCGGACCAGTCTGCCCCGCCACACCGCGCCGGCGCCGGTGGATTTCGGACCATGACGTAATGATCAGGCTGCGTTCAGCGAAACGTCAGGCTACCGACGAAGGGCGGGCCTTCTTGTAGGCGGAGACCGAGGGCTCGCCGGGCAGCCAGTAACGCCAGGGGAAGTCCTCGGTGCCGCTTGGGCCGCTCAGGCCCACGCGCGGCCCGGTGAGGTGCGGCACGGCGACCGGATGCTCGGGCACCCAGACGCTCCACGGTCCGCCGAACAGGTCGTCGCCGTCGTTGTCCCGCGTGGCCGCCAGACTCTGCGCCACGCACGCCGGGCCGCGGGCCAGCTCCCAGTCGCGCAGTGGGCTGCTGCGCGGCTTCTTCAGGCGCCGGGCGAGGGCCAGGTCGGCACCCGCCACCACCTCGCCGGCGCGGATCAGGCAGCCGTACGGTTGCCCGGCCCGGCCGGTGACGAGGTTGATCGCGTGGTGCATCCCGTAGGTGAAGTAGCAGTAGAGGTGCCCGGCTTCGCCGAACATGCTCGCGGTGCGGGCCGTTTTGCCCCGGTAGGCGTGGGCGCCCGGGTCGCGCTCGCCGCCGTACGCCTCCACCTCGGTGAGACGGATGGCCACGGTGCCGTGCGCATCCGCCCGTTGCAGCACGCAGCCCAGCAGCTCGGGCCCCACCTCGAGCGAGTCGCGGGCGAAGAAGTCCCGCGTCGCCGGCCGGAAGCCCGTGAGATGGTCCATCGCTCCACCGTACCCGCGAGACCGTACCCGCGAGCCGCCCGGTCCAACCACGCGCGGCTGGGCGCTGTCAAGCTGTATACACTCACGTTCTTTAGGCCTAGCCTGAGGTGTCGATCGAGGAGGCGTGATGCAGGCGTATACCCTCACGGTCGGCGATCGCCCGTTCCGGTTGCACAGATCGTGCGATGTGGCCGAACTCACGACGGCACTGACCAGCGCGGTGCGAGCCGGCGGCGGAATGGTCTCGCTGCCCGTGGCCGGAGACGTAACGGTGGCGGTTCTCGTGTCGCCGGGCGTGTGCGTGGTGCTGGAGATCCACGAGGTGGAACTGGCGACGGGCGTGGCCGGCGAGGTCGACTTTCCCTGGCTCGCCGCGGACGACCTCGAGTACTGACACTCACGCTTTCGCCGAAATCGTATGCAATTCGGCCACCTAGACGGGCGCTCGATCGGGCGACAGCCGGCGCCCGGGCCCGTCGAAATCCGGCCGGACCGGCCCCGATTCAACACGCCCGGGAACGATCGTGCCTGTTATCGGGGCCTTGACTGCGGTTGACTGAATCGATGGGGAACACACGGAACACCTGTCGAACCGTCTTTGTCTCTCTCGGGGGAATTGCCCTCGCGGCTGGATTGGCCGCCTGCACGCCCGGTGAACCCCAGCCCACCGCCAGCGCTCCGGTCGCGGCGAGCGCTTCTCCCGCCGCGACGGCCACGCCCGCTCCGACGGCCTCCATCGATCCAGCCGAAACCGCCGCTTGGGCCGCCGGCACCGTGCCCACCAGCGGGTCGGACGGATTCAAAATGGCCCAGAACGGACGATTCCAGGGTGGTGCGCCGGGGTCGTTCTCGCTCACGGCGTCGACTCTGCCGGCCGGCAGCTACTCGGTATACCTGGCGTGCCGAGGCGACGCAGACACCACCGTGACCGTCAGCGCGAACAACGCCGCCGGTACGACGCTGACCAGCGGATGCTCAGACGTCTCCTCGGGCATGACGTTCTCCACCACCAGCGATGGTACGGAGTTCACCCTGCTCAGCGACAGTGAAGCGCCCGTGGAATGGGCCCTCGCTGTCACCGAGTTGCTGCCCGGTGCGGAAGGGTGATGCCGTGAGTCGCACGCAGAGAAGTTCGCGCACCTTCATCGGCGCCCTGGGGATCCTGATCGCGACGGTGGGACTGGCGGCGTGTAGCAGCCCCGGCGGACCGGCGGCCGGCGGCACCCCCGCGCCGGTTCCCAGTACCTCGGCCACTCCGACGGCAGCACCCACCCCGACTCCAGCCGCCACCTGGAACTCCGAGGCGTCGGCAGACTTCGCCGGCAAGGTGTTCCCGATCACCGGAACCGACCAGTACGTCTTCTACACCAACAGCCAGATCACGGCCGCCGAGGAGAGCAGGTCCGGCGTGACCGCGGATGTCGCTCCGGGCAGCTACGCACTGCAACTGGCCTGTCAGGGCGGCGAGGATAATTCGATCACCGTCACCGCGACATCCGCGGGCGTCGAAGCCACTGAGGTCACCGCGTCCTGCGACGAGACCATACAGTCGGTGCCCTTCACCATGGTCAACACCGGGGCCACGCTGAACTCGGTCGGAACCGGAACCGACCCGGTGCTCTGGGCCGCGGTCATCGCGACCCTGCCGGGCGGGTAGGAGCCGGGCGGTAGGCCGGCCGGCTCAGGCCATGCGGCTGGGCTTGGCCCGCACGGGTAACAGCAGGAGCAGCCCTACCAGCAGCACGAGCATGATGCCCAGGATGCCCCAGTAGGTTTCGCCGAACAGCGTCACCATGAGGGCGAACGCGGTGGGCGCCAGGAAGCTGGCGGCCCGGCCGGTGGTGGCGTACAGGCCGAACACCTCGCCCTCACGGCCGGCCGGGATGATGCGGGCCAGGAAGGTGCGACTGGCGGACTGGGCCGGGCCCACGAACAGGCAGAGGGCGAGTCCGGCCGTCCAGAAGACGATCTGGCCGCCGTCGTGCAGCAGGAACACCAGGCTTCCGCTGACGATCAGGCCCACCAGGGCCGTGATGATCACGGGCTTGGCGCCGAGCCTGTCGTCGAGCACGCCCACGCTGATGGTGGCGATGCCGGCGACCACGTTGGCGGCGATGGCGAAGATGATCACCTCGCCGGGCGAGAACCCGAACGCCGAGGCCGCGAGCACCCCGCCGAACGTGAACACCCCGGCCAGGCCGTCCCGGAACACGGCGCTCGCCACGAGGAAGTACACCGTCTGCCGGCTGGTGCGCCAGAGCCGGGCCACGTCGTGGCCTAGCTCGACGTAGGACTGCAGGAAGCCCACCTTGGCGCGCCGTTCGGCATCCGGAGCCTGGTACTCGGGCACCCGCAGCAGCAACGGCAGCGCGAACAGGCCGAACCAGGCCGCGGCAATGAGCATGGTCACCCGCACCGCCAGGCCGTTCTCACTCGTGACGCCGAACAGGCCCACCTCGGGGTTGATGAAGCCGAAGTAGACGATGAGCAGCAGCACGATGCCGCCGATGTAGCCCATGCCCCAGCCGAAGCCGCTGACCTTGCCGATGGTGCGCGGGGTGGACACCTGGGCAAGCATGGCGTTGTAACTCACCCCGGCCAGCTCGAAGAACACATTGCCCGCGGCGAGCAGCACCAGGCCCAGCAGCAGGAACTCGGGGGAGGCCTGCACGAAGAACATGGCGGCGGTGAGGGCCACCACGATGAAGGTGTTCACGCCGAGCCAGTACTTGCGCCGGCCGGAGGAGTCCGAGCGGGCGCCGGTGACGGGGGCCAGCACCGCGATGAGGAAGCCCGCGATGGCCAGCGCCCAGCCCAGCTGGGCGGCGATGACGTCTTTGTCGCCGAACGACGAGCCCGTGAGGTACACGGCGAAGACGAAGGTGGTGACCACGGCGTTGAACGCGGCCGACCCCCAGTCCCACAGGCTCCAGGCGAGCACGGCCGCGCGGGTGGGGGTGGGGCCGGCCGGGCTGGAGGTGGCGCCGTCGAGTGTCTCGGTCATGAGGCCAGACTAAGGCCGCACGGTGAACAGCGGGCGACGGATGTGCCCGCGCCCACGATCGGATTCCGGCCGGGCTCAGGCCGGCAGGGGCGTCTCGAGGGAACGGTACATCACGTGCAGGCCCACCGGACCGTTGACCGGGTGCCGGAATGCGGCGGGAACCGTGGCCAGCACGGTGAAACCCAGCGACTTCCACAGACTCACCGCGTTGTGGTTGGTCTCGACCACGGCGTTGAACTGCATGGCGTGGAAGCCCGCGTTCGCGGCCTGCACCAGCACGTGCTCGGCCAGGGCTCGGCCGATGCCGCGGCCGGCGGCCTGCGGGGCCACCATGAAGCCGGCGTTGGAGACATGGCTGCCGGCCGCGGGCTGGTTGGGGTGCAGCTCGGCGGTGCCGAGCACCTGGCCGTTGTCGTCCGCCACGAACACGCGCCCGCCCGGCTTGGCCATCCACCAGGTGTGGGCGGCCTCCTCGGTGGTGTCGCGCGGCCAGCAGTACGTCTCGCCGGCCGCCACGACGTCGCGCAGGAACGGCCAGATCTGGGCCCAGTCGTCCGCGCGTGCTTCCCGAATTTCCATCCCCCTAAATTACCGGGTCTCTGGGGCCGCCACGTCGAGAATCCAGGTGACGCCGAAGCCGTCGGTGAGCATGCCGAAGCCGGGGCTCCAGGCGGATGCGCCGAGGGGTTCGACGATCGACGCGCCGGCCGAGAGTGCGGTCCAGTACCCCTGCACCTCGCCCAGGGACTCGCCGCGCACGGAGACGAAGAACGGCTGGTCGGTGATGGTGACACCGTTCTCCCGGTGCGCGGAGCCCGAGACGGGGGCCGAAGCGCCGGACTGCCCCGGAATGTCGTACGCCATCACCCGGAAACCGTCGGGGGAGTCGACCTGGCCGAAGACGACGTTGTCGGCGCCCGGCGCATCCGTGGGCATGCCGAAGTCGGCGTAGCTGGCGATGGTGAGCCGGCCTCTGAACACGGACTGGTAGAACTCCAGGGCCGCTCGGGCGTCGCCGCGGAAGTTGAGGTGGGTGGTCGTGGTGATGGTCATCTCTGCTCCTAGTGAGAACGTGCCGGGCGTGATCCCGACAACAGCCACTCTGGCAACCGTCTAGGTCTGTTTCGGTCCTACACTCGACCTACGATCGAGACATGACCACGACCACCTCCCGGCTGCTCACCCTGCTGTCGCTGCTGCAGACCCGGCGCGACTGGCCCGGTGCGCTTTTGGCCGAGCGGCTGGCGATCAGCCACCGCACGGTGCGCCGCGACGTCGAGCGCCTGCGCGAGATGGGCTACAGCATCCAGGCCACGATGGGGCCGGATGGCGGGTACCGCCTCGACGCCGGAAGCGAGCTGCCCCCGCTGCTCTTCGACGACGACCAGGTGGTCGCCCTCACCGTGGCCCTGCAGGCGGCGGCCGTGACCGGGGTGGGGATCGAGGAGGCGGCGCTGCGTGCCCTCACGACGGTGCGGCAGGTGATGCCGGCGCGCCTCCGCCATCGCCTCAACGCCCTCGAGTTCACGACCCTGCCGCGTCGGCCGGGTGACCCGGCACCCCAGGCGGTGTCGACGGATGTGCTCATCGCCATCTCGACGGCCGTGCGCGCCCGCGAGGTGCTGCGCTTCGAATACGCGGGTCGAGACTGGGGCAGCGAGGGCCATGCTGTGCCGCCCCGACGCGTTGAGCCGCACGACCTGGTGACCAGCCAGGGGCGCTGGTACCTCGTGGCGTGGGATCTCGACGCCGACGACTGGCGGCTCTTCCGCGCCGACCGCATCACCCCGCGCATCCCGACCGGGCCGCGATTCACCCCCCGCGAGATCCCCGGCGGCAGCGCTACCGACTACGTCGCCGGCCGCTTCACCGGGTCTGACCAGGCCGGCCGGTGGCCCTGTGTCGGCACCGTGATCCTCGGCCGGTCCGCCCGCGACGTGCTCCCCTTCGCCGGCGACGGCATCGTCGAAGACCTCGGGCCCGACCGCTGCCGCCTGGAGACAGGCTCGTGGTCGTGGATCGCGCTCGCCGCGTCGCTCAACCGCTTCGACACGGACGTGGAGGTGATCGGCCCGCCCGAGCTCAGCGCCGCCTTTGGCCGGTTGGCCGCGCGCAATGCGGCCACGGCCGAACAGGCTCCGGACGACTCTGGTCGGTAGCGATGCAGCGGCCGGACGATGCCGGCGGCAGGACCGCGCCGGGCGGCACGTGCGTAGTATGGGCGATTCGGTTGCAACGCATCAGGGGGACCCAATCAGCGCTACCGCCAGAATTCTTGACACAGTCGAACGTCGCCGGTCGATGGGCCACCCTGCATGAGAAACGCAGCGTGGGCGCTCGCCGGAGTTGCAGTCAGTCTCGTGTTCGTCTGCGGAATCGGAATTCTCACCATCCAGAGAACCGGTCTGCTGGGCGGTGCCGTCTACAACCTGAGCAATCAACTGGTGTGGGTGACCACGCCTGGGCCCGCGCTCCTGCCGCTGCTCGCCGTCGCAGCTTTGAGCGTTCTCGTGGTGTTCGTTCTTGTTACCGCGATGCGGAACCGCCCCAGGCGATCGCAATCGCTGTTTCGAGTGAGCTTCGCCGTGGCAACGGCCGCGCTCATCGGTGTCTCACTGTGGTCGCTGGTGGCCGGCTACGCGGAGAACGGACTCACGCGGGGCTTCTCGCTGGGAGTGCTCGGCTGGATCGAAGAGGGCGGCGCCAGTTCGGTGGTGCATGTGGTGCTGCTGTTCATGCTGGCGGTGCTGTGGGTGCGACGTGACACGGGGCGGACCCCGCGGGGGCTCCCGGCCGATGCAGAGTCGGCCGCCGGCCGTTGAGGGAGGGACAACCGTGAAACGGTGGATCGCCGGGGCGGCAGCCCTACTTGGGCTGAGCCTGCTCGCTCTGGCCGTCGCCGTCATCTACGGGAATCTCGGGCTCTCGCGTGGGGAACAGTGGGGCAGCCTGGACGGCCCTGAGCCGGTCTGGCCGGCGGTCGTGGGATTCGGCGCGCTCTGGGCCATACCGATCAGCGCGATCATTCTTGTTGGATTGGTCGCGGTAGCGATTGTGCGCGCCTACCTGCCCAAGTCGGGCTCCGACAGCTAGCGCGACTCAGCACGGTTCCCGCAACGAAATTCGGTCTGACGTTGGCGTAGCGTGGCCGTGCTGCCCGGCTTCCGAATGAGCCGTGCTCGTACGAACACCCTGCTCCGCACAGCTCCGTTGAGACCAGAGGTTCACAGATGACCGACTCGTTCTTTCCCGAGATTCCCGCCCGTTCATATACCGACGACGACGACTTGACACCGTTCGATGTTGCCGGCTGGATGGGGCCGCGGTGGCACGAGATGCCCGTGTCCGTCGGAACGCCCGTAGAGCTGGGCCGGTCCGACTCCACGGTGATCCTGGTCGACGGGTTCCGCTGCTTCAGCGAGGGATTCCTGCTTCGTCTGAACATCCGTATCAATGAGGTCGGACTGCAGGCGCGTCAACGAGTCTTCGCGTACCTGAACCGGGCGCACGGTCGCGGCCACATGGATCAACAGTTCCAGCCCGATGGGCTTCGGTGGGGCATCCAATACAGTGACGGGCGGATGGTTTCCACCCAGAGTGAGTCACCGTGGGCCGGCACGGGGGAGATCGAGACGCTCGCCGGCGACGGACCTGTGATCGAGGGCATGGACCGTCCCCAGGTCTTCATGGATTCCTGGGCACGCGACTTCTGGATCTGGCCGACGCCGCCTCAGGGCGAACTCCTGATCGGCGTCGAATGGGCCGAGCGGGGGATCGCGGAGACGGTCACTCGTTTCGACGCCGAGCCCCTGCGGGAAGGGTCGCGGTTGGTTCGACCCCTGTGGCCGCGTTGAGTTCCGGCCGGCCCTCCTCATCTCAGCCCATTCAGTGGCTTGGCACGGCCTGCGAATCACTGAGCTGACCATTGGCTCGTTGACTGGTCGACAGGTAGGAAGGGCCCGCCAGAGAGCCAACGAAAACAGATCGAATGATCATCGGACGAGAGCCTCGGCGATGGTCCTGATCTGCGACAGGACCGCCTTCGTGTTGGCACGCTCCAGGGTTTCCGGTCGCGCCAGGCAGTCGATGTGCCGACCGAGGTCGGTGCGGGCGAGCGGGCGAAGAACCAGGTTCGGATGGTCGCGAAGGTCGGTCGTGTACCGGGGCATCAGTGCGACGCATCCGCTCGCCTCGACCACCGAGGCCGCAACGGCGAACTCGTTGATCTGGTGCAGTACACGTGCCTCGCGGCCGCCGATGCCCGCGATCACCGACAGGGCCTGCCGGAGGGGGAACCCCTCGTGCACGGCGACCCAGGCCTCGTCGTGGAGATCCGCGGGCTCGATCGCGGCCCTGGAGGCAAGCGGGTGATCGCGACGGACCGCGATATCGAGCGGCTCGTACAGGAGCGGCTCGACCCGGACCGATGTCGGCCAGCGCGGGCTGCCGACCATCCGGTGGGCGAGAACCAGATCGTGATCGGTGGTGAGGAGGGGGAAGTCCTCCTGGGCCACGTCGAAGTCGCTCACCTGCACATCGGGCCGGTCCGGGCTCAGGCTGGCGGCGATCAGCGGTCCGAAGACGGCCAGCCCCACACTGTGGAAGGCCGCCACCGATACCGTGCCCAGCTGGTCGCCCTGGAAGCGAGCCACTGCCTGTCCGGCGCGTTCCAGCGCCACTTCCACGTCGATCGCCGCCAGCGCCAGCGCCCGCCCGGCGTCGGTGAGTACCGTGCGGCGACCGTGTCTGGCTGTCAACGGAGCGGCCGAGGTGCGCTGCAGGGCGCTGATCTGTTGCGAGACCGACGAGGGCGTCACATACAACGCCGCTGCGACGGCGGCAATGCTGCCGCGGTCGCCCAACTCACGCAACGCTCGCAACTGACCCAGTTCCATAAGCTCAAACTAACGTATTGCGCCCGAAACCCCTCTCTTGTCTTAGCCAAGCTCGTCCCGGACGATGGTGACATGCCCGTCCTCCTCAGCCCCTTCCGCGTCGACCTGCTCCTGCTCCTGGTCGCCGCCAGCTGGGGGTCGACCTACCTCGTCGGCAAAGAACTCGTCACACCCCAATCCGTCGTCGCACTGCTCGCGCTCCGGATGTTGCTGGCCGCCGGCATCCTGGCCGCAATCGTGGCCGGGCAGCGGCGCCGCGTCACCGCGAGCGAACTGCGGGTGGGGGTGCTGCTCGGCGTGGTGCTGGCTGCCGTGTTCGTGTTCGAAACCTTCGGGATCGCCCACACCTCGGCCACGAACGCCGGGCTCATCATCAGCCTGACGATCGTGTTCACGCCGCTTCTCGACTCGGCGGTCTCCGGTCGCCGACTGCCCGGCCGGTTCTCCGCCGCCGCCACGATCGCCATCGTGGGCGTCGCGCTGCTGGCCAGCAACGGCGTCTTCCAGGCACCGAGTCTCGGGGATGTGCTCATCCTGATCGCAGCGATCATCCGCGCCGTGCACGTCACCTCGATGTTCGTCCTATCCGGCACTAAGCCGATGGACTCGCTGCACCTCACCACCGTGCAGCTGGCCACCTGCGCGATGATCTTCTCGGTGGCGTCCCTCTTCTACGGCGACTCCATCCCGCACTTCCTTGGCCACCTCGACCCGGGACGCTGGGCCTTGTTCCTCTATCTCGTCCTGGCCTGCACGGTCTTCGCGTTCCTCGTGCAGACGTGGGCGGTGCGGCGCACCTCGCCCTCGCGGGTGAGCCTGCTGCTCGGCACCGAGCCGATCTGGGCCGCCGTCGTGGGTATCACTGTCGCACGTGACGCCGTGGGCCTTGCCGGTTTCCTCGGCATCGCCCTCATCCTCGCCGGCACCGCGTGGGGCCGGTCCATCGAGGAACGGCACCGCCTCGCCCCGAGTGTTCGGCTGGCGGCACCCGCGACCGCAAGCGCGAGGTGACGGGCGTGGGTCGCTCGAGCGGGCATCCGTTCGCTGCGCGCGACCGGCCGCTGCCGAGCGAGCGCACGTTACGTTAGCCCTATGGATAGACCATCCGTCGCAGGACGTGCCGTTGCCGGCATGCTCGTGGCGTTGACCCTCGCGATCACCGTGACCTCCTGCGCCCCGTCGCCGACGACCACCTACCGGGCCGATAGCGGGGAAACGGTTACCGTGGACTGGGCCGACTATCCGGGACACGCCGGTATGGACGCCGCGGACGTACTGCGAGCTCCTCCTGCCGAGGAGATCAGGACGGTGTCGGCCAGCATCCTGGGAGAGATCGAAGCCCACCTCAGCGATGAATTCGCGCTCGAATGGGAAGACGGGCCGTATGGCAACGAGGGCAGGCTCTACTCGCCAGAGGGCAACGGCTACGGCGGCGAATCGCTGTACGTCACGTTCAACTCCGGCGAACGCGAGAGCTTGGGCATCCCCTCGCGTGTGGAGGACTGGACTCGCATCATGGAGCTCATCTCCGACGTGACGAGCGCGCACGGCCTGGGCGCACTGAAACGTGAAACGATCGACCCCGAACGCGCGGCCGAGAATGCTGAGCGGTCCGGGTCGGACGACCCGGCCGCACAATGGCAATGGTCCGGCAGCGCATTCGGGGATTCGCAGTGGTTATCGGTGTCCATGAACGACATCGACCGGGATCGGTCCGGCAAAGCCGCAGGGAAGATTGGGGTCGACGACGGCTGGAACCCTCGGTCGGTACAGATCTCCTACGGTGCCACGACCTTGGGGTCGAAGGATCGAGTCGCCTTCGTCGATCGGATCGAACCGTTCGAGGGATTGCCCCTACCGAAGTCCACTACCTCCGACTGAGCGCTGCCGCGGGCAAGCCCCTGCGCGCCAGTCGGAGACGGTCCGGTTGCGGGGCCGGGGATTGTCACGATCCTGCCCAACGGGGTGGTGCCGGGCGCAGGTCAATGCCAGAAAGTCGAGCTCAGCAGCCGTACGACGATCACGGGAGCGCCGTTCATGCGGTCCGACAGGATTTGGGCTTGGTGCACCGCGTGACCGATCGAATTGTCGACCCCAACCCTCAGATTGCCGGATGTGTTGCCCTCCGTGACGGCGTAGTAGGCGGACAGATCTGTCCCGGCGCTCGGTTCATAGCGGCTTGGCCACAGCCGTACGAGTTGACCTTCGCTGATAACCGCGCGCTTTTCGAGAAGGTGCAGATTCGTGTAACCCATCGGAATCGACTCCCTCGGTTGTTCAGGGTCGAATTCGCCGAGGATGGTCGGCGACAGGCCGCTGTTGGTTTCGTACAGGCGGGCAGCGACTCCGCTCGCCATTCGGTGTCTTCTCTCATCGACAGGATCGGTGGCGCGGATGTCATTGCCCCAGTCAACAACATCTGGGCCCGTTCGGCACTCGCTGATGCGACCACCTCACGTGTCCCGCCCTCCGAGTCCGTCTTCGGAGGACGCAGCGACTCGTGAACTGTGAGCAAGAAGCACAGATCGTGATCGTGTTGCCTTGGGCGACTGGGTCTAAACAGGCCGCGTCAGAGACCCCGTAACTCAGGTGTCCAGTAGTTTCAGGAGCCGGGTCGTGACCCGCCAGGTCCGCACGGTCATCTGCTGGAACATGGGCATTGCATAGAGCCGTTGGATGCGGGTTGTGGTTGCCCGGGCGGCGACGCGTGAGAAGTAGAGCGCTCCCGGTCCGGGCGCGATCGAATCCACTCCCTCGCGCAGCTCGGGTAGCTCAGCGAAAGCAGCTTCGGCCGTGAGCGGGAGTTTGAGGAAGAACACGTCGCTGCGCAATTGATCCGAGCCATGATCGGCGGGTGCTTGCGCTACGGTCGCGGCTAGTTCTTGGTGCGAACGAGTCAAGACGAGGATCGGGACGTTGAAACGCTCGTGGAGCATGTCCTCGATGGTGTTTTCGAGTTCGATGCCCCCACTGTCTGTTTCGAACAGGACGTTACCGCTTTGGCCATGTGTGCTGACGTTCGTGTAACCGGCCGCTCGAAATTCCGTCACAACGTCACTCATTGCGATCAGGTTGTTACCGCCCACGTTGATGCCACGTAGGAGTGCCACGAACGAAGTCACGGCGTGCTCACACGGGAACTACTCATCGCAAGGCGTCGCTGATGGCGGCGGCATGGCTAAACGCGGGGCTGGACACGAGATCCTCAGGCCGAAAACGTCGAATCGAGGTCATGATCCACGATGATACGCATCACCCAAAAAGAAGCTAGGGAGGCAAATCGCAGCGAGAGCGATGATCTCTGGGCAGCAATCCTTGACGAAGTCCGGATCCGCGTCAGGTGGTCTACGACCGGTGGGCTCTGCGGGCTTGAACGAGGCCGGCGGTCAGTCGCTCGATGAGCGCCGTCGTGTCCTCAACGCCGGCGAGGTCTCCGAGTGCGTCGCGCGCGTGTTCCCCCCATCCGGCTCGAATGACGGCGAGGTTGCGCGCGGCGCGTTCGGTGGGAAACAGTTGCACGCCGCGTCCGTCGGCTGGGTCGCTTCTCCGCTCGACGAAGCCGAGTCTTTCCAGCTCTCGCAACGAGGCGCTGAGGTTGCTGCGCAAGACACCGGTCGCGTCAGCGACATCACTCGGTGTCGCACCGGGGTTGCGATCGATGTACCGCATCACGTTGGCGTTGGCCGGCGTCAGGGAAATCGTTCCAGAGTCGCGATGTTCGCGGAAGCTCAATTCGCGCGCCGCCCGCAGAATGACTTCAGCCAGGTCTGCATAGCGATCCACGTCAGTCGGGATGGGGGAGGCGGGTGCATTCGGGAACATAATTTCAGTCTATCTTGTTGTGGAGATATAGTTACTTATTCACAACTACTTGAAAGAGCGTCATGTCCTCACCACAGCCACGGGCCACCGCGCCTACCTCAAGTCCTCTCAGTACCAAGTCAGAGGTCTCCAATGCTGGCGGAGTGTCCGCGGCCCTTCTTGTCGTCCTCGCTCTTCTCTCCGCGTTGGCACCGTTCGCCATCGACATGTATCTGCCGGCCTTCCCGACCATGACGGCCGATCTGAACACGTCTGCCACATCGATTCAACTCACACTCACTGCCTTCTTCATCGGAATCGCTGCCGGCCAACTTGTGTTCGGGCCGCTCTCCGATCGGTTTGGGCGCGTTCGCCCACTCGTGATCGGGAGCATCCTTCTGATCCTCGCCAGCGCGGCCGCTGCGCTTGCACCGACAGTGGGCATCCTCATCGTGGCCCGCTTCGTGCAGGGGTTGACCGGCGCCGCCGGAATGGTGGTGGGCCGGGCGATAGTGTCAGACCTCGCCGTCGGCAAGCCGGCGGCGCGCGCGTTCAGCCTGATGATGGTCGTCAGTGGAGTCGCACCCGTGCTCGCGCCGTTCGTTGGAAGTCTGCTGGTCGGGCCGGTCGGCTGGCGCGGAGTGCTGTGGGTGGTAACCGCATTGTCGGTTCTGATGCTTGCCGCCGTGCTCCTGGTTGTGAGGGAATCGCACCCAGCGGAACGCCGCGCTCACGCGCGAATCCGGGTGCCCGGAGAGGCGTCACCTATGCGGGCGCTCTGGTCGCGAGTATTCATCGCGAACACTGTCACGTTCATCTTCGCCTTCGCGGTCATGATGGCCTACATCTCGGCATCGCCGTTCGTGTACCAGGTGATGATCGGAATGGGTCCCGTCACATACGGAATCACCTTCGGTGTGAACGCCCTGGGGCTGGTGGGTGCTAGCGCGTTCTCCGCTCGACTCGCTCACGCCGTCGGTCCGGCCCGGGTGCTGCAGATCGGGATCGCGGTGATGTTGGTCTCAACCGCGGCCCTGTTCGTGCTCGTCGTCACGGGTGCACCGGCAGCTACCTTCATCGTCCCGATCTTTATCGCCGTGGCGAGCGTTGGCCTGGTTCTCGGCAATGCCACGGCGCTCGCACTGGGCGCGGTTCCCAAGGCGGCGGGAACCGCATCGGCGGTACTTGGCGCGGCCCAGTTCGCTCTGGCCGCCCTCGTGTCACCGATGGTGACCATAGCCGGTGAGGACACAGCACTCCCACTGGCGATCACGATGCTCGCCGCCGCGGTCATCGCGTTGATTGGCATCATTACCGCTCGCAACTCAACGCGCGAAGCCATCCGCCGCTAGGAGCGTGCCGTGGCGATTGCCGGCACCTCGACCGCCGGATTGAGGCGAACATCCCTGCTGACCGGTTGAAGTCAACGTGGGCGACGTTCGGATTGCGGCCGGTCAGCGGCTCACCGGCTCGGCCTGGTGCAGCAGGGCGAGCTCGTGCCGGCGCGGCATGCCCTCCCAGTCGCCGGGGGTGAGGCAGGCGAACGCGCCCGTGGTCACGGCGGTGCGCAACCGCTCGGCCACCGGCCGCCCGGCCACCAGTTCGGCCAGGTACCCGGCCACGAAGGCATCGCCGGCTCCCACGGTGTCCACCACCCGCACGGGCACCGCCGCCTGCCGGTGCTCGGTGCCGTCGACCAGGGCGAGGCAGCCGTCGGCGCCGAGCTTGATCAGCACCTGGTCGGGGCCGAGTGCGGCGATCGACCGGGCGAGGTCGGCCACGGAGGCAGTCTCGTCGGCGCCGGTGAGCAGCCTGGCCTCGTCCTCGCCGGCGAAGACCATCGTCGCGCTCGCCGCAACCTCCCGGTAGGCGGCGGCGGCGGCATCCCGGTCGCACCAGAGCGAGGCCCGATGGTTGACGTCGAACGACACCGGCACCCCGGCGGCCTGGGCGCGGGCCACGGCGGAAAGCACCGTGTCCCTGGCGCTGTCGGAGAGGGCGAGGCTGATGCCGGTGACGTGCAGCAGGGTGGCCTCCTCGATGAGGCCGGGCGCCACATCCGCCGGGGTCAGGCGGCTTCCGGCGCTACCGGAGCGGTAGTACCAGACCTTGACCGTGTCGCTCGTGCGGCGCTCCTTGATCATCAGCCCGGTGAGTGCCTCGGGGTCGACCGTGCCGTGCACATCCAACCCTTCGGCGCGGAGCTCGCGTAACACGCGCTCGCCCAGGCTGTCGGCACCCACCCGGCCCACCCAGCTGACCGGGGTGCCGAGCCGGGCCAGCGCGATCGCCAGGTTGCTCTCGGCGCCGCCGATGCCCAGCGCGAGCTCGTGCACGTGGGCCAGCGGAGCCGGTGTCTCGGCGCGCAGCAGCGCCATGGTCCCGCCGAGCGTGACAATCCGGCCGGTGCGCTCAACCACCGTGCACCGCCAAGGCGTCGACCGTGCGGCGGCAGAGGGCCGTGATCTCGGCGAACCGGCCGGCACCGATCAGCCCGCGCGGCACCATCCAACTGCCGCCGACGGCGAAGACCGACGGATGCGCGAGGTAGTCGGTGGCATTCCCGGCCGTAACCCCGCCGCTGGGCATGAAACGCATGGTGGGGAACGGCCCGGCCAGGGCGTCGAGCATCCCCAGACCGCCGAGCGCCCCGGCCGGAAAGAACTAGTGCGGCACGTGCTCCGGAGCGGCATGGGTAGTCATCCGACCATTTTAGCCGCCGCGGACAGCGTTTTATGCCCCCAGTGAACCCGGTTTTCTAGGGCTTAAGTCACAGTTCGCGAGGGGTTTTGGGGCGAGGAAGGGGTGGGCGGCCAGGACCGTGCGGCCGGCGGCGTGCGCGCGGGGGAGCATGTCGACCAGGGCGATCTGGCTCAGCGTGAGCGTGTCGCCGGGATGCAGTCTGGCGGGAGGTTTGTGCGTCACGTGGGCGCGGAAGTCCGGGCCGGCGAAGGCCGGTTCGTCGGGGGCCGTGGCGAACGGGCGGATGGCGTCGACCACGGCGTCGCGCAGCCGGTCGAGCCCGGCATGTGCCAGGAGCAGCGTGACGGGGATGTCGTGCCGCCGCCCGAACAGCTCGTCGGCGCCGGCGACGAGGGTGAGGGGCGGCTGGCCGGCCACGGCCGCATGGAGGGCGTCGCCGATGGCGGCGGGGGCGGCATCCGTCTGGAAGGGCGCCAGCACCGTGACGTGCAGCGGCCACTCGGCCACGGCGAAGCTCGCGCCGACCGTCAGCGGCGCCAGCGGGAGCACGACAACGAGGCGAGGCATGCCCAAACGTTACGCGAGCTGTGACTTAAGCACAGGGATTTCCGGGGCTTGGTTCACAGCTCGCTGGAGGGGCGGGAGGGGGCGGGCGGGAGCGGAATGGCGACCGTGAAGGTGCTGCCGGCGGGGGAGGAGAAGGCCCGGATGGTGCCGCCGTGCGCCTCGGCGATCGACTGGGCGATCGCCAGGCCGAGTCCGGTGCTGCGGGTGCCGCCGGATCCCGTTGCCCGGGAGGCGTCGCCGCGGGCGAACCTCTCGAAGATCACCGGGAGCAGGTCGGCGTCGATGCCCGGCCCGTTGTCCCGCACACTCAGCTGCACCGGCAGGCCCGGGCCGTCCACGCGCAGCGTGGTGGTCACGACGCTGCCGGCCGGGGTGTGGCCCTGTGCGTTGGAAAGCAGGTTCACCAGCAGCTGGTGCAGCCGTTCCCGGTCACCGCGCACGACGACCGCCGTGTCCGGCACCTCCGCGATCCAGGTGTGCCCCGGCGCGGAGGCCCGGGCATCGTTGACCGCGGTGAGCAGCAGGTCGGCAAGGTCCACGTCGTCGACGTGCAGGTCCTGTCCCTCGTCGAGGCGGGCGAGCAGCAGCAGGTCGGCCACGAGCGAGCTCATCCGCCGGGCCTCCGACTCGATGCGCGCGAGCGAGTACTCGGTCACCTCGGGCAGCTCCGCGCTGTCCTGCCGGGTGAGTTCGGCGTAGCCCTGGATGGCCGCGAGCGGGGTGCGCAGTTCGTGCGAGGCATCCGTGACGAACCGGCGCATGCGCCGGTCGGTCGCCGCCCGCACGCTCAGTGCCGTGTCGACGTGGTCGAGCAACTGGTTGAGCGCCTCGCCCACTTGGCCGGCCTCGGTGCGGGGGTCGGTGTCGGCGGGCGCCACGCGGGGCGCGATGCCGTGATCGCCCGCATCGAGCTTGAGCGAGGTGACGGCCACGGCCGTGTCGACCACCCGGCCGAGCGGGCGGAGCGCCAGGCGCACCACCACGATGGTGCCGACGATGGTTCCGATCAGGGCGAGCACGGTCAGGATGGCGATGGCCACTCCCTGACGCAGCTGCGCCTGGTCGGCCGCGGCCAGCGGCACGGCGGCCACGAGCACGTCGCCGTCATTGACCACCGTGGCCAGGCGGTAGCGACCCAGCTCGCCCAACTCGAGGGTGCGGTTGGGCGCCGTGCCGCCGGAGGCCTCGACCGACCGCGCGATGTCTGCGGCCACATCCGTGGTGAGCACCACGGCTCCGGTGTCGGAGAACAGGGCGGAGTCGACCACCTCGCCACGCCAGAGGATGGCGATCACGCTGCCGCGCCCGTGCCCGACGAAGTCGACGAGCGACTTGGTGCGCACCTCGCCGGTGTCGCGGGCGGCGGTGTCCGGATGACCGGCGCCCTTGTCGGTGTAGCCGCCCCCGCTGTAACCGGCGCCGCTGTGCCCGGCCCGGCTGTGGTCGGTGCCGTCCGTGGCACCGCCGGCGCTGTGGCCGAACTTGTCGACCGACCGGCTCAACGCCGAGATCGAGGCCGTCAGTTGCGCATCCGCCACCGTGATCGTCGACGTGCCCAGCGCCACGATGCTCAGGATGCCCGAGGCGAGCATCATGCTGGCCACGACGCCCGCGATGCCCACCACGAGGCGGCGCCGGAGGCTCCAGCGGGTGGTCACTCGGCAGCCCGCAGCAGGTACCCCACGCCGCGCACGGTCTGCAGCATCGGCGCCCGGTCGGCGTCGATCTTCTTGCGCAGGTAGGACACGTAGAGGTCCACGATGCTCGCCCTGCCGGCGAAGTCGTAGTTCCAGACCTCGTCGAGGATCTGCGCGCGGCTGAGAACCCGCATCGGATTGCGCATGAAGTAGCGCAGCAGGTCGAACTCCGTCGTGGTGAGCATGATGTCGGTCTCGCCGCGCCGCACCTGGTAGCTGGTCTCGTCGAGGCTGAGATCGCCGACCACGAGCCGGGAGCCGTCGTCGGGCGCGGCCTGCACGGCGCGGCGCAGCAGCCCGCGCAGCCGGGCCACGAGCTCCTCCAGGTTGAACGGCTTGGTCATGTAGTCGTCGCCGCCGGCCGTGAGACCGATGATGCGGTCGTCCACGGAGTCCCGCGCGGTCAAGAAGAGGGTGGGGGTGCTCGACCCGTTGTCGCGCAGGTGCCGCAGCACGCTCAGCCCGTCGGTGTCGGGCAGCATGATGTCCAGGATGATCACGTCCGGCCGGTTGGCGCGGTACGCGCGCAGCGCATCCTGACCGGTGTGCGCCACATCGACCAGCCAGCCCTCATAGCTGAGAGCGAGGCTCACCAGAGTAGTGAGGGTGTCTTCGTCGTCGACGAGCAGAACCCGGATGGCCGTTCCGTCGAGCCGGGAGATGCGCGGAAGCTTGGCGAGCACGGCGCGCCGGCGCACGGAGTCCGCAATCGGGTCGGGCGGGGGCAAGGCTGGCACACGATATTGTCTCAGGATTCGCCTGGGAGTGCCTCCCACGGGTATCCGGGGCCCTGAGCTTGTGAAGATGCTGAGAGTTGAGCCTCGTGGACTCAAGTTTGTCCGCATCAACTTGACGAGTTTTTCCGCCGGTGCCACACTTGAGTCAGCAACACTCAAGTCTTAGCAATACGCCTTGAACCCCATCTTTTGAAGGAGATACTCTCACATGGCTCGTGCAGTCGGCATTGACCTCGGAACCACTAACTCGGTGGTGGCCGTTCTCGAGGGTGGAGAACCCACCGTCATCGCAAACGCTGAAGGTTTCCGCACCACCCCTTCGGTGGTCGCATTCACCAAGGACGGCGAGGTTCTCGTCGGTGAGACCGCCAAGCGCCAGGCCGTCACCAACGTGGACCGCACCATTTCGTCGGTCAAGCGCCACGTCGGCACCAACTGGACCGTCGCCATCGACGACAAGAAGTACACCCCGCAGGAGATCTCCGCCCGCATCCTGGCCAAGCTCAAGCGCGACGCCGAGCAGTACCTGGGCGACAAGGTGACGGATGCCGTCATCACCGTTCCCGCCTACTTCAACGACGCCGAGCGTCAGGCCACGAAGGAAGCCGGCGAGATCGCCGGCCTCAACGTGCTGCGCATCATCAACGAGCCCACCGCGGCCGCCCTGGCCTACGGCCTGGACCGCGGTAAGGAAGACGAGCTCATCCTGGTCTTCGACCTCGGTGGCGGAACCTTCGACGTCTCCCTCCTCGAGGTGGGCAAGGACGACGAGTTCTCCACCATCCAGGTGCGTTCGACCGCCGGTGACAACCGCCTCGGCGGCGACGACTGGGACCAGCGCATCGTGGACCACCTGATCAAGAAGTTCAAGGAAACCACCGGCGTCGACGTCTCCAAGGACAAGATCGCCAAGCAGCGCCTCAAGGAAGCCGCGGAGCAGGCCAAGAAGGAACTCTCCTCGAGCATGTCCACCAGCATCCAGCTGCCCTACCTCTCCCTCACGGAGAACGGCCCGGCCAACCTCGACGAGACGCTCACCCGCGCCCAGTTCGAGAAGATGACCGAAGACCTGCTCGACCGCACCAAGAAGCCGTTCCAGGACGTCATCCGTGAGGCCGGCGTCAAGGTCGAGGACATCGCGCACGTCGTTCTCGTCGGTGGCTCCACCCGTATGCCCGCCGTGTACGAGCTCGTCAAGGCCGAGACCGGCGGCAAGGACCCGAACAAGGGTGTCAACCCCGACGAGGTCGTCGCCGTCGGCGCCGCCCTCCAGGCCGGTGTGCTGAAGGGCGAGCGCAAGGACGTTCTGCTCATCGACGTCACCCCGCTGAGCCTCGGCATCGAGACCAAGGGCGGCATCATGACGCGCCTCATCGAGCGCAACACGGCCATCCCCACCAAGCGCAGCGAAACCTTCACCACGGCCGACGACAACCAGCCGTCCGTGGCCATCCAGGTCTTCCAGGGCGAGCGCGAGTTCACCCGCGACAACAAGAACCTGGGCACCTTCGAGCTCACCGGCATCGCGCCGGCTCCGCGCGGCATCCCGCAGGTGGAGGTCACCTTCGACCTCGACGCCAACGGCATCGTGCACGTGTCCGCCAAGGACAAGGGCACCGGCAAGGAGCAGTCGATGACCATCACCGGCGGCACCGCGCTGGGCAAGGAAGACATCGAGCGCATGGTTCGCGAGGGTGAAGAGCACGCGGCAGAGGACAAGCGCCGCCGCGAGGCCGCCGAGACCCGCAACACGGCCGAGCAGCTCGCCTACTCGATCGAGAAGCTGATCAAGGAGAACGACGACAAGCTTCCCGAAGAGGTCAAGACCGAGGTGCAGGGCGACGTCGACGCTCTCAAGTCCGCTCTCGCCGGTGACGACGACGACGCGGTGAAGACCGCGTTCGACAAGCTCAACGAGAGCCAGGGCAAGCTCGGCGAGGCCATCTACGCCTCCAGCCAGGCGGATGCCGCGTCCGGCGCGTCCGAGAACGCTGAGCCCGCCGACGCCGGCAAGACCGACGAAGACGTTGTCGACGCCGAGGTTGTCGACGACGAGGACGAAGCGAAGAAGTAATGGGCGACTCCAAGCGCCCGGACGAGAACCGTCCCGAAGAAGAATCCGCCTCTGCTGCGGGAGCGCCCGACTCGGGCGCCCCCGCGGCGGGCGGGTCCGACGCCGCAACGGACGCGGAGGCCGAGCTGGCCGCCGCGGTCGGCGCGACCGAGGCATCCGAGGTGAAGCAGGGCGAGAGCCCTGACGCCGCGAGCGCCGAGGGCATCGAAGAGGACGAGCTGACCGTGCAGGACATCCTGGACGCGGCCACTCTCGAAGCCAACGACCCCTCGAACGAGCACCTCGCCGACCTCAAGCGGGTCACCGCCGAGTACGCGAACTATCGCAAGCGCACCGAGGCGAACCGCGAGATCGAGCGCGAGCGCGTCACCGGAGAGGTCGTCAAGGTGCTGCTGCCGGTGCTCGACGACCTGTTCCGGGCGGAGAAGCACGGCGACCTCGAGGGCGACACCGCCTTCGCGACCATCGCCGCGAAGCTGCGAGCCAGCACCGAGCGCATCGGCCTCAAGCCGTACGGTTCGGTCGGCGACGTCTTCGACCCCACCGTGCACGAGGCCATCTTCCAGCAGCCCAGCCCGGACGTCGAGGTGGAAACCGTCGGCGATGTCGTCGAGACCGGCTACTACCTCGGTTCCTCGCTGCTGCGGGTCGCCAAGGTCGTCGTGCAGGTACCGAGCGATGGCTAGCCAGGACTGGTTCGACAAGGACTTCTACAAGGTTCTCGGGGTCTCGAAAGACGTCTCCGCCGCCGACCTGAAGAAGGCGTACCGCAAGCTCGCTCGGAAGTACCACCCCGACTCCAACCCGGGTAACCCCGCAGCGGAGGCGAAGTTCAAGGAGATCAGCGAGGCCCACTCGGTGATCGGCGACCCCGAACAGCGCAAGGAGTACGACGCCGTGCGCGCCATGGGCGGTGGAGCTCGCTTCACCGCCCCTGGCCAGGGTGGCCAGCAGGGTGGGTTCGACGACGTCTTCGGCGGTATGTTCGGCGGGGGAGCCCGGCAACAGGGCTACTCCTATGAGCAGGCCGGCTTCGACGACATCCTCGGTGGCATGTTCGGCCGTGGCGGACAGGGTGCCGGCGCTGCCGGCGGCCGGTTCGGCACGCCCAGCGGCGGCTACCGCGGTTTCGGTGGCCCCAGCAAGGGCCGCGACGTCATCGCGTCCACCACGGTCGACTTCATCACGGCCACCCATGGCGATCAGATCACCCTGCAGACGCAGGAGGGTCGGCCGATCAAGGTAAAGATCCCCGCGGGCGTCGCCGACGGTCAGAAGATCAAGCTGCGCGGGCAGGGGCAACCCAGCCCGGATGGCGGCGAGCCCGGCGACATCGTGCTCACCGTGACCGTGCGCAAGCATCCGGTCTTCGAGCGTGAGGGTCTGAACCTGCGTGTGAACGTGCCCGTGACCTTTGTCGAAGCCGCCCTCGGCGCCACCATCGAGGTGCCCACCCTGGGCGGACCGCCGGTGAAGCTGCGTGTGGCACCCGGCACCCCCAGTGGTCGCGTGCTGCGGGTCAAGGGCCGCGGCGTCGTCACGCCGAAGGGCACCGGCGACCTGCTCGCCGTGGTGCAGGTGGCCGTTCCATCGCACCTCTCGAAGGACGCCGAGGAGAAGCTCCTCGCCTTCAACGAGGCCCTGCCCAAGGAGAACCCGCGCGACGAACTCATCGCCCGGGCCAAGGGATAACGAACGTCAATGGATGAGAACACCCGGGTCTTCGTGATCAGTACCGCCGCAGAGCTTGCCGGGATGCACCCGCAAACTCTGCGGCAATACGACCGCCTGGGCCTCGTCAGCCCCGACCGCACGCCGGGCCGCTCGCGCCGTTATTCCATGCGCGACGTGGCCCGGCTGCGGGAGATCGCCGACCTGGGCGCCGAGGGCGTGAGCCTGGAGGGCATCCGCCGTATTCTCGCGCTGGAGGACACCGTGCGCTCGCTGCAAAGCCGCGTCGGGGACCTCGAAGCGGCCCTGGCCGACGAGCTGCTCAACCGGCCGGGCCGCCGCGTCTTCGCGGCCGGTTCCGCCGGCGAGGTCATCTCGATGCGCGCGGGAACCCGCACCCGCCGCTCCAACCAGATCGTGATCTGGCGCCCCCTCGACAAGTAGAGACCCGATCCGGCGTGTAGTCGCGCCCTTCTCGTCGGTCGAGCTCGTCGAGACCTCGTGGGCCGGCCTGTCGTCGTGCGTCGCCTGGTTTCGACAAGCTCAACCAGCGTGTGGGTCGCGCCAGTCTCGTTGGTCGAGCTTGTCGAGACCTGGTGGCCCTGTTTGTGCTCGTTCCCGTCTCGTCGGTCGAGCTTGTCGAGACCTCGTGAGCCGACTTATCGTCGTACGTCGCCTGGTTTCGACAAGCTCAACCAGCGTGTGGGTCGCGCCAGTCGCGTCGGTCGAGCTTGTCGAGACCTGGTGACCCTGTCTGTGCTCGTTCCCGTCTCGTCGGTCGAGCTTGTCGAGACCTCGTGGGCCGGCCTGTCGTCGCAGGTCGCCTGGTTTCGACAAGCTCAACCAGCGTGTGGGTTGCGCCAGTCGCGCCAGTCCCGTCGGTCGAGCTTGTCGAGACCTGGTGACCCTGTCTGTGCTCGTTCCCGTCTCGTCGGTCGAGCTTGTCGAGACCTGGTGAGCCGGCCTGTCGTCGTACGTCACCTGGTTTCGACAAGCTCAACCAGCGTGTGGGTCGCGCCAGTCGCGTCGGTCGAGCTTGTCGGGACCTGGTGAGCCGGCCTGTCGTCGCAGGTCGCCTGGTTTCGACAAGCTCAACCAGCGTGTGGGTCGCGCCAGTCCCGTCGGTCGAGCCTGTCGAGACCTCGCGACCCAAGCTCGATCAGCGTGCCGTCTTCTGATTGCAGCCATACTCAGTCATAGACTTGCACAATGGAATTGCGCCAGCTTGAGCACTTCGTGACGGTCGCCGACGAACGTCACTTCACCCGGGCAGCCGAGTTGCTGCACATCTCCCAGTCGGGGCTCTCCGCGTCCATTCGGGCGCTCGAGATCGAGCTGGGCACCTCGCTGTTCATCCGCAGCACCCGTCGGGTCGAGCTCACGGCCGCCGGCCAGGCCCTGCTGGCGGATGCGCTGCGCACGCTCGCGAGCGCCTCCGCCGCCCAGAACGCGGTCGCCGCGGTGCGCGGCCTGATGCGCGGCCGCCTCACCGTGGGCGCCGAGCCCTGCCTGGGCTCCGTGGACCTGCCCGCCGAACTCGCCCGCTTCCGCACCGCCAACCAGGGCGTGGAGGTGCGGCTGCGCCAGGTGGGCTCGGTCGAGCTCATCGAGGGCGTGGCGAGCGGCACCACCGACGTGGCCCTGGTCGTCGTCACCGGCGACACCCCGCCCGGGGTGCGGCTGCACCGGTTGAGCAGCCAGAAGATGGTGGTGCTCTGCCACCCCGATCACCCCGTGGCGTCCCTGACCGAGGTGGACCTTGAGACCCTCCGGGCCGAGCCCCTCGTCGGATTCCAGGCCGGCTGGGGTGCCCACATGCTCGCCCGGCGGGCCTTCGCCGCGGCCGGCTTCGAGTACCGCGCGGCGCTGGAGGTCAACGACGTGCATCCGCTGCTCGAACTGGTGGGCTACAACCTCGGTGTGGCGATCGTGCCCACAAGCTTCGCGCAGAAACGGCCCGACGACCTCGTGGCCGTGCCGCTGCCGGCCAGCGTGCCCGAGTGGACCGTGGCCGTGGCCGTGGCCGACGAGCCGAGCCCGGCCGCGTCGGCGTTCCTCGAGCAACTGCTCGAAGACGTCGCCGCCGCGCGGACCGGTGCCGAGGTTCTCGGTGCAGCAGACGACCGGGTGGGCACGGCTGCCTGAGCAACCGTCGGGGGCTACAGGCCCAGCGGGATCCGCTCGGAGAAGACCGTCTTCACGGGCGGGGCCGCGAGGATCTCGCCGAGCCGGTTGACGCCCTCCGGGGTGGTGCGCCACTCGGCGTAGGCCGCGTGGTCGGCCGCGCTGGCCCAGGACTCGACGACGATCACGTGTGTCGCGTCGGCGTCGTCGACGATCACCTCGAGTCCCTCGTTGCCGGGCCAGGCGCGGGTGGCCGTCAGGGTCTCGGTGAGTACCGCCGCTGCGCGATCGAGCGCGTTCGGGTCGAGTTGCAGGGTGAGGTGAACGGTGGCGGTCATGGATGCTCCAGTTTCGGTTGTACTGACAGACAACACGGCGGCCGGAACAGAATTCCCGGCCGCCGTGCTGGTCGTGCGGTGAGCTCGGTGCGGCTCAGGCCGCGTTGAGCGCGGCCAGCTCCTCGGCCGTGAGGACGAGGTCGGCCGCCTGGGCCGAATTGCGGATGCTCTCCGGCCGGCTCGCCCCGGGGATGGGGATCACCCGGGGCGAAGCGGCCAGGTGCCAGGCCAGCGTGACGACCTGCGGGCTCACGCCGCGGGCATCCGCCACCTGCTGGAACGGGGCGAACCTGGTGCCGAGGTCGGCGGCCGACTTGATGCCGCCCAGCGGGCTCCAGGACAGGAAGGCGACCTCGAGTTCGGTGCAGAGGTCGAGCTCGGGCTGGCTGCTGCGGAACGCCGGCGAGTACTGGTTCTGCACGCTGGCGAGCCGGCCGCCGAGGATCTCGTAGGCCTCACGGATCTGCTCCGGGTTGGCGTTGGAGATGCCGGCCAGGCGGATGGCACCCTCATCGAGGAGGTCGCGGATGGCGCCGATCGAGTCGGCGTACGGCACCGCCGGGTCGGGCCGGTGGTGGTGGTAGAGGTCGATGGCGTCGCCGCCGAGCCGCTGCAGTGACGCCTTCGCGGCTTCCTTGAGGTACTCAGGCCGGCCGTCGACGTACCAGCTGCCGTCGCCGGGGCGCAGGTGCCCGCCCTTGGTGGCCACGACCACCTGCGAGGTGTCGCCACCCCAGGAGGCGAGGGCGCGGGCGATGAGCGACTCGTTGTGCCCGACCTCGTCGGCGTGCAGGTGGTACGCATCCGCCGTGTCGATCAGGGTCACGCCCTCCTCGAGGGCGGCGTGGATGGTGGCAATGGAGCGGGCCTCATCGGGTCGGCCCTCGATCGACATGGGCATGCCGCCCAGGCCGATGGAGCTCACGGTGCGATCGCCGAGCTGGCGGGTCTTCATAGGGTGTCCAATCTTGTGTAACGGATGTTCAGGAACGGGTGGAGTGCGCGCTCACGAGCCGGTCGAGGGTGGCGTTCAGCGCCGCATCCACGACCTGCTGCTCCGGATGCGCGTCGTACCAGGCGATCGCCTCGCGGAAGCCCAGGGCCACCGGGGTGGTGCAGACGAAGTCGGGCACGAGTGCCTTCACCTTGGTGTTGTCGAAGATTACCGAGTGGGAGCGGTCGCCCAGCAGAGGCCCGCTCCACTCCGGGTTCTCGGCGGCCATGGTGTCGCTGGCCACGTGCACGATCTCGGGCGCGGGGGCGCCGGCGGCGCGGGCGTACTCCGCGTAGAGGGCATCCCACGGCAGGTACTCGTCCGAGGTGATCGTGAAGCTGTCGCCCAGCGCCTGCGAGCGGCCGAACAGGCCGACCAGGGCCTTGGCGAAGTCGGTGCTGTGCGTGAGCGTCCAGAGCGAGGTGCCGTCGCCGTGCACCACCACCGGCTGCCCGGTGCGCATCCGGTGGATGTCGGTCCAGCCGTTCAGCAGCGTGATCTGGGTGCGGTCGTAGGTGTGTGAGGGGCGGATGATCGTGACCGGGAAACCCTGATCGCGGTAGGCGTCCAGCAGCACGTTTTCGCAGGCGATCTTGTCGCGGGAGTACTGCCAGTGGGGGTTGTGCAGCGGTGTGGACTCCCGGATCGGCAGCGCGGCCGGCGGCTTCTGGTACGCCGAGGCCGAGCTGATGAAGACGTACTGGCCGCATCGATCGGTGAACTGCTCGATGTCGGCCCGCACGTGCTCGGGCGTGAACGCGACGAAGTCCACGACCACGTCGAAGTGGCGCTCGCCGAGGGCGGCCCGCACCGCGGCGGCATCCCGCACGTCCGCGGTCAGCAGCTCAGCGGCGGCGGGCACGGCCTGCAGGTCGGACTGGCCCCGGTTGAGCACGGTGAGCCGGTGCCCACGGGCCACGGCCAGCTCCGCGGCGGCGGCGCTGATAACGCCGCTGCCGCCGATGAACAGAACACTCAGTGTCGCGCTCACCAGGCGTAGTCTTCCGGCGCGGTCTTGTAGCCGGGGAAGATCTCGTCGAGCCGCGTCAGCGCGGCCTGGTCGAGCTTCACGTCCACGGCGCGCAGCCCGGCCTCGAGCTGGTCCATGGTGCGCGGGCCGATGATCGGTGCGGTCACGGCCTTCTGGTGCATCAGCCAGGCCAAGCCGAGGTCGCCCGGCTCGGTGCCGAGCTCGGCGGCGAAGTCCTCGTAGGCGCCGATGGCGTCGCGGTTCTTCTCGAGCTTCTCCGCGTTGGCACCGGAGGCCCGGCGGCTGCCGTCGCGCTCCTTGCGCAGCACCCCACCGAGCAGGCCGCCCTCCAGGGGCGACCAGGGCAGGATGCCCATCCCGTTGGCCTGCGCCGCCGGGATGACCTCACGTTCGATGTCACGCTTGAGCAGGTTGTACAGCGACTGCTCGCTGACCAGCCCGGTGAAATTGCGCTTGCGGGCCTCGGCCTGGGCGGTGGCGATGTGCCAGCCGGCGAAGTTGCTGCTGCCGGCGTAGAGGATCTTGCCCTGTGCCACGGCGGTTTCCATGGCCTGCCAGATCTCGTCCCACGGGGTGTCCCGGTCCACGTGGTGGAACTGGAACAGGTCGATGTGGTCGGTCTGCAGCCGCTTCAGGCTCTCGTCGAGCGAACGACGGATGTTGAGCGCCGACAGCTTGCCGTCGTTGGGACGGTCGGACATGGTGCCGAAGACCTTCGTGGCCAGGACGGTGTCCTCGCGGCGCGCGCCACCCTGCGCGAACCAGCGGCCGAGGATGCTCTCGGTGGCGCCGCGGCTCAGCTTGGAGCCGTAGACGTTGGCGGTGTCGAAGAAGTTGATGCCCGCCGCACGGGCGGCGTCCATGATGCCGAACGAGGTGGGCTCGTCGGTCTCCGGTCCGAAGTTCATGGTGCCCAGGCAGAGACGCGAAACCGACAGGCCGGAGCGGCCGAGGTGTGTGTATTCCATACCCTCAGGCTGCTCCTCGCGCCACGTCGCTGTCCAACAGGAGAACCGGATGCAATCCAGCAGTCCGGCTTCTCAATCGGACGGATCGGGTACGACGTGGTGCTCGGGCGGGCCGGTCAGTCGGTGTCGAGGCTGCCGGATCGCGGGTGTTCGGCGGGGTGCGCGGTGGGTTGCCGGGTGGCGGTGACCGCGAGCAGGTCCAGAGACAGCCGCGGGTCCAGCCGCAGCGGCAGGTCGACGACCGACCGAATCTCCCAGCGCACGTGCAGGTTGCCGATCGAGAGCGACGGGGCCGGCAGCCCGGCAGGCGTCTCGACCGCGAAGGGCAGGTCCACCACCGTGCCGGGGGTCAGGGTTCCCGCGGGAGCCAGCGTGACGGCGGCCATCACCGCTTCGGAGTGCCGGTATCCTTCGGATTCGCTCGCGTCCGGGTTCGCCTCCTGGCCGGGCCCGCCCCAGACCTCCTCGCAGCGCACGAGCTGCACCCGTACTCCCCGGGTGGCGACGGCGTCGTGGGCACGGAGCCGCAGGACCCCGGTGAGCGGGGTGCCGGGTTCGAGCACCCGGGAGGAGAGCGCGATGAACTCGAGGGCGACGTGGCCCAGGTTCTCCCCGACCGGCGGGTGGCCGATGTCGGTGGCGCTGGTCTGGCCCCAGGACTGCACGTCGATGAGGCGCTCGCGCTTGATGATCTGCCCGCCGGCGGCCCGAAGCACGCACCGCACGGACCAGCCCACGTCGATGAGGTCGCCGCGCACGGAGGCCGGGCCGTCGCCGGGGATGTTGAGGCTGCCGGTGAGCACCCGGGACTGGCCGGCCGGGATCGCGCCGGGCGGCGGCACCGTGACCGCCGCGAGCACCTCGGTGCTGCGTTCCCGGGCGGGGAAGACGCCGCCGTAGATGTTGCCGCGGCCGTAGGTGTAGTTCACCTTGCGGATCAGCGAGATCTCGGCATGGTCGATCATCGCGGAGCGGAGCGCGGTGATCCGGATGGTGACCCCCAGCGAACTGCCTTCGATCACCACGCCATCCGAGGGGGTGAGTTCGACCGAGACTTGCACCGCGGTATCGGTTGTTGTGACCACCATGTCGCACCAGACTTCCTGTATCCCGCTGTCGGAGACCCGTAAGACGGGGACAACGTACGCACAGTAAAGCCAGGCTCTGCCCCACGTTCAAGGGGATTGACTTGCCCGGTACGGTCTGCTTCGGCAGGCCGGCGGCAGGCCGGCGGCAGGTCGGTCAGCATGCCGCGAGCTCCGCCACGGTGGGCGGGTTCGCGCCGGCGCGCGACACCGTGACCGCGGCACTGGCCAGGGCGGTCTGGCCCAGCCGGCCGAGGTCGGTCGCGTCCAGCGTGTTCTGCAGCACGGCCTCGGTGGTCCCGCCGGCGAGGATCGCGTAGAGCAGGCCCGACATGAACGAGTCGCCCGCACCGATGGTGTCGATCACGGCCACCGGATGCGCCGCCAGCTCGGCCGTGGCCCCGCCGGCGCGGAGTATCGCGCCGTCGCCGCCGCGGGTGATGGCGACCAGGGCCACCCCCGCCGCCACGTAGTCCCGTGTGATCTGGTCCAGGTCGCGGCCCGGGTACAGCCACGCGGCATCCTCGTCGCTCATCTTCACCACGTGGGCGGCGACGGCCAGCTCCTCGACGGCCCGCACCACCTCGTCGCGGCTGCCCATGATGCCCGGCCGCACATTGGGGTCGTAGCTGAGCAGGGTGCCGGCCGGGGCGCTCGTGAACGCGCTGAGCACCGCCCGGGCGCCGGGCTGCAGGATCGCGGCGATCGAACCGGTGTGGATGAGGGTGCACGGAGCCGGCAGCGACAGCTCCGGCAGCTCCCAGCGCAGGTCGAAGTCGTACGTGGCGGCACCGGTGGCGTCGAGGATGGCGGTGGCGCTGGAGGTGGCGCTCGCCGTGACCGACCCGGGCAGCAGGTCGACGCCGGCGGCGCGCAGGTGCCGGGCGATGAGGTCACCGAACGGGTCGGCGCCGATCTGGGTGACCAGGGTGGTGGGCACGCCCAGCCGGCCGAGCCCGTACGCCACATTCATCGGGCTGCCGCCGGCGTGGCTCACCGGCTCCGCGCCGGGCCGCCGCACGATGTCAATCAGGGCCTCCCCGATCACGAGGGCGCGGGTGGTGGCGGGGAACGAGTGGTCAGGCGTCATCGGCTGGTCCTGTCGGTGGTGTGCGGGGCGAGAGCCCCATTATCCCGCGGCCCGTCCGCCCGGTGCCGTCACCGGCGCACCCGGTAGCCGAGGTACACCACGCCGTTGCGGAAGGAGTACTCGTCCTTCAACTCGAGCGACAGCGACAGATGGTCGGGCAGGAACCTCGTGCCACCGCCTACGACCACGGGCGATACGAACAGCTGCACCTCGTCGACCAGCCCGGCCGCGAAGGCCTGCGCGGCCAGGTTCGGGCCGCCCACCGACAGGTTGCCGGTCGCAGTTCGCTTGAGCTCCCGCACCGCCTCCGGGTCGAAGCTGCGCTCGATGCGGGTGCGCCGGCTGGAGACCTCGGCCAGGGTGCTGGAGTAGACGATCTTGTCGGCGGCCTGCCAGATCGCGGTGTAGTCGCGCATCACGGCGGGCTGGTCGTCGTCGTTGAGGTGCATGGTCTCCCACGCCACCATCACCTCGTACAGCCGCCGGCCGTAGAGGTAGGTGCCCACCGACCGCTCCAGGTCGTTGACGAAGGTGTGCACCTCCTCGCTGGGCACGCTCCAGTCGAAGTTGCCCTTCTCGTCGGCCACGTAGCCGTCGAGTGAGGTGATGCCCGTGCAGATCAGAATGCCCATTCGTGTGCTCCTCCCGCGGTGATGCCGACCCCGGTGAGGTGCTCACCGCGGCGTGGCGCATCCATTCTGCTCGCCACTGCCTGCTCTGGCCAGCCCCGATCCGACGCCCGGCCGGGCCGGCCCGGGCGGCGCAATACAGCGGTAACCTCCGGTCACCTTTCGGGAAATGCGCCGCCACTTGAGTGGGAGAAGTCATCGAAGAAGGGCAGGGCGGGCGAATGTTCCACATGGGCTGGTTTCTCAACTACACGCTTCCGGGCTGGGGCAAGGACTGGTCGGGCGAGGCGGCCAGGGACTGGACGAGCCCCGACCTGTACATCGAACTCGCCCGCGCCATGGAGCGTGCCCGGTTCGACTACATGATGCTCGAGGACGGCGCGTTCATCCCCGACGCCTACCAGGGCACCGCCGAGTACTACCTCGCCAAGGCCAACCACGCGCCCAAACACGACCCGGCCATTCTGGTGCCGTTGATCATGCAGGCCACCCGGCACCTGGGCGTGATCATGACCATCGCCACGCCCTACTACCCGCCGTTCGCCGCGGCGCGGCTGATGGCCAGCCTCGACCACCTCTCGCACGGCCGCGCCGGCATCAACCTGGTCACCGCCCACAACGTGCGCACCGCGCAGAACTTCGGCCGGGACGTGCACTTCGAGCACGACCTGCGTTACGAGATGGCCGATGAGTGGATCGACCTGGTCAAGCAGCTCTGGGCGTCCTGGGAGCCCGACGCCGTCGTCGCCGACCACGAGGCCGGGATCTACGCCGACCACACCAAGGTGCACCCGGTGAACTTCGAGGGCCGCTTCTACAAGTCCCGCGGGCCGCTGAACACCATCCCCTCCCCGCAGGGCAGCCCGGTGGTCTGCCAGGCGGGTGGCTCCCCGGCCGGCCGGGACCTCGCGGCGAGGCACGCCGACACCGTCGTCGCATCCGTACCCGGCATCGCCGCGATGAAGGAGTACCGCGCCGACATGACCGAGCGGCTGGTGCGGTTCGGCCGGGACCCGAAGGACCTCAAGATCCTGTTCACGATCTCCCCGGTCTTCGGCGAGACCCACGACGAGGCCGTGGCCAAGAAGAAGCGCATCGACGCCACCACGGTCGAGGACGCCCTGGCCCGGCTGTCCTGGACCAGCGGCATCGACTTCTCCCAGTTCGACCTGGACGCGCCGCTGCCGACCATCAAGACGGATGCGGCGTCCTCCACCACGCTCGGCATGCTGCAGGGCTCCGACCCCACCACCACGTTGCGCCAGATCGCCGAGCGCCCGGTGCGGCTCGGGTCGCTCGAAGTGAGCGGCACCGTCGAGGAGGTGGCCGACGCGATGGAGGAGGCAATGGACGAGGTCGGCGGCGACGGCTTCCTCATCGCCGGGCAGCTGTCCCGCCGTTATATCAGCGAGGTCACTGACGGCCTGGCGCCCGTGCTGCGCCGCCGTGGGCTGATCCGCAGCGAATACACCGGGGCCACGCTCCGCGACAACCTCAGGGAGTTCTGAATGTTTCACATGGGCTGGTTCCTCGGTTTCGGATTCGGGTCGTACGGCTGGAATCAGCAGTGGTCGGGCAATGCGGCGGCGGACCTCGCCAACCCGCAGCTGTTCGTCGACCTGGCCACGTCGCTGGAGCGCGCGGGCTTCGACTACATGATGCTGGAGGACTCCTCGGTCATCCCGGACACCTTCCGCGGCACCATGGAGGAGTCGCTGCGGGCCGGCATCGTGCGGATGGACCCGATGCCGCTCATCCCGCTGCTCGCCGCGGCCACCCAGCACCTCGGGCTCGTGGCCACCGCTGCCACCACCTTCTACCCGCCGTTCCTCGCCGCCCGGCTGCTCACCACCCTCGACCATCTCAGCCACGGCCGGGTGGGCGTGAACCTGGTGACCGCCAGCCCGGATGCGGCCGCGCAGAACTACGGGCTGGCCAAGCACTACGAGCACGACCTGCGCTACCGCATGGCCGACGAGTGGGTGCAGGCGGTCACGGCGCTCTGGGACACCTGGGAGCCCGGCGCGCTCACCCTCGACGAGGAGAGCGGCATGTTCGCCGACCACACCAAGGTGCACCGCGCCGACTTCGACGGCGAGTTCTACAAGACCCGCGGGCCGCTCAACACGGTGCCGTCGCCGCAGGGGCACCCGATCATCTGCCAGGCCGGCGGGTCGCCGGCGGGCATGGACTTCGGCGCCAAGCACGCCGACACGATCCTCGCCTCGGTGGCCGGTGCCGACGGCATGAAGCGCTACCGCGACGACATCTCCCGCCGGATGATCGGCTTCGGCCGCGACCCGAAAGACGTCAAGGTGCTGTTCCTCGTGGAGCCGGTGCTCGCCGACACCGACGCCGACGCGATCGAGAAAAAGCGCCGGATGGACGCCGCGAACCAGGGCAACATCGAGGCGTCGCTGATGCGGATGTCCTACATCTCCGGCCTGGACTGGTCGAAGTTCGCCCTCAACGAGGAGATCCCCGACCTCACCGGCAAGCACAACGGCCACCAGAGCGTCGTCGACGACTTCCTTGCCGCGTCCGCGGGTAAGACCCTGCGCGAAGCTCTCGCCTCCCAGCGTCGCGGTACCTCCTCGGTGCAGTTGGTCGGCTCGCCCGACACCGTGGCCGGCCAGATGGACGAGGCCATGCAGGAGGCCGGCGGCGACGGGTTCCTGGTGGCGTTGCCGGTGACCCGCAAGAACATCACCGAGGTCTGCGACGGCCTGGCCCCGGCGCTCCGGCGCCGCGGCCTGATCCGCGAGGAGTACCTGCCGGGCACCTTCCGCGACAACCTGTTCGCGTTCTGAGCCCGGGTCCCGTGGCCGGGCACCGGGTGGCTCGCGCCGGGACGGACCGGGCCTCATCGGGCGGTCCGGTAATCTGGTCGCCGTCACGCCCCTAGCTCGCACCACTCTGGAAGGCCACCGATGGATACCGTCGACGTCAGCACCACAGCCGGGGTCGTCCGCGGCCGTCAGAGATTCGGCTCCGCGGCCTTCCTCGGTATCCCGTACGCGGCCGCGCCGGTGGGCGAGCTGCGCTTCGCGGCTCCCGTGCCGCATCCGCCGTGGCCGGGCGTGCTGGATGCCGGCAGCCCCGGTGCCACCCCGCAGCGCATCGACGGTGGCGACACCACCCTCGTGCCCGAGCCCAGCTTTCCCGGCGAGTCCACCCTGAACGTGAGCGTCTTCACGCCCGATCCGACCACCTCTGCTGAGGGGGCGGGCCTGCCGGTGCTGGTCTACATCCACGGCGGCGGCTACACCTCCGGGTCGGCCGCGAGTCCCTGGTACGACGGCGCCGGCTTCAACCGGCACGGTGTGGTCACGGTGAACGTGTCGTACCGGCTCGGCTTCGACGGCTTCGGCTGGATCGAGGATGCGCCGCTGAACCGGGGCGTGCTCGACTGGCTGCTGGCGCTCGAGTGGGTGCAGCGCAACATCCGTTTCTTCGGCGGTGACCCGGCCCGGGTCACCATCGCCGGTCAGTCCGCCGGCGGCGGGGCCGTGCTCACCCTGCTCGGCTCGCCGCGCGCGCAACCACTCTTCGCGCGGGCCATCGTCATCTCCGGCGTGGCTACCCACCTCACGCCCGACCAGGCCGAGCAGATCGGCCGGCGCGTGGCCGAGCTCGCCGGTGTGGCGCCCACCCGGGCCGGCCTCGGCGCGCTCACCGAGCAGCAGATCCTGGCGGAGCAGCCGCGGGCCACGGCCCTGCCGGCGGATGGCCCGGCCGGGCCGCTCGGCGAGATCGCTAACACCCTTGTCGGCGGGCTGCCGTTCGGCCCGGTGATCGACGGGGACCTCGTGCCGCTGGCCACCGGTGCCGCGGTGCGGGCCGGCATCGGCGCTGACAAGCCGTTGATGCTCGGCAGCACCGACCACGAGTTCAACTTCGCCATGAACGACCTCACCGACGAGCTCGCGGGCGAGGATGCCGCCGAGATGCTCGTGCGGCTCGGCGTCGCCGGTCCCGCCGCGCGCGCCTACGCCGCGGCCCATGACGGGCGCGGCACCGCCGACATCCTCGGCCAGTTCGCCTCGGACCGCGCCATCCGCGGCGTGATGCTGCAGGTCGCCGAGGCCCGCACCGCGGTCGCGGCCGACCGGGCCGCCGCCGCATCCGTCACGCTGGGCGTTGCGGCCTCGGTCGGCGTCGCCGTGGGCCGGGCAGCGGATGCCGCACCTACTTGGCTGTGGGCGTTCGCCTGGCGATCGCCCACGTTCGGCGGGGCGTTGCACTGCCTCGACCTGCCGTTCTTCTTCGACGCGCTCGACGCCCCACGGGTTGAGGTGCTGGCCGGCCCGGCGCCGTCGCAGCGCCTGGCCGACGAGGTGCACGGCAATGCGGTGGACTTCATCGCCGGGGGAGACCCCACCTGGCCGGCCTGGACGGCGGGCGAGCCCGTCGAGGGCCAGCCGGTGATCCGTTACGACGCGGCCCCGGCCGGCCCCACCGAGGTCACCACCGTTGCCGCCACCTACGCCGGCGCGGCCCTGGCCTTCGCCGGCTGACCTGCGCGTCGCCCGGGTTGGGCGGGTTCGTCGCCTGGTTTCGACAGGCTCAACCAGCGTGTGGGGTGCGTTTTGCGGGCCGTCTCGTGGTCGCACCATCTCGGTGGTCGAGCTTGTCGAGACCTCGTAAGTCGCCCAGGCCGCGCAGGTCGTCCGGTTCCGTCGCCTGGTTTCGACAGGCTCAAACCAGCGTGTGGGGTGCGTTCCGCGGGCCGTCTCGTGGTCGCACCATCTCGGTGGTCGAGCTTGTCGAGACCTCGTAAGTCGCCCAGGCCGCGCAGGTCGTCCGGTTCCGTCGCCTGGTTTCGACAAGCTCAACCAGCGTGTGGGGTGCGTTCCGCGGGCCGTCTCGTGGTCGCACCATCTCGGTGGTCGAGCTTGTCGAGACCTCGTAAGTCGCCCAGGCCGCGCAGGTCGTCCGGTTCCGTCGCCTGGTTTCGACAGGCTCAACCAGCGTGTGGGGTGCGTCTTGCGGGCCGTCTCGTGGTCGCACCATCTCGGTGGTCGAGCTTGTCGAAACCTCGTAGGTCGCCCAGGCCGCGCAGGTCGTCCGGTTCCGTCGGCTGGTTTCGACAGGCTCAACCAGCGTGCGGGTGCGTTTTTCGGGTTGGTCGCCTGGTTTCGACAGGCTCAAACCAGCGTGTTGGGTGCGCGGGACGGGGTCAGTGACCCCCGGCGGAGGCGCCCTCGGGACGGCCGAAGAGGGCGTGGGAGGCGTTGGCGAAGGCCCACACCGTGATCATCAGGGCCGCGGCCGGGAAGGCGGCCGGCCACCAGCGTCCGGAGAGCGCGTCGTTCGTGGCGGAGGAGAGCATCGAACCCCACTCCGGGGTGGGCGGCTGCAGGCCCACTCCCACGAAGCCGAGCGCCGCGGTGAGCAGCATGCTCGCGGCGAAGAGGAACGACATGTTCTCCAGCGCCACCCAGACCGAGTTGGGCATCACGTGCCGCAGCATCAGCTGCAGCTCGGTCTGACCGCTCATGCGGGCCGCGTCGAGGTAGGCCTCCTTGCGCACCCGCAGCACCTCGATGCGCACGAGCCGCATCTGCACCGGGGCGAGGATGATGGCGGTTCCCACGGCCAGGGAGGTGATCGAGGCGCCGAAGAAGGTGACGATCACCAAGCCGATCAGGATGCCCGGAATCGCCTGCAGCAGGTCGAACAGCCGGGTGGTGCCGCGGGCGGCCAGGCCGCCGACGCTCCGCTCGGACTCCAGGCTGCCGATGACGACACCGAACACCACGCCGATCGCGGTGCACAGCACGGTGGCCGCGAACGCGATCGACAGGTTGTAGCGGGCGGCCGCCACCGTGCGGGCGAAGATGTCGAGGCTGGCGCTGTCGGTGCCGAACCAGTGGGTGCCGTTGGGCGCAGTGGACGCCGGACCGCTGGTCTGGATCGGGTCGAACGCCGTGAGCGGCGGGACGAAGATCGCGATGGCCACGATGATCAGCGCTGGCAGCAGCAGCGAGATGCGCACCTTGCGGCGGGGCAGCTTCGCGGCGTAGCGGCGGCGTTCGGCGCGGATATCCGCCACCGAGCGCGGTGCGGTGCGGGGGGCCAGTGCGGTCATCAGTTGCTCCCAACTGCACCCGGACGGCGCCGGGGGTCGATGATCATGACGGTGAGGTCGACGAGCATGTACACGATCAGGGTGATGGCGGCGATCACGAGCAGGAAGCCCTGGATCGCGGGGTAGTCCGTGGTGATGACGGCCTTCACCGCGAGCGACCCAACCCCGGCGAAGCCAAAGAGGGACTCGATCACGATGGTGCCGCCGACGAGGTAACCGAACATCTGCCCGACCAGCGTCACCACGGCGGGCGCGGCCCGGCGGTAGATGCTCAGGGTCGTCGCGGTACGGCCGCTGCCGGTCGTGATGCGGAACGACGTGGCCGGATCGCTGATGGCGCCCTGCAGCCCGGAGACCAGGAGCTTGATCACGACGGCCGACTGCGCGATCACCATGACGATCAGCGGCAGAACGAGGTGCTGGGCCATCGAGAAGGTGCCCACCCAGTAGCCCTGGATGATGGTGTCCAGGAACGGGAAACCGGTGATCCGGGTCTGTTGCGGCAGCCCGGTGTCGAGTCGGCCCAGCGGCGCGGGCGCCCAGTGCAGTACAGCGTAGAACACGAACAGCGCCACGATCGCGAGCACGAATTCGGGCAGGGCACCGGCGGCCCGCGAGTAGACCAGAACGGCCTTGGCGAGGATGTTGCGGGGGTGGAACACGGCCAGGTGCGAGAGCAGCACGCTCACGATGATCGTGAGCAGGAGCCCCTGCACGGCCAGTTCGAGGGTGCCGGGCAGCCGGTCCATCAGGCTGACGATGACGGGTTCGCCGGTGGAGATGGACTGACCGAGGTTGAGCTGGGCGAGGTTGGCCACGTAGTTGCCGAGCTGCTGCCAGACGGTGCCGTCCAGGCCGAGGCTCTTCTGCATGGCCAGGTAGGCCTCGTCGGTGTAGTTGGCGCCGAGCACCCCGATCACGGGGTCGCCGGGCACCATCCGCAGCAGCAGGAAGGTGATGATCGTGAAGACCAGGAGGTGCACGGGAAGCATCAGCAGGCGGGTGAACCACCAACGCTGGCGAGCCAGGAATTCAGGCAACGTGGGTCTCCTTTTCGGGGTACTGGTGCGCATCCGCGTCGCCGGTGTTGTGATAACCGGCGAGAAGCTTCTTGGTGTAGTCGTGCGCCGGGTTGGTGACGACCTCGCGGGTGGGGCCGTTCTCCACGATCCCGCCCTGGTACATGACCATGAGCTCCTGCGAGATGAACGCGGTGGCGGGCAGGCCGTGCGAGATGAAGATGATTCCGGCCGCGCGGGTGCGGCTGAAGGTCTTCAGAAAGTTCAAGATGCCGCCCTGCACCGACACGTCCAGCGCGGAGACGACCTCGTCGCAGACGAGGATGCGCGGCTCGACGATGAGGGCCCTGGCGATCGCGAAGCGCTGGCGTTGTCCGCCGGAGACGCTGCCGGCGGCCCGGTCGGCCATGGCCGGCGCGAGGCCCAGCTGCAGCAGCACCTCGTCGGTCTTCTCGTAGGCGTCGCGGCGGTTCAGACCGCCGAGGTTCATCGCCGGGTACATGATCGACTCCCGCAGCGAGTGCCGCGGGTCGAACGACGAGGTGGTGTCCTGCCCGATCAGCTGCACCTCGCGGCGGAACTCCTCGAGCCGGGGGCGGGACCGGCGGATGTCGGCGAGTTCTTCGCCGTTGAACCGGATGGACCCGGAGGTGGGGTTCTCCAGCCCGCAGAGCATGCGGCCCAGGGTGGACTTGCCCGACCCGGACTCGCCGATGATGCCGACGGCCTGGGTGTTGGAGAAGCGCGTGGAGACCCGGTCGACGGCCACATGGCCGTGCTTGGACCCGAACCTCTTGACGACGTTCTCAAGCACGAATTCGGCGGTGTTCATGAGGTCGCCTCCCGGGCGGACTGGGCTGACGGACCGTTCATGAACGAGTCCAGGGTGGGCAGTTCGTCGTCGTCGAGGTGCTCGAAGGAGGGCACACAGGCCAGCAGGCCCTGGGCGTAAGGGTGCACCACGGTCTGGGCGAGGGTCGCGGAGGCGCCGCGGTCGACGATGGCACCGTGGTACATCACCAGGGTACGGTCGGAGAATTCGGTGCACATCGCGATGTCGTGACTCACGATGAGCAGCGCCGTGTCGAGCTCGCTGCTCAGGCTGGTGAGCAGCTGCATCGACAGGCGCGACAGCGACGCGTCGAGCGCGCTGGTGGGTTCGTCGGCGATGAGCAGCCGGGGCGAGCCGGCCAGGGCGAGCGCGAGCATCACCCGCTGCCGCATGCCGCCGGAGAGTTCGTAGGGCCGGGCCGCCATGACCCGGTCGGTGTCGGCCAGGCCGACCCTGTCGAGCCAGTCCCTGGCGCGGGCGCGGGCGGCCTTCTTCGACATCCGTTCGGTGTTGCGGAGGATCGCGAGCAACTGCTCTTCGACCGTCCAGACCACGTCGAGCGAGGTGCTGGCGTCCTGGAACATCATGGTGACGCCGGGGACCCGGCTGGGCAGGACCGCCCCGACGTTGCGTTCGATGGGGGCACCATCAAAACGCAACACCGTGGCGGTCACGCCGATCGCCGGGTCGGTGAGCAGACCGGCCACCCCGCGGGCCAGGGTGGACTTGCCCGACCCCGACTCGCCGACCAGGGCGACGATCTCGCCCTGGCCGATCGTGAAACTCACGTCATCCACGGCATTGGTGTCCTGACCGGGGTAATGGATGGTCAGGCCTGCGACCTCGAGGAGGGGTGCGGTGCTGCTCATGGTGATCGTGCCTTTCGTGGTGCGGACGAGGTCGGCCGGGAGTGCCCGGGTCAGTCCTTGGTCATGACCGACAGGTCGACCGCGTGGTCGGTCCGCCAGGTCCAGCCCGTGAGGGTCGAGGCCACCGCGGAGTCGGAGCCGGTCTGGCCGAGGAAGATGTGCGGCACCTCCTCGGTGAGCCAGTACTTCTCGGCGGCGTTCCAGGCCTTGCCGCCCTCGTCAGAGAGCGGGTCGGCGACGGCGTCACCGGCGGCGACGAGGGCCTGGAAGGTGGGGCTGTCCCACTGGGCGTAGTTGGACGAGGAGCCCGGGGTGGTGAGCAGCTGCAGCTGGTACGACGGGGTGAGCGAGATGGCCTCACCGTTGCCGATGGTGGCCTGCACCTGTCCGCCGGCCGCCTTCTCCTGCATCTGCGTGGCCGGCAGGGCCTCCACTGTCACGTCGAAGCCGGCCGCCAGGGCGGAGCTCTTGATCGACACGGCGAGGTCGGAGATGGACTGGTTCTCGTTGCTGACGCTGATGGTCACCGGGACAGTGTCGGTGTACCCGGCCGCCTCGAGCGCTGCTTTGCTGGCCTCGGGGTCGTACTCCCAGTCGGGGAGTCCCTCGCCGTCGTAGCCGGGCGCATCCGTGGAGAGCATGGTGTTCTTCTTCACGGCGCGGCCCTGATAGACCTCGCTCATGATCTGGTCGTAGTCGATGGCGCTGGTGAAGGCCTTGCGCACGGCCAGGTCGTCGAACGGGGCGAGCTTGGTGTTCAGCGAGAACACCAGGTAGCCGTTGCGGGGCTTGGACGGTACGAGGACCGCGTCATCCGTCTCGAGGGAGTTCAGGTCGGCGGCCAACAGGCCCAGCGCCACATCCGCGTCGCCGTTCTTGAGCGCTTGCGCGCGGTTGCCGGCGTCCGGCACGACCCGCTGGATGATCTTGGTGATCTCCGGGGTTCCGAGCGCGTAGTTCTCGTTGGCCACGAGCACCATCTCGGAGCCCGGGTCGACGCTCTCGACCGTGTAGGCGCCGAAACCGAAGTCGTAGCGGCCCGAGGTGAACTCGGTGGCCCACGGGTCCTCGTCGGTCGCGTTCTCCTTGAGGTAGGTGGAGTCGTAGATGTCGCCGGTGATGTCGGCCATGGTCGAGAGCAGCGTGAAGCCGTAGGCGGGCTTCTCCACGGTGACCGTGACGGTGTACTTGTCGGTGGCGACGAATTGGTCGGCGGAGACGATCGCCGGCGCGGTGACGTAGGGAACGATGCTGGTGGGGGCGCCGAACTTGCGCTGGTACGACCAGACGACGTCCTCGGAGGTGAGCTCGTTGCCCATCTCGCTCATGATGCCCTCGCGCAGGTTGAACGTGTAGGTGAGGCCGTCCTCGCTCACCGTGTAGTCCTTGGCGAGCACACCCTCGAAGTTGTACAGGTCCTGTTCGGTTGTGCCGGCCTGCTCGCTGTCGATGTAGGGCTTGCGGATCAGGGTGGCGTTCAGCGCGAGTGAGGTGTCGAAGTACGAGGCGGTGATGGCGTAGCTGGTGTCGAAGGAGAGCTGGGTGGAGAGCTCGGGGACGACGACCACGACGGTGCCGCCTGACGCCCCTTCGGTGGAGGGGGCGAGGTTGCTGCAGCCGGTGGCCAGGAGGCCAACCGACAGCGCCACGGCGGTGGCCGAGAGGAGGCGTTTACGGAAAGAGGACACTGCGTACTCCGATGCGGTAGATGCGGTCACGCCTGCTGTGCGTGCCCGCTGAGGGAAGGAGAGTGTAAGTGGAAGGGGCCCTTGGGGCGCTTCCTGGTGAACTCGAGTGGGTGGTTCGAGCGGCTGCCTGCTCTTAGTGTGAGTGGGGGGTGTTACCGGTGACCGACTTAAACGTTTCCTCTTGATTTCGCTGCCCCGGCGTAAGCGGAACGTGGCGCGCGGCTCACTCCAGCGTCACGCGGTCGGCGCGGAAGTGCGTGAAACTGAGCTCCCGCACCCAGCCGTGCTCGTCGGTGAGCAGCATCTGGCGCAGGATCATGGGCGCCCCGACGCTCACCCGCATGGCCGTTGCTGTGCGCCGGTCGCTCCGCACGGCCTCGACGCTCACATCGTTGGAGAGCAGGTCGACGCCGAAGTGCAACCGGAACGACTCCTCCGTGGTCATCGTCGCCCCGGCCTGTGACGGGGTGCGTAGGCGTCGGGCGGTCGCCTCGAAATCGCCCACCAGGTGGTAGCTCACCCGCACGAAGAGCGGCTGGTCGCCGATGCTGCCCAGCTGCTCGAGCATCGACACCGCGAATTCGTCGGTGTGCATGAGCGCCTTGATGAGGGGAGAGGGGGCGACGAGGGCGTGCTCGACCAGGCGCATCCGCACGATCTCGGCGTCGGGCTGGTCGATGCTGCCGCCGCGCCGCTCCGGATGCTGGTCGAGGGCGATGCGGTGCACGGTGTTGCCCGGCACCATCAGGGGTGCCGCGTCCCGCCAGCCCTCCAACATGGTCTGGGCGTTCTGCGCGATCAGCTGCGGCTGTTTCGGCATGCCGTCGCCCGTCCCGGCGTCCCAGCCCAGCGCGGCGCTCATGCGGCGCCCCGCTCGTAGACGCGTCGGCTGGTGAGGGTGGCGCGGTCGCCCCGGTAGTGGGTGAAGCTGAACTCGCGGGCCACATTGTGGATGTCGTAGTTCACCTGTTGGCGCAGCAGCAGCGGTGAGCCCTCCTCCACACCGAGCAGCTTGGCCAGGTGCTCGTCGGCGCCGACCACTTCCACCCGGCTGCGGCAGTGCCCGAACGGCACCTCGAACAGGAGCTCGAAGACCCCCTCCATCTCGATACCGGCTGCGGTCCGGTCCCCGCCCGGTGCGCCGGGGGCGGCATCCGTGCCGGCAGCCGTGTCGGTGATGGCGGCCACGGCGGCGTTGCAGGAGGCGATGCGGGCGAAATACTCGTCGGCGTCGGAGACCAGCGGGGAGACCCCTGAGCGCACGTAGACGGGCTCGCCGTCGAAGATCGCCATCTGCTCGTAGCTCACGATGCGCTCCACCCGGGTGTCCAGAAGCTCGGCGATCAGCGGCGGTGTGGTGAGCACGGCCGACTCGAGGTCGAGCACGATCATGCCGTGCGTGGCGGTGCTCGGGTTCACATCGAACGAGCGCGGCAGCACCCGGTCCACCGGGAAGTCGATGATCTGTTTGGTGAGGATGGTGCCCCGGCGCGGACCCCGGGTGATCAGGCCGTCGGCGGCGAGCATGGCCAACGCCACGCGCACCGAGTTGCGGCTGGCGCCGAACTCCTGCGAGATGGTGAGCTCGCGAAACTGGGTGTCCGGATGCGTCAGGCCGGCCCGGATGCTCGCCCGCAGCTGCTCGTAGGTGCGCCGGGAGGAGGTGTGCAGAGTCGGTTGGGACAGGAGTCGCTGCCGCTGGAATTCAACCGCTCGAAGCTCGTTGTGGGTGAAAGACATCAGGACCACCTGTCGGATTCGGGGAAGAAACCTCAGAATACGGGCCCCCTTGTAGTGGGCACCACGGATCGATGATGGCGTAACGAGCGCGAAACCAGACTCTCGATTCTTCGTAATAGTGGGGCGGCCAGACCCGCCGCGGGAGCGTAATGCGCGGGAAACACGGTCAGCGATCGCGCGAAATACGCCGCGCTTCTACTGGTCTACATCGCGCATAACCGCACGGCGCAACACCCTCACCTCAGGCAGAAAGTGGTACGGCATGTTTCACATGGGATGGTTCATGGGCACCGGCTTCGGCGTCTACAACTGGAATCAGCGTTGGTCGGGCAACGTCAGCCAGGACGTCGGCAACCCCCAGCTGTTCGTCGACATGGCGACGTCGCTGGAGCGGGCCGGCTTCAGCTACATGATGCTGGAGGACTCCTCGGTGCTGCCCAATGTGCACCGGGGCACCTTCGAGTCGTCGGTGAAGAACGGCGGCACCATCCGGTTCGACCCCGTGCCGCTGATCCCGTTCCTCACAGCCGCCACCAAGCACATCGGTATCGTCGCGACGATCTCCACGTCGTTCTACCACCCGTTCATGGCGGCCCGGCTGTTCTCCACCCTCGACCACGTCACCAACGGACGCGTGGGCATGAACCTGGTCACCTCGAGCAACAAGTCGGCCATGCAGAACTACGGCCTGAAGGACCTCATCCCGCACGACGAGCGCTACGCCCGTGCCAACGAGTGGGTCGACGTCGTGAAGGCGCTGTGGGACTCGTGGGACGAGGACGCCGTGCTGATGGACGAGGTCAACGGTGTCTTCGCCGACCACACCAAGGTGCACACCGTCGACTTCGAGGGCAAGTACTACCGCTCCCGCGGGCCGCTCAACACCATCCCGGGTCCGCAGCGACACCCGGTGATCTGCCAGGCCGGCGGGTCGGATGTGGGCCGTGAGTTCGGTGCCCGCAACGCCGACACCATCATCGCCGCCGTCAAGGGCGTCGAGGAGATGAAGGCCTACCGCGACGACGTCTCGGAGCGCATGATCGCGCTGGGCCGCGACCCCAAAGACGTCAAGGTGCTGTTCCTGATCAGCCCGGTGCTGGCCGACTCCAAGGCAGAGGCCGAGGAGAAGAACGCCGCGATGCTCAAGGCATCCGCAGCCAACATCGACGCGCAGGTGGCCGGCTTCTCCTACTTCACCAGCACCGACTGGTCCAAGTACGACTACGACGCGCCGTTCCCGGACCTGTCGAAGAACGAGGGCCACCAGAGCACCATGAACGATTTCGCCCGCTCGGGCGCCACCATCCGTGAGGCCGTGACCAACCACCGCACGCAGGAATCGGTGCCGCTGATCGGCACGCCGGAGTCGATTGCCGAGGAGATGGGTGAGTACATGGAGTACGCCGGAGGCGACGGGTTCCTGATCGCCAAGCCGGTCACCCGGCAGAACATCACCGAGATCGCCGACGGCCTCGCGCCGGCGCTGCGTAAGCGGGGCCTGATCCGCCCGTCATACGAGCACTCCACCTTCCGCGACAACCTTCTCGCCTACTAGGAGGGCGCCGCCATGTTCCATCTCGGCTGGTTCCTCAGCTTCTCCACGCAGGCCTGGCATGCGCCGCACTCCGACCGCGGCGGGTTGTTCCCCAACACCGATGTGTACGTCGACTTCGCCCGGGCGCTCGAGCGGGCCGGCTTCGACTACCTGATGATCGAAGACGGCTCCTTCATCCCGGATGCCTACGGCTCGTCGATGGAGCACTCGCTGCGCACCGGGTTCGCCTCGCCCAAGCACGACCCGATGGCGCTGGTGCCGCTGCTGGCGGCCTCCACCGAGAAGATCGGCCTCATCGCCACGATGACGACGTCGTTCTACCCGCCGTTCCTCGCCGCCCGGCTGATGACCACCCTCGACCACCTCTCCGGCGGCCGGGTGGGCTTCAACCTGGTGACGGCGCACAACGACCGCACCGCGCAGAACTACGGCATGGACAAGCACTGGGACCACTCCGAGCGCTACGCCATCGCCACCGACTGGGCCCAGGCCGTGACGGCGTTGCTCACCTCGTGGGACGAGGACGCCGTGGTCGACGATGTGGCGGCGGGAATTTACGCCGACCACACCAAGATCCACCAGACCGACTACGAGGGCAGCTACTTCTCCAGCCGTGGCCCGCTCAACGTGCCGCCGGGTCCGCAGCGGATCCCGGTGATCTGCCAGGCCGGCGGCTCGCCGGTGGGCCGGGTCTTCGCGTCCCGGTTCGCCGACACCATCGTGGCTCCGAGCGGCTCGATCGAGTGGATGAAGCAGTACCGCACCGACATCCGTGCGGGCCTCGTCGACGCCGGTCGTGACCCGGATGCCGTCAAGGTGCTCTTCCTCACCGACTTCATCATCGGCGACACCCACGAGGATGCGCTGGAGCTGCAGCGCCGCCGGCACGCGGCCATGGTCGCCGACATCGAGGGCCGGCTGGCCTACATGTCGTTCGCCAGCGGCATCGACTTCTCCACCTTCGACCTGGATGCGCCGGTGCCGCCGGTCTCCACGAACGCGGCGAAGACCACCACAGCGCAGATGTTCGCCGGCCGGGAGCACCAGACCCTGCGGGAGATCGCGAGCACCATCATCCCGTCGCTGGAGATCGTGGGGTCTCCCGCCACCGCCGCCGACCAGATGGAGGCCGTGATGGCCGAGGTGGGCGGCGACGGGTTCCTCGTGAACAGCCCGGTCACCCCGCGCGCCGTCGCCGACATCGCCGGCGACCTGGCCCCGGAGCTGCGCCGCCGCGGCCTGATCCGCTCCGAGTACTCGGCCGACACCCTGCGCGGCAACCTCACCGCCTACTGACCCGGAAAGTCCGACATGTCCCACCTGGCTGGTTCGTGACCCGGTCTGCGTTCGTTCCCATCTCGTCGGTCGAGCTCGTCGAGACCCCGTGACGTGTGTGTGGGCGTGTGTGTCGCTGCCGCGGCATCCGTAGGTCGTCTCGCCGGTTCTCGACAGGCTCGACCAGCGGTGTGGTTGTGCCGGTCTTGTCGGTCGAGACCTCGTGACGTGGTCTGCGGTCGTTCCCGTCTCGTCGGTCGAGCTTGTCGAGACCTCGTGAGGTGCGTGTGTGTCGCTGCCGCGGCATCCGTAGGTCGTCTCGCGGGGTCTCGACGGGCTCGACCAGCGGTGTGGTTGCGCCGGTCTTGTCGGTCGAGACCTCGTGACGTGGTCTGCGGTCGTTCCCGTCTCGTCGGTCGAGCTTGTCGAGACCCCGTGAGGTGCGTGTGTGTCGCTGCTGCGGCATCCGTAGGTCGTCTCGCCGGGTCTCGACAGGCTCGACCAGCGGTGTGGTTGTGCCGGTCTTGTCGGTCGAGACCTCGTGACGTGGTCTGCGGTCGTCCCCGTCTCGTTGGTCGAGCTTGTCGAGACCCCGTGAGGGGCGTGTGTGTCGCTGCTGCGGCATCCGTAGGTCGTCTCGCCGGGTCTCGACAGGCTCGACCAGCGGTGTGGTTGTGCCGGTCTTGTCGGTCGAGACCTCGTGACGTGGTCTGCGGTCGTCCCCGTCTCGTTGGTCGAGCTTGTCGAGACCCCGTGAGGGGCGTGTGTGTCGCTGCCGCGGCATCCGTGGGTCGTCTCGCCGGGTCTCGACGGGCTCGACCAGCGAAAGGGCTCGACCGGCGGAGGGGGTGCGTCGCGCGCTGGTCAGGCGGCGAAGACGTCGCGCAGGGTCACCGGGGTGAGGCCCGCCGTCGTGATGGCATCCATCAGCGCGGGCAGGGCATCCTGCACGGCGTCGAAGTTCACGTGCCCGATCACGATGGCGCCGGCCCGGAACTCCCGGCCGGCCGACTCGATGAGCTCCTCCGCCGTGCGGTCGGGCCCCTCGGTGAGCAGGCCGCTCCACATGGCCTGCACCGAGTAGCCGGCCCGCTCGGCCACGGCATCCGTGCGCTCGTCGCGGGAGCCGTTCGGCGGCCGGAAGTAAGGCTTGGTACTGACGCCGTAGTGCTCGAGGAAGAACTCCTCGTTCAGCGTGAGTTCCTCGATGATCTCCTCGTCGGTGAGGGTGGTGAGCTCCCGGTGCGACCAGGTGTGGTTGCCCACCTGCACCTGGCCCGAGGCCACGAGCGGCCGCCACAGTGCCGCGTGCTCCGCCCAGCCCGGGTAGCTGCCGCAGGGGAACAGGGTCATGCGCACCCCCGTCGCCGCGGCGAACAGCGCCAGCCGGCGGATCGACTCGGCGTTGGTGCCGTCGTCGATGGTCCACGCCACCGTGCGGGCGGCCGGATCGAAGGAGTACAGGTTGGTGGTGTGTGGGCGGGGCGCGCCGGTGTCTGTCATGACCGACACGTTAGGCGGCCCCTGTTTCGACGGATCGAAGGTGTGTTGCCCCCGTATTGCGCCACCCATGCGTAATCACGCAGGTGCCTCGAGGCCACCCCGGTGAAATGCGCCGTTCCTAGCCTCTGGGCATGGCAAACAAATTCCACCTAGGCTGGTTCCTCAACTTCTCCTCCCCGTCCTGGCTCGGCCAGTTCGACGGCAACAACGACGAGAGCTGGATCGACGGTGAGTTCTACGTCGACATCGTGAAGATGATGGAGCGCGGCAAGTTCGACTTCGTCATGTTCGAGGACTCGCTCATGGTGTCCGATGTGCACGGCGGCTCGATGGCGACCGACCTGAAGTACAACATGTACGCCCCCAAGCAGGACCCGCTGCCGCTGATGGCCAAGCTGGGCGAGCACACCAAGCACATCGGCCTGATCGCCACGGCCTCCACGAGCTTCTACCCGCCGTTCATCACCGCACGGATGTACGCCACCCTCGACAACCTCACGCACGGGCGAATCGGCTGGAACGTGGTGACCTCCAGCGAGGACCGCGCCGCCCAGAACTTCGGCCTCGACCTGCACTACGAGCACGACGAACGTTACGAGATGGCCGACGAGTACGTGGAGGTCGTCAAGGGCCTGTGGAACTCGTGGGACCCGGGCGCCTTGGTGCGCGACCGCGAGACCGGCGTCTTCGCCGATCACACCAAGGTTCACCCGATCGACCACGACGGGAAGTACTACAAGGTGCGCGGCCCGCTCAACATGATGCCCGGCCCGCAGGGCCAGCCCACCCTGTGCCAGGCCGGTGGCAGCCCCCGCGGCCGTGCGTTCGCGGCCAAGCACGCCAACACCATCATCTGCTCCGCCACCGGGGTGTCAGAGATGAAGGCCTACCGGGACGACATCCGTGCCCGCATGGTGGAGGCCGGCCGCAACCCCGACGACTGCAAGGTGCTCTTTGTGGTGAGCCCGGTGCTCGACGAGACCGACGAACTCGCCCAGGCCAAGGCCGCCCGCCGGGCCGTGATGACCCCCGAGGGCATGGACGTGGCCCTCGCCCATCTGAGCGCGTTGACCAACGTGGACTTCACCCAGTTCGACCTGGATGCGCCGGTGCCCGAGATCACCACCAACGGCCACCGCACCACCCTCGAGGCGTTCCTCCGCAAGGGCGGCGACGCCGGCACCAAGACCCTGCGCGAGCTCGCCTCGATGCCGAGCCTGAACGCGGTGCCGTTCGTGGGCACCCCGGCCACCGTGGCGCAGCAGATGCAGGATGCCATGGAGCAGGTCGGCGGCGACGGCTTCCTGATCTCCGGTGCGCTCAGCCGCCAGGCCGTGGCCGAGATCGTGGACGGCCTGGTGCCCGAACTGCAGCGCCGCGGCCTGGCCCGCACCGAATACACGCACGCCACCCTCAAGGACAACCTACTGGCCTTCTAAGGCGCGGCCTGCCGCCACGGAGCGAACGGGGGCCAGCGCCCTCCGCCGCATCTCGGCTAGCCTCGGCAGCAAACGATGGGGGCTCGGATGACCGGCAGTGGCAGTGGCAGCGCGCGAAAAAGACTGATCGTGACCGGGGCGATCACCCTGGCCGTGGCGGTGGGCGCGGCGTTCGCCGTGCCACCGCTGCTGGCCGAGGCCGAAGACACCCCGGCGGCGGCGGCCGCGACGGCGACCCCGGTGATCTCGGCCACGCCGATCCCCGAGCCGACCCGCGCGCCGGTCGACTGGGACGCGCTGACCGAGGAAGAGGAGGAGGCTCTTTTCGCCGGCCAAGGTCCCAGAGGGAGCGCGATGGCGCTCGTGCAGGAGGCCTACCCCGACGACTTCGCCTACGGCTATATGACCGACGACGGATTCGGGGTGGGCTTCAAGTTCGACGCCCCGGCGGAGGCGCTCGCCACCCTCGACGCTGTCGGCGACCCCTACGACCTGCACGAGAACGTCGGCTTCACCGAGACCGACATCCAGCCGCAGGTCAGCCGGGTGTCCGCCCTGGTGCAGAAGGCCGTGCCCGAGGGCCAGACGTTCAGCGTGAGCGCGAACCCGTTCACCGTGACGGTAGAGGTCGAGCTCTACCCGGAGACCGCAGACGGCGGCGAGCACCCGGCACTCAGCAAGGCCGCCCTCACGGCGTTGACCGACGCGATCCGGCCCGGGCTCTACCCCGGCTTCGACATCGAGATCGCCACGGGCACCGGCCGGATCATCCCCCTCGCCGGGTAGCGCTCGCCGGGGAGGACGACCTCGCCGGCGCGGCCGGAACCGGTCCCGCCGGGGGCCTTTCCCCACGCATCCGCCGGGATTACGCTGGCTCGGTCAGAGGCCGGCAGCGTCACGGTGGGCCGCGCCTCCGGCCCCTCACCAGGCCCGCCAGAGTTGGGGAGGACACCATGTCCACCATCACGCACACCCTGCAGGTCAAGTCGCACGACAAGCCGGACGAGCGCCGCGCGCCCGAGAAGACCCTGCTGGAGCTCAACCACCTGGGCGAGTACTCGATCGGCCGCATGACCATGCAGCCGGGCTGGACCTGGGCGGATGACATCAAGCCGGTGGTGAACACCGACTCCTGTCAGCTGCTGCACGTGGGCTACTGCGTTTCCGGGGCGTTGGAGACGATGCTCGACGACGGCACGACGGCCACCATCAGCAGCGGGGACTCCTACGTGATCCCGCCCGGGCACAACGCCCGGGTGCTCGGCGACGAACCGTACGTCGCCATCGAGGTGCACAGCGCGGCCGACTACGGGGTGCCGAGCAGCAGCTGAGCGCCAACTGGTGCCCGATCGGACTTCTGCGCCCGGTGTGCCGGGTGCAGATGTCCGTTGGGGGGAGCAGCCAGGCCGGGAACGGCGGACCGGGCGCGGGTTACGCGGCCGGTTTCAGCTCGGCCAGGCCGGACTCGATCGCGGCGATGACCTCGGGGGAGTCGGGGAGGGTGGTCGGGCGGAAGCGGTGCACGTCACCCGAGGGCGAGATCACGAACTTCTCGAAGTTCCACTTCACCTTGCCGGCCTTGCCCGCGCCATCCGGCGTCTGGGTCAGCTCGGCGTAGAGCGGATGCTGCGAGCCGCCGTTCACCTTCGTCTTCTCCATCAGCGGGAAGGTCACGCCGTAGGTGGTGGAGCAGAACGCCTCGATCTTCTCGGCGCTGCCGGTCTCACCGAGGCCGAACTGGTTACACGGGAAGCCGAGGACGGTGAAGCCCTGGTCGGCGTAGGTGCGCTGCAACTGCTCGAGGGTCTCGTACTGCGGGGTGAGGCCGCAACGGGAGGCCACGTTGACGACGAGCACCACCTTGTCGGCGTACGCGGCCAGCGACGTGGTGGAGCCGTCGGCGGCGGTGAGCGGGATCTCGCGAATGTTCATGCCCACAGAGTACTTCGAAATTGAAGCAGATGACCCGGTCCGCATCCAACTCCCAGCCTTGCCCATGCTGAACAGATAGCGGATGCCGGGGCGATGCGGCAGGGCTCAGCGCGGCACGCGTCAGTGCCGGAGGAACGCCGCCCGGGCCACCAGATAGAGGCCGAAGGCGATGAGGCCGGCAGCCACCACGTTCAGCAGCACCGGCCCGGACTGCAGGGTGAGCAGGTAGCGCAACCCGGCGTCGAGCCCGCCCACCCAGCGGGAGTCGGCGAACACGGCCGCGGCCACCAGCAGGGCGCCGGTGACGAGGAACGCCAGGCCCTTGGCGACGTGGCCGAAGACGCCGAGGGTGAGCACCACGACCTTGGTCGGACCCCAGAGGTAGCGCAGCTCCTCGCGGAAGTTGCGCCGCACCCCGCGCCAGACCAGCCCGCCGCCGATGATGCCCACCGTGACGCCCACCACGAGCAGCAGGAACAGGCCCACGGGGCTCTCGACGATGGCGGCGTCGGCCTCCCGCACCACCTCGCTGCCCCCGGAGCGCGCGCCGAGCGCAACGGCGAACGTCACCAGACCGAGCAGCGCGAAGCCCAGCGCCTTGCCCACGTTGAGAGAGCGGCGGAACACCAGGACCCGCCGGTTGGGCGCCACGCTGAACGCGGCATTGGTGCCCTGCCAGAGCGCCAGGCCCCACAGGGCGATGGTGGACAGCCAGAGCACCACGATGCCGCCGGGCCCCGTGGAGATGGCCGTGAGGGCGCCGAGCTGGTCGGCCTCGCCGGTGCCGCCGTTCGCGACCCCCAGCGCGGTGCCGCCGATGAGGGCGTGCACCAGGCCGTTGGCCAACAGGCCGAGCCGAGCGGAGGCGCGCACCGACCGGTTGCGGTGGGCGCGCTGAGCGGCCTGCTTCAAGCGCTCGCGGGCCTCGTCGGCCCGGTCCGCCGCCGGTTCGGCGGACAGGTCGGTCATCGGTTACTCGAGCAGTTCGCGGATATCGGACGCCGTGAGCCCCTGGCCGGCGCCCTGGGCACCGCCGCCGTCGGTCATCACGTTGTCGAAGAGTTTGGCCTTGACGGCCTTGAGCGCCATCACCTTCTCCTCGATGGTGTCGGTGGCCACCAGCCGGTACACCATGACGTTCTTGGTCTGCCCGATCCGGTGCGCGCGGTCCACGGCCTGCGCCTCCGCGGCCGGGTTCCACCAGGGGTCTAGCAGGATGCAGTAGTCGGCCTCGGTGAGGTTGAGGCCGAACCCGCCGGCCTTGAGGCTGATCAGGAACACCGAGGTGTCGCCGTTCTTGAACCCGTCGATGGCCGCCGCCCGGTTGCGGGTGCGCCCGTCGAGGTAGGAGTAGCTCACCCCGGCGCCGTCGAGGCGGGCGCGCACCTTGGCGAGGTAGCCGGTGAACTGGCTGAAGATCAGGGTACGGTGCCCCTCGGCGACCACGTCTTCGAGAAGCTCCATGAGCACATCCAGCTTGCTCGAGGGGATGTCGGCGTATTTGTCGTCGTAGAGCGAGGCATCCAGGCTGAGCTGGCGCAGCATGGTGATCGACCGGAAGATCTCGAACCGGTTCTGGTTGAGGTCGCCGAGCAGGCCGAGCACCTTCTGGCGCTCCCGCTGCAGGTGGGTCTGGTAGACCCGCCGGTGCCGCGGGTGCAGTTCGAGCTGCAGCACCTGTTCCTGCTTGGCCGGCAGGTCGCTGGCCACCTGGTCTTTGGTGCGGCGCAGCATGAACGGGCGGATGCGCCGGCGCAGCTGGCTGAGCCGGTCGCCGTCGGCCTGGGTCTCGATGGGCCGCTGGTAGTACTCGGCGAACCGGGCGGCGCTGGGGAACAGGCCCGGGGCGGTGATCGAGAGCAGCGACCACAGTTCCATCAGGTTGTTCTCCAGCGGCGTGCCGGTGATCGCGAGCTTGAACGGGGCCTGCAACCGCTTGGCGCAGTGGTGCGCGCGGGACTTGTGGTTCTTCACGAACTGGGCCTCGTCGAGCAGCAGCCCGGCCCAGCTCACGGCGTCGTACTCGTCGAAGTCGAGCCGGAACAGCGTGTACGAGGTGATCACGACATCCGCCGTGGCCACGGCGTGCGAGAGGGAGGCGCCCCGTTTGGCCGTGGTCTCGGTGATGGCCGCCACGTTGAGGCCGGGCGCGAACCGGGCACACTCGGTGGCCCAGTTGTGCACAACGCTGGTGGGCGCCACGACGAGGAACGGTTTGCGGTCGGTCTGGCGTTCCCGGGCGTCGACGATGAGGGCGATGGCCTGCAGGGTCTTGCCGAGCCCCATGTCGTCGGCGAGCACGCCGCCCAGGCCGGTGTCGAAGAGGAAGCCGAGCCAGTCGTACCCGGTCTGCTGGTACGGCCGCAGCGAGGCGTTGACCGCGCCGGGCAGCGCGCGGTGCGCGATCTCGGCACCCTCGGCGAGTCCGGCGAGGGTGTCCCGCCAGGCGGCGGCTTCAGCCTCGGCGCTGCCGAGGTCCTGCAGCTCCTCCCAGAGGTCGGACTGGGCGCGGTTGATGCGCAGGGAGTCGTTGGGGGAGTCCTGCAGGCCGCGGGCCTCCTCGATGAGGTTGCGCAGCTGTTGCAATTCGGGCCGGTCCAGGCTGAAGTAAGTGCCGTCGGCGAGGATCATCAGCTCCTGCCCGGTGGCCAGGGCACGGAAGACCTCGTCGAAGGGCACGTCTTCGCCGTCGACCGTGACCCGTACCGACAGGTCGAACCAGTCCCGGCTCTCGGCACGCGCCGTGGTGGCGAAGGTGAGCGTGGGCGGCTCGGCGGCCTCCCGGTACTCCGGGGCATCACCGACGAACTGCACCAGGATGTCGTCGGCCTGCTCCAGCACCGGAAGCACGGTGTCGAGGAACTCGATCATGCGCGCGCCGTCGAGAGTCGAGTCGGCGCGGAGGATACCGGGGGAGCCGGCGGGGTCGGGCATTTCGGCGGTGTCGGCCGGGCTCGCGGCGTACAACGACGGCAGGTGTGCGGGGTACGCGGCAAATATGCCGTCCAGGGCATGCAGGATGCGGCCCTCGTCGGCGGTGTCCCGGTAGCCGGCCGGGGCGTCCTCGGTGGCCGGTCCACGCAGGGGCGCGACGGCCGGGCCGGCGGCGCCGGGGCCGCCCGTGTAGTGCCAGTCCCAGTGCAGCGTGATGCGCGCATCCGCCTGGGCGCTGATCGACAGTGCCAGCACCGGCCGGGCGGTGTCGGGCAGGTCGAACGACTCGTCGGTGCTGGTGAGGGTGAGCTGGCCGCGCAGGAACGGGTAGAAGTCGGCCAGGAAGACGTTCTCTTCGTCAGGCGGCACGGTGATGGGTTCGTGCGCCGACGCGAGCACCCGCAGGTCCCGGCCGAGCTGGCGGGCGAGCGGCGCAACGGTGAGGCGCACCTCGGTGCCGTGCGTTGTCCAGGTGAACAGCCCGTGCGCCGGGTCGCCGATGTAGCCGAGCGCGGCCCGGTCGAGCACGCGGCCGTCAAGGGAGACTGTGGGGGAGAGGGTGAGGCCGTCGTCGTCGCGGCGGATGTCGAGGGCGAGTTCGGCGGCCTCCGTCGACACCGTCACGGCGTGCTGGGCCGAGGTGGTGCCGATGAACGGGATGCCGGCCTCGCGCGCTTCGCCGAGCAACCCCCAGAGCGCCCGGTTGGCGAAGCCGTCCAGGTGCAGCCAGGGGTCGGTGACCACGTGGTAGCGCTGGCCGGAGGAGTACAGCTCGAACAGGGCCGTGAGCACGCGCAGCTGGGTGCGGTTGAGCATGCCGCGGGAGTAGGCGAGGTTGTCCCAGGTGAGGTTGCCGCGGATCCACTTGCCCTTCTTGCCGCGCACCATCGGGCGCACGCCCAGGCGGGCCAGCGACACGGCGGGGGCGGCGATCCGGGCGGCGCGGGGCGGGGGCAGCAGCTCGAACTGCAGGGCGAGGGCGGTGCCCGTGCTGGGTTCGGCCTCCGGGGCCCGGGTGAGCGGGGCCAGGGCGCTCTGCCAGGTCGCGGGCGCGGCCGTGACGCTTCGCTGGGAATCCGCCGCACGCGGCGCGCGGGCGAGGTCGGCGGCGCTGGATCGGCTGGCCAGGAGCAGGGCCACGACGTGTTTGCAGTTGATGCCCATCGGACAGCTGCAGGTGCCGGAGGCGCGCACGACGGTGCCGCTGGCGTCCTGCTGGAAGGTGACCACCACGTCGTAGGGGCGCGCCTGCGTGCCGCCCACGGTGCCGAGCAGACGGCTGCCGCCCAGCTGCCAGACCTGATCCTCGACCCGGCCCTCCTTGGCGTAGCGCACCCCGCGCGAGTACGCCTGTGGCCCGACGAGGCGCGCGATCTGCAGATCGCTGAGGTTGTGGGCCATAAGGTGCGGTGTCCGTGACGGTTCGGTGAACAGGGGTCTCTCATTGTCCCACGCCGCACCGACCTCCCCGAGCCGCGCGAGTTCCCGGCCGCCGGACGGCTATTCTGAGCGGATGCCTGAGTTTCCGTTCGAGAGCCTGCGCCGCCGGCCGGACGTGGAGGCCGCCAACCTCTTCGCCGTCGATGCCGGCGACCGGTTGATCCTCGACGAGGCCGCCGCGGCGCTGGCCGTGGCCGGGCCCGGTGAGGTGGTGGTGCTCGAGGACCACTACGGCGCGTTGACGCTCGCCGCCGCCGCCCAGGTGAGCGCCGGGGCGGACATTCGCGTGTACCAGGATGCGTTCTCCGGGGAGACGGCGCTCGATCTCAACGCGGCCGACCTGGCCGGTTCGGTGCCCGAACTTGTGGGCATCGTCGGGGCATACCGGCACCTGCCGCTCGGCGCTGAGCTGCTCACCGGCGCCCGCCTCGTGCTACTGCAGCTGCCGCGGAGCCTCGCCGCCCTCGACGAACTGGCCGGTACCGTCGCCCGCTTCGCCGCACCGGACGTGACCCTCGTGGCCGGCGCTCGCATCAAGCACATGACCGTGGCCATGAACGAGGTCCTGCGCCGGCACTTCGGCGAGCTCACGGTGACCCCGGCCCGGCAGAAGTCCCGGGTGCTCGTGGCCAGCCGGCCGATCCAGGGCGACGCATCCGTGGAGACCTGGCCGCGGTCGGTCGTGCACCCAGACCTCGGCCTCACCGTCTGTGCGCACGGCGCCGCGTTCGCCGGCACCACCATCGACATCGGCACCCGGTTCCTGCTCGACTTCGTCGACCGGATGAAGCCGGATGCGACCACCGCGATCGACCTCGGCTGCGGCACCGGCGTGCTCGCCGCGGCCCTCGCCCTGCGCCGTCCCGGCCTGCAGGTGCTGGCGACCGACCAGTCGGCCGCCGCCGTCGCATCCGCCACGGCCACCATGCGGGCCAACGGCGTCGCCGACCGGGTGCGGGTCGTGCGCGATGACGCGCTGAACGCCCAGCCGGATGCGTCGGCCGAGCTGATCGTGCTCAACCCGCCGTTCCACATCGGGTCGTCGGTGCACGCGGGCATCGCGCTCAAGCTCTTCGAGGATGCCGCCCGGGTGCTGCGCCCCGGCGGCGAGCTCTGGACGGTGTGGAACACGCACCTCGGCTACCGCCCGGCGCTCACCCGCATCGTCGGGCAGACCCACCAGGTGGGCCGCAACGCGAAGTTCACCGTCACGGTCTCCACCCGCCGCTGACCCGGTTGGCGTCGCCGGTCGCGCCATCCCGCTGGTCGAGCTTGTCGAGACCCGGTGAGGTGTGTGTGGGTCGCGCCCATTTCGTCGGTCGAGCTTGTCGAGACCCGGTGAGCCGACCTCTCGACGCACGTCACCTGGTTTCGACAAGCTCAACCAGCGTGTGGGTCGCGGCCGTCTCGTCGGTCGAGCTTGTCGAGGCCTCGTGAGGTGTGTGTGGGTCGCGCCCATTTCGTCGGTCGAGCTTGTCGAGACCCGGTGAGCCGGTTTCTCGACGCACGTCACCTGGTTTCGGCAGACTCAACCAGCGTGTGGGCCTAGAGGGCGGCGACGGCGTCCAGGGCGTCGTCTTCGAGGGCCTCGTTGTTGATCACCGACGCGGTCCAGCCGGCCTCCGGGCTGAACTGCACCACCGAGATCGCGGCGTTCAGGATCGGGGGGATCTCCACCTCGAGGGCGGCCGACAGGCTCAGCCGGATCAGGGTGCCGTGGCAGACCACGATGATGCGGGCGCCCGGGTAGTCCTCGGCCAGCTGCAGGAGAGCGCCGAGCCCGCGGGTCGACACGCTCACCTCGGACTCGGCCCCGCGGAAGCTGCCGTAGCTGCCGTCCACCCGCAGAGCGTCGAGCTTCGGGCCCGCGGAGAGTCCCTCGGCCGGACCGTAGTTGCGCTCGACCAGACCGGGCAGGTGGCGGGTGACCTCGAGGCCCAGATCGGTCGCGATGATGTCGGCGGTCTCGGCCGCGCGCGACAGCGGCGACGACACGACGAAGTCCCAGGCGTAGTCGGAGAGCGGTGCGACGGCATCCGTCGCCTGGCCCCGGCCCACGTCGTTGAGGGGCACATCCGTGGCCCCCTGGATGCGCCCGGCGGCGTTCCAATCGGTCTGGCCGTGGCGGACGAGGGCGAAGGTCGTTGTAGCAGTCACCCCCCTATTGTGCCGTGCGCGGCCGGGCCACCCCGCGTGAGGGGGTGTCAGTTGGCCGCCAGGCCGCGTGATGAGGCGGTCTGCCGCACCGACACGGATGCCGGCGAGCCCGCCCTGGCCGTGCGCCACAGCCCCAGCACCGACCAGCCGAGCATCACTACGAGCAGCCCGTTGCGCAGGGTCAGCAGCAGCAGGGCCCCCGCGTCACCGTGCACGAGCGGGAGGTAGAAGATGGGGAAGATCAGCGTGGTCAGCCCACCGATTCCGAGCATCAGGTAAGCCGGAACCCGCCACCTGGCCCAGTCGTGCGCCACACCCACGGCCACGACCGGCGCGATCCAGAGCATGTATTGCGGAGAGCCCACCTTGTTGAGCACCACGAACGTGCTGACCAGGGCCAGTGCGCCCATCAGTACAAGCTGGGCGTTGTCGCGGCTGCGTCGCAGAGCGAGCAGCAGCAGCACGAAGATGGCCGCCATCACCAGGAACATCGCGGGTGTCATGAGCGCGGCCACGAGGGTCGTGCCGGGCCCGCTCACCTCGCGGGTGGCTATGGCATGGTTCTGGTAGATGGTGGTGCCGTGCTGCCCCATGGCCGCCAGCCACACCCACGGCGTCGTCACGGGTGCCTCGAGCTGCAGCGCCCGGTCGGACTGCATGGTGACGAATCCCGTGAGGTACCGCAGCCCGCCCGCCGCCCAGACGGCCACGGCGATACCCGCCGAGAGTGCGGCGCCCGTGACGATCACGGTGATCCGGCGGCGGCTGACCGCCACGACGGCAAGGAACACCGCGGCAGGCCAGACCTTTATCCAGGTGGCAACGGTGAGCAGCGCCGCCGCGATCATCGGTCGGCGGGCCAGTAAAACCAGCCCCATGATCACCAGCGGGGCGCTGAGCCCCTCCAACCGCAGCAGCCCCACCGGGCTGAGCACCAGGCTGAACGCCAGCCAGAACCAGGCCGCTTTGTACCCATTGCGGTTGCGGCCCCAGTCGGTGAGGATGCCGACGGCCGTGGCGTTGAGCGCCATCGTCATCAGGAACCACAGCAGTTGGTAGAGCAGCGGGCCGGCGACATCCGCCAGCACCACGGGCACGAGCGCGCCGATGGGATAGACCCATTCCACGTCGATGCCCTGCCAGACCCCGTTGCGCAGGGCCTGCTCCGCCCAGACCCGGTACAGGGGGAGGTCGCCGAGCACCCGACCGGTGAGGATCGTGGGCAGCAGGGCAAAGAGGAAGAGCGTGTGCAGGCCGAGGAAGCCGAGGAGGAGCGTGCGCGGGCTCTGCAACCACACGCGACGTGCTGGGGTGAGTAACCGGCCCAGCCGGTGGTCGACCAGCTCAACGAAATAAGACATGCACACGTCGCTTTCAACCCGAACCTGGAGCACGCGGAGGCGGCTTCTGTCTGGAGTGTACGAATCGAAGGTGAAAGCCAGACAACGGGAGGCTGTCCATCAGGGTCGTTGACCTGAGAGTGCACTCAGGCCTGCACCGACGACGGTGAACGGATGGTGCCCGAACGGTAGCCGACGCCTGGCACCGGGCTTGCCCCGCGGTGGACCTCCCACGAACATTTCGTCGCCGTATGAACAGCTCCTGAACGTGCGCATCCGACACTTTCTGTGTGTTTGCACAGCCTCCTACAGTTGGCCTCGCCGAGGGCCCGTGTGCCCTCTGGCCTGTTTCCACGACCAGACGCGACGCGTCTCATGACCTAAGGGGCATCCACCCGGATGAATGGCGTTCTCACGCGCATGGTGAACTCACCGAAAAGGCGCAACACCGTGCTGGCGGGCGGCCTCATCGCCGCGCTGGCACTGACCACACTCGGCAGCGGCATCGCCTACGCGGCGGGCGGCCTGGCGCCGCCGGCCGTGAAGCCCGCCACCATCTACACCGCCACCGCCGTGCCGGACCGGGTCATCCTCACCCCGACCACCACCCCCGCCTCGTCCCAGAACGTGTCCTGGCGGACCTCGACCGACGTCACCGCACCCCAGGTGCAGCTCGCGGCCATGACCGACGGGCCCGTGGCGAGTTGGACCACGATCTCGGCCGTGAGCACCACCGAGTTCGCCACCGATCTGGGCTACCCGATCAAGTACCACACGGCCACCCTCACCGGACTGGCCGAGGCCACCAGCTACCTGTACCGGGTCGGCGACGGCGACACCTGGAGCGAGTGGTTCGAGTTCGCCACGGCGTCCACGACTCCGCAGCCGTTCTCGTTCCTCGTGCAGGGCGATGCCCAGAACGACGTCAAGTCCTACGCCTCCCGCACCTTCCGGGCCGCGTTCGAGGCCCGCCCCTACGCCAAGGCCGTCGTGCACCTCGGCGACCTCATCGACACGGATGTCGCCGACGCCGAGTGGGGCGAGTGGTTCTCCGCCGCCGGCTACGAGAACGCGTACCTCAACGTGATGGCCACCCCCGGCAACCACGAGTACTACCCCGGTCCGCTGCTGACCAAGTACTGGAAGGCGCAGTTCGAGTTCCCCGAGAACGGCCCCGCGCAGACCCCCGAGATCCAGGCCACCTTCAGCGAGAACACCTACTTCACCGATTACCAGGGTGTGCGCTTCATCTCGCTGAACGGCTCGCAGATCAACACCACCGACCTGGCCGCCCAGACCGAATGGCTCGACAGGGCGCTCGAGGAGAACCCGGGCAAGTGGAGTGTCATCTCGTTCCACCAGCCGGTGTTCTCGGTCACCTCCGGCCGCGACAACAAGATCATCCGCGAAGCCTGGCTGCCCATCTTCGAGAAGCACAACGTGGACCTCGTGCTGCAAGGCCACGACCACGCCTACGGCCGCGGCAACCTGTTCGCCAACGAGCAGAACCTGCCCGCCGGAGCCGACGCGGCGACCAGCCAGACCGGCCCGGTCTACATGGTGACCGTCGCCGGTCCCAAGATGTACGTGCCCGACGACCTGGCCACGAACAACTGGATCACCAACGGCGCCAACCTGCGCAGCATGAACCGCGACACCCAGATGTACCAGACCGTCGACGTGACCAACGACGAGATCTACGTGGAGAGCCGCATGGTGACCGGCGAGCTCTTTGACGCCTTCTCGATCACGAAGACGGATGACGGCGTCAAGCTCGTCACGGATGTCACCGTGGGCCGCGACTCCGGCCCCGGCTCGGCCCGCAGCACCGTCAACGCCCCCGAGCGGCCCACCCCGGTCGTGCCCGGCGCGGTTCCCACACCGGAACCGACCACGCCGCCCACCACGCCGCCGACCACACCGGAGCCCACCGCCCCGCCGACCCCGGAGCCGACCACCGCACCCACGCCGGAGCCGACGGCCGTGCCGACCAGCGAGCCCACGGCCGAGCCGACCGCCGGGCCGACGGCCGAACCGACCAGCGAGCCCACGGCCGAGCCGACGGCTGTGCCGACCACCGCTCCGACGACCGAACCGACGACGGAGCCCACGACGGGCCCGACCGCCGGGCCGACCGCCGGGCCGACATCGTCGCCAACGACGGCGCCCACAACGGCGCCCACAACGGCACCGACCACATCGCCCACCACCAACCCGCAACCGACGCCCACCTACACCCCCGGTGACCTGGAGCTCTCGGCGACCGGCGTGGCGGCAGGCGGTCAGATCAGCCTGAAGGGGTCGGGCTTCAAGCCCAACGAAGACCTCGAGGTGCAGCTGCACTCCGACCCGGTCACCCTCGGGTACCCCACCGCGGATGCCTCCGGCAACTTCGCCTTCACCGGCCGGATCCCCGCCGGCATCCCGGCCGGCACGCACACCATCGTGGTGCGCGGCCTGGAATCCGGCGTCACCGCGGAGTCGACCATGAAGGTCCTGCCGCTCGGTTCCCCGAGCACCGGCGTGCGGGACCTGGCCAACACGGGCGTCGTCGCACTGGGCCTGTGGCTCGCCGCGGCGGGGATCGCCCTGCTGCTCGGCATCGGCGCCATCCTGTTCGGCCGTCGCCTCAACCGCACCGGCGCCCGCCAGGGCGGCACGGCATGACCGGCCCCGCCGCCGCCGCGCCCACCCGAACGCACCCTTCGACAACTTCTTCCAGGAAAGGCCGTCATCCCATGGCGAATTCGTCCTCCCGGCGCACCCGGAGGCGCGGCCTGATCGCCGCGCTCACGGTGGCGACCGTGGCGGGTGCCCTGCTCGCGCCCATCGTTGGTGTTACCGCACCCGCATCCGCCGCCACGGTCACCCCGATCGTGCAGCACGGGCCGTCACGCATCCCCGACCGGATCGTGCTCACGCCGGCAGCCGACCTGGCCACCTCGCAGGCGGTGACCTGGCGCACCAGCACCGACGTCACCACCGCGCAGGCCCAGATCCGGGTGGCCACGGCCGAGCCGTACCGAATCGACTACACCGTGGTGAAGTCCACCGACACCGAGAAGGTCACCACGGAGGAGGGCTGGGAGGAGTCCTTCCACACCGTCAACTTCACCGGCCTGAGCGAGGCCACCCAGTACCAGTACCGGGTCGGCGACGGCACCAACTTCAGCGAGTGGCAGCACTTCACCACCGCCGCCGCAACCGCGGAGGACTTCTCCTTCATCTACCTCGGCGACGTGCAGAACGGCATCAAGTCCGACGCGTCCCGGGTCATCCGCAACGCCTTCCGCGACCGACCGGATGCCAAGATCGTGCTGCAGGCCGGTGACCTGATCGACGACGCCAACAACGACGCCCAGTGGGGCGAGGTGTTCGACGCGGCCGGCTACAATTTCGGCACCCAGAACTTCCTGTCGGCGGCCGGCAACCACGAGTACAGCGGCGAGGAACTCTCCCGCCAGTGGCAGGCGCAGTTCGAGTACCCCGACAACGGCCCGACGGCGCCGGAGGTCTCGGCGCTGCTGGACGGCACCGTGTACTACAGCGACTACCAGGGCGTGCGGTTCATCTCCCTGAACAGCAACGTCACCGAGGCATCCGCCCTGGCCGTGCAGACGCAGTGGCTCAAGGAGACCCTCGAGACCAACCCGAACAAGTGGACCGTGGTCTTCTTCCACCACCCGGTGTTCTCCCTCGACGAGGGACGCAACAACCGCGCCATCCGCGAGGCGTGGGTGCCGTTGTTCGAGGCGAACAACGTGGACCTCGTGCTGCAGGGCCACGACCACAACTACGGCCGCGGCAACACCTCGGCCGCCGAGGAAGGCAACCCCGCCGATTGGAACGCGGAGCTGAACTACGACGGTCCGGTCTACGCCGTCTCCGTCGTGGGCTCCAAGATGTACTCCGGTGCCGGCCCGCGCCTGTGGACCGAGAACGGCGCCACGCTGAAGAAGCTCGGCGGTGGAATCGAGCTCTACCAGCTGATCGACGTCTCCGGCGACGAACTGCGGTACGAGTCCCGCACCGCCGACGGCGAGTACTACGACGGGCTCACCATCGTGAAGAACGACGCGGGCAAGGCCGTCACCGACGACACCGCTCCGCAGGTCATCGACCCCGGAACCGGTCAGCCGTGCCTGGGCTGCAACCCGAACCCCGACCCCGGAACCGACCCCACCGACCCCGGCGAACCCGTCGCATCCGTGGACTACACGGTCGTCGGCGGACTCGATTCGGTGAACAAGACCAATGCGAAGCTGCCGGCCGGGTCGGCGTTCTCGCAGGAGAAGGACCGCCTGTATCTGGGTGACCAGAACGGCCGGACGATCTTCGAGTTGGATGCGGACACCGACGAGGTGACCCGGCAGATGACTCTGCCGGAGAATATCCGCGACCTGGGCATCGACGACGCGAACGAGTTGCTTTATGTGGGGCAACAGAACCGCAATTGGGTGGTGGTGTCGATCGCGGATGCCACGTTCGGCCAGATCGTGCGGGGCCCGTTCCCGTTCATCGAGTCGAACCGGTCGATCGACGTCGACCCGGTGCGCGGTTACGTCTATGGGGCGATTCCGTCCCGAGGTATCGAGGTGCTCGACGCGGTGACCGGTGAGTCGGTCGGTGTCATCGACGGCACGGCCGACTCGTACTACGTGGCGGCGGACCCGGCCAACGGGATCGTCTCGACGGTGTACTTCAGTGATGTGCCGGATGCAGTCAACATCGAGGCGTTCGACGTGGACAACGGCTTCGTGTCGCTGTGGGAGAAGACCAGCCGGGCCAGCCCGCGTCAGCTGGACGCGGACTCGACAAACGGACTGCTCTACGTGGGTTACACCGGCACGGCCGCGGGTTCAGGCGGCTTCTCGGTGCACGACCCCAAGACCGGCGCCCTCCTGGGCGACTTCGCGGATCCCTCCTATGGCAAGGACGGCTACGGAATCTCGGTGGACGAGGAGACCCAGCGGGTCTTCGTGTCCAACCGCGACTTCAGGCTCAACCCGCCCGGCTCCGAACTGGACGCGATGGCCGTGACCATCAGCGAGCGTGTCCTGGACGAGACGCTGGACTTCACCCAGGTCGCCAGCCTCGACTCGGTCAACAAGACCAATGCGAAGCTGCCGGCCGGGTCGGCGTTCTCGCAGGAGAAGGACCGCCTGTATCTGGGTGACCAGAACGGCCGGACGATCTTCGAGTTGGATGCGGACACCGACGAGGTGACCCGGCAGATGACCCTGCCGGAGAATATCCGCGACCTGGGCATCGACGACGCGAACGAGTTGCTTTATGTGGGGCAACAGAACCGCAATTGGGTGGTGGTGTCGATCGCGGATGCCACGTTCGGCCAGATCGTGCGGGGCCCGTTCCCGTTCATCGAGTCGAACCGGTCGATCGACGTCGACCCGGTGCGCGGTTACGTCTATGGGGCGATTCCGTCCCGAGGTATCGAGGTGCTCGACGCGGTGACCGGTGAGTCGGTCGGTGTCATCGACGGCACGGCCGACTCGTACTACGTGGCGGCCGACCCGGCCAACGGGATCGTTTCCACGGTGTACTTCAGTGATGTGCCGGACGCGGTCAACATCGAGGCGTTCGACGTGGACAACGGCTTCGTCTCGCTCTGGGAGAAGACCAGCCGGGCCAGCCCGCGTCAACTCGACGCGGACTCGACCAACGGGCTGCTCTACGTGGGATACACGGGAACCGGTGCCGGGTCCGGCGGGTTCAGCGTGCACGACCCGAAGACCGGCGAACTGCTGGTCGACAAGGCCGACCCGGCCTTCGGTAAGGACGGCTACGGCATCTCGGTGGACGAGGAGACCCAGCGGGTCTTCGTGTCCAACCGCGACTTCCGGCTCAACCCGCCCGGCTCCGAACTCGACGCCGTGGCCGTCACGGTGTCGCAGCGCGTCGGTGCCGCCACCCCGACCGACCCCACGGACCCGACGGACCCGACCGATCCGACGGACCCGACCGATCCCACCGATCCGACGGACCCGACGGACCCGACGGACCCGACGGACCCGACCGAGCCTGGGGCGCCGTCCGGGCTGGACTACACCCCGGTCGCCCTCACCGCGATCGCTTCCGCGGCCGCCAACCCCGACGCCGACACCAAGCCGGTCGGCTCGGTCGTCGACCCCGACACCGGGCACCTGTTCGTGGGCAACGAGCAGCGCCCGGCGCGGGTGCTGGAGATCGACCCGGTCACCGACACCGTCGTGGCGACGCACCTCATCCCGGGCGGCACCGCCGAGGGAGTGCGTGACGTGGCCATCGACACCGCGAAGGACGAGCTCTACGTCGCCTACGGTGCCGCCTGGGCCGTCGTGAAACTGAGCGACGACAGTGTGGTGCGCGGACCGTTCGCGTTCTCCGGGAACGTGCGCGGCCTGGACGTCGACCTCGCCAACGGGCGGGTCTTCGGCACCACCCGTGGAACCGGGTTCGACGTCATGGACGCCAGCACGGGCGCCCTGATCCAGACGGTGACGACGGACGGCGCCAACTGGCGCTCACACGGCATTGCCTGGGACCCGGTCGCCCAGCGGGTGTACGTCAGCAACTCCGACGTGTCCGGAGCCACGGCATCCGTGCGGGTGTACGACCCGGCTACGTTCACGGTGGAAGCCGAGGTGCTGACGTCGGCCGCGCCCGACCTGCGCAGCGTCGCGGTCGACCCGATCGCCAAGCGCCTCTACCTGGGGCACCAGAGCGATGCGTTCGATGCCAGTGGTGTGCTGGTGCTCTCCAGCACCGACCTCACGACCATCAAGGACTACCCGAAGACCGCCTACGGCAACAAGGTCTACGGCGTCTCGGTGGATGCGGCGAAGGGCGTGGTCTACGTCTCCGCCCGGGACCGGTTCCCCACCGGCCTGATCGCTCTGCACCGGTCGGAGAAGTAGCCCGGCCGGTCCCGGTCAACACGGAACATTCGACACCGAACACGGGTCCCGTCGCGCATGTGGCGGGGCCCGAGTGGCGTGTCAGGTGTCGCGCGAGGTGCCCTTCGTGAGGGTCTTGCCCTGGAAGAACGCCGGGTCGACGGCCCGCATGATGAACATCAGCACGATGCCGGCGATGAAGAGCACCATCGCCAGGATGAAGACCAGGCCGACGCCGCCGATCTCCGACCCGCTGCCGTACTCGGGGTTGGTGCTGTCGATCAGGGTGGTGGCGAAGATCACGGCCAGGATGATGCCGCCGATGAGCGGCGCAAGCAGCTTGAGCAGGAACGCCCGGGTGCTGGAGAACACCTCCCGGCGGAAGAACCAGACACAGGCGAACGCCGTCACGCCGTAGTAGAAGCAGATCATGATGCCCAGGGTGAGGATGGTGTCGGTGAGCACATCCGTGCTGAGCACCCGCATCACCGCGTAGAAGACCCACGCCACGACCCCGGCGATCACCGTGGCGAAGCCCGGCGACCTGAACCGCGGGCTGATCGCCGCAAAGCGCTTGGGGAAGGCCCGGTAGTGGCCCATCGAGAGCATGGTGCGCGCCGGCCCCACAAAGGTGGACTGCAGCGACGCGGCCGAGCTGGACAGCACGGCCAGCGACATCAGGATCGCGAACGGGCCCATCACCGGCCCGGCCAGCGCCGCGAAGACGTTGCCCTGGATGTCCTCGTTACCGAGGCCCAGCTCGCCGGTTCCGACGCCGGAGAACATCAGCGCCGAGACCGAGACCAGGATGTACAGCACGAAGATGATGCCCACCGTGAGGGTGGCCGCCCGTCCAGGGGTGCGCTCCGGGTCCTTGGTCTCCTCGTTCATGGTGAGGGTCACGTCCCAGCCCCAGTAGATGAAGATCGACAGCGACACCCCCGCGGCGAACGCGGAGAACGACGGGGTGAGGAACGGGTTGAACCAGCTGGCGCTGAAGCCGAGCGCGTCGAAGGCGGTGCCGTCGGCGAAGTGCACCAACGCGGCCACGCTGAACCAGATCAGCACGAGGAGTTGGAACGCCACGAGCACGTACTGCACCATCTTGGTGGTCTCCATGCCCCGATAGGAGACATAACAGGCCAACACCATGAAGACCAGACAGGTGAAGATGTTGATCCACACGTTCGCGGCCAGGTCGGCCAGATCCGGGTTACCGAACAACTGGGCGAGCATGAGGTAGAAGAAGTCCACCGCCACCCCGGCCAAGTTCGAGAGCACCACCACGGTGGCCACGATCAGGCCCCAGCCGCCCATCCAGCCCAGCCAGGGGCCGAACGCTCGCGTCGCCCAGGTGAAGGAGGTGCCGGCATCCGGCATGGAGTTGTTGAGCTCACGGTAGCCGAGCGCCACGAGCAGCATCGGGATGAACCCGACCATGAAGATGCCCGGCATCTGGGTGCCCACCGCCGCGACCGTTGGGCCGAGCGAGGCCGTGAGCGTGTAGGCCGGGGCAATGCAGGAGATGCCGATAACGGTGGCGCCGAGCAGGCCCACCGAACCGGCGCTGAGCCCCTTGGCGGAGAGACCGCCGGCGCTCTGAGCCGCTGCGGGCGTGGCATTCGAAGCGGATGACTGGGCCATGGTCTCGTCCTTTGTTCGGATCGAAGGGGTGCGGGTCAGCTGCGCAGCGAAGTCGGAACGACAACGAGCGGAACCGGCAAGGCATGCAGCATGCGGTGCGCGGTGATGCCGAGGAAGATCGTGCGCGGCGCCGCCAACCGGCTGGAGCCCACGAAGGCGATCTCGTCGGTGCGCCAGTCCAGCGCCTCCACGGCGTCCTCCACGTTCTTGCCGGTGCCGACCTCGGTGGTGATGGTGCCGTGGCTGCGGGAGTGCCGTTCGTAGTACGCCAGGACGGCGTCGAGGTGCGCGGTGCTGCCGGCCGCGGCCGGCGACTGCTTCTCGCGGCTGGCGTCCACCTCCACCAGGGTGACGAACCGCAGGCTGACGTCGAGGTTCTCGGTGAACGCCACGAGCGAGTCCAGCAGGGCCTCCCAGCCGGGCCGGGTGCCGATGGCGCAGGTGATCCGGCTGAGCCGCGCGGGAGCGCGGTAGCCGTGCGGGGCGAGCGCGACGGGCACCGGGGAGGCGTGCAGCAGCGCGTTCGCGACGCTGCCGATGGTGAACCGGTTCAGGATGCCGCCGCGGGCTGCGCCCACCACGATTCGGTCGGAGTCGAGGTCGTCGGCGGCCTGGATCAGGCCCTCCGAGGTGGAGTCCGCCCAGAGCAGGTGGGTACTGGCCGTGACATCGGCGGGAACCCAGCCGGCGGCCTGCTCCAGCCACGCCTTGGCCTGGTCGGCGAGCAGGATCTCGTAGTCACTGCTCGCGGCGTGGATCTTCGCCGGGGCGGCGCTGACCCGTTGCAACACCAGGCAGATGCGCAACTCCGCCGCGGTGAGCCGGGCCATGGCGATGCCCAGCTCGAGGGCGTCGCGGCCGTGGGCGGTGGCTTCGTAGGCCACCACGTAGTTCGGTGTGCGGGTCACGCTGTTCTCCTCGGTTCGGTGCCGGGCGCATCCGGCTCATGGCTGCCGTGCTCGTGCCCGGCGTGCTCGTGCTCGCTGTGATCGTGCTCGCCGTGGTCATGCCCGGCGTGCTCCATTCCCGGTGCGCAGTGCGCCGGGCTCGGCTCCACGTCGAGCGAGGGGTTGCGGTCGAAGAAGCCCACCGGCTTGAGCCAGAACGACACGATGTCGGCCGGCATCACGGGCCATTCCTCCGGCCGGGTGATGTGGTGGATGCCGAAGGTGTACCAGAGCACCACGTCGGTGTCGCGCACCGACCGGCCCGCTGTGATCCACTCGGGCAGGCCGTGGTCGACGCCGCTCTGGTTGACGAACTCGCCGCAGGGCCACCGTTCGCTCTCATCGTTGGGGGTGACCCACACCGTGTGGCCGATCACCTGAGCGCGGAGCAGCGCGGGCGCCGTGGGGTGGAAGAACGACGGGATCGCTCCGCCCGGCACGAGCTTGTACGACACCGGGGTGCCGAGCCCGTTCAGGGTCTGCTCGTTCACCACCTTCCAGGCCCGCTGGGTGTTCCAGTCGAAGTCGTCGAACCCCTCGGTCTCGATCGGGGTGTTCTGCTGGGTGATCGCCAGCCCGAGCGGGTTGGCCTTGTCGATCGGTTCGATGCGGGTCTCGCTGCGGTACACGGTGTTGGCCGGGCCGTCGATGTCCAGGTCCATCCGCGCCACCAGGAAGTGCTGGTGGAAGGGCGCATAGGTGCGCTCGTCGACCAGGGTGCCGTTCGGATGCGGCTGGCCGGGTTCGAGGTGGGTGACCACCATGATCCCGGTCGCGCGCACCTCGCACTCGATGTTGCCGTCCTGGTAGAACCGCCAGTAGACGAGGTACTCGTAGTTGGCCACGGTGACGTGGAAGGAGACCACCAGCCGGCGCATCCGGCGCACCTCGGCGCCGCCGTCGTGGTCCACGTGCTTCCACAGCACGGCGTTGTCCTCCTCGTGGATGCAGAACGCGTTGGGGATCGAGTACGGCTCCCCGGCACTGTTGTGCAGCACGGCGTCGATGTACCGGATCTCGCCCAGGCAGTCGCAGCCGAGCTCGAGCGAGGTGGTCATGAAGCCCAGTCCCCACTCGCCGATGTCGAACGCCGTGCGGCGGAAGTGGTCGACGCTCGGGTCACGGTACGGCACCACCATCTCGGCGAACGACAACCGGTTGGCGACCGGGCGCTCGCGGCCGGCATCCGTGTAGGTCACCCGGTGCAGGGTCATGCCCTCGCGGTAGTTGAAGCCCACCCGCAGCGACCAGTTCTGCCAGCGCACCAGGTTGCCGTCCACGGTGAAGCTCGGACCCTCGGGCTGCACGATGTCCAGCGGCTTCAACGGTGGTCGGGTACTGGCGTTGCGGATGCGCTCGGGCACCAGGTGCGGCACGTACTCGCCCATCCCGTTCGGCGGGTCCACCGTGAAAGTGTCCTCGATCTCGAGCAGGTTCATGGTGTTCACATCGATCACGAAGTGCAGCCCGCTGACCGGCCCGGCGTAGGGGTTAGCCCCGGCCTGGGCGCGCACCCAGACATCCGCCCAGCCCAGCCGCAGCCCCTGGTAGACCTCGGGGATCACGGCGTCGCCGTAGGTCCAGGTGTCGATGAAGACGTTGCTGAGGTCGGTGATGCCGCGTTTGGCGAGGGCCGCCACGACCTCCGGATGCGCCCGCAGCGCCGCGTCCGCCTCCTCCCACTCGTCGACCGTGAAGTTGGCCTGCACGCCGGGCACCTGCTCCCACTCGAGCAGCGCATCGGTGTCGAGCGAGACCACGGCCACCCAGGTGCGGTTCTCCGCGCGGTGCAGCACCACGAGCCGGGCGCGGCGCTCGGGGGCGACCCCGGTGGTCTCGAATGCGGCGACGGCGGCCTTGGCCGGTTCGACGAGTTCGATGGAGGCGAAGCGCCAGCCCTCACCCACTCCGTGCTCCCGGGTGAGGATGGCGGCGGCCTGGGTGAACTCCGCGCCGGTGAGCGGGTCGAGCGGGTGGAAAGTCATTGAATCCCTCTTCTGGTCGGCGTGCGTGGGGCTGGAGTCGGCGGGCGCGCTCATTCGAGTGCGCTCATCACGTGCTTGATGCGGGTGTAGTCCTCCACGCCGTACATGGACAGGTCCTTGCCGTAGCCGGAGTACTTGAATCCGCCGTGCGGCATCTCGGCCGTGAGCAAGATGTGGGTGTTGATCCACACGGCTCCGAAATCGAGGTCGCGGGAGACCCGCAGCGCCCGGGCGTGGTCGCGAGTCCAGACGCTCGATGCGAGCGCGTACCGCACGTCGTTGGCCATGGCGATGGCCTCGGCCTCGGTGCCGAAACTCTGCACGGTGATCACCGGACCGAACGTCTCGTCCTGCACGATCGCATCCCGCTGCCGCACCTGGGTCACCACGGTGGGTTCGAAGAAGTAGCCCGCCTCACCCACCCGGTGGCCGCCCGTGCTGATCACGGCGTGGGCCGGCAGAGCTTCGACCTTTTCGACCACATCGGTGAAGTGCCGCACATTGTTGAGCGGGCCGAAGTAGTTGTCGGCGTCGTCGGCGGAGCCGGTGGTGCGCAGCGCGGCTTCCGCCGAGAAGGCGTCCACGAACTTGTCGTGGATGGTCTCGTGCACGAGCACCCGGGTGATGGCGGTGCAGTCCTGGCCGGCGTTGTAGAAGGCGAAGTCGGCGATGGCGGACGCCACCTTGGCCACGTCCACGTCGGGGAACACCAGCGCGGGCGCCTTGCCGCCGAGCTCGAGGTGGGCGCGCTTGAGGGTGTGCGCGGCACCGGAGGCCACGGCCATGCCCGCCCGCACGCTGCCCGTGATCGACACCAGGCCGGGCACCGGATGCTCCACGATGAACGCGCCGGTCGTGGCGTCGCCGAGCACGATGTTCATCACCCCGTCGGGCAGGATGCCCTGACTGATGCGGGCCAGCTCCAGGGTGGACTCCGGGGTGGTGTCGCTGGGCTTGAGCACCAGGGTGTTCCCGGCCGCCAGGGCCGGCCCGATCTTCCACACGGCCATCAGGAAGGGGAAGTTCCACGGGGTGACCTGGCCCACCACCCCGATGGGCTCCCGGCGCACCCACGAGGTCATGCCCTCGAGGTACTCGCCGGCCGAACGGCCCTCGAGCAGCCGGGCCGCCCCGGCGAAGAAGCGCAGCTGATCGGCGCCGGCGGCCACCTCGTCGGAGGCGATCGTGGCCCGGGGTTGCCCGGTGTTGCGGTGCTGGGCCTCCACGATGGCGTCGCTGTTCGCCTCCACCGCATCGGCGAGCAGCAACAGCGCGCGCTGCCGGTCGGAGGGAGTGCCGTGGCCCCAGGCCGGGAACGCGGCCGCGGCGGCGCGCATGGCGTCGTCCACATCCGCCGCCGTGGAGATCGGCGCCCGGGCGACGATGGTGCCCGTGGTCGGATCGATCACGTCGAGATGAGCGGTTCCGGCCGGCGTGACAAATTGGCCGTTGATGAAATTAGACAGGATCGGGGTGCTCACGGTGCTCCTCATCGACAGAGAAATCGTGTCGGTGCCGCGGTCTCCCGCAACACCGCAGGCAAGATATTTCTCGGCCAGTATGGCACCTGGCCGGGCAAAAAGGCAGGTGCCTCTGAAGCCTGTCGGGATAGCGAAACCGAAGGATCTTGCATCCGCGCACCCAAGAGCGGGTCCGGAATGCAGATGCTTCGGTGTCGCCCAGTGTGACGCCGTGTTTCATGATGGGATGTGCCCGGTCTGCGAAAACGTGAGCATAGGTCCATGCCCAGACAGATCCGCTTCAACGCCTTCGACATGAACTGCGTCGCCCACCAGTCCTCCGGCCTGTGGCGCCACCCCGACGACCGGTCGCAGAGCTACACCGACCTCGCCTACTGGACCGAACTCGCCAAGCTGCTCGAGAAGGGCCGCTTCGACGGCATCTTCCTCGCCGATGTGCTGGGCACCTACGACGTCTACGGCGGCACCAACGAGGCGGCGATCCGCAACGGCGCGCAGATCCCCGTCGCCGACCCGCTGCTGGTGATCCCCGCGATGGCCTACGTCACCGAGCACCTCGGCTTCGGCGTCACCGCCGGCACCGCGTACGAGCACCCGTACCCGTTCGCCCGGCGCATGTCCACGCTCGACCACCTCACCAAGGGACGGGTCGGCTGGAACGTCGTCACCGGGTACCTGCCCTCCGCCGCTCGCAACATGGGCCAGGACGACCAGCTCGAGCACGACGACCGCTACGACTACGCCGACGAGTACCTCGAGGTGCTCTACAAGTTGTGGGAGGGCTCCTGGGAGGACGACGCCGTCGTGCGCGACACCGAGACCGGCGTCTTCACCGACCCGAGCAAGGTGCACTCCATCGGCCACTCCGGCAAGCACTTCCAGGTGCCCGGCATCCACCTCTCCGAGCCCTCGCCCCAGCGCTCGCCCGTGATCTACCAGGCCGGCGCCTCCAGCCGCGGCATCGCGTTCGCCGCGGGCAACGCCGAGGCGATCTTCGTGGCCGCGTCGACCAAGCATGTGCTCAAGGACACCGTCACCAAGCTGCGCGACGCCCTCGAGGCCGCCGGCCGCGACCGCTACTCGGCCAAGATCTACACGTTGCTCACGATCATCACCGACGAGACCAGCGAGAAGGCCCAGGCCAAGTACCTCGACTACCTCAGCTACGCCAGCGAAGAAGGCGCCCTGGTCTTCATGTCCGGCTGGATGGGCGTGGATCTCTCCGGCTACGCCCTCGACGAGCCCATCGGCAACGTCAAGAGCAACGCCATCCAGTCCACCGTGGCCAACTTCCAGGCCGCGAACCACGACGGCTCCGAGTGGACGGTAGGGGACATCGCCCGCGCCGGCGCGATCGGCGGACTCGGCCCGTTCATCGTCGGCTCCGGCAGCGAGATCGCCGACCAGCTCGAGGAGTGGGCCGACGAGACGGATGTGGACGGGTTCAACCTGGCCTACGCCATCACGCCCGGCACCTTCGAAGATGTGGTCACCTGGGTGGTGCCCGAGCTGCAGAAACGCGGCGTGTACCCCACCGAGTACACCGAGGGCACGCTGCGGCAGAAGCTGCACGGCCGCGGCGACCGCCTCCCCGACGAGCACCGCGGCGCGAACTACCGCGTCGGCGTGCCCGTCGTCTGATTCGCCAGCCCACCCATCCGCTCGACAGGAGCCCCGCATGATCAGCCTCGAACAGCTGACCAAGGTCTACGGCCACGGTGACGCGCAAACCGTGGTGCTCGACCGCCTCGACTTCAGCGTCGACGCCGGCGAGATCTTCGCCGTCGTCGGCCCGAGCGGGGCCGGCAAGAGCACCCTGGCGCAGTGCGTCAACCTGCTCGAGCGTCCCACCAGCGGGTCGGTGCTGGTGAACGGCGAGAACCTCTCCCAGCTCAGCGAGAAGCAGCTGCGGGTGGCGCGCCGCCGCATCGGCACCATCTTCCAGTCGGATGGCCTCTACTCGCGGCGCACCGCCGCTGCGAACGTGGCGCTGCCGTTGGAGTACCTCGGTGTGACCGCCGCGGAGACCCGCGCCCGGGTGGCCGAACTGCTCGACCGCGTCGGGCTCTCGAACAAGGCCGGGCACTACCCGCACCAGCTCTCCGGCGGCCAGCGGCAGCGGGTGGGCATCGCCCGCGCGCTGGCGCTGCGCCCCAGTGTGCTGCTCAGCGACGAAGCCACCTCGGGCCTCGACCCCGACTCCACCCGGTCGATCGTGGCGCTGCTCAAGGAGCTCCGCGACGACCTGGGCCTGTCGATCCTCTTCATCACCCACGAGATGGACACCGTGCTGCAGGTCGCCGACTCCGTCGCGCGCCTCGACCACGGTCGCATCGTGGAAAGCGGCCGCATCGTCGAGCTGCTGCGCAATCCAGCGTCGGGGCTCGGCCGGGCGCTGCGCCCGGCGCGCGCGCACGAGAGCGCTCCTGCCGACGCCACCGAATGGTTCGTCAGCTACACCTCCGCGCACGTGCCGGCCGACTGGCTCACCCGGCTCGCCGACCAGCTCGGCACCACGGTGTCGCTGCTCGGCGCCTCCATCGAGACCGTCGACGGCGCCACGGTGGGGCACGCCAGCATCGGTGTCACCGGCGCCGACCGCGAGCACCTCATCACGGTGGCCCGCAGCCTGGGGCTCGACGCCCGCCCGGAGCCAGCCGGTGAGTCCCGGCCGGCCGAGATCCTGGAGAAGGTCGCATGAGCATCCTGAACGGCGTCGTGCACCTGAACAGCGTGCACCTGAACAACAACGTCCCGCTGGCCGAGATCCCCGCGCTGGTCTTCCCCGCGCTGCTCGACACCCTGATCATGGTGGGCATCGTCATGGCGATCGTCGTGCTCGTCGGCATCCCGCTCGGCGCCCTGGTGCACAACCTCGCCCCCGGCGGCCTGTTCGAGAACCCCGCCCTGCACACCACGCTCAGCTGGATCGTGAGCATCGGGCGCTCGCTGCCGTTCCTGATCCTGATGGCCGCGATCGTGCCGTTCACCCGGTTCATCACGGGCACCAACATCGGCATCGCGGCGGCCGTCGTGCCCATGTCGATCGCCGGAATCGCGTTCTTCACCCGCATCGTGGAGAACTCCCTGCGCGGTGTGCCGCCCACCCTGGTGCGGGTCGCCAAGGCCTCGGGGGCGTCGCCGTTGCAGATCATCCGCACCGCCCAGCTCAGCGAGGCCCTGCCGTCGATCATCGGCGGCCTCACCATCAACACCATTGCCATGATCGAGTACTCCGCCATCGCCGGCACCATCGGCGCCGGCGGCATCGGCTACGTCGCGGTCACCTACGGCTACCAGCGCTTCGACAACACCGTGATGCTCGCCACGATCGTGATCCTCGTGGCGACGGTCGCGTCGGTGCAGCTGATCGGCGACCGCCTGGTGCGCCTGACCACCCCGCACGCCCGCACCGAGGCTCGCGCACCTCGCGCCGCCCGCCGCGAAGCGAGCCTGGTATGAACCGGCCGGCTGCCGTGACGACGCGGATGCCCGCCGTCTCGCCGCGCCGAATGCCCGGGGCGACCTGTCCGGCCTGCTGCATCTCCTGAGCGCCCGGCCCGACCCGCCCCCTCTCACCTGACTGACCCGCCCGGCGGGCCGGCACTCGCCTGCGCGCGCTTCCCGCGCCCGCCCGCGCTTTTCTCACCCGTTTTCCCACCCCGCACCCCTGCACAGCACGCAGACCACTCCGAAGGAAACCCCATGTCTACTCCCACCTCCTCCACGCCCGCCGCCGAGCCGCACGGCTTCGCACTCAAGAAGCGCCGCCGCTGGCCCTGGGTCGCCGGTATCGCCGTCGTGGTCGTCGGCGCCGCCGCGGCGATCACCGTCCCGCTGCTCAACCCGCCCACCTCCGCCAACGCCACCGAGGGCGCCACCCTCATCGTCGCCACCGCCGAGGGCAACGCCGCCGAGCAGGCACTGGTCAACTTCGTCGCCGAGGAGGTCGCGCCCAAGTACGGCATCACCGTGAAGTTCAAGGGCCTCTCCGACAGCAACACCATCAACCGCGCCGTGAGCGAGGGCGAGGTAGCCGGCACGGTCTACCAGCACAAGCTCTGGCTCAGCCAGGTTCTCGAGTCCAACCCCGACTTCAAGGAAACCGCCGCCACCCCGGTGTTCCGCTGGGGCTTCGGGCTGTGGAGCGACAAGTACACCAGCGTCGACCAGGTGCCCGACGGCGGTACCGTGTCGCTGTACTCCGATCCCGCCAACGAGGCCCAGGGCCTGTGGCTGCTGCAGGAGGCCGGACTCATCACGTTGAAGGACGGCACCACCGCCGGCACCGCCACCCAGGACGACATCGCCACCAACCCGAAGAACCTGAAGTTCACCCTGCTCGACTTCGCCGCGCAGTCCCGCGCCCTGCCCGACCTCGACCTCGCGGCCGGCTACACCGAGTACTACCTGGCCGCGAGCATCCCGATCGAGCAGCAGATCTTCGCCCCGGCCGCGCCCGACGAGTTCGCCGGCCAGCTCACCATCGGCAGCGACTTCGCCGACACCGAGAACATCAAGAACCTCGTCGCCGCCTTCAAGGACCCGGCGGTGCAGGAGTTCCTGGCCACCGACCCCACCGTGAAGGGCATCCTGCTCCCCATCGACGCGAAATAACCCGCGCACATCCCGCGAATGCGGCTGTGAACCTCGCGAAAGCGGTCGTGTGGTCACTTGGGGACACCCGAGGCGACCACACGGCCGCTTTCGCGCAACTGTTCCGCGGACACGCTCCATAGGAAAGGCATAGCCGGGCCATAGCAGGCTGCCTGGACAGATCCCCAGGATAGGTGACACGCAAGAACGACCGCCACCTATTCGAGAGGCAGCCATGAGCCGCATCCCTGAACCCGAATCAACCCCGGACGGCCCCGCCTACGAGGGCCGCCTGCTCGACCGCGTCGACGACGAGGTCGTCGACCATGGCGTCGCCTTCGACATTCGCACCCTGATCAGCCGCCGCAATGTCCTCAGCCTGATCGGTGTCGGCGCGGGCGCCGTGGCGTTGGCGGCCTGCACCACGGATGCCTCCGGGAGCAGCTCCACCTCGACGGCCGCAGCGACGGGCACATCGACGGGCACCGCCACGACCGCCACCGGCGAGATCCCCGATGAGACGGCCGGCCCGTACCCGGGCGACGGCTCCAACGGGGTGAACGTGCTCGAGGAATCCGGCATCGTGCGCAGCGACATCCGCTCCAGCATCGGCGGCGGGCTGACCGCCGAGGGTGTGCCCATGACGTTCACCCTCACGGTGCTCGACATGAACAACGACGATGCCCCCTTCGCGGACACCGCGGTGTACGTCTGGCACTGCGACGCGGCCGGTGGGTACTCGATGTATTCCGACGGCATCGAGGACGAGACCTACCTGCGCGGCGTGCAGGTCGCCGACAACGACGGGAAGGTCAGCTTCACCTCGATTTACCCAGCCTGTTACACGGGACGCTGGCCGCACATCCACTTCGAGGTCTACCCGGACATCGACTCGATCTCGGATGCCGCCAACGCCATCGCCACGTCGCAGGCGGCGCTGCCCGAAGACATCAGCAGCACCGTCTACGAGCTGGCCGCCTACGCCGGATCGACCGCGAACCTCGCGCAGGTCACCCTCGACAATGACAACGTCTTCGGTGACGACGGCGGGGCCCTCCAGCTCGCCAGCGTGACCGGCGACAGCACCTCCGGCTACATCGTCAACCTCACCGCCCGCGTGGACACCACCACCACACCCACCGCGGGCTCCTCGCCCGACGGCGGCGGTGGTGGCGGCACCCCGCCGAGCGGCGGCGCGGGCGGCGGCGGAACCCCGCCCAGCCAGTAATCGACCAGATACCTCTTAGATAAGGACCCCGAGCTCATGGGACTGCTCCAGAACCTCACCGGATGGCACGCCATCATCATCCTCGTCGTCATCCTGCTGCTCTTCGGCTCGACCAAGCTCCCCGCTCTGGCCAAGAGTGTCGGGCAGTCGATGAAGATCTTCAAGACAGAGATCCGCGAGGCCAAGACACCGGCCGACGCCGAGACGGCTGTCGAGCCCGACGAGCCCGTCGGCGAACCGGCGGCGCGGCCGGTCGTCGCGATCGACGGGCGCTGATCGGGATGGGCGTGCGGACGTCGCCGGCGACCGAGCCGGGACTGATGCCCCTCGCTGGGCATCTGATCGAGGCTCGCACGCGTCTCTTCCGCGCGTCCATCGCGGTCGCGGTCGCCGTGGTCGCCGGCTACCTCTTCTCCGACCTGATCCTCGACGTGCTCCGCGGCCCCGTCGTGGCCCTGGCCGAGTCGCGTAACGCCACCCTCAACTACGGCAGCGTCAGCGGCGCCTTCGAGCTCAAGGTGAAGATCGCCCTTTACGCCGGCCTCGTGCTGGCCAGCCCGGTATGGCTGTACCAGCTCTTCGCCTTCTTCGCACCCGCCCTGACCCGGCGGGAGAAGCGGTACACCGTCGGGTTCGTGGCTTCCGCCGTCCCGCTGTTCCTGGCCGGATGCGTCGCCGGGTTCTGGCTATTCCCGCACGTCGTGGAACTGCTCGCCGGATTCGCCTCCACCTCGGACAGCACCATCCTGGAGGCCTCCTACTACTTCGACTTCGTCATGAAGCTCGTGCTCGCGGTGGGTGTGGCGTTCGTGCTCCCGGTGTTCGTGGTGCTCCTGAACTTCATGGGCGTGCTGCCGGGCATCTCGATCGTGCGCGGCTGGCGCGTGGTGCTGGTGGCCATCGTGCTGTTCTGCGCCCTGGCTACTCCGGCCGCCGATGTCATGTCGATGTTCCTGCTCGCGGTGCCCATGGCGGCGCTCTTCGCCGCCGCGGCCGGGATCGCCCTACTCCATGACCGTCGGGCCGCCCGCCGGGTTGCCGCACTCGCTGCCGGAGCGCGCGCGTCCGTGACAGCCTGACCGTTCCTACCGCCCTCACGCCCGCCAGACAAGGAGACCCCATGCTCGGCCTCAGCTTTGAGAAACTCATCGTCGTCGCGATGATCGCCGTCTTCGTCCTCGGCCCCGACCGCCTGCCCCTCTATGCCGGCAAGCTGGCGGCGCTCGTGCAGAGCCTGCGGGGGCGCACCGACGCCGCCAAGGCCCGGGTCAAGCAGGAACTCGGCGACGACTTCGACATCGCAGAGTGGAAACAGCTCGACCCGCGTCAGTACGACCCGCGCCGCATCATCCGCGAGGCGCTCGCAGAGCAGCCCGCCCCCATGACGCAGCCTGAGCCTCAGCCGCGACAGGAACCACAACCGCAACCGCAACCGGAGTCGAGCATTGCCCGGCTCATGCGCACCTCGCTCAGCCGCGCGGCCGAAACCGCCGAGCGAACCGTCGAGCGACCTGCCGCCGCATCGGCCGCCGACGCCGTTCCCCTCCCGGAGAGCGCGGGCTCGGTCGAGGTTGTCGCGGTCGGGGAGGTCAGCCTCGTCCGATGATGCCGATGATCAGGTTGACGACCCCGATCGCGGCGATCGGGTAGGGCCAGAAGCGCACGGGGATGAAGAAGAACGTCGATGACGGGCGCGTCCAGATCTGCTGGCCGGTCTCCTGGTTCACCACGGCCACGGGTCGGTGGGTGACTTTCACACCACGCTCGTTGATTGCGGGTTCGGGCAGCTGCTGGTAGACGAACGACGGCCGGGCCTTGTCGAGGCGCGGTAACACGTACTTCGAGAAGGCCCACAGGGCCGCGGCGCCGAGAACGAAGCCGGTGCCGAGGAATGTGTTCGTGGCCGGCTCGTTCGAACCGACGGCAGGGGCGAACACGCCCTTGAGGGCGAATCCGAGCCCGACCGACAGGCCGAAGAAGACGAAGACGAGAATGCCCCAGCGGGTCCAGATGATCATGGTTCACGGTATCGGGGCACGTCGCTCCTCACCATGGGCAGCGGTACCCCCGCCGGTCACGCGAAAGCGGCCATATGGTCACTTCGGGTCACCCGAAGCAACCACATGGCCGCTTTCGCGACCGCCGTGGGGTTACTGGGCGGAGTAGCCGCCGTCGACGAGGTGGTAGCTGCCGGAGATGAAGGAGGCGGCGTCACTGAGCAGGAACAGCGTGAGCGCGGCGACCTCCTTGTCGGTGCCGAGGCGGCGGGAGGCGTGCTGTGCCTCGAGGGCGGTCAGCGCCTCGGGGGAGAGGCTCGAGCGCACCAGCGGGGTGTCGATGAAGCCGGGTCCGACGGCGTTCGTGCGCACGCCATCCGCCGTGTATTCGAGGGCGGCGACCTTGGTGAGGCCGATCAGCGCGTGCTTGCTGGTGACGTAGGCGGCGTTCTCCGCGATGCCGACCGAGCCGAGCACGCTGGCCATGTTCACCACGGCGCCGCCGCCGGCGGCGACGATCGCAGGCAGCTGGAACTTGAGGCCGTAGAAGACGCCGTCGAGGTCCACCGCGCGCACGCGGTCCCAGGCGGCGATGTCGTAGTCGCCGATCTTCTGCGGTGCGGCACCGATGCCGGCGTTGTTCACGGCCAGGTGCAGGGCGCCGAAGGTCGTCTGGGCGAACGCCACGGCCGCTTCGGAGTCCTCCCACTTCGCGGTGTTCTGGCTGAAGGCGGCTGCCTTCCCGCCGGCGGCGATGATCTCGTCGACGACGCTCTGCGCGGCCTCGAGCTTGATGTCGGTGACCACGACCGAGGCACCCTCAGCGGCAAGCTCCCGGGAGATTTCCGCGCCGATACCGCTTCCGCCGCCGGTGACGATCGCTACCTTGTTCTCGAACCTGGTCATGATGACCACTTCCAATCTGATCTGTATAGATGTACTTCGCACAGCGTTGAACTGCATGCGTTCGTATAGAGGAAACCGTGATCGGCCTCGCCCTATTCCGACACGACTCTGGCCGACTGTCACATTAGTTGCAGCTACAAGCATCTCTGATATGGTTGTAGATACAAGCAACGCCATCCACCACAGCCGGGAGCGAAATCATGAGCGTCGACCTGAACCAGCGGATTCTCAACGCCGACACCTCGATGGGCGCGGTGACGCTGCGGGTCGGCGATCTCGAGACGATGTCGGACTACTACTCCCGGGCGTTCGCCATGGAGCCCTTTGAGGAGCGCAGCCGCTCCCGCGAGGTGCACCGTGTGCTCGGGCGGGGCGCGACGCCGCTCGTGCGGCTGATCCACACTCCGGACCTGCCCGGCGTGGACCCCCGCCAGGCCGGACTGTTCCACACCGCGTTCCTCTTCGAGACTCCCGAAAGCCTCGCCGCCACGGTCTACCGTGCCGCACAGGACCCGCGCAGCCGCTTCATCGGATCCAGCGACCACCTCGTGAGCGAGGCGTTCTACTTCACCGACCCGGAGGGCAACGGCGTGGAGCTGTACACCGACCGTGACCGCGACACCTGGATCCACGACGGCGAGCAGATCCGGATGGCCACCGAGTACCTCGATCCCAACGCCTACCTGCAGACGCACCTCGACCAGAGGGCCATGGATGCCGGCCCCGCCCTACCCGGCGTCGTTGGCCACGTGCACCTGCAAGTCGGCGACCTGCAGACCGCGCGGGCGTTCTACGTCGACGCGATCGGATTCGAGGCCACCCAGGGTAGCTACCCGGGCGCGCTCTTCGCCTCGGCCGGCGGCTACCACCACCACATCGCCATGAACACCTGGAACAGCCGCGGCTCGGGTCCGCGCGCGGCGAGCCTGGGCCTCGGTGATGTCTCGGTGACCGTGCCCACGCCGGCCGACCTGCAGTCCCTGACCGCGCGCCTGACCGCCCGCTCGATCCCATTCGCCGGTGACGGCCGCTCGGTGTCGATCACCGACCCCTGGGGCACGCAGGTCACGGTCTCGCTGCCCGACGTCTCCACCGACGAACTCATCGCCCGATGATCGCGCAGCGCTCCGGCATCCGTTCGCCCGGATGGGCCGCGAATGCGGCCGAGGCATCCGCCGTGGTCCTGCTGCTGCACGGCTATGGGTCGAACGAGTCCGACCTGGCCGGGCTCGCGCCGGCGCTGAGGCTCGCCCTGCCGTGGGCGGCCCTGCGCGCCCCGCTCGAGCTGGGCAACGGGGGCGCGGCGTGGTTCACCATCACGACCCCCGGAAACCCGGACGCGGAGCCCGTCGCCCAGGCCACGGACGCGATCTGGGGCTGGGTCGACGCCAACCTGGCCTCCACCACCTTGGTGATCCCCATCGGCTTCTCGCAGGGTGGCCTGATGACCAGCCAACTTCTGCGCACCCGGCCCGAGCGGGTCCTGGCGCCCGTCGTGCTCGGCGGCTTCGTGCTCGGTGCGGACCAGCCCGGCGACGCGACCCTCGCCGGGACCCGCCCACCGGTGTTCTGGGGCCGCGGCACCGACGACCGCGTCATCGGGGAGCCCGCGATCGCGCGTACGAGCGCGTTCCTGCCGACCCACTCGAGCCTGGTCGAGCGGAGATACCCGGGCCTGGCGCACGGAATCAACGCCGCCGAGATCGACGACGTGCGGTCGTTCCTGGCGCTGAACGCCGGCGCCGAATCCGTCACCGTCGGATGACGGCTTCCTGCGTCAAGGTCGACCGGCACGCGAGACAATAGGAGGAGCGCGAACGACTGGCAGCGTCGCAGAAGGGAATCACGCCGTGCACGCAGTGAACCCGATCGTCCGGCCGGTCTCCGGGGTGTCGGCGGATACCGGCCAGCGCTTCATCCAGGAAGCACTCGAGTCCGTACACGCCGGTTTCCCCTCCCCGGCGCAGGGCTACTACAACGGCCCTGTCGACCTCAACCGGCATCTGATCCGGGATCCCACCTCCACGTTCATCGTGCGGGTGAGCGGCGACAGCATGACCGGCGCCGGAATCTTCGACGGCGACGAGGTCATCGTCGACCGGTCCCTCGAGGCCCGCGACGGCAGCGTGGTGATCGCGGTGGTCGACAACGAACTCACCATCAAGCGGCTCCGCCTCGACGGCGACACCGTGCGCCTGGTGCCCGAGAACCCGGCCTACCCCGACATCGTGCTGCACGAGCTGAGCGAACTGTCGGTGTGGGGCGTCGTCACCAGGTGCCTGCACCGTGTCTAGCCATACCGTGTCTAGCCATACCGGGTCTAGCCGTACCGGGTCCCAGCCGCCCTCCATCGCGATCGTCGACGCGAACAATTTCTACGTCTCCTGCGAGCGCATCTTCGACCCGCGCCTCGAGGGCAAGCCGGTGGTCGTGTTGTCGAACAACGACGGATGCGTCATCGCCCGCTCGCAGGAAGCGAAGACCCTCGGCATCGACATGGCGGCGTCGTGGCAGAGCATCGCCGCCGAAGCCGCAGCCAAGGGCGTCATCGCTCGCTCCAGCAACTACGAGCTCTACGGCGACATCTCCGCCCGATGCGTGGAGCTGCTCGGCCGGTTCACCTCCTCGCAGGAGGTGTACTCCATCGACGAGAGCTTCATCCGGCTCACCGGCAGCGCCGAGCAGGTCAGCGGGATCGCCCGGGAGATCCGCGTGGCCACCAAGAAGATGATCGGCCTGCCGGTGAGCATCGGCATCGCGTCGAGCAAGACCCTGGCCAAGCTGGCGAACCGGGGCTCCAAGTCATCCGCGGCGCTGCAGGGGGTCTGCAACTTGGGTTCCTATGCCCCGGCGCAGGTCACCGCGATTCTCGCGTCGGTGGACGCGAGCGACGTGTGGGGGATCGGCTCCCGCACGGCACAGAAGCTGGCGGGGATGGGCATCCACACGGCGGCCGACCTGCGCGACACCGACGCCGTGCAACTGCGCCGGCGGTTCGGGGTGAACCAGGAGCGGGTGGTGCAGGAGCTGCGCGGCGTCGACTGTCTGCCGCTGGAGGAGGAACGGTCGGACCGGGAGCAGATCCAGTTCTCCCGTTCGTTCGCCGTGCCGATCAGCACCGTGGCCGAGCTCGAAGAGGTGCTCTCGGTCTACACGCAGCGGGCCGCCGCCCGGCTGCGCGAGCAGGGCTCGCTGGCCCGCATGATGGGCTGCACGGCCTCGACATCGCCGTTCCGGGACAACCATGTCAGCCACGCCGTCTCGCTCGCGTTCCCCGACCCCACCGACGACCCGGTGCAGATGTACCGGGCCGCCATCACCGCGCTCGGCCCGCAGCTGCAGGCCGGCCAGCAGTACGTGCGGGTGGGCGTGAGCCTGTACGAGTTCTCGTCGCGCGACTCGCACGCCAGCCTCGACATCTTCGGCACCGCGCCGGCCCCGTTCGCGGCCGGCGCGGTGCTCGACTCCATCGCCGCCAAGTACGGCCAGGAGAACCTGGGTCTCGGCCGGGCCGGCCTCAAGACCAACCGGGCCTGGACCATGCGCCGCGAGATGGTGTCCCCACGGGCCACCACGCACTGGGACGAACTCATCACTGTCGCTGCCAAGTGAGGTGCGCTCGCGACCGCTAGCGCATCCGCCGCCCTCGCTGTAAACTTGAGTCGAGTCAACTCAAGTATTTGCGAAGGATGTTTGTACATGGCCAACATGCAGGGCGCCCCCGGAACCGACGAGAAGCAGAAGACCGCGCTGGAACAGTACGGCGTGAACCTCACCGAAATTGCCAAGAGCGGCAAACTCGACCCCGTGATCGGGCGTGACGCCGAGATCCGCCGGATCAGCCAGGTGCTCACCCGCCGCACCAAGAACAATCCTGTGCTCATCGGCGAACCCGGGGTGGGCAAGACCGCCGTGGTGGAGGGCCTGGCCCAGCGCATCGTGGCCGGCGACGTGGCCGACTCGCTCAAGGACAAGCAGCTCGTGGCCCTCGACCTGGCCGCGCTCGTGGCCGGAGCCAAGTACCGAGGCGAGTTCGAGGAGCGGCTCAAGGCCGTGCTCAAGGAGATCAACGACGCCGACGGGCAGATCATCACCTTCGTCGACGAACTGCACACCCTGATGGGCGCCGGCGGTGGCGAAGGCTCCGTCGCCGCATCCAACATGCTCAAGCCCATGCTCGCCCGTGGCGAACTGCGGCTGATCGGCGCCACGACGCTCAACGAGTACCGCGAATTCATCGAGAAGGATGCCGCGCTCGAGCGCCGCTTCCAGCCCGTGCTCGTGGACGAACCGACTGTTGAAGACACCGTCGCCATCCTCCGCGGTCTCAAGGAGCGCTACGAGGCGCACCACAAGGTCTCCATCGCGGACGCCGCGCTGGTCGCCGCGGCCGCGCTGTCGAACCGGTACATCACCGCCCGGCAGCTGCCCGACAAGGCCATCGACCTGATCGACGAGGCCGCCAGCCGACTGCGGATGGAGATCGACTCCTCGCCGGTGGAGATCGACGAACTGCGCCGCAGCGTCGACCGGCTCAAGCTCGAGGAACTGGCCCTGAAGAAGGAGAAGGACGACGCCTCCAAGGCCCGCCTGGAGAAGCTGCGCGAAGACCTGGCCGAGCGGCAGGAGAAACTCGGCGAGCTGCAGGCCCGCTGGGACAAGGAACGGTCCTCGCTCAACCGGGTCGGCGACCTGCGCAAGCGCCTCGACAGCGCGAAGAGCCAGGCCGAGGTGGCCGAACGTCGCGGCGACCTGGAAAAGGCCTCCCGGCTGCTCTACGGCGACATCCCGGTGATCCAGCGCGAACTCGCCGAGGCCGAGCAGACCGAGCAGGAGGGCGCCCGGATGGTGGGCGACCAGGTCACCGCCGAAGACATCGCCGCCGTCGTGGCCGCGTGGACCGGTATCCCGGTGGGCCGGCTGCTGCAGGGGGAGACCGAGAAGCTGCTCAACCTCGAGGGTGAACTGGGCCACCGGCTGATCGGCCAGAAGCAGGCCGTGCGCGCCGTGGCCGACGCCGTGCGCCGCAGCCGGGCCGGTATCTCCGACCCCGACCGTCCCACCGGTTCGTTCCTCTTCCTCGGCCCCACGGGCGTGGGCAAGACCGAACTGGCCAAGGCGCTCGCCGAGTTCCTCTTCGACGATGAGAAGGCCATGGTGCGCATCGACATGAGCGAGTACGGCGAGAAATTCTCCGTGTCCCGCCTCGTCGGCGCCCCTCCCGGCTACATCGGCTACGAGCAGGGCGGCCAGCTCACCGAGGCGGTGCGCCGCCGGCCCTATTCGGTGATCCTCTTCGACGAGGTGGAGAAGGCGCACCCCGAGGTGTTCGACGTGCTGCTGCAGGTGCTCGACGACGGCCGGCTCACCGACGGCCAGGGCCGCACGGTCGACTTCCGCAACACCATCCTGGTGCTCACCTCCAACCTCGGCTCGCAGTACCTGGTCGACCCCACCCTGAGCTGGGAGGAGAAGGAGCAGGCCGTGCAGCAGATGGTGCGGCAGGCGTTCAAACCCGAGTTCGTCAACCGGCTCGACGACATCGTGGTGTTCTCGTCGCTGTCCACCGACGACCTCGCGCAGATCGTGGAGCTCTACGTCGACCGGCTGCAGCGCCGGCTGAGCGAACGCAGGCTCGAGCTGGCGGTGACCCCGGATGCCCGCGCCTGGCTGGCCGAGCGCGGCTACGACCCGATCTATGGGGCCCGGCCGTTGCGGCGGTTGATGCAGACCGAGATCGACGACAGGCTGGCGACGGCGTTGCTGGGCGGGAGCATCCGCGATGGTGAGACCGTTCTGGTGGACCTCGCCGAGAACGGCGAGTCGCTCACGGTGTCGCCGACGCCGCTCGGGCACGCCTGAGGTACGCTTCCCCGGCGGAAGAATGTCCCCGAAAAGGGGGACATTTGCGCCCGGACCTGCTTGAATGCTGAAGAGGGCGGGCGAGTGCGCCGGTGACGCCTCAGCCAGCGTGAGGATCGTCGATTGTCGCAAGCCCCTGAGTGGCCCGTTCCTGATTTTGTGGAGCCGCGCACGCGGGAAGTTCCCTATGCGCAGATCCCGTTCCTCGCCGGGGTACTCGTCATCGTGGCGTTCGCCGCCGCCGGCGCACCGGACACCCTGTCCAAGACCGGATTCCTGGTGGGGCTGGCCCTCGCTGTCGCCGTGACCGTGGCGGGCCTGGTCGTGCCGTGGGAACGGCACGGCTATCAGTGGCTCGTGATCGTGCCGCTCGTGGACGTGCTCGTGGTCGCCTTCCTCCGCGACGGTGTGCGGGAAACCCTGCCGGCCGTGAGCATGCTCGTCGTCGTGCCGGTGCTGTGACTGGCCTACGGTTTCGCCTGGTGGGCGCTCGGCCTGGCGCTGGTCGGCGCGTTCTTCGTCGGCGTCTTCCCCCTGTTCCAGATCGGCGAGCTGCCCACGGATGCGATCGGCTGGGCGAACGTCCTGCTGCTGCCGATCACGACGTCGTTCATCGCCATCACGGCCCGGGTCGCCGCCAACGGTCTGCGCGCCCAGCAACGCCGGCTGGTGGTGGTGTCCCGGGAGCTGCGGGACGCGTTGCTCGAGACCACCGACCGGCAGGCCACCTTCGAGGCGGTGATGGACACCGTCGATGCCGGGATCGAGCTCTACAACCCGCAGGGCGAGGTGGTGCTGAGCAACGCCGCCGCCCGCAGGTTGGCCGTGCGCACCGACTCGGCCACCGGCGGCTACGGCAGGGACGCCTCCCTGGTCTTCGACGTGGACCGCACCACCCTCGTCTCCCTCGACGACCAGATCGCCGCCAGGGCCCTGCGCGGCGATCTCGTGGCCAAGCGGGTCTACTGGGTCGGCGGACACGACGATCAGAGCGCCATCATCGCCTCCTCCGGGGTGGTCGAACGGGAGAACGGGTACGCCCTCGGCACGGTCGTGGTCGCCACCGACGTCACCCCGCTGGTGGAAGCGATCGCCGTGCGCGACGACTTCCTCGCCACCGTGTCGCACGAGCTGCGCACCCCGCTCACGTCGATCATCGGCTACCTCGACCTCATCGACGCCGAGGAGCTCGGCATCACCATGGAGATCGGTGTGATCGAGCGGAACGCCGAGCGCCTGCTCTCGGTGATCGCGCATCTTCTCAGCGCCACCGACGGCCAGCCGGCGATCCACCGGGTCGACGCCGACCTCGGCCTCATCCTGCAGTCGTGCCTGGACACCGCCATGCCGCGCGCGCAGTCCGCCGGCGTGACCATCAGCGCCCGGCCGGGCGCGGTGGTGTTCGCCGAGGTCGACCCGGTGGCCATCGAACAGGTCATCGACAACCTGCTCACCAACGCCATCAAGTTCTCCCGGCCGCAGGGCGCCGTCACGCTCAGCGTCGACATCGAGGGCACGGATGCGGTGCTGCGCGTGACCGACAACGGCGTGGGCCTCAGCGCGGAGGACGCGCGGCAGGTCTTCGACAGGTTCTTCCGCGCCCGCACCTCCACCGAGCTGGCGATCCCCGGAATGGGCCTGGGCCTGGCGATCGTGCGCGCTTTCGTCACCGCGCATTCCGGCGTGGTCGAGCTCAGCAGCGTCCTCGGCGAGGGCACCACCGTCACCGTGCGCCTCCCGCTCCGCCCCGCCGCCCCCGCCGACGAGGCTCCCGCCCCTGTCCTCGCGAGTTCCCCACAACACTCGTGACGTGCTGTTGACTGAACTGATGACGTCATTGCCACCGAGCTACTCACTGACCGACAGCAGCGAATGGCGTGCGGATGTGCTGCCGCAGATCGACGCGAAGCTGCGAAGCTGCATCTATGACAGCGACTGGTTGAGCGACGCCCCATCGCCCTTCGACGTCCAGCACCGGGAAACGGCTCGCTTCTACGAGACGAACTCGGGCGTCTCGCCGACGATCCTCGGTCAGTTCGACCCGGAACAACCGCGAGCGTCGATCCCACCGGACCGGACGTTTCTGGGTCTCTTCGAAAAGCGCGCGGTCATCGTCGGGGGAGAGGTGGCGCGGCTCTGGCCGCTGCGGTACGAGACCGCGCTCGCCCCTCGGGATTCGGGATATTTCGCCATCACCGAGGGCTCCATCTTCAGCCATTTGAGGGTGCAGCTGTTCTATACGATCGGCGGTGCCGTGGGCCAGGCCCAGGTGTTGTCGGCCCGCATGGGTGGCTCGCCCGTCATCGTCGCTCGGCTCCTGAGCCAGACCGACTGGTACTGACGCATCCGGGGTCGGGGGTCTGAGAAGATGCCCAGTCGTGGGCTCCGCCTGGGCGCGGGCGCGGGCTCGGCGTTAGGCTTTTTGGATGCGTGCAACAGTGATTTACGGCGAGCGGGACATCCGACTCGAAGAAGTACCCAACCCCATCCTCTCCACCGGCGGCGACGCCATCGTGCGGGTCGTCGCGGCCTGCGTCTGCGGCTCAGACCTCTGGCCGTACCGCGGAGTGACCCCCACGAACGAACCGCACCGGATCGGCCATGAGTTCGTCGGCATCGTCGACGAAATCGGGCCCGATGTGCAGACCGTCAAGGTGGGCGACTTCGTCATCGCCCCGTTCTACGACTGCGACAACACCTGCGTCAACTGCCGCAACGGCGTCAGTACCTCCTGCCTGAACGGCGGCTGGTGGGGCTCCGACGACAGGCTCGGCGGCTTCGCCGACGGCGCCCAGGGCGAGCGCGTGCGGGTTCCGCACGCCGACGGCTCGCTCGTCGCCACCCCCGTGCAGCCGACGGATGCCCAGGTTCCGGGCCTCCTCACCCTGGCCGATGTCATGGGCACCGGGCACCACGCCGCCGTCTCGGCCGGCGTCACCACCGGCAGCACCGTCGTGGTGGTCGGCGACGGGGCCGTGGGCCTCTGCGCCATCATCGCCGCCAAGCGCCTCGGCGCCTCCCGGATCGTCGCGATGTCCCGGCACGCCGACCGGCAGGCCGTGGCCCGCGAATTCGGGGCCACCGACATCGTCGAGGAGCGCGGCGACGCGGGCGTTGAGCGCATCCACGAGATGTTCGACGGCGTCGGCGCTGACTGCGTGCTCGAGTGCGTCGGCACCCAGGAATCGATGGACCAGGCGATCCGCTCGGCCCGCCCCGGCGGCATGGTGGGCTACGTGGGCGTGCCGAACGGTGGCGCCGAGCTGCCGATCAAGGCGCTCTTCGGCCGCAACGTCGGCGTGAACGGCGGCGTCGCATCCGTGCGCGGCTACGTCGAAGAGCTGCTGCCCGAGGTGCTCAGCGGAGCGATCAACCCCGGCCGGGTCTTCGACCTGCAGCTGCCGCTGACCGAGGTCGCCGAGGCCTACGCCGCGATGGACGAACGCCGCGCCATCAAGGTGCTGCTGCGCCCGTAGTCCGCACGGTTTCACCACGAACGCCCCCTCGCGCACTGCGAGGGGGCGTTCGTCATGTACCTGGGATGCGTCGTGCCGAGGTGCACCCAACTGGCACTCGGGGAACGACCTAGTCGTTGACGAGCAGCACTTCGGAGAGCGGCTTGCGGGTGCGCGGGGCGATCTCGCGCTCGAGAAGCTCGGGGCTGAGCGAGTCGGCGTCGCCGAGCACACCGAGCACCGTCACGGTGACGGCGTCCTGGCCGGCCTTGAGGTGGAACGCGTCGGCCAGGCCCTTGCGGTCGATGCCGCCGAGCTGGTGGGTGAACAGGCCCTCGTGCTGCGCCTGGATGGTGAGGTGCGCGACAGCCTGGCCGAGGTCGTACTGGGCCCAGGGGTTGTCACCCTCGGCGATGTTGAGGATCAGCACGGAGGCTTTGTCGGCCCAGGCCTGGTTGAAGCCCATCAGGTGGGAGTGGATCTTGCGGAAGCTCTCGGAGCCGCGGCGGGCGACGATGAAGCGGGCCGGCTGGTTGTTGTTGCCGGACGGCGCCCAGCGGGCGGCCTCGAGCACGGTGGTGAGGGTGTCTTCGTCGATGACGGCGGTGGGGTCGAATCCGCGGGGGCTCCAGCGCGCGGCGAGCGCGGGCAGGATCGGTGACGTGGTGTCGGCGGAACGGCTGTGGGTGTCGGTGATGAGGGTCATGGTGCCCGGCTTTCTGTGTTGCCTGTGGAAGTGGAACGGGTGCGGGGCTCCATCGACCCATGTCATGTCAACGCACAGCGCGCCAAGTTATTCCATGCGTTCGCATCCGGCACGCGCTGCGAGTGAGACCCTGCCGCGCCTGCCGCGATCGCGTGGCTCAGCTTGCCGGGGTGTCAGCCAGGCTGTCGCGCACCTGGCGGCGCATGACCTTGCCGATCAGCGACCGGGGCAGGTCGTCGACCTCGACGATGCGGCGCGGCACCTTGTAGGCGGAGATGCGGGTGCGGCAGTACTCGCGCAGGCCGTCCACATCGAGGGTGGCGCCGGCGATGAGCACGACGGCGGCCACGACATCCTCGCCGCCGCCGGCGCTCTTGAGCCCCACCACGGCGGCGTCGGCGATGTCGGGGTGCGACAGCAGCGCGGCCTCAACCTCGGACGGCGACACGTTGAAACCCCCGGTGATGATGAGTTCCTTGATGCGGTCAACGATGGTGACGTAGCCGTCGGAGGATACCGTGACGATGTCGCCGGTGCGCAGCCAGCCATCCGCCAGGAGGGTCTGGGCGGTCTCGGTGGGGCGGTCCCAGTAGCCGGAGAAGACCTGCGGGCCGCGCACGAGCAGCTCGCCCTCTTCGTCGAAGCCGCGGTCCACGGTGGGGTCGGAGGGGTCGACCACGCGGATCTCGGTGCTGGGGAACGGCACCCCCACGGTGCCGGGCCGCCGGCTCGGGCCCATCGGGTTGCCCACCGCGATGGGTGAGCACTCGGTCATGCCGTAGCCCTCCACGAGGAGGCCGTCGGTGGCGGTCTCCCACAGCTCGACGGTCTTCAGCGGCAGGCTCATCGCGCCGGAGATGGCGTACTTGGTGCCGTGCAGGCTGATGCCCTTGTCGTTCGCGGCCGTGACGAGCTTCTCGTAGATCGGCGGGACGGCGGGCAGGAAGGTAGGCGGGGTGCGCTTGACAGCGTTGAGTACCAGGCCCACGTCGAACTTGGGGAAGAGGACCAGGCGGGCGCCGATGGACATGGCGACGGTGAGGCACAGGGTGAGGCCGTAGGCGTGGAACATCGGCAGCACGCCGTAGAAGACTTCCTTGCCGCGCTCGAGCCCGGGCACCCAGGCCTCGCTTTGCTGCGCGTTGGCCTGCAGGTTGAAGTGGGTGAGGATGGCGCCCTTGGGCGCCCCGGTGGTGCCGCTGGTGTACTGCAGCACGGCGGTGTCGCCGAGCAGCGGGCGCGGATGCGCGGTGCGCAACCGGCGCGAGCCCACCAGGGCCGGCCACTCGATGGCGTCCTTGAGCGGCTGGGTCACCGTGAGGGCGGCACGGGCGGTGCGGGACTTGGGGATCGGCAGGCGCAGGGCCAGCCGGGTGGCCAGCGGCATCGACTTGGTGACGTCCACGGCCACGACGGTGTGCAGGCCCATGTCGCGCGGGAACCCGCGCACCATGGAGTAGACCTTGTCCCAGACGATGGCGACGCTCGCGCCGTGGTCCTCGAACTGGTGGCGCAGTTCACGTTCGGTGTAGAGCGGATTGTGCTCCACGACGATCGCGCCGAGGCGCAGCACGGCGTAGAACGCCACGATGTGCTGCGGGCAGTTCGGCAGCACGAGCGCCACCCGGTCGCCGGGCTTCACTCCGAGCCGGCGCAGCCCATTGGCCACCCGGGAGATCTCGTCACCGAGCTGGCCGTAGGTCATGGTGCCGCCGAAGAAGTCCAGCGCCACCTTGTCGGCAAATCGACGGGCGGAGCCCTCGATCATGTCGACCAGGGTCTCGGTGGGGTCCGCGATGGCGTTGGGCACGCCCACCGCGTAGGAACTCAGCCACGGCTTGCTCGCGAAGACGTTCATGCTGCGGCCAGCTCCTTCGTCAGGGCCGCGACAAAGTCGTCGACGTCCTCGGGGGTGGTGTCGAACCCGCACATCCAGCGCACCTCGCCGGTGGCCGGGTTCCAGTCGTAGAAACGGTACAGCTCGCGCACCTTGTCGGCCACGCCCGCGGGCAGCACGGCGAAGATCGCGTTGGCCTGGGTGGGCTGGCTGAACGAGACCCCGGTGATCGAGCCATCCGCCAGGCCCTCTTCAAGCGCACCACGCAGGCGCGCGGCCATGGCGTTGGCGTGGTCGGCGTTGCGCAGCCACAGGTCCCCGTCGAGTAGGGCGATCAACTGGGCGGAGATGAAGCGCATCTTCGAGGAGAGCTGCATGTTGAGCTTGCGCAGGTATTTCAGGCCTGTGGATGCGTCGGGGTTGAGCACCACGATGCACTCGCCGAGCATCATGCCGTTCTTGGTGCCGCCGAAGCTGAGCACGTCGACGCCGGCGTCGCGGGTGAATTCGCGGAACGGCACGCCGAGGGCCGCGGCGGCGTTGGAGATGCGGGCGCCGTCCATGTGCAGCAGCATGCCCTTGGCGTGCGCGTGGTCGGCGATGGCGCGCACCTCGGCCGGGGTATACAGCGTGCCGAGCTCGGTGGTCTGGGTGATCGACACCACGAGCGGCTGCGCGCGGTGCTCGTCCCCCCAGCCCCAGGCCTCCTGGTCGATCAGCTCGGGGGTGAGCTTGCCGTCGGGCGTCTGCACGGGCAGAAGCTTGAGGCCGCCGACCCGCTCCGGGGCTCCGCCCTCGTCGGTGTTGATGTGCGCAGTGCTCGCGCAGATCACCGCTCCCCAACGCGGCAGCATCGACTGCAGGCCGGTGACGTTCGCTCCGGTGCCGTTGAACACCGGGAACGCCTCGACGCCCTCGCCGAAGTGCCGGGCGAAGACCCGCTGCAGTTCGGCCGTGTACACGTCGTCGCCGTAGGCGATCTGGTGGGCGCCGTTGGCGCGCACGATCGCGTCGAGGATCTCCGGGTGTACGCCCGAGTAGTTGTCGGAGGCGAAGCCACGGGAGAACAGGTCATGGAGGGAAGTCACCTCACTATCTTGGCGCAAACGGATGCAGCGCATCTGTGTGTCCGCCTTGCGGCGGCACCTGAGTCGTCGGTCCCGGCCGACAGGCCGCTGGAGCGTCGTCCGTGAGAATCACGTTGGATCTAGCTCCGCGGGTATTCTCGTCAGACCGCCCCGATTCGACGGGTGCACCGCCCGACACCCGGAGGCTCCCGTGACCGATCCTGATTCTCAGACCAGCGACCTGTCGGAGATCGCGGGAGGGGCTCTCCGCTCGTCCCTGAGCCCCTATGAACTACTGGTCGACCGTGACGACGTCGTGGCGTACCTCGACGGGGCCGGTTACCTGCCCCGCCTGGCCGCAGCCGCCGACGAGATCGAGGTCGACGAGGTCACCGCGGGCAATATGAACCGGGTCTTCATCGCCCGAGGACCCCTGGGCAGCCTGGCCGTCAAGCAGGCGCCACCGTGGGTGCAGGCCGTCGGTCCCGACTGGCCGGTCGATCCCAACCGGATCGCCTCGGAGGCTCGTGCCTACGCGATGCTCGCCGACCTCGCGCCGGCGAGCGTGCCGGCCGTCGAGCCGGTCGACCTCGAGCGCTACGTGCTGGTGATGGAAGACCTCTCCGACCTCGACGTGCTGCGCGATGCGCTCGTGCGTCAGGTGGCGGATGTCGTCGCCGGCGCCGAGCCGGTTCCCCTCGACTTCGAGACCCTCGGCACCGTCGTGGGGCGCTTCAGCGCTGAACTCACCCTGGCCACGAGCCTCGTGGGCCTCGGACCGGATGAGCACGCCGCGCTCATCGAGACCGCGGCCAACCCGGAGCTGTGCGCCCTGACGGTTGACGCCGTCCTCGACGAGCCCTACCGTCTGAACGACCACAATCACTGGATCCCCGAGCTCGACGCCGAGGTGCGCGCGCTGTACACGGACGCTGAGCTGCTCGCGGCGGTGATGCAGGTGCGGGACATCTTTGCCACGCGTGCCGAGGCCCTCATCCACGGTGACCTGCACTCCGGCTCGCTCATGGTCGGCGTGCGAGACGGCGAGCAGGCCACCAAGGTCTTCGACCCCGAGTTCAGCTTCGTCGGTCCCGCCGGCATGGACCTGGGTTTGTTCTGGGCCAACCTCACTATCGCGGCTATCGCGGCGACCCAGGTGGATGCCGTCGACCTCGCCGCAGCCCGCACCTCGGCGATCGAGTCGAGCTGGAGCGCTTTCGTGGCCGTGGTCGCCGAACGCTGGCCACAACGCCTGGGCGCTCCCAACGGCTTGGACCTCGACGCCTGGCTCGCCCGCATCCGCAGCGACGCCTGGCGATTCGCCGGAGTCGAAGCGGTGCGCCGGGTGGCCGGCTACTCGCACGCCGCCGACTTCACCTCGTTGCCTGCCGACCGGATTCCGGCCGCGTACGCCGACCTGCTCGGACGGGCCCGGGCCTGGATCATCACCGGCACCGACGCGATCGACTGATCGGTGCGTCAGCCGCGCAGCGCCTGCTTGTAGGTGACCCGTCCGCCCATCCGCAGCAGTGAGTTGCGGTAGATGCGGGAGCCGAACAGGATCACGCCCGCCGTGGTCACCAGCAGGAGCGCCAGCGACAGAAGCGGCTCCCACCATTCGGCCGTGCCCAGGAAGATGCGCACAGGCATCCCGACCGGCGCCGCGAACGGAACGTACGACATGATGCCGAGCACGAGCGGGTTGTCGTTGAAGAAGATCACCGCGAAGTAGGGGATCATCACCAGGTAGGCCACCGGGGAGGTGGCGGTTCCCACGTCTTCCTGCCGGGACACCATGGATGCCGTCGCCGCGTAGAGCGAGGCGAGCATCACGAAGCCGAAGGCGAAGAACACCGCGAACCAGCCGATGGCCGGGCCCAGGTCGGCCAGCAGCACCCGTTGACCAGTGACGGCCATGCCGATGGCCACGAGCAGGGCTATCGCCACGATCTGACCGAACGCCATGATCGAGTTGCCCAGCACCTTGCCGGCCAGCAGGGCGCGCACCGGGATGGTGCTCATCAGGATCTCGACCACCCGGGTCTGCTTCTCCTCGACGACGCTCTGCGCGATGGTGGACCCGAAGGTGAGCGCCGACATGAAGAACACCAGCCCGAATCCGATTGCGACCAGGTAGACCAGGAAGCCACCCTGCGCGGCCGGGTCGAGCAGCTGCACGCTGGGCGAGACGCTGAGCGCGTTGATGACGTCCATGGGGGCGGAGTCGAGGGCGATCACGGAGACGCCGAGCAGCGAATCGTCGGCCGGCACGATGGCGGCAGCCACGGTGCCGTCACGCACGAGGGCCTCGGCGTCTGCCACGTTGTCGGCGGCTACAGCGGTGAGCCCGTCGGCCTGCCCGACCACGGCACTGGCAGAGCCGACCACGGCCACCTGGGTGCTCGACGGGTTGGCGCTGAGCAGACCGCCGGCCACGACCGAGCCGATGGCCAGCAGCAGCAGGATGCCGGTGGAGATGAGGAACGCCTTGCTGCGCATGCGCGCCGTGATCTCGCGGGTGGCCACGAGCCACACGCTGCTCCAGAAGCCGGGAGCGCTGTGGGTGGCGCGGGTGCGGGGCTGGGCGGGGGAGTCCTGACGGATGTCGGTGTCGGTGCCCGGTGTGATGTCGGTGCTCACTGCACGACCTCCTTGAAGATGCTGGCGAGGGTGGGCCGGAGATGGCCGAAGGAGTGCACCGCGCCGCGCGAGAGGGCCTCGCGGAGCACGGCCTGGCTGGCGGCATCCGAGTCGGCCTCGAAGACCGCCTCTCCGCCGTCGAAGTCGATGACGGTGATGCCCTCGACGGCGCGCATCCAGCCGGCGTCGGCGTCGGTGCTGATCTCGAAACGCGGGGTGCTGAACTGGTCGCGCAGGCGCTCGCGGGAGCCGTTGGCACGGATCTCGCCGGCGGCGATGATCACCAGGTCGTCGCAGAGCCGCTCGACGAGGTCGAGCTGGTGGGAGGAGAAAAGCACGGGGGCGCCGGCGGCTGCATGCTCCTGCAGTACGGTGAGCACCACCTCGACGGCGATCGGGTCGAGGCCGGAGAACGGTTCGTCGAGCACCAGGAACTCGGGGTCGTGCACCAGCGCGGCCGCGATCTGGGCGCGCTGCTGGTTGCCCAGGGAGAGGGCCTCGACCAGGTCGCCGGCGCGCTCGCCGAGACCGAGCCGCTCGAGCAGGTCGTCGGTGTTGCGCTTGGCGGCGGCCGGGCTCAGGCCGTGCAGCCGAGCCAGGTAGACGAGCTGTTCACCCACCTTCATCTTCGGGTACAGGCCGCGTTCTTCAGGCATGTATCCGAAGCGGCGCCGGTCGCCGTCGGTGAGCGGCGTGCCGTCGAGCAGCACCTCGCCCGAGTCGGCCGAGAGCACGCCGAGGATGATGCGCATGGTGGTGGTCTTGCCGGCGCCGTTCGCGCCGACGAACCCGGTCATCCGGCCGCTGCCCACGGTGAAGCCCACATCTGTGAGTACCTGATGCGCACCGTAGTGCTTGTTGATTCCCCTGATCTCGAGCATGGGTGCCCTTTCGTCGCGTGACTCTAACGCTAAGGATGGCCGCAGGCCGCCACATCCGCCGCGGGACGGAGCGTGCGCGTCAGCCCCGCGGGGGAGGCGGTGGGGGGAGGCACCCGCGCTCACGCCTCCTCCCAGGGCAGTTCGGTGCCGAACGGCACGGGGTTCAGCGGGATGATCACCACCGGGCGCTGCTGGCCGTGGGCGAGCCGCACGGCCACCGAGCCGGTGAAGAACGTCCGCAGGTTGTGCCGGATGGTGGGTTCTCGGGATCCCACGATGATCATCACGGCCCGCACGGTACCCGCGAGGGTGCCCAGGGCCCTCGCCGGGTCTCCAGCCAGGGCGCGCGTAGACCAGGTGACCTTCCGTCCGGCCAGCACGCGTTCGATCTGCGCGCGCAGTCCCTCATCGAAGACCGTCGTCTGCTGCTCCAGCGAATCGGGGTCGAACGAGGCCGAGGTCATACTGCCATCGGGGAGCTCCTCGAGCATGTAACGGCTCGGGTCCACGGATGCGCAGATCAACTCGGCGCCGAACATTGCGGCGAACTCGGAGGCCGCCAGCACCACCGCGTCCGGCTGGCCCGAGGTGACGCCGACGACGACAGGTGGTGGCACACGCACCATGGCAGCTCCTTTGCGAAGGAGGGCCCCGGGGTGCCGGATCACCCGGTTCCGGGCTCTCCCTCCGACACTACCGGGGAGCGCGGCCGCGAAGACAGGTACCTGACCAGATCAGCGTCCGAGAGCCGCCCGGGCTCGCGCCTTGATCGCCAGGATGACGTCGGACTTCGCGTCGGCGTAGTCGTTCATGTCGTCCCATTTCTTGTCGAGCAGGGCTCTCTTGGTGCTCTCGTACAGGGCGCGGTCGCCCGCATCGGTGCGGAGATGATCCCGGAGAAGGAGGTACTCCGTCACTGCGGGATCATCTCGGTCGTAGAGGTGCACATGCACGTCTCGGGCCGGCGTACGCACGAGGCGATGCCTGGGTTCGCGTACCCGCAGCTCGTATCCGGCGGTCAGGAGCGGTTCGAGGTAGTCCTCCTCGGCCGTGATGTCGTCCACCGCGACGACGATGTCGATGATCGGTTTCGCGGCCAGGCCGGGAACCGAGGTCGACCCGATGTGTTCGATGAGAAGGTGTTCGACATCGACGCCGGATGCGGTGAGAGCCGCCCGGATGCGCGACCGATGCTCGAGATAGGAGCCTGGCCACCCGTCGTCATAACTGTGCAGATGGATCTCGACTCGCTCGGGACCCCCGACCAGGTCGAGTGCCGTGACGTCGGGGCGTCGCTGTTCTCGATGTTTCATCACCAGAACATCCTCGCAGGGCCGGCCCCGTGACTGCCGGCCCCGTGACTGCCGGGCCCGTGCACGCCCCAGCCACAGGTCTAGAAGGGTGGCTCTTCTTCGTCTAGAGGAGGTGGCCCGGACGTTGGAGGCACCGGAGGTGGTGATGTGAGCCCCTGTGCCTCCGGCTTCCTGGGCACGACCGGTTGCAGGGCGGCGCGGACGAGGTCGTGGGCGCGGGGGTTTGTGTAGGTTTTGCCGCCGGGGGTGGTCCAGGTGAGGGTGCCGTCGGGTGATTGGCGGGTGCTGAAGCTGGATTGGTGTTTGAGGCGGTGGTCGGGTCGGCAGAGGCTGACGAGGTTGTCAGCGCTGGTGGTTCCGCCGGCGTTCCAGGCTTGGGTGTGGTCGATCTCGCTCTTGACGGCCTGGCGGTTGCAGCCAGGGGTTTGGCAGGTGTTGTCGCGGATTTGCACGTACCGGCGAAGGTCGGCGGGCGGGGTGTACGAGTCGCGGTCGACGGAGAGGATGGTCCCGGTGTGCGGGTGGGTGAGGATGCGGGTGAAACTCGTCGCTGTGCCGGTGAGGCGCCGGGCGGTTTCGAGGTCGATGGGTCCGTAGCCGTCGAGGATGGCGGGTTGGTCGCTGTGGCCGAGGAGGGTGAGGACCGGGACGGTGATGTTCACGGTGCCGCGGATGCCGCGGCCGAGTTTTCCGTCGGCGCCGATGCCGTCCAGCAGGAGGTCGCGGTAGGTGTCGGCGCGGCGCTGGTCGCGGGTGCGGCACACGATGGCGTCCGGCTGCGGTGGGGTGAACGCGCCGTCAGTGCCAGTGCCAGTGCCAGTGCCAGTGCCAGTGCCAGTGCCAGTGTCCGCGACGCTGTCCGTGTCGGCTGAGCTGGCTTCTGTGTCGTCTTCGTCGTTGAGGGTCTTGGCGATCTGGGTGAGGCGTTCGTAGATCGCTGCGGCTTCGTCGGCCTTCAGATAGGCGTTGAGCCAGGACATTCCGTTGATGTCGGGGCGGAGCACGACGCGGCGCTCGCGGATACCCGCGTTGACACGGTCCTGCAAGGGGATGGGGTGGAGGGATTCCCTGAGTTCCCGGGCGACCTTGGCGAACTTGCCGGGAGTGAGCTTCTCGGCCGCGGTCAGCGTCATCTCTTCCAGTCGCGGCAGCACATGCTCGGGCAGGTCCACCGGAAGTGATGCCGTGACCTCCATCATCTTCATGACGTGACCCCAGCCGATCCGGCCCTCGGCCAGTGCCCGCTGGAAAAGGGGGAGTTGCTCTGTGAAGCGGGCGGCGTCACAGATCATCATCGCTGCGGTTTGGAAGTTCATCCGCAGCGCGCAGCCGACCTCGGCGGCCATCGCTCGACGGGCGAGCTCCTCGTCGTTCAACGCCGGGCCGTGTTTCTGGGTGTCGGGGTCGTTGCGGCCGGACTCGATCGGGTCACCGGCGAGGCCGGCGATGATCCAGCGGTCGTGGCCGAGGCGGTCCAGCCCGGCCAGCAGCCGGGTGCGCTCGGCGTACGCGGCGGCGATGACCTTTGCGTTGGCGATCAGCGGGTCGATGACCGCTCTGATGGCTTCGGCGACCGGGTCGGCATAGTCGTCCAGCTCAGCGGCAGCGCCGGCCGTGGCGGAGTGTCCGGTGAGGCGTCCGGCAGCGTCCGGGGTGTCGTCCGGGGCGCTGTCTGGTGTGGCATTCGAGGTGGCCATAGGGACAGTGAAGCACTAGCCACTGACACCCCGCATCCCAATGAATCAGCGGTGGAGAACCCGTTCAAGCTGCCGCCTGTGGAGGAGTCGCGCGGCCGAGTGCAGCGGCCGTTGGGTCGCACGAGCGACGGTCAGCGCGGCCTGCCGGCGCCGGGTACGACGATCCCGTGCTCGTAGGCGTACACGACGGCCTGGATGCGGTCGCGAAGCTGCAGTTTCTGCAGCACCTTGGAGACGTGGGTCTTGACGGTGGCCTCGCCGAGGTAGAGGCGACCGGCGATCTCGGAATTGGCCAGGCCCAGCGCGAGCAACTCGAAGACCTCGCGCTCCCGGTCGGTGAGCTCGCCCACGGCCGACGGCTCTGGCGGACGTCCGCGCTCAATCGAGTGGGCATCCGCCGGCCCGGAATCGGCGAACCGTTCGATCACCCGGCGGGTGATCTCGGGGGAGAGCAGGGCATCGCCGCGGGCCAGCACCTGCACGGCCTCCACCAGCGCCTCGGGCGTCGAGTTCTTGAGCAGGAACCCACTGGCGCCGTGCTGCAACGCCTGGAACAGGTAGTCCTCGCGGTCGAAGGTGGTGAGCACGAGCACGGCGGCCCGGCTGGCCGGGTCGGCGACGATCGCGCGGGTGGCGGTGAGCCCGTCCATGCCGGGCATCTGCACATCCATGCAGATCACGTCGGGTTGCAGAATCGCTGCCTGACGGATGGCGGCGGCACCGTCGGCGGCGTCGCCCACCACCTCGATGCCCGGTTCGGACTCGAGGATGATGCGGAAACCCGCGCGCACCAGCGCCTGGTCGTCGACCAGGAGCACCCGGATCGGCGCGGTCATGCCTGCGTCCCTGCGCTCATATCGTGTTCGTTCCTGTCGTGTTCGTTCCTGTCGTGTTCGATGCTGCCCCGCTCGGATGGAACGCCGGGCCGGGGTGATGCCAGGGGAACCCGGGCTCGCACGAGGTAGCCGCCGCGCGGACGGTTGGCGAGTTCGAGGCTGCCGCCCACGGCCGCGATCCGCTCGCGCATGCCGCGCTGGCCCAGGCCTGCCCCAAGCCCACCTGGCCCAAGCCCACCGGCCCCAGGCCCACCTGCCGGCCGGGCGCCCCGGCCGGTGTCGGTGACCTCGAGCTCCACGGCATCCGCTTCATAGCGCAGCCTCACCTCGGCCGTGGCGCCCGCGCCGGCGTGCTTGCGGGTGTTGGTGAGGGCCTCCTGCGCGATCCGGTACAGGCTGAGCCCGATGGTGCCCGGCACCGGACGGGGGTCGCCGATCACCTGCACCCGCACGGATAGGCCGGCATTGGTGGTCTCCAGGGCGAGCTCGGCGAGCTGGTCGACTCCACGGGTGCTGGTGGTCTGGTGCGCGGGCTGGGTGCCCTCGCAGTCGTTCTCGTCGGCACGCAGGGCGCCGAGCATGGTGTGCAGCTCCTCCACGGCGGTGCGGGCGCTATCCTCGATCACCGTGATCGCCCGGGCGGCGGCAGCGGGATCACGGTCGAGGATGCGCCGCGCGGCTCCGGCCTGCACCCCCATCAATGAGACGTGGTGGGCCACCACGTCGTGCAGTTCACGGGCGATCCGCACCCGCTCCAGCGTGACGGCCTGGGTGGCCGTGCGTTCCCGTTCGGTGGCCAGCTCGCGGGTGCGGGTCTCGAGCGCGTCGGAGCGCCGGGCCGCCTGCCAGGCCGTGTCACCGAAGTGGTACGCGGCCCAGAAGTAGACCAGGTTGATCAGCACCTGCAGAAGGCCGTAGGCGGCGTAGGGCGAGAAGAAACCCTCGCGGGAGAGCTCGGGGATCGCGGTGGCCTGGTTGGCGTGCTCGAGCAGGGTCCAGAACAACCAGACGAACATGCTCGCGATGATGCCCAGGCGCGTCCAGCGGGCCACAGTGCGGCGGTGGCTCCATGCGCCCACCGAGTAGATCGCGACATAGAGGCAGATGCTCGAGAAGAGCGGGTCGGACACCCCCATGCTGCCGAAGATGCCGAACACCAGCGAGACCACCAGCGCCACGGCCTCCGGCCAACGGCGCCGGCCGGCCAGCGGCAGCGCGATCAGCACCACCCACCAGGCCGCGAGCCACCAGGGCGCCTCGTCCATGATGCCGGCGCTGCGTGTGAGCGTGAGGCTCAGCGCCGTGAAACCGGCCAGTGCCAGGGCCACCCAGGCATCCACCCGGTAGCCGGACCTCGGCCCGCGCGGCCGCCGCCAGCCGTCGGCCAACGGGTCGATGGACTCGGTCGGGAGGGTCTGGATGCTCATGCGACCACGCTAGCGCCGTGCGTCCCCGAGCACCTCAGCCCTGCGGGGGAGGAACCGGATCGCGACAGAACACGCCGATCTCGACGCATCCGGTTGCACCCCGTGCGTCGTTGCACTTAGTGTAATCATGTGAGTCCTCGTCTTATCGCCCCCGATCGCCGTGCCGAACTCAAGGCGCGGCACCGTGAGGCCATCCTGGATGCCGCCGACGCGCTCATTCGTGAGCGGGGCAAGCCGCAGTTCAGTGTCGACGAGCTCGCGGAGCGAGCGGATGTCTCCCGCCGCACCGTGTTCAACCACTTCTCGTCGCTCGACGATGTGCTCATGACCACCTGCACGCGGCTGCTCAGCGACGTCGTCAACGACTTCCGGGCAGCGACGCAGACGGCACCCGCGGCCGACGGCAGCCTTGTGGCCCTCTTCGACGAGATCACCTCGGCGGTGCGCGCGATCGACCTCCCGACCGTGGTGGCCTACCTGTGGGGTGTGCTCGCGGAGGAACGCGAGAACGGACGCTCCCCGCACGCCCTCAGCGACGTCTTCACCCGGGCCACCGAGCAGCTTTCGCTGGAGATCGCCGACCGCAACCCCGCGATCGACAGTTTCGAAGTCGCGATTCTCCTCAGCTCGGTGATGAACGGTGTCGCCGTGATCTCCGGCCACTGGATCACCCGCACCGGTGGGCTGCTCGACGCGTCCTCCCGGATCGTGTGGGACGACCTGGTCGACCGCCTGATCGCCTCGATCCGCGCCGGCTACCCTGCCGGCAGCTGACTCCCCCTCTTCCTCCGCCCGACCAGCTCTCTTCCCGATGACGCGATGCGAGATCCAGCAGTGACAACCCGACATCAAGAAAGAACCTGAAGACACATGGCATCCCTTCTCTACCGACTCGGTCGGTTCTCCGCGCACCGAGCGTGGCTGGTCATCGTCGCCTGGGTGGTCATCCTGGGCCTTGCCGGGGGCGCGTTCGCGCTCTTCGGCGGAACTCTCACCTCCTCCGTCAGCATCCCCGGCACCGCCACCCAGGCGGTCAGCGACGAGCTCGCCGAGAAGTTCCCCGCCGCCAGCGGCGGACGGGGCACCGTCGTGTTCACCACCACAGACGACTCCGCGTTCACGGACGAGCAGAAGACAGCGGTCGGTGAGCTGCTCACCGGCCTCGTCGGAAGCGATCATGTGAAGTCGGTGACGAACCCCTTCGACACCCAGGCCCAGATCGACGATCAGGCGCAGAAGGTCGTGGACGGCCGCCAGCAGATCGCGGACGGCACCACCCAGATCGACGCCGGACAGGCGCAGATCGACGCAGCCACGGCCCAGCTCACCGCCGGCCAGGCGCAGCTCGACGCAGCCCGCGCCCAAGCGGACGCCGCCGGTCAGCTCGACGCCGCCCAGGCGACGCTCGACGCACAGCAGGCCCAGCTCGACGCGGGCACTGCGGCGATCGCCCAGCAGCAGGCCACGCTCGATGCGAGCCGCACCGAGCTGGAGGCCCAGAGCGCCACGCTCGAGCAGGGCTCCGACCTGCTCGACCTGACCGAGGGCATCCGCCAGGTCTCGACCGATGAGACCACCGCCGTCGCCAGCATCCAGTTCGACACCTCGCTCAACCAGGTGCCGGCCGAGTCGAAGGAGGCGATTGTCGAGGAGATGGACAACGCCGGGATCGACAACGTCACGGCCGAGGTGTCCAACGACATCGCCGCCAGTATCCCCGAGATCCTCGGCCCGGGCGAGATCGGCGGCGTGCTCATCGCGGCCGTCGTGCTGTTCATCATGCTCGGCACGCTCATCGGCGCCGGCCTCCCGCTCCTCAATGCGCTCGTCGGAGTCGGCGTCGGCGTGCTCGCCTCGCTCGCGCTGTCCGGCTCCATCGAGATGCTTTCCGTCACCCCGGTCCTGGGTGTGATGCTCGGCCTCGCGGTCGGTATCGACTACTCGCTGTTCATCCTCAACCGGCACCGCACCCAGCTGCGCAACGGGGTGCCGATGCAGGAGTCGATCGGCCTGGCGAACGGCACCTCGGGTAACGCCGTGGTGTTCGCCGGCGCCACAGTGCTCATCGCGCTGCTCGCCCTCAACCTCACCGGCATCCCGTTCCTCGGGCTGATGGGTACCGTCGGCGCCGTCTGCGTCTTCGTCGCGATCCTCATCGCGATCACCCTCACGCCGGCACTGCTCGGCCTGGTGGGCACGAAGATCCTCACCAAGAAGGCCCGCGCACACCTGGGCACTCCCGAGGTCAAGGTCGTGGCGCCCGACAAGCCGATGAACACGGTGCGCGCGGTCGTGACCGTGATCGCCGGCATCGCGGTGCTGCTGATCGTGGCGATTCCCGCCCTATCGATGCGCCTGGGCCTCCCGGCGGGCTCGTCCGAGCCGCTCGACTCGAGCGCCTACCGCGCCTACAAGCTCGTCGACGACAAGTTCGGCGCCGGCATCAACGGCCCGCTGCTCGTGGTGGCCGACCTCGACTCGGCCATTACCGATGACGATCTCCTCGCCGAACAGGTGCGCATCGGAACGGCCCTCAAGGCCGTGAACGACGTCGTCGCGGTCGCGCCGATCGGTGCCTCAGACGACGACCTGCTGCTGGCCTTCCAGGTCATCCCCGAGGAGGGCCCGACCAGCGAATCGACCGAGCAGCTCGTGCGCGACCTGCGCGACCTCGACGTCGACGGCGTGAGCGCACTCGGCGTCGCCGGCAACGCATCCGGCAACATCGACGTGAGCGAAAAGCTCGCCGACGCGCTGCCGCTCTACCTGCTCGTGGTCGTGGGGCTCTCGCTGATCATCCTGATCTTCGTGTTCCGGTCGATCCTGGTGCCGGTCACCGCCACGCTGGGCTTCGTGCTGTCACTGTTCGCGGCGTTCGGCGCCATCACGGCGGTCTTCCAGTGGGGCTGGCTCGGATTCCTCTTCGGCATCCACGATCCGGGGCCCATCCTGAGCTTCCTGCCGATCCTCGTGGTCGGTGTGCTGTTCGGCCTGGCCATGGACTATCAGCTGTTCCTGGTGAGCGGGATGCGTGAGGCGTACACGCACGGCGCGCCGGCGCGGTTGGCGGTGCAGCGCGGTTTCCACGCCGGGCGCACCGTGGTGATCGCGGCCGCGTTGATCATGGCCTCGGTGTTCTCCGGCTTCGTCTTCTCGAACTCCGTGATGATCCAGTCGATCGGTTTCGGCCTGGCGGTCGGCGTGCTGCTGGATGCGTTCGTCGTGCGGCTGCTCATCATCCCGGCCGTGATGCACCTGCTGGGTGACGCGGCCTGGTGGCTGCCGAAGTGGCTCGACCGCATACTGCCCAACGTGGATGTCGAGGGCGCCTCGCTGGAGCGCACCCACCCGGTACACCCCACGGCTGAAGCCGAGCCCGAGCCCGTTGCGGCACCGCAGAGCTAATCGGCGATAGCGCAGCGAGCTGACCACGATGCGGCCCAGTCCTCTCCCGGACTGGGTCGCATCGTGGTATCTGGCGACGCACGCTCCCGGTTGGGTCGCAGCCACCGTGGACCGATTCCGGCCGCGGGCTTGACATCCGGCACTTGTGACTGTTCAATCACATACATGACCTCCACTCCGCAACGTGTGATTCCCGGCCGTTCCAGGTCCACCGCCGAGCAGCAGCGCACACGAATCCTGCAGAGCGCCGTGGCGGTCTTCGCCCATGCGGGCTATCACGCCACCCCGGTGACGGAGATTGCGGAGAAGGCCGCGGTCTCCCCGGCCTATGTCTTCAGGCTCTTTCCGGGCAAGCTCGCCCTCTTCGTGGCGGCGGTGAACCAGTGTTATGCACAGGTTGCCGATGCTCTGGTCGCCGGCGGAGAGGCGGCCGGCCCGGTCGGGCCCGACGGAATCCTCGACGCCATGACCGACGCCTACGTGGACCTCATCGGCGATCGCGACCTGATCATGCTTCAGGTGCACGCCCAGAGCGCGTGTGACATCCCCGAGATCCGCGAGGCGGTGCGCGCGGGGGTCTCCCTGGTCGTGCGGGCGGTGGCACGGGTGTCCGGCGCCGAGCCGGCGGCCGTGCAGCGGTTCATCGCCTACGGACAGCTGTGCCACCTGATCGTGCAGGCGGATCTGCACGACCTGACCGACAGCTGGGCCGAAACGCTGACCGACGGCATGCGTCACAACGGACCTCAGGCCGCCCGCTGAGGGCTGGCGCCCCGCACGGGCACTTTCTATACCCGAAAATGTGACTGATCAGTCACACACGTAGCACCACCCATCACCACAACCACAACCACAACCACAACCACAACCAAGGAGCACCCCGATGAACACTCTCAACCTCACCCCGGCCACCACCGTGCGCGTCGTGCTGCCCGGGCTGGTGGAACCCGACGGACTGCAACTGCAGACCGATCCGATGCCGGCGCCCGCGGCCGGCCAGCTCCTCGTAGCCGTCGAGGCCACCGGAATCTCCTACGCGGAACAGGCCATGCGACGGGGTCGCTATTTCGGCCAACCCGACTTCCCCTTCACGCCGGGCTACGACCTGGTCGGGCGGGTGCTGGCCGCCGGATCGCCCGGTGACGCCGGACTCGTCGGGCGCCGGGTCGCCACCCTGACCAAGACCGGAGCCTGGGCGACGCACGCCGTCGTCGCGGCACGCGACAGCGTCGTCGTTCCCGAGACCGTCAGCTCGGCGGATGCGGAAACCGTCGTCGTCAACGGAGTCACCGCCTGGCAGATGCTGCATCGCGCCGCCCGGGTGCAGCCGGGGCAGACGATCCTGCTCTTCGGGGCCAACGGCGGTGTCGGCGGCATCCTGATCCAGCTGGCCCGGCACGCCGGCATCCACGTGATCGGAGCGGCCTCACCCCGGCACCATGACGCCCTGCGCGCCGCCGGCGTCACCCCCGTCGACTACAACGACCCCGACCTCGCGGGCCGGGTGCGCCAGATCGCGCCCGGTGGCGTCGACGCCGTCTTCGACAACATCGGCGGCGAGATCACAAAAGCCTCCTGGAAGCTTCTGGCCTCCGGCGGGGCCCTGGTGTCATATTCGCTCATCTCCGCGCTCGGCGGGCAGCGGAGCCTGCTGATGCCGTTCGTCGCGGCCATCGGTCAGGCCCTGCTCTGGAGCGCCCTGCCCAACGGCAAGCGCGCCACCTTCTACGACCTGTGGTCCGGTCACTCGCTCCGGCCGGCTCACTTCCGTCGGCACCTCGAGGAGGACCTGGGCACCGTCTTCGGCCTCGTGGCCGATGGCGTGCTCACCGCGAACATCGCCGCGACTTTTCCCCTCACCGAGGCGGCCGCGGCGCTCACCCTCGCCGAGTCCCGCACCCTCAACGGCAAGGTCATCCTGCTGCCGTGACCTGTCGCCCTGCGCGGGTCAGGCGCCGGCTCGCGCCTGGCGCGCCACCCGCGCAGCGGCGCCTGACGCGCGTGGCGCGCCGGAGCAACTGGGAGGGCGGCGCGGTCAGGGAGCGAGGATGCGGCGGGTGTTGTTCAGGGCATCCGCAGGGGAGTCCCAGAGGGCCACGACCTCGGTAGCCAGCCGGGATTCGAGTCCCTCGAGGGCGCGCACCGCGAAGATCACGGCCGCGGCGGTGCCGCCGGACGTGGCGAAGCCGTGGCCCACCGCCCGGGTCCAGGTCTCGGCGGCTGCCTTGGCGCTCGCGTAGTTTGCGCCGCCGGGGGTGGGCGCATCCACCGACACCGACGACACGATCGCCAACCGGCCGGCGGCCGAGGCGAGCAGGTCGGCGTTGAACGCGCGCGTGGTGTTGCGCAACGTCGTGACGATGCGCTCGTGCAGAAAGTCCCAGTCCGCGTCGGTCTGGCCGGCCAGCCCGCCGCCGCCCCGCCACCCGCCGACCAGCTGCACCAGGCCATCCACGGATGCGTGCTCGGCGTGCACGGTCTCGGCCAGGGCCGTCACCTGGTCGGGGTCGGCCAGATCGCAGACGTACACGGATGCGTCCGGCGCCACCGCGAGCACCCGCTCGAGGCGCTCCGCATTGGAGCCCACGGCGAGCACCGTGGCACCGGCGCCGGCCAGGGCGGCCGCGACGGCCACCCCGGCGGCGCTGGTGGCACCCGCGATGAGCACCGTGCGCCCGGCGGCGCCGGGTGTGCCGGCGGCGTCAGGCATCCGCGGTGATGCCCACGGTCGACTCGATGACCGACTTCATCTTCTTGTCGAGTGCCTCGAAGAACATCGAGAGCGGGAACTCGTCGTCGAGAACGAGGTCGGTGTAGCCCTTGGGTGGCCCGGCGAGCACCTCGAGCGGAAGCCCGCGAGCCCAGGTGGACGCGGGGTTGGGCGTGAGGGTCTTCGTGAGCATTTCGTAGGCGGCCAGCCAGTGCGCCTTCTTCGGCCGGTCGATCGACTCCCAGTACAGCTGGTCGATCTGCGCGCCGAGCGCGACGACCACGTCGGGCACCGCGTCCCAGTCGAAGGACAGCGCCGTGTCGGTCCAGTGCAGTACGTGGTGCTGGTGCAGCCAGGCGAACAGCAGTTGTCCGCCCAGGCCGTCGTAGTTGCGCACCCTCGTGCCGGTGATCGCGAACCGGAAGATCCGGTCGAAGATCACCGCGTACTGCACGAGCTTGGCGTGCCGGCGGGCCTCGGGGCTGGCGGAGTCGTCGCGTTCGATCTTCACCGATTCGCGGAACGCGGTGAGGTCGCAGCGGAGTTCCTCGAGCGAGTAGAGGAAGAACGGCATCCGCTGCTTGATCATGAACGGGTCGAACGGCAGGTCGCCGCGCATGTGAGTGCGGTCGTGGATGAGGTCCCACATCACGAAGGTCTCTTCGGTGAGGTGCTGGTCATCCAGCAGCGCCACGGCCTCGGCAGGCAGCTCCAGCCGGGTGATCTCGGCCGCGGCCCTCACCACGGTGCGGAACCTCGCGGCTTCGCGGTCGGCGAAGATCGCGCCCCAGGTGAACGTGGGGATCTGCCGCATGGCCACGGTCTCGGGAAACAGCACCGCAGAGTTGGTGTCGTACCCGGCCGTGAAGTCGAGGAACCGGATGGGCACGAACAGCTTGTTGGTGTACTCCAGCTCCAGCTCGGCCACGAACTCCGGCCAGATCACCTCGATCAGCACGGCCTCGACCAGCCGGTTGGCACTGCCGTTCTGGGTGTACATCGGGAACACCACGAGGTGCCGGGTGCGGTCGACCCGGTGGTGCTCGGGGTGGAAGGCCATCAGCGAATCGTAGAAGTCGGGCACGCTGAAGTCCTCGGCCGCCCAGCGGTCGAAGTCCACCACAACCGCGGCCAGGTACTCCGCGTCGTGCGGGAACCGCGGCGCCAGCTCGGTGACCGCGCCCGTGATCTCGGCGACCCAGCCCCGCGCATCCGCGTGAGCGTCGGCCTCGGGGATCGAGCCGTCCTGCGCCTGCACGCCCTGCAGGGCGGTGGCGGCCTGCTTGAGCCTGAGCCACGCGGGCGACCCGGTGAGGTCGGTGGCGGCCGTGTCTTCGAGAACTGTGTCTTCGAGAACCTCGGGCTCACCGACCAGTGCATCTGCAATGTAATTCGACATGGGAACCTCCCGTCCTCGTGAGTGCCGCGGGCGCGACGTGCGTGCGACGCACACCGCTGTGCGCCGCCACCAGCGTATCCGGGCCCTCGCGGCGTTTTCATGCAGCGTCCCGCAGTGAATCGCCGCATCCGCCGGGGTGCGCGCGCGTTTGTGGCGCGTGCTGGTGCCGTGCGCGGCCGCTGTGCGGCGAGTCCGCCCGGGAGACCGCAGAAAGGATGCACGGCAGGCTCCTCCGGCACTAGTCTGTGGCTGTCCGGACTGCGGATGTTCGGGGCGGGGGATGGGCCATGACGAGTTCACGTTCAGGAAATTCGCGTTCACACAGTCGATTCGACCGGGTTCGCCGCCAAGCGCTCGTGGCCGCATTCGCTGTTGCGGGGATCGTCCTCACCGGGTGCAGCGCGCCGATGGTCGCACCGACTCCGGCGCCCGTCGCATCCGTTGCCGACACCCAGGCCCCCACGGAGCCGTCGACCGCCGCTCCCACCGCCGACACCCCGATCGACGCCCTCGCCGCCTGGGCGATGTGCAAGGCCTTCGGTGATGACGGCAACCAGAGCGTGCACGCCGTCACCCGGATCTACGGACCCGGGAACATCACCTCGACCGACGGGGGCTTCACCGTACAACTCATCGGCGAGGTCGGTGCCCGTGCCGCGACCGATTCCTGGTGCGAGGTCTTCGGGACGTTCGGCGACCCGCACGCGACCTTCCACCTGTTGCAGGCCGACCCCGCCGACTCCACCCCCAGCGCTCCCTTCACTGCTCTCGCGCCGGGGGGCGGGGAGCGCACCGAGGGCACCCCGATCGACGCTCTCACGGCGTGGACGCTCTGCAAGGGCTTCGAACGAGGGATCCCTCTGAACCTCGAGGGCGAAACCGGTACCGCGACCAACGATTACGACCCGAAATTCGTCGTGGACTCCGATGGCGTGTTCACCGTCTATATCCTCGGGTCGGCGGAGGCGGAGCAGACCGCAACCTGCACGATTTCCGGGCCGCTCGGCGATCCCACGGCGCAGTTCCTCCTGCCTCGTTAGCTTCCCCGCTCCGGGCACCGCTCACAGGTCGGCCAGACCGCCGCCGATGAGGGCGGCGCCGATGACGATCAACACCACGCTCATGATCGCCGTGTTGTGGCGCACCAGGAATCCCCTGGCCTCGTCCAGCCGGCCGCGCATCCGGTCGCCGGAAACGACGATGAGGACCACCGGCACGATCACGCTCAGACACGCGACCATCGTGTACCAGGCGGCCACAGTGACCGTCGCGACCAGGGGGAGGCCGGAACTGCCGATCGTGATGCCGGCCCCCACGCCGAGCAATAGTTCCTTCGGGTTGGCCACCGAGAGCAGAAACGCCAGCCGCGCCGCGCCGGCGGGCGAGCTGCCCTCGATCGCGCCCATCCAGCCGGGCAGGGCCGCGTCGGCGTCCGTTCGGGGACGGCCCCGCCACTTCCACAGCGCCAGCACCAGGAGCGCGATGCCCACGATCACGCGAAGCAGCGCAACGAGGGGTGACGCCTCTTCTGAGCGTTCGATGAGGTCGGAGATCGCGGACACGGCCAGAACTATCACCGCCACTCCGACGACCCGTCCGGCCAGGAACGCCAGCCCCGCCCACCGACCCGACGGGGACAAGAGCACCAGAACAACGGCGATGATGGGGAACGGGCTCAGCGCGACCGCGACGGCGACCGGGAGGACTGCGCCGAAAGCCTCGATCACGACGGATCCCCTCCAGTTCGGTTCAGCCCAATCCTGCCACCGCTGCGGCGCCGGGTGAGGGGACGTCGCCCGCGTGCGACGAGAGGGTCGCGTCGATCGAGTCGGTGTCGAGGATGCGGTCGACCGTGATGAGGGCCAGCCCGGTGACGCCGACGAACTCGCCGAGGTCCGAGGTGTGCAGGCGCAGGTTGCGGGTCGCCAGCGGCGAGGTGCGCTGGTAGATCCGCTCCCGGATGCCGCTGAGTAGCACCTCCTCGCACTCGGCCAGCTGACCCGAGATCACGATTTGGGCCGGATTGAGAATGCTCACGAGGTCGGCCACGGCATCGCCGAGTACCCGGCCGGCCTGCCGGACCAGCCGGGAGGCGTCGATATTGCCCTGCCTCACGAGCCGCACGATGTCGGCGACGCCGGCGACCTCCATGTCGAGCGCCAGGAGGTCACGGGTGAGCGCCCACCCCCCGGCGTAGGCCTCGACGCAACCGACGTTGCCGCACTGGCACGGCAGCAGAGACGCCTCATCGCCCAGCACCGCCCGCGTGTGGCCGATGTCGCCGGCGGCGCCGTCGTTGCCGCGCACGATCTGTCCGTTGAAGAAGAGTCCGGAGCCGATACCGGTGCCGAGCTTGAGGCTGATCAGGTTGTCGGAGCCGGACAGGCGCGCTTCGGCCACGGCGCGCGCGTTGGCGTCGTTCTCCACGACAACCGGAACCCGGTACCGGGAGCCGAACCAACCGGCGATGTCGAAACGGTCCCAGCCGGTCATGATCGGCGGGTTTACCACCCGACCGGCCTTGAACTCGACCGGACCCGGCACCCCCACACCCACGCCCCAGACGATCGCCGTTCCGCGCAGCTCCTCGAAGCAGTCGACCACGTCCTGCAGCACGCGTTCGGGTCCCTCCCACACGTTCACGGTGCGGTTGGCCTCGCGCAGCGGTGTGCCGGCGAGGTCGCACACGGCCACCGTGAACCCGGACGCGCCGATGTCGGCGGCGAGGATGACCGCCCGATCGAGGGCGAAAGCGAACCGGCTCGACGGGCGTCCGCCGGTGGACTCGCCGCCGCCGACCGGCGTGATCAGCCCCGCCTCGTGCAGGGATGTGAGCCTTTGGTTGACGGTGGACCTGGATAAACCGGAGATCTCAATCACGTCGGTGCGGCTGAGTTCACCATGCTCACGGAAGAGCGCGAGCACATCCGAAATATGCGAGCTGATCACCTGAGTTTTCACGACGCTCCAAAGCTGACGAAGAGGTTAATCCGATGATAGCCATATCTGTCACGCTAAAGTGCCCAGACTTTTGTATTGCCGAAAACTAAAAGTAGTGATAGTTCTTATCTACCGGCACGCAGTGGTGCCCCAGATCCACAAGGATGAAGATGTTCCGCAAAGATGCAACATTGAAGCGATCCCTCGGCGTCGTCGTTTCCCTCGGGGCGATCGCCGTTGTCCTGTCGGGATGCTCGACCCCGGCCGCCGAGACGGGAGAGGGCAGCGCGAAGGTCGCGGCCGTCATCAAGGGCCTCGACAACCCGTTCTTCCAGGCCATGGAGGACGGCATCAACGACACGGCCGACGCCGACGGCGTTGACGTCACCGTTCAGGCCGCCGCCGACATCGGCGACACCACCGGCCAGGCCGACAAACTCACCGCGCTCGCCGGGCAGAACTTCGGCTGCTTCGTCGTGAACCCGATCAGCGGCACCAACCTCGTGCAGTCGCTCAGCCAGATCTCCACGGCCGGCACGCCCATCGTCAACATCGACAACCCCATCGACGCCGACGCCGCGAAGACCGCCAACATCGACATCAAGACCTACATCGGCACCGACAACGAGGCCGCCGGAGGCAAGGCCGGCGACTTCATCGCCGAGCAGGTGGGGAGCGGCGAGGTAGCCGTCATCGGCGGCATCGCCGGCGACGTCACCAGCGCTGCCCGCATCGACGGCTTCAAGGCCGCGGTGGACGGCAAGCTGGACATCATCCAGGAGACCGCCGCCGACTGGAAGCGGGAGCTCGCCCTTACGGCGGCGACCGACATCATCGCGGCCAACCCGAACGTCAAGGCGTTCTTCGCCGCCAATGACGACATGGGCCTCGGCATCGTCAAGGCGATCGAGAACGCCGGTCTCACTGGTTCCATCGTGGTCGTGAGCGTCGACGGCAACAAGGACGCCCTGCAGTCGGTGGCCGACGGTGGCCTCACCGCCACGGTGGCGCAGTACCCCTACGCGATCGGCACCCTGGGCCTGCAGGCCTGCGAGGTCCTCGCCGGTGGCGGTGACGTGCCCGCAACTATCGAGTCGCCCACCGCTCTCGTCACCACGGATGTCGCCGCCGACGCCCTGGCCAAGTTCCCGCAGCCGTTCGAAGACTTCGAGAACCCGCTGACCGACCTGCTCGACAAGTAGCACCCCGACCCCGGTGCGCCCGCTCCTCAGCGGGTGGGCGTACCGGCCCCGCACCGACTTCCCACACGAGTATGGACACCCAATGACAACAACCGCGACCGAGCGCCCCAGTGCCCTCCACTCGCTGCTGGCCCAGACCCGCCAGCTCAGCTTCTGGGCCGAACACGCCGCTCCGATCGGCCTCGTCGGCCTGGTGATCGTCTTCTCGATCCTGAGCCCCAGCTTCCTCACCCTAGGCAACATCAGGGCCATGCTCGTGGCCGCCGCGATCCTCGTGATCCTCGCGGTGGCACAGGCCTTCGTCATCACCACCGGCGGCATCGACCTGTCCATCTCGGCCACGATGACCTTCGGCGCTGTCGGCTTCGGCATCGCCTGGCAGGCCGGGCTCGGCTTCCTTCCCTCCGCCCTGATCGCGATCCTGGCCGCCCTGATCATCGGCATCCTGAACGGCCTGCTGATCGCCAAGGGCAAGGTGACCGACTTCATCGTCACCCTCGGCACCCTGTCGATGGCCACGGGCCTCGCGCTGATCGTCTCCGACGGCAAGCCGATCACGGTGAACAGCTCCGAGTTGCTCACCCTCACCTCCGGCTCGGTCGGCCCGTTCGGCTACCCGATCATCCTCGCCGCGATCGTGGGCCTCGCGGGCTGGTTCGTGATGTTCCGCACCCGCTTCGGCCTGCACATCCAGGCGGTCGGCGGCAGCGAGGAGAGCGCCGTGGCCAACGGGGTCAGCGCCGTGAAGGTGCGCATCGCGGTGTACCTCATCTGCGCCGGCCTGGCCGGTCTCGCCTCGCTGCTGCTGGTCGCCAGGGTCGGCGCCGCCGAGCCGGCCATCAACACGGCGTACCTGCTCAACGCCATCGCCGCCGTCGTGCTCGGTGGGGTGAGCCTCACCGGCGGCAAGGCCAAGATCGTCGGCCCCATCATCGGTGCCCTGCTGCTCACCGCCCTCACCAACGGACTCACGCTGCTCGGGGTGAGCCAGTTCTACCAGCCGCTCGCCGTGGGACTCGTCGTGGTCCTGGCCGCCCTACTCACGAGGTACCAGAAGAAATGACCGACACCATGGCAACCCCCGCCGCAGGCTCGACCGACTCCGACGTGCTGCTCTCCGCGACCAACATCAAGAAGAGCTTCGGCGGCGTGCACGCGCTCAAGGGCGCCTCCATCGAACTCCGTCGCGGCGAGATCACGGCGCTGATCGGCGACAACGGCGCCGGCAAGTCCACCCTCGTCCGCTGCCTCTCCGGCATCCACCCGCCGGACTCCGGAACCATCACCCTCGACGGAGAGGTGGTCAGCTTCGGCACTCCCAAGGAGGCGCAGAAGCACAAGATCGAAACCGTGCAGCAGAACCTGGCCCTGGTCGAGGAGCTCGCCGTCTGGCAGAACTTCTTCCTCGGCCGCGAACTCACCCACGGCGTGGGGCCGTTCCGCACCCTCAACCGCAAACTGATGAAGTCCACCGCGCAGCGCCTGATCACCGACCTGGCCGTGAATGTGCCGCCGGTGGCCAGCAAGGTGCGCCGGCTCTCCGGCGGTCAGCGCCAGGCTCTGGCCATCGCCAGGGCCGCCGGCTGGGGCGGCAAGATCGTGATCATGGACGAGCCCACCGCCGCGCTCGGCGTGCAGGAGACCGAGAAGGTGGAGCAGACCATCAAGTCGCTGCGCGACAACGGGGTGGCGGTGCTGCTGATCAGCCACAACTTCGACCAGGTGATGCGGCTCTCCGACCACGTCTGGGTGATGCGGGCGGGCCTGGCCGTGGCCGGCCGGCGCACCGCTGAGACCTCCGGCGAGGAGCTCGTGGCGCTCATCACCGGGGCGAAGGAGGCGTAGGCGATGACGGGCAACCTGCTCGGCATCCACGCCGGGGTCTGGGTGGGCGACTGGGCGGATGACTCGGCGCGCTACGCGATCGAGTCGAGCGCCCAGGCCGGCTACGACCTGATCGAGATCCCCGCCGTGGATCCGCGAACCACCGATCTGGCGCTCACCGTTCGGCTGCTCGAGCAGACCGGTCTCGACGCCGTCGTGTCGCTGGCACTCGACGCCAGCACCGACATCAACACCGAGGACGCCGAGGTGTCTGCCCACGGCGAGCGGCTCCTGAGCCGCACGGTGGACTTCGCCCGCGACATCGGGGCCCGCTATATCGGCGGCGTGACGTACTCGGCGATGGTCAAGTACACGCATCCAGCCACCGAGGCGTCGCGGCAGAACTCACTCGCCGTGCTGCGGCGGATCGCCGACAAGGCCCGGGCGTCGGGCATCACGATCGGGGTGGAGTACGTCAACCGGTACGAGAGCAACCTGCTGAACACCGCCGCGCAGACCGTGCGGTTCATCGAGGACCTCGACGCCGAGAACGTGTTGCTGCACCTGGACACCTTCCACGCCAACAGCGAGGAGCTCTCGCTCGCCCAAGCGGTGCGCGACGCCGGCGCCCTGCTCGGCTACATCCACGCCAGCGAGAGCCACCGCGGCCACCTCGGCACCGGGATCCTCGACTTTCCCGGCCTGTTCCGCCAGCTCGCCCTCTCCGGCTACACCGGGCCGATCACCTTCGAGTCGTTCTCCAGCGCGATCCACCCCCGCGACACCGCTGACACCATCGGCATCTGGCGCGACCCGTGGACCGACCCGGCTCTGGCGGCCCGGAACGCGTACGCCTTCCTCCGCGCCCAGCTCGACGCGGCGGCGCTGGCGCACGCCGCGTGACCCGCACCACCCACTCACGACCCACCCACACGACCTACAAAGGAAGAACCATGCCAGTCAACAAGCTCGGAGTCCACGCCCTCGTCTTCGCCGGAGGCACCACCCCCACCGAGGTGGAGTACATCATCACCGAGACCAAGAAGGCCGGCTACGACCTCGTCGAGTTCTCGCTGCACGACTCGCCCCAGCTCGACGTGGCAGCTACCAAGGCGGCCCTGGACAAGGCCGGCCTGGGTGTCGTCGCGTCGCGCGGACTGTCGTTCACGGCGGATGTGTCGAGCGATGACGCCGACACCGTCGCCCGCGGCGCCACCCTGCTGCAGGACTCGCTGGCCATCACCGCCGGGCTCGGCGGCACCCACTTCACCGGAGCCCTGTACAGCGCCCTCGGCAAGTACATGCAGCCGCTCTCCAGCGCCGGCCGGGCCAACGTCGTGGCCGTGCTCAAGGACCTGGCGACCGAGGCCGCCGGCCGCGGCATGACCCTGGGCCTGGAGATCTGCAACCGGTACGAGACCAACGTGATCAACACGGCGGCGGATGCGCTGCGCCTGGCCGACGACATCGGTCACGACAATGTGCTCATCCACCTGGATAGTTATCACATGAACATCGAAGAAGACGACTTCACCCGGCCGGTGCTGCTGGTCGGCGACCGGCTCGGCTATGTGCACATCGGCGAGAACCACCGCGGCTATCTCGGCAGCGGCCACATCGACTTCTCCGCCTTTTTCCACGCCCTCGCCGACATCGACTACAGCGGCCCGATCACCTTCGAGTCCTTCTCCTCCGCCGTGGTCTCGCCCACCCTGTCGAACGACCTGTCGATCTGGCGCAACCTCTGGAACGACGGCCCCGAGCTGGCCCGGCACGCCCACGACTACATGGTGCACGCCATCGATGGTGCCTCCCGTGTCTACTCCTGACCCGGCGACCGTCGACGCCCTGGCCGCGCGGGCCGTCGGCCTGCTGGGCGACGCTCCCCGCATCATCGTGGGTATCACCGGCAGCCCGGGCGCCGGCAAGACCACCTTGGCCAAGGAACTCGTCGACCGGCTGAACGCCGGGGACGACGGTGCTCGGGCGGTGTACCTGCCGATGGACGGCTTCCACCTGGCCAACGCCACGCTCGACCGGCTCGGTATCCACGGCCGCAAGGGAGCCGTCGACACCTTCGACGGCTGGGGGTTCGTGGCCCTGCTCGCCCGGGTTCTCGACGAGCAGGACCACACCGTCTACGCCCCGAGCTTCGAGCGCACCGTCGACGAGGGGATCGCGGGGGAGGTCGCGATTCCGGCCGGCACGAGAATCGTGATCGTGGAGGGCAACTACCTCCTGGTCGACCAGGAACCGTGGAACCGGATTCCGGGACTCCTGGCCGAGGCCTGGTTCTGCGAGACGGCCGCGGACGAACGGCTCACCCGGCTGGTCGACCGGCACACCCGGCACGGCCGCAGCCCCGAGGCGGCGCGTACCTGGGCGAACTCGGTGGACGGGGCGAACGCCCGGCTCATCGAGACCACACGCACACGGGCCGATCTGATCGTCTCCGGCGGCGCCCGGTCCTAGCCGAGCGGCGACCGGTGCTGGTGCACCGGTCGCTGCGTTACGAATTGGTAAACAACCCGGCCAATAGTTTGTTCTCCCTTGCGCGCATTTAGTTCGTAAGATTTACTAACAAACATGACAGCCACCGGCACCCCGCGGACGATCCAGGACCGGGCCCTGCGCCCGACCACCAAGGTGCTGCCCGAGCACATCCGCCTGAACAACCGCACCCTGGTGCTGCAGACGCTCTACCGCACCGGCCTGCAGAGCCGCGCCGACCTGGCCCGCGAAACCGGGCTCACCCGGGTCACGGTGTCCGATCTGATCAGCGAGCTGATGGGGGAGAACCTCGTCATCGAGCTCGGCCAGCGCCAGGAACCTCGCCCCGGCAAGCCGGCCACGCTGCTGGACATCAACCGGGCCGCGTTCCAAATCGTCTCGCTCGATCTGTCCGGCCACACCCGGCTGCGGGGCGCCGTGCTCAGCCTCGACGGCGCCGTGCTGTCCAGCTCCGACCTCGAGCTGTCCGGGGCGCGCGGGGAGGCGGCCTACGACACCGTCGCCGAACTGCTCAAGCGCGTCATCGCCGGTGCCACCGCGCCCATCCTCGGAGTGGGGATCGGTTCGCCCGGCATCGTCGACCGGGCCGGCGTCGTGCGCAACGCCCCCAACCTCGGCTGGCGCGACCAGCCGCTGCAGGCCCGCCTGCAGGAGGCCACCGGGCTGCCGGTGCGGGTGGTCAACGACGCGAACGCCGCGGTCCTGGCCGAACACAGCTTCGGCGGCGCCGACCACGACCTGCTGCTGGTCAAGGTCGGCCACGGCGTCGGCGCCGGTCTGCTCGTCGGCGGCCGGGCCATTTTCGGCGAGCGCTTCGCCGCCGGAGAAATCGGCCACGTCGTGGTCGGCACCGACGACGGCCCGCTCTGCGCCTGCGGCAAATTCGGCTGCCTCGAAGCCTGGCTCTCCGTTCCCCGGCTGACCAGCGCCATCCAGGAGGCCACCGTCTCGGCCCGCACCCCGGCTGAGGCCGGATTGGCCGTCGACCGGGTCCTCACCGAGGCCGGCCGGCGCCTCGGCATCATCCTCGCCCCCGTCGTTGGCGCACTCAACCTGCTCGACATCGTGCTCAGCGGACCCCCCGAACTCCTCGACGGCACCCTCTCTGCCGCCACCGTCGAGACCCTCCTGGCCAGAACCATGGCCACCGAAACCGGCGACCTCACCCTCCGGATGACCGAGCAAGGCGAAGACATCGTCCTGCGCGGCGCGGCCGTCATGGTTCTTTCCGCACAACTCGGGGTCTCCTGACCCGACGGATCCACCCGGCACCAACGATGTGGCGACCGCCAACGTCGGCAATCCACGAAAGGAAGATCTCATGAAGAGACAGCTCGTATCTCTCGCCGCGTTGGCCACGGCCTCCGCTCTCGTGTTGGCAGGATGTTCGTCGGATGCCACGGACAGTGAGCCCTCCGCGGACAACAGCGACACCACCATCACGCTGTGGCTGGCCGGCGGTGACACCCCGGATGAGCTCCGCAACTACCTCAAGACCGAGTTCACCAAGGAGACCGGCGCGAACCTGGACATCCAGCAGCAGGACTGGGGAGACCTGGTCACCAAACTGACCACCTCGTTGCCCGATGCCAACAACACCCCCGACGTGACCGAGCTCGGCAACACCCAGTCCTCGACGTTCACCAATGTGGGCGCGTTCCTCGACATCACCGACATGTACGACGAGCTCGGCGGTGACAAGCTGCTGCAGTCGTTCGTCGACGCCGGCAAGGTGGGCGACAAGAACTTCGTGCTGCCGTACTACTTCGGCTCCCGCGCCGTGTTCGCCCGCTCCGATGTCTGGGCGGCTGCCGGGGTCGACACCCCCACCACCCTCGACGAGTTCAACGCCGGCGTCGCCGCGGTCAACGCGGCCAACCCGCTGAACATCCCCGGCTTCTCCGGGTTCTACCTGGGCGGCCAGGACTGGCGGAACGGCATCTCGTGGATCTTCGCCAACGACGGGGAACTCGCCACGGTCAAGGACGGCACCTGGACCTCGACCCTCGCGTCGGAGAACACCCTGACCGGGCTCGCCCAGCTGCAGGACCTGTACCGGTCCGCCTCCAACGCACCCAACGACGCGAAGGACAGCAACCAGTACATCTACCTCAACGACAGCGACGAGATCAAGGATGCCGAGGGCGCCGTCACGGCGAACACCTCCCTCTCCGCCGCCACGATCATGGCCCCCACCTGGGCGCACTGGTCGATCGGTACCCTGGGCACCGACGCCGACGGCAAGGCCACTCGCACCTGGGACGACACAAAGAATACCGTCTTCGCTCTCCCCGGCAACGACGGCAAGCCCGCTCCGGTCTTCGCCGGGGGATCCAACATCGGTATCTCGGCCACGAGCAAGCACCCCGACCTGGCCAAGAGCCTGATGAAGATCATCTTCTCGGAGGACTACCAGACCATGCTCGGCACGAACGGGCTGGGACCTGCGAACAGCGACTACGTCGACTCGCTCGGTGACGACCAGTTCGCCACGGCCCTGATCGCGTCGGCGTCGAACTCCAAGCTCACCCCGGCGGCGCCGGGCTGGGCCACGGTGGAGGGCTCGCTCGTGATGGAAGAGTTCTTCAGCAAGATCAAGGACGCGACCGATCTCAAGGCCCTCGCGCAGGAATACGACAAGAAGCTCACGCCCATGCTGAACGGCGAGTAGCCTCCCGTCAGCAGTCCTGGCCCCGGCCCGGCCGGCCCGCCCCTCCTCCCGAGGGGCGGCCGGCCGGCTCCCCACCCGGCAGTACCGAAAGGAGAGCGGCGTGAGCACGCAGAATCTCGTGGTGGACCAGGCCGCTCCGGCGGGCCCGCCGCCACCCCGCCCGCCCAAGCGCGGCAGGTCCACGCCGTACCTGCTCGTGATCCTCGCCTGCGCCATCCTGATCCTGGCGTTGGGCTACCCGCTCGTCTGGCAGTTCGTCACCTCGATGCAGAAGTTCGGGCTCTCCCAACAGTTCGGCCAGCCGCCGGAGTTCGTCTGGTTCGACAACTACGTGACCCTCTTCACCGACCCGTACATGTGGACCGTGGTGGCCAGGTCGCTGGCCTTCTGCCTAGTCACGGCCGGCGTCACCATGGCCATCGGCACCCTGATGGCCCTGCTGATGGATGCCGTGCCCGGCGCGGTGCGCATCAGCCTGCAGATCTCGCTGCTGCTGGCCTGGGCCATGCCAGTCGTGGCGGCCATGACGGTGTGGAACTGGCTGATCGACTGGCGCCGCGGCGTGCTGAACACCGTGCTCACGGGCATGGGTCTGGACTTCCAGAACCACAACTGGCTGGCCGAGCCGCTCTCGTTCTTCTTCATCGCCCTGGTGATCGTGGTGTGGATGAGCGTGCCGTTCGTGGCCTTCTCCATCTACGCCGGCCTCACCCAGGTCTCCACCGAGGTGCTCGAAGCCGCCCAGCTCGACGGAGCGGGGCTGGCCCAGCGGCTGCGGTTCATCATCGTGCCGATCATCCGGCCGGTGCTCGCCATCATCCTGCTGCTGCAGGTGATCTGGGACCTGCGGGTCTTCACCCAGATCCGGCTGCTGCAGGACGCCGGCTCGATTGCGTCCGAGACCAACCTGCTCGGCACCTACATCTACCAACTCGGCGTCGGCTCCAGCGACTTCGCCATGGCCAGCGCCGTGTCGGTCTTCGTGCTCGTGCTCACCGTGGCGCTGAGCTGGTTCTACGTGCGCAGCATGCTCAAGGAGGACGACTCATGACCGCGACAGTTCAGGCCGCCGGCACAGTTCGGCCTGCCAGCACAGTTCGGCGCCGCATCCGCCCGGTCCGGATCATTCTCGGGCTCCTGGGCATCGTGGTCGCGCTGGTCTGGGCGTTCCCGGTCTACTGGATGCTCAATTCGGCGCTGCTGCCCAACGTGGTGCTGCAGAGCAGCACTCCCACCTGGCTGCCGTTCGGCGGGTCGTTCGACAACTTCGCCGCCGTGTTCGCGGGCGGCACCTTCCTGCCCGCCCTGGGCATGAGCACCGCGATCGCCGGCATCACCGTGGTGTTCTGCCTGTTCTTCGCCTTCCTCGGCGCCCTGGCGATCAGCCGGTTCCGCTTCCGCGGCCGCACGGGGTTCGTGCTGGCCGTGCTGCTCATCCAGATGCTGCCCGCCGAGGGCCTCTTCATCGCCCAGTACAAGCTCATGGGCAGCCTCAACCTGCTCAACTCGATCGTGGGGGTGAGCGTCATCTACATCGCCGCCGTGGTGCCGTTCACCATCTGGATGCTGCGCGGTTTTGTCGCCGGGGTGCCGGCCGATCTCGAGGAGGCGGCCATGATCGACGGCCTGAGCCGCACCCAGGCGTTCCTACGCATCACCTTTCCGCTCCTCGCCCCCGGTCTCGTGGCCTCCGGCGTGTACGCCTTCCTGCAGGCCTGGAACGAATTCACCGTGGCCCTGGTGCTGCTGCAGGACAACTCCAGCCAGACGCTGCCGCTGTGGCTCCGCGGCTTCATCCAGGCCAGCGCGAGCCGGGCCACCGACTGGGGCCAGGTGATGGCGGCCTCGACGCTGGTGGCCATCCCGGTGATCATCTTCTTCCTCATCGTGCAGGGCCGGATGACCAGCGGACTGGTCAGCGGGGCGGTCAAGGGATGAGCGCGAACGAGGCCGCCGCCGGTTCCGCCGCCGAGCCAATCGCCGGGCCCGTTGACGCCGACCTGCGCCGGCACATCCGGACCACCCTGATGCCCGGCTTCGTCGGCACCGAGCTGCCCGGCTGGCTGGCCGAACGCCTGCGCGACGGGCTCGGCGCCGTCTGCCTGTTCGGGCAGAACATCGTCTCGACCGGGCAGCTGCGTGCGCTCACCGACGCCATCCGCGCCGCCAACCCGCTCGCGGTCATCGCGATCGACGAGGAGGGCGGCGACGTCACCCGGCTCTACTTCTCCTCGGGTTCGCCCTACCCCGGCAACGCCATCCTCGGCCGCATCGACGACGTCGGCTACACCGAGGAGGTGGCCCGCCAGGTCGGTTGGGAGTTGCGGAAAGTCGGCTGCACCGTGACCTTCGCGCCGGACGCCGACGTGAACTCCAACCCGCTCAACCCGGTGATCGGCGTGCGCAGCTTCGGCGCCGACCCGGCCACGACTGCCCGGCACACCGCCGCCTGGGTGCGGGGCGTGCAGTCCACCGGGGTGGCGGCGTGCCCCAAGCACTTCCCGGGCCACGGCGACACCGCGCTGGACTCCCACTTGGCCATGCCGGTGGTGGATGTGCCGCTGGCGACCCTGCGGGAGCGGGAGTTGGTGCCGTTCCAGGCCGCGATCGCCGCGGGGGCCAAGACCATCATGACCTCGCACATCCTGTTGCCCCGGATCGACCCGGAGAACCCGGCGACCCTCTCGCCCGGCGTGCTCGGCGGGCTGCTGCGCGATGAACTGGGCTTCGGCGGTGTCATCGTCAGCGACGCCCTCGACATGACGGGCGCCAGCGGCACCCTCGGCGTGCCCGGGGCGGCCGCGGCCGCCCTCGCCGCGGGCTGCGACCTGCTCTGCCTCGGCACCGAGAACACGGCCGAGCAGCTCGACCGGATCGAGGCCGCGGTGCTCGCCGCCGTCGAAACCGGCCGCCTGAGCGGCGACCGGCTCGCCGAGGCCGCCAACCGGGTGCGCGGGCTGGCCGCAGGGCTGCTCGAGGAGGCCCGGCAGGTGCAGCTGCCGGATGCCGCGCTGACGGCGGCCGAGCCGGCCTTCGACACCGCGCGCATCACGGCCTCCTTCGCCGTGAACGCGCAGGCCCGGCGCTGGCTGGCGGCGGCGGCGCCGTCCGTGACGGTGGTGCGGATCGACACCGAGAGCAACATCGCGGTGGGCGGCGCCCCGTGGGGACCGTTCTCCGAGGTGCTCGTCGACCCGGGTTCACGCCCGGCGGCGTTCTGGCAGGCCGGCCCCCTGACACGGGCGAGCGCTCAGTCCTCCGCGCCCGAACCTGCCGCCGGGATACCGGTGCTGGTGATCGGCAAGGACAACCACCGGCATCCGTTCGCCTGCGACCTGATCGATCTGCTGCGCACCCAGCGCGACGACGTGCTCGTGATCGACATGGGCTGGCCGTCGGACGACCTCGCCTATGCGGACATCGCCACCTTCGGCGCCTCCCGGCTCGTCGGCCGGGCCCTGCTCGAGCTGCTCGCGCCGGTCACCTGACCAGGTCGCGGGCGCGCAGGGCGCCGCCGAGCAGGCCGGCGTTCTCGCCGATCGACGCCGGCACGATCCGGGGCCGACGGTGGAAGCTCAGCAGGGCGTCCACCCGCTCGCGCAGCGGAACGAAGAGGCGATCGCCGGCCTGGGCCAGCCCGCCCCCGATCACCACGGCCTCCGGGGCGAGGACCGCGGCGAGCTGGGCGATGCTGAGCGCGAGGGCATCCAGCGCCTCGCTCCAGATCGCGGTCGCCGCCTTGTCGCCTGCCTCGGCCCTGGCCAGCACCTCGCGTGCGCCCGTGACCGGCGTGCCGGTGCGCTGCTCGTAGCGGCGCACGATGGCGCCCGCCGAGGCGATGGTCTCCAGGCAGCCGCGCGCGCCGCAGCCGCAGAGCGGGCCGGCCGGATCGACGATGGAGTGACCGATCTCGCCGGCGTACCCGCCTCCGGTGTGCGCCCGGGAGTCGATGAACAGGGACCCGGCGATGCCGGTGCCGATGACCAACACCACCACGGTGCCAAACGGCCGAGCCGCGCCGAGCCGGAACTCGGCCTCGCCGGCGGCCCGCACGTCGTGCGAGAACGTGGTGGGCAAGTGGATGTGTTCCTTGGTGAGCTGCGCGAAGGGCACGTTCGACCAGTGCAGGTTCGTGGACAGCACGCCGATGCCGGCGTCGTCATCGACAACTCCCGGAACCAGCAGCCCCACCGCGCGCGGGTGAATGGAAGGGAAGTCCGCGGCGAACTGCAGCCGCAGCTCCTCCACCCGGTGCACCACCGCGAGCGCGGTGCCGTCGCCCCTGCGAGGAGTGGGCGTGCGGCTGAGCCCGAGCATGCGACCTGCCTCGTCGAAGAGGGCTGCCTTGGTGTCGGTGCCGCCCACGTCGACCGCGATCACGGCCTCGCCGGAGCCGAGCGGGAGAGCCTGGTCGACCATCGAGGCGAGGGTCATGGCGGGGGCTCCTCAGCGGTCGATTGGTGTGCCAATTCTCCCACGCACAGATCGTGTTTGTAAAGGTCGGTAACAATTAGTCGCCCGGTCTGGGCCCGCGGCGTACAGTGTGCGGCGTCAGGGAATCCACCGATGCTGGAGGCGCTCGTGATCATCACCGAAGCCTGGGTCACGACCGGCGACCACGGCATCTCGCGCCGGGACCGTGCGGTCGCGGCACCCGAGGCCGACGAGGTGCTCGTGGAATGCCTGGCCTGCGGCGTCTGCCGCACCGACCTGCACGTCGTGGACGGCGAGCTGCCGCCGCACCGCAGCGCCGTGGTGCCCGGGCACCAGGTGGTCGGCCTGGTCATCGCGACGGGCCCGGCCGTGCGCCGGCTCCAACGAGGCGACCTGGTCGGGATCGCCTGGCTGAGGGAGACCTGCGGCAGCTGCGACTACTGCCTCACCGGGCGGGAGAACCTCTGCGCCTCTGCCCGCTTCACCGGCTACGACGCCGACGGCGGCTTCGCTCGGCACGCCGTGGTGCGCGAGGCGTTCGCCTACCCGCTACCGGCGGGCACCGACCCGGTCGCCGCGGCACCGCTGCTCTGCGCCGGCATCATCGGCTACCGGGCGCTGCGCCGGGCCAACCTGCCGCCCGGCGGCCACCTCGGCCTGTACGGCTTCGGCTCCAGCGCGCACATCACGGCGGCCCTCGCGTTGGCGGCAGGGGCATCCGTCTCGGCCATGACCCGCGGCGACGCCAACCGCGACCTGGCCCGCACGATGCCGCTCCGGTTCGTCGGCGACGAGGCCTCCCGACCGCCCGACGACCTGGACTCCGCGATCCTGTTCGCCCCTGCCGGCGGCCTCGTGCCCGTGGCGCTCGAGGCCACCCGGCCCGGCGGCACGGTCGTGGTCGCCGGCATCCACCTCAGCGACATCCCGGTGCTCGGCTACGAAGAGCACCTCTTCCACGAGCGCGACCTGCGCAGCGTCACCTGCAACACCCGCGCCGACGGCCGCGAGTTCCTGCGCCTGGCCCAGAACCTGAGCCTGCGCCCGACGGTCACGACCTACGGGTTCGATCAGGTCGACCGCGCGCTCGACGACCTGCGCGCCGGCCGCGCCTCGGGGTCGTTGGTGGTGTCGATCGGGCGGGCTCAGACCCCCACGTAGGTCGTGATCAGAGGCCCAGAAGGTACCCGTCCGCGTGATTCTCGCCGACCGTTCCGTCGTAGGTCACGCCACCCCAGACCAGGATGCTGTCGGGGCCGGTGATCACCGTCGCCGAGCCGCGACCGCTCCACGATGGTCGCGGGAGTGGTGTGATGACGCCCGCGACGGGGTCGAGCAGGAACTGACCGCCGACCAGGACCTGGTCCCCGACGATCTGGGGTGGGCGGCCGTTCGCGTATTCGTCAAGGGGAGTCCCCGTGGGGAGGTCGGGCAGAGCGGTCCAGCCCTGGTCGACCGGGTTGAAGATACCGCCCTCGGCGTAGGGTTGCCCGGCGCCCAGGGCGATGCGGTCGGCGGTCACTCCGTAAAAGGGGAACACGACCCGGCCGGCTACTGCGAGGGCCCCGATCCCTGTGATGTCGCTGTCGGGTAAGACTGTCCATTCGGTGAGGCTGCTGTCGAGGATCGCCAGCCGCACCACGGCAGGTCCTTCGGAGCCGGCGTCGAAGGAACCGAGGGAGTTGGCGCCGAGGATCAGTTGGTTGTCCAGCCACACCGCTTCGCGGTCATAGCTCCGACCAAGCGGATCGTCGGGCAGCGCTGTCCACGTCGAGCTGCCGGGGTCGTAGACCGAATCGACGCCGCCCGCGATTTCGTCTGACCCCGAAATGGAGAGCACCCGGTCCCCAGCCGCGATGAGCGCGCCGCCGGAGGGCGGGGACGGCAGGGTGGTCCAGGTATCTGTGTCGAGGGTATAGCGCAGGAAGGAGACCGGAACTTGGCCGTCGGGGCCGACTTCGAGGCCGCCGTTGGCGATGTCGAAGGCGAAGAGGTAGAGGTCGCCGCCCAGGACCACGGAGCTGTACTGACTCACCGGAACGGGTGCCGGCGCGATGCGCTGCCACATGTCGGTGTACGGGTTGTAGCTCGCGCCGGTCCGCTGGGCCGGTTCAGTGACGTCGCAGTCTGCGAGCGCGGGGCATGGCCGGTCCGACCAGCCGCCGACGATCACGAACCTGTCGTGGACCCAGGCGCCGACGCTGTCGCGCCGAGCCGAGAGCGGGCTCTCCGGCAGCTCGCCCCACGCTTCGTCGGTGAACATCGGGAATTCGCTGGTGGACGGACTCGGTGTGCTCGCAGCTCCTGCCGCGCATCCCGAGAGAGCGAGCGCCAGCACCGCGGCGAGACCTCTGATCCGTTTCATCGTTGCCCCTCACGCACTCTGTACCGAGAGTGCTGTACCCAGGAATGTCCGGACGGGGCAGATCGGTTCCCGGCGGCGGGCTCAGGCCCCCACGTAGGTCGCGAGGTGCTGGCCGGTGAGGGTGGACCTGTCGGCCACGAGGTCGGCGGGCGTGCCCTCGAAGACGATGCGGCCGCCGTCGTGGCCGGCGCCGGGGCCCAGGTCGATGATCCAGTCGGCGTGCGCCATCACGGCCTGGTGGTGCTCCACCACGATCACCGACTTGCCCGAGTCGACCAGCCGGTCGAGCAGGCCGAGCAGCTGCTCCACGTCGGCCAGGTGCAGGCCGGTGGTGGGTTCGTCGAGAACGTAGATGCCGCCCTTCTCCGAGAGGTGGGTGGCCAGTTTCAGCCGCTGCCGTTCGCCGCCGGAGAGGGTAGTGAGCGGCTGGCCCAGACTGAGGTAGCCGAGTCCCACATCCGCCATGCCCGTAAGGATCGTGTGCGCGGCCGGCGTCTTCGCCTCGCCGGAGGCGAAGAAGTCCACGGCCTCGGTCACCGACATCGCGAGGACCTCGCTGATGTCGCGTCCGCCCAGGTGGTACTCCAGCACGGATGCGTCGAACCGCTTGCCCTCGCACACCTCACAGGTGGTCGAGACGCTCGCCATGATGCCCAGGTCGGTGTAGATCACGCCGGCGCCGTTGCAATTGGGGCAGGCGCCCTCGGAGTTGGAGCTGAACAACGCCGGTTTCACGCCATTGGCCTTGGCGAATGCCTTGCGGATCGGTTCGAGCATTCCGGTGTAGGTGGCCGGGTTGCTGCGCCGGGACCCCTTGATGCCGGCCTGGTCGATGGACACCACGCCGGCGCCGGCGGGAATCGAGCCGTGCACGAGCGAGCTCTTGCCGGAGCCCGCCACTCCGGTGAGCACCACGAGCACGCCGAGGGGGATGTCGACGTCGACATCCTGCAGGTTGTTCGCGGTGGCGCCGCGGATCTGCAGACTGCCGGTGGCCGCGCGCACGGCCGGCTTCACGGCCGCCCGGTCGTCGAGGTGCCGCCCGGTGAGGGTGTCGCTGGCCCGCAGCCCCTCGAGGGTGCCTTCGAAGCAGATCTCGCCGCCCGCGGTGCCCGCGCCGGGGCCCAGATCGATCACGTGGTCGGCGATGGCGATCATCTCCGGCTTGTGCTCCACCACGAGCACGGTGTTGCCCTTGTCGCGCAGCCGCAGCAGCAGGTCGTTCATGCGCTGGATGTCGTGCGGGTGCAGGCCGATGGTGGGTTCGTCGAAGACGTAGGTGACGTCGGTTAGTGACGAGCCCAGGTGCCGGATGATCTTGGTGCGCTGCGCCTCACCGCCGGACAGGGTGCCGGAGGGGCGGTCGAGGGAGAGATAGCCGAGCCCGATCTCCACGAAGGAGTTGAGGGTGTGCCGCAGCTCAGCCAGCAGCGGCGCCACCGAGGGTTCGTCCAGCCGGTTCACCCACTCGGCCAGGTCGCTGATCTGCATTGAGCAGGCCTCGGCGATGTTCAGCCCATCGATGCGCGACGACCGCGCGGCGGCGCTCAGCCGACTGCCGCCGCAGTCCGGGCAGGTGGCGAAGGTCACGGCCCGGTCCACGAAGGCGCGGATGTGCGGCTGCATTGCCTCGCGGTCCTTGGACAGGAAGGACTTCTGCACCTTGGGGATCAGGCCCTCGTAGGTCATGTTGATGTCGCCGACCTTCACCTTGACCGGCTCCTTGTAGAGGAAGTCCTGCAGCTGGCGCGTGGTGTAGTCGCGGATCGGCTTGTCGGCGTCGAGGAAGCCCGAGCCGGTGAAGATGCGCACGCCCCAGCCATCCGCCGTGTAACCGGGGATGGTGAGTGCGCCCTCGTTCAGCGACTTGGAGTCGTCGTAGAGCTGGGTGAGGTCGATGTCGTTGACCGTGCCCATGCCCTCGCAACGCGGGCACATGCCGCCGGTGATGCTGAAGCTGCGCCGCTCCTTCACGGTGGTGCCACCGCGTTCCATGGTGACCGCGCCAGAGCCCGAGATGGAGGCCACGTTGAAGGAGAACGCCTGCGGCGCGCCGATGTGCGGCTCACCGAGCCGGCTGAAAAGGATGCGCAGCGCCGCATTGACGTCGGTAGCGGTGCCCACGGTGGACCGGGAGTTGGCGCCCATCCGCTCCTGGTCCACGATGATGGCCGTGGTCAGCCCGCTGAGCACGTCCACATCGGGCCGGGCCAGCGTGGGCATGAAGCCCTGCAGGAAGGCGCTGTAGGTCTCGTTGATCATCCGCTGCGACTCGGCCGCGATGGTGCCGAACACCAGCGAGCTCTTGCCGGAACCGGAGACCCCGGTGAACACCGTGAGCCGGCGCTTGGGGATCTCGACGGTGATGTCCTTGAGGTTGTTCTCCCTGGCCCCCTGCACCCGGATCAGATCGTGACTATCGGCGAGCATGCTCATGGTGTCTCCTCGTGCGTCGTCTGGCTTGATTCAAGCAGAGCGGGTGCCGCTGGTCGACCCGCGCCGGGTAGATTTGAAGGTAGTGCGCGTATTTTCGTGTACTACAAGAGGTAGGAACTGAGCACGTGGCTGACACAACCATGACCCCGGGCACCGAGGTGTCCCCGAAAGAGGTCGAGGCCCAGGCCGTGCGCCGGCGCACCTTCGCCGTCATCTCGCACCCCGACGCGGGCAAGTCCACGCTCACCGAGGCGCTGCTGCTGCACGCCCGCGCCATCACCACCGCCGGCGCCACGCATGGCAAGGCCGGCCGCCGCGGCACCGTCTCCGACTGGATGACCATGGAGCAGGAGCGTGGCATTTCGATCACCTCCGCCGCGATCCAGTTCGAGTACCGCGACAGCGTGATCAACCTCGTCGACACCCCCGGCCACGCCGACTTCTCCGAGGACACCTTCCGGGTGCTCTCCGCGGTGGATGCCGCCGTCATGCTCGTCGACGCCAGCAAGGGCCTCGAGGTGCAGACCATGAAGCTCTTCGAGGTGTGCAAGCAGCGGGGCCTGCCCGTCATCACCGTGATCAACAAGTGGGACCGGCCCGGCTCCGCCGCCCTCGACCTCATGGACGAGATCCGCACCCGCACCGGGCTCATCCCCACCCCGCTCACCTGGCCGGTCGGCATCGCGGGCGACTTCCGCGGCGTGATCGAACGGGAGAGCAGCGACTTCATCCGCTTCAACCGCACCGCCGGCGGCGCCACCCGCGCCGACTCCGAGCGCACCACCGCCGCCGAGGCCGCGATCGAAGAGGGCGACGCCTGGGTTGCCGCCGCCGAGGAGTCCGAACTCCTCGCCGAGGAGGGCCAGAACCACGACGAGGAGTCCTTCCTCGGCGGCGTCACCACCCCGGTGCTGTTCTCCGCCGCGGTGCTCAACTTCGGCGTGCAGCACATCCTCGACACCCTGGTGGACTTCGCCCCGCCCGCCGAGGCGCGCCTGGACGCCGACGGCGGCCACCGCCCGGTGACCAGCCCGTTCTCCGGCTTCGTCTTCAAGGTGCAGTCCGGCATGAACTCCTCGCACCGCGACTACGTCGCCTTCGTGCGGGTCTGCTCCGGCCAGTTCCGCCGCGGCATGGTCGTCACCCACTCCGCCACCGGCCGGCCGTTCGCCACCAAGTACGCGCAGCAGCTCTTCGGCAAGGACCGCGAGGTGGCCGAGGAGGCCTGGCCCGGCGACATCGTGGGCCTGGTCAACGCATCCGCGCTCCGCGTCGGCGACTCCATCCACGAGGGAAGCCCGGCCGTCACCTTCCCGCCGCTGCCGATGTTCGCGCCCGCGCACTTCCGCGCCGTGCGCCCCGCCGACACCAGCAAGCACAAGCAGTTCCGCCGCGGCATCGACCAGCTCGACCACGAGGGCGTCATCCAGGTGATGCGCTCCGACCTCCGCGGCGACCAGGCCCCCGTGCTCGGCGCCGTGGGCCCGATGCAGTTCGAGGTCGTCGAGGAGCGGATGTCGCACGACTTCGGCGCCGCCATCCGCAGTGATGTGCTGCCGTACCAGCTGGCGCGCCGCACCGACAAGGAGAGCGCACTGATCCTCGGCCACGACCGTCAGGTGGAGGTGCTGCGCCGCAGCGACGGCACCCTGCTGGCCCTGTTCAGCACCCCGTGGCGGCTGCGGAACACCGTGCGCGACCACCCGGAACTGCTGCTCGAAGACCTCGCCGGCGGCGGGCCCATCGACGAGGTGCGCTACTAACCCGGCCCCACACCCTAGGGTGAGCGTGTGACGCCAGCAGAGTTGAATGCCCAGACCGACCTCGCTCGGCCGCCTGCCGCCGCAGTGGCTCGAGCCGTCGCGTTCTTCATCGATGTGGTCGGCACGACGCTGCTGACTGGAATCGTGTTCTTCACCTGCTTCATGGTGGGCTTCAACCTCGACACGGTGGGTAACGTCACGGTGGCCAATGCTGTGCTCAAGCTGGGCGTCGGCTCGCTGTTCCTCGTGCCGATCGGCGTGCTGTTGCTCAACCTCCGTCTTTCCAGAACCAGACGGGCATCGATAGGTCAGCTTGCCGCGCACATCCGGCTGGTCGATGAGCGAACCGGCGGCCCGGTCAGTTACGGCGGGTTCTTTGCCCGCACCCTGGTACTCGCGGTGCCTGTCGTCGCCACCGCCTCGTCGGCCTGGACACTCTTCGGCATCGTTGCCAACGGTGGGGTGGGGAACAGCGAAAGGGGCACATCGCTTCTCTCCGTGCTGCCGATCCTGCTGGTGGTCTGGCTGGCCTTCGGCTTCCCCATGCTGTTCGGCGATCGGCGGGGATGGCAGGACAAAGCGGGAAAGACCCAGGTCGTGACCGCTGCATGACCAATCCGCAAGCGGATCGCCGCCGAACTATGCTAGGAAGCATACGAAAGCATAGAAGTCGCCCGGGTGGCGAGAACGACAGGGGGAGAGTGTTATGAAGTCATTTGCATGCGGCGACGTGGTGCCGGGCTGCACGGCGAGTTGGGTCAGTTCCACCGATGACGAGATCCTCGTGCTGGTCGCCCAGCACGCCAGCGCCGCCCACGGCATCGAGACCGTGAGCCCCGAGCTGGCCCAGAGCGTCATGGACCGGATCGTGGTCGTCTCCTGACGACTCCGCTCCCCGCCGCACCGCTCTCGGCTGCGCAGTGGAGCGCCCTGCTGGACGCGGTCAGCGCCGGAACCGGGGTGTCGGCCGCCTTCCAACCGATCGTCGACACCGCCCGTGGCGTCGTGGTGGGGTTCGAGGGACTGGCCCGCTTCGAGATGCCCGACGGCGCCGGCGTGGAAGACCTGTTCGCGCAGGCGCGCGCGACCGGCCGGGCGGCGGAGATCGAGGCGGCCTGCCTGCGCGTGATCCTCGCGGAACGAGGGACGCTGCCGGCCAACTGCTTCCTCACCGTGAACGTGTCGCCGCCGGTGCTCCGGGCCGACGTCATCCGCGCGGTCTGGCGGGAGCACTCTGACCTGCAGGGCGTCTTCGTGGAGCTCACCGAACAATCGTCGATCGAGTCCGCCACCGATCTGGAGCCGGAGCTCGACGCCATCCGTGCCGCCGGCGGCCTCATCGCCGTCGACGACCTCGGCTCGGGCTATGCCGGCCTGTCTCGCCTGCTCGCGCTCAAGCCGGCCTTGATCAAACTCGACCGTGAACTCATCCAGGGCATCGACGCCGACGAAGCGAAGCGGGCCCTCGTGGAGATGATCGGCACCTTCGCGAGCCGGATCGACTCCTGGGTGCTGGCCGAGGGCATCGAGACCGCGGCGGAGTACGACACCATCACGGCACTCGGGGTTCCGCTCGCCCAGGGGTACTACCTCGCCCGGCCCGGGCCCGCCTGGCCGGCCCTGGCGACAACGGTCCTGCCGGCAAAGGTGTCGAATCCGGTGCCCACCGTGCGCGACCTGCTCGACGTCGCCCCCGCCGTGGCGAGCGTCGCGCTGGCCGCCCAGATCTTCACCGACGAGCCCGGGGTGCGCACCGTGGTTCTCATCGACCACCACACCCGACCGGTCTCGGTTCTCGACAGCGAGAGCGCCCACCTCGGCATGGCGGTGGATGCGCTGCGGGTCACACTCGACACCCCGGTGCGGGATGCCCTGCTCCGGGCGATCACCCGCGACCGGGCCCACCGTTATGATCCGCTGATCGTGACCGACAACGCCGGCCGCTACGCCGGCATCGTGCGTCTGGAACGGCTGGTCACCACCGCGGTTCGGTGACGGGTCCCTCAGCCGCGGCTAGGGTATCGATGTGACCACTGATCGGCGCACGGCCCTGAGGCGCAGGTATCTGAACCTCGGTCTGGGTGAACTGGCCGCATGCCTCACCTTCGCCGTGGTGGCCGGCGTCATGATCGCGCCCAGGCTCGAGTCCGCCGGGGATGCCGCCGCCCTATGGTCGGCGCTGCTTCCGCTGCTCGTGGTTCTCCTGCAGGCGGGCACGTATTGGCTCCTGGCCCGGAGCTGGGTCGAACGGGCGGCGATGCCCACTTCGCTCGCGGCCGTGTACCGGGCATTCCGGCTGCTGGATGTGCTGCTGCTGGCGGGCGGCCTCGTCGGCGTAGTGATCTGGTGGCCGGAGAACATCGCCGTCGCCGTGCTCACGGTGGCCGTGTGGGCATTCGGGGTGGTGGAGTACCTCAACTACTTCGTTGTGCGCCTGGCCTACCCCGCCGCACGCTGGTCCACCTCGGTGCGCCGCGGGCAGACGCCCCGACTGGTGCTGGACCTGCGGAATTCGGCCTAGCCGCGCCCGGGTCAGTCGCGGCCGGACAGCAGCAGGTCCAGGCTGTCGAAGAACTCGTTGTAACCCACCAGGGTCTGAGCCAGCTGCTCGGTGGTGAGGTCGTCGCGGGGTTGAGTGAGCCGCATCTCGGTGCCGCCCTCGGCCGGGGCGAAGGTCACCACGACGGGTTCGACGGTGTCGGTCGCCGGGTCGTCGTCCATGGTGAAGGCCAGGAGGTGCGGTGGCTCGACCTCGGTGTAGCGGCCGTGCCATTGGATCGCGGTGCCGTCCGGAACCCGCATCTCGGCAGTCCAGAGGCCGCCCACCCGCACGTCCATCGACACCGTTTCCGGCGGCACCTCGACGGCGGCACCGCCGAACCACACGGCGAACTGCTCGGGCTTGGTCCAGGCGGCGAACACGCGCTCGGGCGGCGCCGCGATGGTTCGGGTGATGGTCAGTCCGACGCTCATCAGCGGCCTCCTCAGTCGGCGACGCGTTTCGCCACGAGAATAGCGCGCCTGCCCGCGCCGATGTGGTCGGCTGGGCCTGAGAGTCTCAATTGCCGCTGGGGTCCTCGGCTCGGGCGCTGGGATAGAGCGTGCCCGCGCTCGCCGGAAACGAGAACCAGACCGGGGAGCCGACGGCCGGGTCGAGCTGGGCCGCCTGCTGTGGGCTGACATCCGCGGCCAGCACGGAGCTGCGGACTCGCACGACGTCGCCGCGGGGTTCGAGGTCGATCATGCGCGCGCACACCCGGGTGACGGCCAGGTCGGTGGGCTGCTCGACCGTCACCGTCACCGCGGCGGGACGAACCGCGAGTGACAACCGGGCGCCCTCGGGCGCGGTCCCGTCGGCGGCGAGGGTGATCTCGTCGCCCTCCGCGGTCAGGAGGGTGTGACCGCGACGGATGCCGGTGACCAGGTTGACCCCGGAAAGTGAGGCCGCGAAGGCGCCCCGGGGAAGGTCGAAGACCTCGGCAGGGATGCCCTCGTCGCTGATCCGGCCGTTCTCCACGATGACCACCCGATCGGCGAGCGTGTACGCGTCGAGCACATCGTGCGTCACGATGACGGCACTGCGATCGACAAGCACGCGGCGCAGCATCCGCCGCACCGCCGGCGCCACCGAGACGTCAAGGGCGGCCAGCGGTTCGTCGAGCAGCAGCAGGCCGGGGTCGGAGGCCAAGGCGCGGGCCACCGCGATGCGTTGCGCCTGCCCGCCGGACAGCTCGGCCGGGCGACGCGCCGCGAGCGGTTCGGCATCCACCTCGCCCAGCCAACGGGCGGCCGTCTCGCGGGCGCCGGCCGTCGTGGCGCCGGTGCTGCGCGGGCCGAATGCGACGTTGTCGAGCACGCTGAGGTGCGGGAACAGCAGGGGTTCCTGGGCGAGGAGGGAGACGCCGCGCTGGTGCGCCGGCCGCCAGATGCCGCGGCCCGGCCCGTCCGGCAGGTCGAACAGCACCGTGCCGTTCAGCTCGCTCCGCCCGCTGTCGGGCCTGATCAGACCGGCGATCGCGCCGAGCAGCGTGGACTTGCCGGCGCCGTTCGGCCCGAGGACCGCGACGGTCTCGCCCGCCGCCACGGTGAGGTGCAGGCGCACGTCCCGCTCGGCGACATGCACGTCGACGGAGAAGCTCACGAGGGCACCCGAGCCGGCCGCAGGGAGGGCAGGCCCGCACGGTGGGCCAGGCTCACGATCACGATCGCCACGAGCACCAGCACGAGCGAGAGGGCCACCGCGGTGTCGGGGTCGGTCTCCCGCTGCAGGTAGATCTCCAGTGGCAGGGTACGGGTGGTGCCCTGCAGACTGCCGGCAAAGGTGAGGGTGGCGCCGAACTCGCCGAGCGCGCGGGCGAACGACAGCACCGCGCCGGAGATGACGGCCGGCACGACGAGCGGCAGGGTGATGCGCCGCAATACCGTCGTGGGGCTCGCCCCGAGGGTGGCCCCGACGGCCTCGTAACGGGTGCCCACCGTGCGCAACGCGCCTTCGAGGCTGAGCACCAGGAACGGCAGCGCCACAAAGGTCTGCGCGATGACGACGGCCGTGGTCGAGAAGGCGATCTCGATGCCCAGCGCCTGGAAGGTCTGGCCCAGAAGGCCCCGGCGGCCGAAGGTGTAGAGCAGGGCGATGCCGCCCACGACCGGCGGGAGCACCAGCGGCAGCAGCACCAGCGAGCGGAGCATCTTCTGCCCCCAGAAGTGGGTGCGGGCCAGCACCAGCGCCATGGGCACCCCGAAGAGCACGCAGAGCGCCGTGGCCGCGAGCGACGTGCGCAGGCTGAGCAGCAGCGCGGCAACCGAGGACTCCGAGGTGATCAACGGAATGAACTCCGCCCAGTTGACCCGCAGCACCATCGCCGCCAGGGGCAGCAGCACAAATGCCGCGCCGACCACGGCGAGGGTGGCGACCCAGGCGGGGACGCCGGAATACTGCTTCGCTGCCGGGCTCATGCGGTTACGGTGCCCCGAACCCGGCGGCCGCCAGCACGCGCTGGCCGGCGCTACCGGTGACGTAGTCGATGAAGGCCTGGGCGACATCCGCCTCGGCGGAGCCCTTGAGCGCCACGATCGGGTAGGTGTTCACGGCCTCGCCGGACTCGGCGAAGTCGATGCCCTCGACGGCGTCGCCCGCCGCCTGGACATCCGTGACGTAGACCAGGCCGGCGTCCGCCTGGCCGGAGGTGATCTTGCCGAGCACATCGGTGACCGATGACTCCTCGCTCACCGAGCTGAGGCTGACCCCGGCCGCCGACGCGACGGCGGCGGTGGCCGAACCGCACGGCACCGCGGGGGCGCAGACGACCAGTTGGAGCCCGGGCTCAGCCAGGTCGGCGAAGTCGGTGATGCCGGCGGGGTTGCCCGGCGGCACGGCGATCTCGAGCACATTGGTGGCGAAGTCGACGGGGTCTCTCTGCTGGAGGCCGGCATCCGTGAGCTTGGTCATGTTCTTGGTGTCGGCGGAGGCGAACACGTCGGCCGGGGCGCCCTCGGTGATCTGGGTGACGAGGTCGGAGGAGCCGGCGAAGTTGAGCGCCACCGTGGTGCCGGGGTGCTCGGCCTCGAAGGCGTCGACGAGTTCGGTGAACGTGGCCGTAAGTGAGGCCGCGGCGAAGACGGTGATGCTGCCCTCGAGGCCGTCGGCCGAGGCCGAGGAGGTGGAAGCCGTCCCGGCGGGTGCCGCGCAGCCGGTGAGGCCGGCGGCCAGGATGCCGAACGCGGCCAGCAGAGCGAATGGGCGGAGTCGACGTGTGCCGGTCACGACTTGCCCGCCGGGGTCTCGACGATGACTGTGGTGGCCTTGACGACGGCGATGGCCACCGAGCCGAGTTCGAGGCCGAGCTCGCGCACGGCCTCGCTGCTCATCAGCGACACCACCCGGTGCGGACCGCACTGGATCTCGACCTGCGCCATGACGGTGTCCATGACGATGTCGGTCACCAGGCCGACAAACCGGTTGCGGGCTGAGCGGCCGATCCCGGACGGGTCGTCGGGCAGCACCGCGTTCTGGCGGGCCAGCCGGGCCAGCGCGAGGCCGTCGACAACGGTGCGGGAGGAGGCATCCTTCGAGCTGGGCAGGGTGCCGTTCTCGATCCAGCGCCGCACGGTGTCGTCGCTGACGCTGAGGAACGCGGCCGCGTCTTTGATCCGTATCTGAGGCATGAAACGTACTCTATTACCGTTTTCGCGGAAATGATCCCGGATTGGGCGCAAGCATCTCAGCGGCTACGGCTGCCCCGTCGTGGCACGACGTCGTCGATCGCCGGGTCAAGGTGCGGCCAGGCGAAGGTATACCCGGCGGCGAGTAACCGTTCCGGCTCCACCCAGCGGCTCTTCAGTACTAGTTCGGGCTCGGTTCGGAGCACCCACATGGCCGGTTCGAGCATCCAGCGGAAGGCCGGCAAACCGATCGGGGCCCCCACCGCGCGGCGCAGCGTGGCCATGAGCGTGCGATTGTCGCTGGGGTGAGGCGCCGCCAGGTTGACCGGCCCGGTGATCTCATCGTGGGAGACGATGAACTTCATGGCGCCGACAACGTCGTCGATGTGGATCCAGCTGAACCGTTGGCGGCCGTGCGAACGGTGCGCGGGCGCCGAGCCGTCGCCGGAGGGGGCGTGGCCGATGCCGCGGTAGCGCCGGTGCGGAAACCACCAGCCATCGATCTGCACTCCGCCGAGGCCCCATCGAGCCAGCCGCACGAGAATCGCGGTGGCGGGACCGTCGCCGAGCACGATCGCCATCCGCAGCGCCACCCGTCGGGTCTGGGGGAGGTCGCCGGTGAAGAACTCACGCTCCCAGTCGCGCGCGATGTCGACCGAGAAGCCGGTGCCGAGCTCGCCCGTGGACTCGGTCATCGGGCGGTCGAGCGCGTATCGGTAGATCGTGGCGGTGCTCGCGTTCAGCCACAGCCGCGGCGGCTTCGCGCTCGCCGCGACCGCCCGATGCAGCGCTCTGGTGGTGTCGACGCGGGAGTGGAGGATCTCGGTGCGATTGGCCTCCGTGTACCGGCAGTTCACGATCTTTCCCGCCAGGTTCACCAGCAGATCGGCGCCGTCGACCAGTGACAGCACGGCGGCGTCGTCGCCCCACCTCGCGTCGGGACCCGAGCGGCCGATGCAGGCGACCTGGTACCCCTGGTCGAGGAGCTCGCGAATGAGCCTGTGGCCGATGAATCCGGATGCCCCGGCGACCACTGCGCGTTTTCTCGTGTCCCCCACGGGCTCAGCTTACGATGCGCGGCACGGGGCGCGAGCGTCTGACCGGGGGGTTTCTCTCCGTCGCATCTTGTGCGAATACAGACATATGTAGTACATTTACTACATGAAGAAGCAAGTGCAGGATGAGCAGCCTCAGTTCTATACGCGGCTGCCCGTGCTGCGCGCCGAGCGCGGCATGAGTCGCAAAGAGCTTGCTGAGCTGGCCGGGGTGCACTACCAAACCATCGGCTACCTCGAGCGCGGGGAGTACAGCCCGAGCCTGGTGCTCGCACTGCGAATTGCCGCGGCACTGGGGGTTCCGCTCGACGCCGTCTTCTCGCTGACCCCGTTCGCCAGCATGGCCGACCAGCTCTACAACACCGAAGGAGAACGCCGATGAACACATCCTTGACCTCCCAGCAGCGCCGGGCGGCCCGACTGGACGACCCCTCGATGGAGAGCCTGCGCAACCCGCGAGCTCGGCGCCTCTTGGCTGCCGGACTCATCGCCATCCTGGTGGTGGAAGGGGTGCTCATCGGCACCGCCGGGCTGATGCCCGTCGGCGTCTTCATCGGCGGCATGGTGGTGCTCATGATCGCGATGGTGATCACGCTCGGCGGTCTCAAGGCCTCCACGCGCGGCGTTGAAGAGCTCTCGCCCGAGGTGCTCGACGAGCGGCAGGCGCAGATCCGTGGCCTGGTCTACGCGCAGTCGTACCGGGTGCTCTCGGTGGTCTTCGTGATCACCGTGGCGCTCATGCTTCTGGCCCAGAGCCCCTGGTGGGCCGCGCCCGCCGAGGCGATGGTCATCATCCCCGTGATCGCATGGCAGCTGATCATCACCATTCCGACCTTCGTGACGGCGCTGCGGATGAAGGTCTAGGCATCCGCCGCGCGCACCTCGGCTGGGGCGAGATGCGCGGGTGGTATGCCGCTACGCAGGTGGCGTGCCCGGGGCGTAGCGGCGCCTGACCCGCGCACCTCGGCTGGGAAGCGGCGCCTGACCCGCACAGCAGCGTCCGCCTCCCAGGCCGGCTCAGACCTCCGCGGCCTCGTGCGTCGAGCTCGTGCGGTACTCCGTGTAGGTGTACGGGTTGTCGAGGATCTTCGTGGCCGGGATGTCGGGGTTCATGCCCGCGTTCCAGACCTCATCGCCGAGGGTGGACTGCAGGTGGGTGATGGTGTCCTCCACCGCGGTGCGGGCCGTCGCGAGCTGGTCGCCGACGAGGGCGTTGGCGTACTTGACGATCCTCCCGTTCACGAGCACGGTGTGCACGTCGGCCCGGTTGGCCTGCAGGGCGATGTGCCCGTAAGGGTTCAGAACCGGGAACATCGACGGTGAGGCGTCGTTCTTCACCAGCACCACATCCGCCTTCTTGCCCACCTCGATAGAGCCCAGGGTGGCCTCCTTGCCGAGTGCTGCTGCGCCGCCGCGGGTGGCCCAGTCCACCACGTGTTCGGCGCGCAGGTGCGAGTGCGTGACGGTGTCGCCCAGCTCGTGCGCCTTCATGTGCTCGATCGAGCGGTCGGCGCCGAGGGTGGTGCGCATCGCGGCGAACAGGTCGCTGCTGAACCAGACGCTGGTGTCCACCGAGAGAGACACCGGGATGCCGTGCGAGCGCAGCACCCACGACGGCGGGTAGCCCTGGCCGCAGCTCTGCTCGCTCTCGGTCGACAGCGACACCGATCCACCGGTGGCGGCGATGCGCTGGTAGGAGTCGTCGGAGAGGGTGGCCGCGTGCACGTAGACCGTGCCGGGGGTCATGAAGCCGTTCTCGTACATCAGCCGGATGCCGTCGTCGTTGGTCGCTCCCCACACCCCGGCGTGCGTGGTGACGGCCAGGTCGAGGTCGCGAGCCACCTCGAAGGCGCGCCGCTCGGGGAAGGTGGGATCGCCGGTGACGTCGAACGCCATCTGGAAGCCAAGCATCTCGTTGCCCTTCTCGCGGGCGGCGGCGAAGGCCTTGAACTCGTCGGAGTCCGACCACTCCCAGGGCCCGGCGAAGATGTTGCCGTAGGCCAGCACCGAGCGGCCGGGCGCCTCCTGCAGCGCCGCGAGCGCCGCCTCAGCGTGCTCGATGGTGCGCAGCCCGTGCGACCAGTCCACCGTGGTGGTGATGCCGGCGTCGATGGCGTCGAGCGAGGAGAGCAGGTTGCCGGCGTAGACATCCTGCGGGCGGAAGTGCTTGCCGTGTTCGAGGTAGTACCAGACGAAGTACTGGGTGAGGGTCCAGTCGGCGCCGTAGCCGCGCATCGCGGTCTGCCACATGTGCCGGTGCGTGTCGATCATGCCCGGCATCAGGATGCCGCCGGCCGCGTCGATCTCGAAGGTGCCGTCCGGCACCACGAGGTGCGGGCCGATCGCCGCAATGCTGTCGTCGACGATGAGCACATCGGTGTGCGGCAGGATCTGCCGGCCGGCATCCATCGTGAGCACGGTGGCGTCGCGGAAAACCGTGGCGGGCGGCGCGTGGTCGGGCAGGGCGGGAACGGGGGTGACGGGCATGACGGGCTCCTTTGCCTTAGTCGGGCGAATGACGAACTGGGGGCGGTGCGGCAGTGTTACAGGGCGACGCTCGGGTACTCCTTGCCCATCCAGTGGGCGAGGTTGGCGCCGTACTCCCGTTGGAAGGAGAGCGGGCCGGACCGGGCGGCGTAGTCGGCGTCGTAGATCGCGATGAAGATCGTGAGCGAGAGGAAGAAGTGCGCACCGAGTTCGAACAGGGTCACGTAGTCGTGCTCGACGAGCGCGCGGCGTTCGGTGTCGGTGAAGCCCAACCAGGTGGTGCGTTCCACCCGGTTCAACCAGGGTCCGCGCTCCGTCTCCCACCAGGCCACCAGCTCGGCCGGGTCGGCCTTGTACCGGGCGAGCAGCTCGGGGTCGGCGTCGACCTGGAACAGGAACTTGTTCACGTAGTAGATGCTCACGACGGCGCCCCCTCCGGGTACCACGTCACATAGGCCTCGCGGGTATGGAAGAGGTCGAGGCTGTCGACGTAGGACGCCTCGATCGGCCCGGCGATGCCCATCATCAGGATCAGGTCCATGAACCCGTGGGTGGCGTTGCCGGCACCCGACATGCTCTCGTGGGTGACGTTGGCGAGGATCCCGTCGATGTCACCGGTGCGCAGCCACTCGATGGCCTGCAGGTCGAACTCGGGGTCGGGGCCGGTCTCGCCGAACTGGCGCGGGCCGCCGAGCTCGAGCGAGAGGTGACCGCTGCCCACCGCCGCCACCCGCAGGTCGCTCGGCCACTCGTCGATGATCGAACGGATGGCCCGGCCCAGGTCCCAGAACCGCTTGGGGCTCGGCAGCGGGGGAGCGAAGATGTTCGTGTAGATGGGCACGATCGGCAGGTCGGCATCCGGCCGGGTGGTGATGATCGGGCAGATGATCGAGTGGTCGATCTTGAGCTCGTGGCTGACCGAGAAGTCGAAGCCGCGGTCGAGCAGCCCCTGCAACATGTAGCCGGAAAGCTCCTCGTGGCCCTGCAGCAGGAAGGTCGGCAGACCGAACTCCCGGGTCTCGTTGTAGAAGGTGGCGTCGTACATCGGCTGCTTGCCGATGAGGAAGGTGGGGTAGTTGTCGGAGAAGAACTGATGGAAGTGGTCGGCACCGACCATCACCAGGATGTCGGGCTTGGCCACCGTGAGGGTCTCGCGATAGGCCTCCACCTTGCGCTTCCACTCGTCGGCCTGCGGCATCCGCTCTTCCGGCGGCGCCGTGGTGGCTTTGAGGTAGAACGGGTGGTGGGTGGTGGCGAGCACCGCGCTCAGGGTGGCCATTTCTCTCCTTCGAGACTTCTGCTTCGAGGCTGACGCTGGACTAGTTGGTGGGGATGGCGGGCACGTACACGGCGTTGCGGTCGACCTCGGCGTAGATCGCCGGGGCGATGGGGTTGATGCGCTCCTCGGCGAGGTGGCCGATCAGCCCGGCGGTGCGGGCGAGCAGGGCGAAGCCGCGCAGCAGCTCGATGGGCAGGCCCAGGTCGGCCAGCGCGGCGCCGGCCACACCCGCGCCGTTCAGCGGCAGGTCCTTGCCCAGCACCTGGCCGTTGGTGCGGCCGATGGCCTCGAACAGGCGCAGGTGCGCACCGCGCAGGCCCTGCTCATCGGCGATGCGGATGATCACGTCAGTGCGGGGATCGCGCAGCTTGTGCACCGGATGGCCGAGGCCGGGCACCCGGCGGCCGGACTGCTTCGTCTGGGTGAGCAGGGTGAGGGCCGCGGCATCCCACTGCTCGTCGGTGAAGCCGCTCGTGTCGCCGAGGTCGGCCAGCGCGGTGTGCAGGAACATTCCGGTGTCTTCGGTGACGCCGAGGAAGCGGCTGCCACCGCCGAGCAGGCCCGCGGCTATGGCGCCTTGCAGCGAGTCGGGGGCGGAGTAGTAGGTGAGCCGGGCGGCGATGGCGGTGGGGGTGAAGCCGTGGTCGGCCAGCGAGACGAGAACGGCCTCGAACACGCGCAGCTGCCCGGGGGTGGGTCGCTGCTGGGTGGCCAGCCAGAAGGCGAGTTCGCCGAAGGTGACGGTGCCGAGCAGGTCGCCGGCGAGGTCGTGGCCGAGCAGCGAGATGGTGTCGCGGTCGCTGGTGCCCAGGCCGGTGGGGTAGTCGGTCACAGGTCGAACTCGCTCTCGTCGTAGGGGATGTTCTCGTGGTCGGCGTCAGATCGGGAGAGCCACTGGCGGATCTCCGCGGCATCCTGCCCGAGCGCGGGTGGCGGTGACAGGTAGCGGGCGGGGGTGAGGGAGAAGTCGATGGGGTTGCGCACCATGGGGATGGCCGCGTCGCCCGTGCCCACCTGCACGACCGGCTTGAGGCCCAGCCGTTCGGCCAGGGCAACGCCGTCGTCGATGGTGTTGATCGGTCCGCAGGCCACTCCGGCCAGGGTGAGCTCATCGAACCACTCTGCGGTGGTCTTCGTGGCGAGGGCGGCCACCAGTAGCGGCCGGAGCGTCTCCCGGTTCTGATTGCGGGACACGGTGCGGGCGAACCTGTCGTCTTCGGCCCACTCCGGGTGGCCGAGCGCGCCCGCGAGCTTGACGAACTGGGCATCGTTGGCCGCCACGATCACGATGTCACCGTCGCTGGCCGGCAGGGGTTCGTAGGGGAACAGGCTGGGGTGGGCATTGCCCATGCGGAACGGCACCTGGCCGCCCGCGACGTAGGTGGAACTGTGGTTGGCCATCGCCGACAGGGCGGTGGAGAGCAGGTTCACCTCCACCTGCTGGCCCTGCCCGGTGCTGTTGCGGTGGTTGAGCGCAGCCAGGATGCCGACGGTGGCCTGCATGCCCGTCATGACGTCGAACACCGAGACTCCGCTGCGGAACGGGGTGCCGTCGGCGTCGCCGGTGAGGCTCATCAGGCCGCTCATGGCCTGCACGATCAGGTCGTAGCCGGGCAGCGCGGCGCCGCCGGCGGTGCCGAAGCCGCTGATCGACGCGTAGATCACGGCCGGGTTGCCTTCGCGCACGGAGGCGTAGTCCAGGCCGAACTTGGCCAGGCCCCCCGGCTTGAAGTTCTCGATCACGATGTCGGCCCGGCGGGCGAGTTCCTGCGCGAGAGAGCGATCGCCGGCGTCGGCGAGGTTGAGGGTGATGCTGCGCTTGTTGCGGTTGACGCCCAGGTAGTACGTGGAGACGCCGTCGCGTTCGGGCGGCGCCCAGTCGCGGGTCTCGTCGCCGGAGGGGCCCTCCACCTTGACGATGGTGGCGCCGAGGTCGCCCATCAGCTGGGTGGAGTACGGGCCGGCCAAGACACGGGAGAAGTCGGCCACGAGCAGGCCGTCGAGCGGGCCGGCCTGGGGTGCGGGCGCCTCGACGGTGCGCGGGGCACCCGTGGGGGTCGATGCGAATGGGTGAGGCATCTTTGCCTTTCAATTCTGCGGACGACTGTCCGCTGGGCGGACAGTGATCTATAGTGAACCCCAGAAGCGATCGACGGTCAAGGGTGGCGGGCAGATTTCCCGTGGTCCGCCCGGCGTGGCCCGACGCGGAGAGGTTGTGATGGCGCGCGCCACCGAGAGTCCCGATTTCATCGAGGCGATTGCCCGCGGCCTGGACGTGCTCACGGTCTTCGCCCCCGGCCGCCCGGTGCTCAACCTCAGTGAGGTGGCGACCGCGACAGGGCTCGCCCGGCCCACCGCTCGGCGCATCCTGATCACCCTGGCCGAGCTCGGCTATGTGCGGAGCGACGATGCCGGCTTCAGCCTCACCCCGCGGGTGCTGGAGCTGGGCATGGCCTACGTGTGCTCGAGCAACATCTGGGAGCTCTCCCGGCCGCACCTCACCGACCTGAGCACCCGCGTGAACGAGTCCTGCTCGGTGGCCCAACTCGACGGCGCCGACGTGGTCTACGTCGCCCGGGTGGCCGTGCCCAAGCTGGTGGCGCTGTCGGTCACGATCGGCACCCGGTTTCCCGCCTACGCGACCTCGCTCGGCAAGGTGCTGCTGGCCGGGCTGACCCCGGATGCCCTCGAGGCGACGCTGAGCAAGCCGAGCCGGTCGCCCGTGACGGCGGTCTGGACGCCCAGCCGGACCGAGATCGATGCGGCGCTCGCCGAGGTGCGGGAACGCGGCTGGGCGATCACCGACCAACAGCTGGCTCCGGCCATCCGGTCGGTCGCGGCACCCATCCGCAATGGCGCGGGTGCGGTTGTCGCGGCCGTCAATCTCAACACGCATGCGTACGAGACGAGCATGCAGACCCTGGTCGACGACTACCTGCCGCAGCTGTTGCGCGCAGCCGAGGGAATCAGCGCAGATTGGGCACGCTGGGATGCGCGGCCCGTGGGAGAGGTGGCCGACAGATGAGGTTGATGGTTGTGATCGCGAGCACCCGGGTGGGCCGGGTCGGCGGGCCGGTGGGCGACTGGGTCGCGCAGGCGGCGCGGCAGGCCGGCGATGTCGAGGTGGATGTGGTGGACCTCGCCGCGTTCGTGCTGCCGATGCTGGCCGAGCCCCACCATCCTCGCCTCAAGCAGTACACGAGCGAGCTCACCTGGGAGTGGAGCCGCCGGGTGGAGGCTGTGGACGCTGTGATCTTCGTGCTGCCGGAGTACAACCACAGTTACTCCGCCCCGCTGAAGAACGCGATCGACCACCTGCACGGCGAGTGGGCGGGCAAGCCCGTTGGGCTGGTCAGCTACGGCGGGCTCTCCGGCGGCACCCGGGCGGTCACGGCGCTGCAGCCGGTGATGGTGAACCTCGGCATGCGGGTGCTCGCGGCCAATGTGGAGATCGCCTGGGTGGCCGAGCACGTCGTCGAGGGCGTGTTCCTGCCGTCCGAGCGTCACGAGCGGGCGCTCGCCTCCCAGTTGGCGGAGCTGGCCGCGCTGGTGCCGGCCGTCGACGTCGCCTGAGCGCGATCCGCAGGGGATGAGGCCCCGCGCGCCGGTGCTGCGCCGCGAGGATGGTTTCTGCCGTTGCGCGGGTGCCGCGCCGCCAGGCGGGTGGCACGCCACCCGCGAAACGGCGCGTGCCCCGCGTGGCGCGTGGGGACGCATCCGTCGGTCTCGTTGCGCGGGTGCCGCGCCGTTATGCGGGTGCCGCGCCCCGAGCGTGGCGCGCCGACTCGTGTCAGCCGCGGGCGGCGGCGAGCGGCAGGCCGAGTGCGGCGGCGACGCCGGCGTTGGTGACGGTGCCGGCGTGGATGTTCAGGCCGGCCTCGAGCGCGGCGTCATCGGCGATGGCCAGTTCCCAGCCCTTGTCGGCGAGCGCGATCACGTAGGGCAGGGTGGCGTTGGTGAGCGCCCGGGTGGACGTCTCAGGCACGGCGCCGGGCATGTTGGCGACGCAGTAGTAGACCGAGTTGTGCACGTCGAAGGTGGGTTCGTCGTGCGTGGTGGGCCGGGAACCCTCGAAGCAGCCGCCCTGGTCGATGGCGATGTCCACGAGCACCGAACCCTTCTTCATACCGGCGACCATCTCGTCGGTGACGAGCTTGGGCGCTGCGGCACCGGGGATGAGCACCGAGCCGATCACGAGGTCGGCGTCGGCAAGCTGGGCGGCGATCTCATACGCGGTGGAGACCCGGGTCTGGATCGTGCCGTCGAACCGATTCTCCAGCTCGCGCAGGCGCGGCACGGACAGGTCGATGATGGTGACGTCGGCGCCCATGCCCAGGGCGTTGGCCGCCGCGTGCTCGCCCGCGACGCCGCCGCCGATCACGACGACCTTGGCCTTGGGGGTGCCGGGCACGCCGCCGAGCAGGATGCCGCGCCCGCCGGCCGCGCTCATCAGGTGGTACGCGCCCACCTGGGTGGCCAGTCGCCCGGCGACCTCGCTCATGGGAGAGAGCAGCGGCAGGGTGCGGTTGGGCAGCTGCACGGTCTCGTAGGCGATGGCGGTGGTGCCGGAGGCGAGCAGCGCCTCGGTCTGGGCGCGATCGGCGGCGAGGTGCAGGTAGGTGAAGAGCACCTGGTCGGCGCGGAGGTAGCCGTATTCGGCCGCGATGGGCTCCTTCACCTTGAGCAGCAGCTCGGCGGCGGCCCACACCTCGGCCGCGGTGTCGAGGATGGTGGCACCGGCCAGGGCGTAGGCGTCGTCGGTGATGGAGGAGCCGAGGCCGGCCCCACGCTGGATGACCACGTCGTGGCCTCGACGGGTGAGTTCGGACACTCCCGCGGGGGTGATGGCCACTCGGTTCTCGTTGTTCTTGATCTCGCTGGGGATTCCGACGCGCATGATTGCTCCAGTTGGGGGAAGGGATTGGATGCGGGGTCAGCCCGAAGAATCAACTGGTCCCTGCAGGAAATACTGCTGGCTTCCTGTTTCAAATGGGTTTCCGCCGAATAATCGCGCGCAAACTCGGTCGGGCGGTTTTATTTTCCGACGATGATCCCTCCCTCACGCCGCGGTGACCGTAGATTGTTCGGTCGCCTGGCCGGGCGCATCCGTCAGTCGAGCAGGGGTGTCACGCCGGCTTGGAGCGCGTCGAGCTCGTGCCGCACGTCGCCGGCGCTGGCCGGGGAGATCTTGCGATCGACGACGGCCTGGGTGAGGGCGGCCCGCTGCAGGTCGAAGTACTCGCCGCTGGTGTTGTCCTCGCGCCCGGCCACGGCGGCCGCGGCTACGGCGCGGGCGTCGGCCCGCCCCTCCTCGACCTCGGCGTCTTCCGCGGTGGTATCGATGCGGAGTGTCTTGGCCAGGAGCGGCAGGGTGGAACCCTGCAGCAGCAGGGTGCCGACCGCCACGATGAACGCCACGGTCTGGATGATCGTGCGGCCGGGGAACGGGGCGCCGGAGGCGATGGTGAGCGGGATGCCCCCGGCCGCGGCGAGCGTGATGATGCCGCGCATGCCGGTCCACGACACGAGGAGGTTCTCGGCCGGGGTGAGGACGGTGATGTGCCCGCGGTCGCGTCCGCCCTGCCGGCCGCCCGGGCCGGGGCGACCGCCCCGCCGGCCGTTTGGTCCGGTCGCGCTGTCCAGCCTCTGTTGCATACGCAGCCTCTGCACGCTGTCCGGCCGCCGCGACCTGTCAGTTCTCCCCGGTCGTCCCTCGACGGGGCGCGCAGGCCCGCCGCGCCGACGCTGCCGCCGTGCGGCGGAAGGGTCGAGCGAGGCCGCCACCCGCTTGGCGTAGATCAGAAGGGCCAGCTGGGCGCGGCCGTAACTGAAGTACACCCAGGCGAACCGGCAGAGGATCACCGCGAGCAGCACGATCAGGCCCAGGCCGATGGTGGACCAGGTGGGGGTGCTCGACTCGGCGAGGTCTTCCAGCACGAACCGGAACTGCAGGCCCATGTACGCGAAGACGAACGCCTCGAGGATCAGGTCGACGACGGGCCAGAGCGCGGCCTCCTGCAGCCGGGTGCGATACGCCGTGGACGGCGCCGTGCTGGGGCGCACGGTGAAGTGCGAGATGCTCACAGTGAAGCCGGCCGCGACGACCGCGATGATGCCGGAGGCGTGCAGCTGCTCGGCGGCGAAATAGGCCAGGAACGGAACCAGTAGGTTGAGCCCGCTCTCGATGGTGGGGTTGCCCACCCGTCGGCGCACCGCGATGACGATGCGACCGATGACCACACCGAGGATCAGGCCGATCAGGGCCTCCCAGCCGAAGAGGAGGAACGGGTTCTCGATGAACTCGCTGTCCCCGGTGACGGCCGCCACCGCCACCGCGAACAGGGTCAGTGCAGCCGCATCGTTGACCAGGCTCTCCCCGGTGAGGATCGAGATCGTGCGCCGCGGCAGCCCGATCTCGCGGCCGTGGCTGACCGTGGTGACCGAGTCCGGCGGTGAGACCACGGCGGCGAGCACGAACGCCCCGGCCAGGCCGATCTCCGGGGCGATCCAGGAGGTGAGGAAGCCCACCACCACGGTGGTGAAGACCACCAGGCCCACGCCGAGGCCGAGGATGCTGCGCAAGTTCTTGACGAACGCGAAGAAGGAGAAGTTCAGGGTGGCGGAGTACAGCAGCGGCGGGATCACGACCCCGAGGATCAGCTCGGGATCGAGTTCTAGCCGGGGCAGGCCGGGTATGAACGAGATGGCCGCCGCCAGGGTGACGGTGACGATGCCGGCCTGCAGACCGCGCAGGTGGGCGAAGGCGGCGATGATCAGAGCGCCGGTCATGACGAGGAGCAGCTGGACGTCCATGATGCCTGTCTTTCCGCGATCGGTGTCGTGCCAGTCTTCCGTATCGGTGGCGTGCCAGGATGTCGGCATGGAACGTGTACTGGGAATCGGTGGATATTTCCTGCGGGCCGCGGACCCGATGGCGCTAAGCGCCTGGTACCGCGAGTGCCTGGGCCTGGATGTCGACGCCAACGGCCTGTGGAGCCAGGCGGCCGGGCCGACGGTGTTCGCGACCTTCGACGCCGATAGCGACTACTTCGGCTCGCGGACGCAACAGACCATGCTCAACTTCCGGGTGAACGACCTCGACGCGATGCTCGCACAGCTGCGCGCTGCCGGCGCGGATGTGGCCGAGGACATCCAGGATATGGACGGCGTGGGCCGGTTCGGCTGGGTCACCGACCCGGAAGGAAACAGGATCGAACTGTGGCAGCCGGCGTGAGCTCGCATCCGCGCTGGGCATATCGATCTCAGGGGTTCATATGGCACTATGGGGGCGGATTCGTCCGAAATAAGCCCGCTCGGCTGCGGAAAGAGTTGCCAAAACGATGGATCGCGCATCCATTGGCCGGACCGTGCGTCACCGAAGGAGAACCAGCATGAGCCACTACGCCGTCATCAATCCCGCCACCGGTGAGACCCTGCGGGAGTACCCCACCATTACCGCGGATGGACTGGAGGCGGCCGTGGCCACGGCCGACGCCGCCCGGAGCGACTGGTCCCGCACAGCAGGGGTTGCCGCGCGCACCGCCCTCGTGCAGAAGGTCGCCGAGCTGCACACCGACCGCCGCGACGAGCTGGCCGCGATCATCGTCCGCGAGATGGGCAAGACACTGGACCAGGCGCTGGGCGAGGTGGACTTCGCCGCCGCGATCTACCAGTACTACGCCGACAACGGCGCCGCCTTCCTCGCCGACGAGCCCATCGAGCTTTCCGACGGCGAGGGCAGCGCGTTCATCCGTCGCGGCGGCCTCGGCGTGCTCCTGGGGATCATGCCCTGGAACTTCCCGTACTACCAGGTGGCCCGTTTCGCCGGCCCGAACGTCGTGGGCGGCAACACCATCCTGCTCAAGCACGCCCCGCAGTGCCCGGAGTCCGCGGCCGCTATCGCCGAGATCTTCGCCGAGGCCGCCCAGGCTGTGGGCGCCCCGGCCGGGGTCTACGTGAATATCTACGCCACCAACGAGCAGGTCGCGACCCTGATCGCCGACCCGCGGGTGCAGGGCATCTCGGTCACCGGCTCCGAACGGGCCGGCGCGGCCGTGGCCGAGCTCGCGGGCAAGCACCTGAAGAAGGTCGTGCTCGAGCTCGGCGGCTCCGACCCGTTCATCCTGCTGTCCACCGACGATCTGGATGCCGCGGTGCAGGACGCCGTCAACGCCCGCCTGGACAACAACGGCCAGTCCTGCAACGCCGCCAAGCGGTTCATCGTGATCGACGACCTCTACGAGCAGTTCGCCGAGAAGTTCACCGCCGTGTTCACCGCCGCGCAGCCGGCCGACCCGTTCGCCGACGACACCCTGCTCGGGCCGCTCTCGTCTGCCGCCGCCACCGAACGTCTCGAGGAGCAGCTGGGCCGGGCCGTTGCCCAGGGTGCGACCGTGCTGGCCAGCGGTACTGCCACCGGCAACTTCTTCCCGCCGGCAGTGCTCGCCGATGTCACGCCCGAGATGGACGCCTACCGGGAGGAGTTCTTCGGCCCCGTCGCGGCGCTCTACCGGGTCTCTTCCGAGGACGAGGCCGTGCGGGTTGCCAACGACACGCCCTTCGGCCTGGGCTCCTACGTCTACACGACCGACCAGGACCAGGCATTGCGGGTGGCGGACGCCATCGACGCCGGCATGGTCTGGGTCAACCTGGTGCTCGGCGACGCGGCCGAGCTGCCGTTCGGCGGCGTCAAGCGCTCCGGCTCGGGCCGCGAGATGGGCCGGTTCGCCATGGAGGAGTTCACCAACAATAAGCTGATCCGCCTGGGCTGACCGCGCCGCTCCCCGGCACGTCGGTGTCAGGGCTGCTGCACGTGGCTGCGAAGCGCGGCCGCCGCGAAACGTGCGGCGGCCGCGCTGCCAGAACTGAGGTGGAAGTCCGTGGTGATGCCGACTCAGCCGTAGACGCCGAGACCGAGCCAGAGGCCGAGGAACGCGCAGGCGACCGCGAGTACGAGCATCCCGAGGCCGTTGACGAGGGCGGAGAACGAGCGGCGGTCCAGCGCCAGCCGCACCGTCTCGACGCTCGCGGTGCTGAAGGTCGTGAAGCCGCCCATCAGGCCGCCGCCGAGCACGAGGTGCCAGGCCTCCGGCAGCCAGAGCGCCAGGGTCAGGCCCGTGATCACGCCCAGCAGGAACGACCCGAGCACGTTGATGAGCAGGGTGCCCACGGGAAGCGTCGTTCGCACCCGGGCACGCACGACGCCGTCGAGGGCCAGGCGCAGCGCGGCGCCGAGCCCGCCGGCCAGGGACACGGCCACGAACAGCAGCGGGGTCACGAGTCGGCTCCCCGGCGGCGGCGGTGTTGGGCCGCTCCGCAGGCGATGCCGGCCCAGGCCGTGATGGCGCCGACGATGACGGTGCCCAGCGCGTAGAGCAGGGCCGTGCCGAGGCGGTCGTCGGCGAGGAGCAGGCTCGTGTCGGTGGCCAGGGCGCTGTAGGTGGTGAAGCCGCCGAGCACGCCGGTGCCGAGCAGCAGCCGCAGCTGGCGGCGGCGGCCGTCGTCCGGGCCGCTTCGCGCCAGGGTCTCCAGCAACAGGCCGAGCAGGAAGGCGCCGACCACGTTGATGCCCACGATCACCACGGCAACGCCGGCCACGGGCGGCACCGAGATCGCCAACAGCTCGCGGAGGGCGGTGCCGACGGTTCCGCCGGCGAACACCAGGGCCAGGTACTGCCAGCGCAGATGCACCGGACGCGCCGCGGGGGCCGCGCGCATCAGGTGCCGCCGTCGAGGGTGAGGGCCAGCGCGGCCGCCTCGGCGCGGGGAGCGTCGAGGTATCGCCGGCCGCCGTCCCGGTAGACCAACGGATGCCCGGTGGGCAGGTTGAGCGCGTGGATGGCGGACTTGTCGAGCTGCTCGAGCACGGCGCAGTAGGCGCGCAGCGAATTACCGTGCGCCACGACCAGCACGGTTCGGGCATCCGCCAACAGCGGTTCGACGCGTTCGGCGTGGAACTCGGCAACGCGGCCCATCACGTGACGCAGGGACTCGGTGCTCGTGAGCGCCCGCGCGGGCAGGCCGCGGAACAACGCGGTGGCGGCGAACTCGGCGACCTGCTCCGCCGACATCTCGGGCGGAGCCGTGTCGACCGACCGGCGCCAGGCCAGGAACTGGTCCTCGCCGAACTCGGCCCGCACGTCGTCTTTGTGCCGGCCGGTGAGGGCGCCGTAGTTACGCTCGATCAGCCGCCAGTCGATGCTGACCGCGGTCTTCGGCAGGCCCAGGTCGTCGGCGACCAGCCGGGCGGTCTGGGTGGCGCGCCGCAACGGGGAGACGAGCAGAGCATCCGGAACAAGGTCGTTGGCGGCCAGTAGGGCCGCAGCCGCGCGTGCCTCGTCGGCGCCGGGCGCCGACAGGGCGGGGTCGAGAATGCCGGTGAAGAGGCCGGCTGCGTTCGCGGTGCTCTGGCCATGTCGTAGCAGAACGAGGGATCCGCCGCTCGGCCTGCTCGTCACGCTCACCCACCAGTCTCATCGGCCGGACCCGGCACGACCTGAAGTCGGTAGGAACCATCAGCGCAATCGGCGGTTCGAGCGGGTGCTCTGGTGGGATCCATCACCACGCAAAAGGGTACACCGCTCAGTCCGACTCCCAGGGCAACTCGTCGTCGAAGGACTCCGGCGAGAGTGGGATCACCACCACGGGACGATGCTGGTGATGGGCCAGGTTCATGGCGATGGAGCCGACAAAGAACTCCTGCAGGGTGCCCCGCACGGTTCCGTCACGGGTGCCCACCACGATCATCGTCGCGCGGAGCGACTCGGCCAGGGTGCCAAGGGCGCGGGCCGGGTCGCCGCTGAGATGGCGGGTGCTCCACCGAATAGCGTGCCCACCCAGGATCCGCGTGAGGTGAGCGGAGAGGTAGGGATCGAAGGCTGCCGCGGATGTCGACGGTTCGGAGTCGCCCGCCAGTTGCGGCGCATCCGTGAGGGGGTCGATCGCCGGGGGTGCGGCCGGTTGGCGAGAGGCGGCGTCGGGATGGTGGGACCGCGGCTGCCGGCCCGGGTCGGCCCAGGCGCAGACGAGTTCGGCGTCGAAACGGGCCGCGAAGACCGCCGCCTGCAACACCACGCCGTCGGCCTGGCCGGGGTAGACGCCCACCACCACATGGGCTCGGATGCTCATGGCGCACAGGGTGGCAGAAGACCCGGGTCGGCGGTAGGCCCCTATGCAAGAGTCGGGTGCCGTGCGGGTGGGCGATCGCTTGCGTGACCACGACGCGCCGAGCATCCTGCTGGGCGTCACCGTGCTGGGCTACACCGACCAGCTGGTGGAGATCGAAGCCGTCGCCGGGGTGCTGGACTAGACAGCGAGCTCCTTGCGCATCCGGCAATTGCGCATGAGCGCGCCACGGATGACCGGATGCTGTTCCGAAACGACCACGAAGCCGTGCCGCTCGAAGAACGGCCGGGCCGTGATGCTCGCGTTCGTCCACAACGCCGGCACCGTGAGTTCTCCGGCCCGGCGCTCGACCTCCCTGAGGAGGGCGCCGGCGACGCCTCGGCGCCCGAACCGCGATGCCACGAACATCATGTCGATGTAGCCCTGATCGTCGACATCGGAGAATCCGGCGACCTCGCCGTCGACCGTCGCAACCACGGTGCCGAGCCTGCTGCGGACGAGATCCCACTCGGCCACATCACGTTCTTGCGGTGCTGACCAGGCCGCAATCTGGTCGGGGGAGTAGTCGCCGGCAGCGGTGACCGTCACGGCGTCGAGAAAGACCGCCAGAGTTCCCGCCGCGTCCGCCGACTCGTAGGGGCGAACCGTCGCCGAGCTGCCGGCAGGCCCGTCCAGGAATGCGGTGAGGGCAGCGACCCATAGATCGTGGGCTTCCAGGTGGGCATCGTGACCGCCCGCGGCAAGATCGACGTGCTGCACACGGCGACCGCGACGGAGGAATTCATGTTTGGCCACAGTGTCGAACATGCCGTCGCGACCGAAGACGGCGAGAGTGGGCACCGCCACGGTCGTCCACTCATCCCAGCGGGCGCGGGCATCGACGGGTTCGATCGTCGCGATCATGATGTCGGCATCGAAGCGACGCCAGAGTCCGTCGGGGCGACGCTCCAGGTCGTCGATCCACGCACGCGACAGGGCAGAATCGCCCAGAAAGAGCTCGGCCTCGCTCCGGTCTGCAAATGGCGTGGGCCAGGAGTCGAAGAACTGGCGCATCCCCGCCCGGCTCTCCGCGGTGCCGTCACCGCCGACGCCGGCCTCCAGAAGAACGAGCCGATCCACGAGGTCAGGCCTGGCGGATGCGACGAGCAGCGCCGTGTGCCCTCCCAGGGACTGGCCCACCAGGGCAACAGGTTCGCCGACGACCGACTCGAGCAGGTGGATCACATCGGCCACGTGAGCCTTCCGCGAGACGTCGTCGGGCCGACGGGTACTCCGGCCGTGACCGCGCGCATCCATTGTCAGGACCCGATGGTGGGGGAGCGCCCGCGCGGTGGCCAGCATCTCGGTGCTGCTCCCCGCCAAACCATGCAGAAGCACGATTGGTGACCCCGTACCCGCGGTATCGGTCACGTACAGTTCGACCGGCCCCCGCCGCACGGTGAATTCCGAGGTGCCCATGGGTCCATTCTGGGTGGCGGGGCCCGGTCGCTTCGCCGCGCACGCGGCGAACACCAGACAAGGTGTGCCTCTGGCGACAGGAACGCATCGCCTGCTTACGGCACGGGCGGTGGAGCGGTGGGGATGGCGTCGACGCGCGACGAGTCGGCCAGGTCCTGCAGTGCGGCGAGGTGCCGGTCGAAGGCCAGGCGGCCCCTGCCGGTCAGCGACACGTTCGTGCGGCGGCGTGAATCCGGTCGGTCCGGGGACGTCTCCTTCGACGTGGCGACGTAGCCGAGATCGACCAGGTTCTTGATCGTCTTGGAAAGATTCGCCTCGCTGACTGCCAGGGTCGCCGTGATGGTCGAGAATTCGGCATAGTCCACCGGCCGGAGCAACGCGCAGAGTCGCAGCCGGGTGGGCGCGTGGATGGACTCGTCGAAGCGTGCGTCAGAGCCCACGCTGCAACTCCGCTGCGTAGATTCGGTCGTAGAGCAAGCCGCCCGGGAACATGGTCAGGAAGCCGATCGCCGCGGTCGCGATCACCCAGGCGGGCTGGTCAATAGTGGTGACAAGGGACGACGCGGAGAGCATCGCCAGCACCACCGCACCCATCCCGATCAGGATCAGCAGGCTGCGTGGCCCGGGAACCCGGTTGGTGGACAGGCCCGTTTGCTTCTTGTAGGCATATTCGAGGGCGACGACGACGGCGCAGGCGCCAGCGATGAGGATCAGCATCCAGACCGGATCGGCGATCACGGGCGACGCGACGATACCGGCGGTGGACAGCCCCAGAATCGGGTACATCCATCCCGGTGCCTTCGCCCGCACAGCGAGTTGCCGCCTATCCGCCGCGATCGCGTTGAGGGACGCCTGGGCTCCCGTCGAATCTTCCCGGGCCATCGGATTACTTTCCATGTGGTTGAGTCTTTCACTTGCCAATGAGTTATGCAACCGTGGAGGCTTCGGGTTGTGGGACGCTGGGCGCATGGGGGAACATACGTCGGCGTGCCGACTCTGCCGGGCTGGTGCGGGGCATCCGCTGTGAGCGTGCGACGTTCGATCGGATCGATGATGGTCGCGACCTTCGTGTCGCGGGGCCTGGGGTTCGTGAAGACGATTCTGCTTGTCGCTGCCATCGGCGCGACGAGCGACTATGCGGGCGGCCAAGCCTTCGAGACCGCGAACACGGCCCCCACGTATCTCTTCGCGCTGATCGCCGGCGGTGTGCTCGGTGCGGTGCTCGTGCCCCAGATCGTGCGGAACCTGGACGCCGGGCCCGTCGGCCGGGAGAACACCGACCGGCTACTCACCGTGGTGCTCGTGGGCGGCGCCGCTGCCACCGTGCTGCTCACCCTCTGTGCCCCGGCCATCGTGGCGGCCTACACGGTGGGTTGGTCGGACGAGTGGCGCACCCTCGCGACCTCGATGGCCTATTGGTGCCTGCCGCAGGTGTTCTTCCTGATCGCCTTCGCCGTCTTGTCCCAGATGCTGAACGCCCGCGGCGTGTTCGGCGCCCCCGCCTGGGCGCCCGCGATCTCTAATCTGCTCGGCATCGCCGGCATTCTGGTGTTCCTGCTGGCGCTGCCGTCCGGGCTGGACGACGCCGCCTCGTGGAGCCCCCTCATGATCGCGGTGCTCGCGGGCTCCGCCACCCTCGCCATCGCGGTGCAGGCGCTGCTCCTGATCATTCCGCTGCGCCAGATCGGGTTCCGTATGCGATTCCGGTGGGGTGTCGGCGGGCTCGGCCAGATGTCGACCGTGGCCGGCTGGACACTGCTCGGCGTGGTGGCCGGCCAGGCGGCATACCTGGTCACCGCCAACGTCGCCAACAACGCGGGGCATGCCCTCAATCGGATGGAAGTGGACGGGGCCAGCCTGAATTCGCTCTCGCTCGCTTACCTCCTGGCACTGCTACCGCACGGCATCGTCACGGTGTCCCTGACCACGGCGCTCTACACCCGGATGAGCGCACTGGCCGGCCGGAACGATCTGGCGGAGACCGACAAGCACTCGTCGGTGGCGACCCGGCCGGTCGCCTACGTGTCAATCGCCGCCGCTGCCCTCTTCGTGGCCGTGGGGCCGCTGCTCACCCAGCTGATCTTCGGCAGCGCGGTCGTCGGACATGTTCTCGCGGTGCTGTCACTCGGACTGGTGGGCTTCAGCCAGGCCTACGTGCTCAACCGCACGTCCTTCGCCCTGCAGGATGCCCGGGGGCCGTTCTGCACCCAACTCGTCATCGCCGGGCTCTCCGCGGCCGGATCGGCGGCGGCCCTGCTGCTGCCCCCGGAGTCCACCGTGCTCGGCATCGCGGCGGGCATCTCCGTCGCCAACCTCGCCGGCTGGCTGACCGCCCACCTCGCGCTCCGGCGCACATTCCGGATGCGCGGCCACCTGCCCGCGCGACGACCGCACGAGGTCCTGTACTACCTGCGGCTCCTCACCGCCGCGGGCGTCAGCGCCGCGGCCGGTTCGATTCTGGTGTCCGTCGTCGGCGCCCCGGTGGGTTTTGTCGGCCGGGCGGCGCTCCTGGCCGCGGCGGCGGTCGTGGTCGCGGGTGTCTTCGTAGGTCTCACCCGGCTGCTCGGCGATCGCAGCTGGGACGGCATCCGTCGCCGGTGAGGGACTGAACGGTCGGGAAGACCGGGCTCTTCGGGGCGCCCATTCACGGGCTTGACGTCTCTCGATGTGCCCGGCCATCCACGTCACTTCATTTCGTGATTGAAAATAGTGAGGCGAAAATCACTAAATACTCCACGCGATGAGGGACGAGTGCGGCAAATGTAACGGTTTGGCCGAGTGTGTTGACGAAGTTCCTTGCAGCATGCAAGGATCTCTCTCAACAACGAAGTTATGGAGGCCGTCCCATGGTGGTGACCGCACTGAAGGAACCCGCGTCGCTCGCGACTCGGAGAACACTCAGAGTGAAGACCGGACGCAGGGACTCGCAGACGCGAGCAGCGATCCTCTTCCTCGTCCCGGCGAGCATCGGCTTCCTGGCGTTCTTCGCCTGGCCCACACTGCGCGGCCTGTACCTCAGCTTCACGGACTACAACCTGCTGCGGGCCCCCACGTTCATCGGCCTGGACAACTACATCGCGATCGCGGCCGACCCGGTGTTCTGGAACTCGCTCAAGGTGACCCTCGAGTACGTGGTCATCAACGTCGGAGTGCAGACCGTCGCGGCGCTGGCCCTGGCCGTGCTGATGCAGCGCTTCACCCGCTCGATGGTGGTGCGTGGAGTGATCATGCTGCCCTACCTGATCGCCAACGTGATTGTGGCGCTGGTCTGGTTCTGGCTGGCCGACTACAACCTCGGCCTCATCAACGCGGCCTTGGACAACTTCGGCCTCGGCAAGATCGGGTTCTTCGGCAACGAGGACCTCGCGATGGGCACCATCGCCATGGTCAACGTCTGGCGGCACCTGGGCTACACGGCCCTGCTGCTCTTCGCCGGACTTCAGGCGATCCCGCGCGACGTCTACGAGGCCGCCGAGGTCGACGGCGCCGGTGAATGGCGTGTGTTCCGCAGCGTGACCCTGCCGCTTCTGCGGCCGGTGCTCGCGTTTGTGCTCGTCGTCACGGTCGTCGGCTCGTTCCAGATCTTCGACACCATCGCCGTCACCACCGGCGGAGGCCCCATCGACGCCACTCGGGCCATCAACTACTACATCTACCAACGCGCCTTTGAGCGACTCGACTTCGGCTATGCCTCTGCCCTGGCCGTGATCCTGATGATCCTGCTCGCCGCCATCGCCCTGGTGCAGAACAAGCTGCTGCGCGCCAACGAGTCAGACCTGGAGAGATAGCACCATGGCCATCATCGCCTTCAAGACGCCCAAGCGTCCGTCCCTCTCCGCCAAGCGTGCGTCGAACGTGGAGGATGCCGCACTGGCCAAGTCCAAGGTCTCCCTGTTCTTCGGCCGGCTCGCCCTGGTCATCGTGATCCTCATCACGCTGTTCCCGATCTACTGGATGTTCCGCACTGCCTTCAGCAACAACCGGGCCATGTTCTCCGAACCGCTCAGCCTGTTGCCGGTGGACTTCACCTTCGGCCCCCTGCAGCGGGTGCTGGGCCTGGCCACAACCGAAGAGGCGCTGGCCGAGGGCGGCTCCGGCGCATCGATCAATTTCGGCCAGTACATGCTGAACTCGGTGCTGGCCTGCACCCTCATCACGGTGCTGCAGGTCACTTTCAGCTCGATGGCCGCATACTCGTTCGCCCTGCTCAATTGGAAGGGCCGCGACAAGGTCTTCGCGATCTTCCTCATCGCCCTCATGGTGCCCGGGATCTTCACCCTGCTGCCCAACTTCATCCTGGTGAAAGACCTCGGGCTGCTCAACAGCATCCTCGGCATCGCACTGCCGGCGATGTTCATGACCCCGTTCGCGATCTTCTTCCTGCGGCAATTCTTCCTGGGTGTGAACCGCAGCATCATCGAGGCGGCCGTGATCGACGGCGCCAATCACTGGCGCATCTTCAGCCGGATCGTCGTGCCACTGGCGTGGCCGCAGATCATCACCCTGGGCATCCTGCAGTTCATCCAGTACTGGAACGACTATCTCTGGCCATTCCTCGTAGGCCAGAGCGAGACCTCCAAGCTGCTCACCGTGGGCCTGGGCATCTTCAAATCTCAGACCCCGCAGGGCAACCCCGATTGGGCCGGCCTGATGGCCGGAGCCCTGGTTGCCGCCGTGCCCATCTTCATTCTGATGCTCGTCTTCGGTCGCAAGATCGTGGGCTCCATCCAGTCTTCCGGCGTCAAGTAACCGCGCCCCTCCCCATCCCGCACCAGAACCCCAAGAGAAAGAGAACACGACCATGAAGAAGAACCGACTGGCGATCCTGACCCTCGCCGCGATTCCTCTCGTCCTCACCGGATGCTCCGCGTCAGCGGGCTCCGATTCGGCCGAAGGAGTCACCCTGTCCTACGGCCTGTGGGACGCGAACCAGCTGCCCGCTTACGAGCAGTGCGCGGCGGACTTCCACGCGGCCAACCCCACCATCACCGTCGATGTGGAGCAGCTGGGCTGGGACGACTACTGGAACAAGATCAACACCGGCTTCGTCTCGGGTGAAAACTACGATGTCTTCACCGGCCACCTGGCCAACTTCCCCGAATTCATGCTCAACGAGCAGATCCTGCCGCTCGACGACTACATCAAGGCCGACGGGGTCGACCTCTCTGTCTACCAGGCCGGTCTCGCCGACCTCTGGAAGGGGTCGGACGACAAGCAGTACGGGCTGCCCAAGGACTTCGACACCGTCGCCCTGTTCTACAACAAGCAGTTCACCGACGCCGCCGGGCTCACCGCCGAGCAGCTGGGCGCCCTGGACTGGAACCCCGAAGACGGCGGCAGCTACGAGGCCGCCATCGCGCACCTCACCGTCGACACCAACGGTGTACGAGGCGACGAGGCCGGCTTCGACAAGACCAGCGTGGCGACCTACGGCCTGTGGATGGAGAACTCCGGCGGCGCCGACGGCCAGACCCAGTGGGCCTACCTGACCCACACCAACGGTTGGGACGAGACCAACGGCGCCTGGGGCGACGAGTACAACTTCGACTCCCCGGCCTTCCAGGACACCATCGACTGGTGGTACTCGCTGGTAGAGAAGGGCTACATGCCCACCTTCGAAGCGCAGACGGGTATCGGCTGGGCCGACCAGCTCGCCGCAGGCAAGGCCGCCATGGTGGGCAACGGCTCGTGGATGACCGGCGCCGTGTTCGGCTCGGCCAGCGACACCTTCACCCCGGCCATCGCCCCCACCCCCGTGGGTCCGAGTGGTGAGCGCGCTTCGATGCTCAATGGTCTGGCCGACAACATCTGGGCCGGCACCAAGCACCCGGATGAGTCCTGGGACTGGGTGAAGTACCTCGGCTCAAGCGCCTGCCAGGACGTCGTCGCCGATGCCGCCGTCGTCTTCCCCGCCATCACCACGGCGACCGACAAGGCCGTGGCGGCCTTCGCCGCCAAGGACATCGACGTGAGCCCGTTCATCATGCAGGTCGACGATAAGACCACCTTCCTCTACTCGATCACCGACCACCGCTCCGATGTGCTGGCCCTGGTGACCCCGGCGATGGAATCGATCATGTCGGGCAAGACGAAGGCCAGTTCCATGACGGCCGTGAACGAGCAGGTCAACGCGCTCTTCAAGTAACACCCGCACTATTGCGAGAGCCGATCGGCTGGGTTCCCACCAACCCAGCCGATCGGCGCACCACCCCCTGCACCTCACCTCTCGACCGCAAGGAACCAGCCGTGACCCAGTCCGTGACCCGCGCCCCCGACACCCTCATCGAACTCGTCGCCGACGGGGTGTCCCTCCGTGTCGACCTGTCCAGTGGAACGCCGGTCATCGACCACTGGGGTGCTGAACTCGGCACCGGCGAGCTGGCCGAGCTGCTGCACGACGGCGTGCCCCAGTCGAACATCGACGACCCCGAGCGTCCCGGCCTCTGGCGGGAGAACGCCCGGGGGTTCCTTGGCCGGCCGGCCGTGCTCGGACACCGGAACGGCGCCGACTGGTCGCAGTTGTTCGGCATCAGCCGGGTCGAGGCGACAGCACACAGCCTGGTCGTCGAGTCGACGGATGCCGTCGCCGGCCTCACCGTGCGCGTCAGCTTCGACCTGCAACCGGCCGGCGTGCTCCTGATCGAACAGAGCGTCACCAACGACGGTGACACCCCGTTCGACCTGACCGAGCTCACCACCTGGCTGCCGCTGCCCGATGCCGCCACCGAGACCCTCGACTTCACCGGTCGCTGGCTCAAGGAACGCCAACCGCAGCGCCGCCCGATCCAGGTGGGTACCTGGGCACGCGAGATCCGCGAGGGCCGCTCCGGCCACGACTACACGATCGTGCAACTCGCCCTCAGCGACGGGGCCGACTATCAGACCGGGTCGGTGTGGAGCACGGGCCTGCTCTGGAGCGGCAACACCCGCCACCTGGTGGAACGGCTGCCGACCGGGCAGACCTCCTTCGGCGCCGGTGAACTCCTGCTGCCGGGCGAATCCATCCTGCCGCCTGGCGCGAGCTACGTCGCCCCGACGGTCGCAGCCACCTACTCCTCCACGGGGATCGACGGCATGACCGACCGGCTGCACCGGTGGTTGCGCGCCCGTCCGCAGCATCCGGTGCGGCCGCGACCGTTGACGCTCAACGTGTGGGAGGCCGTGTACTTCGACCACGACCTGGTCAAGCTGGGCGCCCTCGTCGATGTGGCGGCCGAGGTGGGCGTTGAGAGATTCGTTCTCGACGACGGCTGGTTCCTCGGTCGTCGCAACGACTTCGCCGGGCTCGGCGACTGGGTGGTGGATACCGCCGTCTGGCCGGATGGGCTGCACCCGCTGGCCGACCGGGTGGCGGCGGCCGGGATGGAATTCGGGCTCTGGTTCGAGGGCGAGATGGTCAATGCCGATTCCGACGTCTACCGTGCCCACCCCGAGTGGATCTTCCAGGCCGGCGGGCGTGTGCCGCCGGAAGCCCGGCACCAGCAGGTGCTCGATCTCAGCCACCCGGGCGCCTATGCGCACGTGCTGGGCCAGGTCGACGCGATCCTCACGGAATACGGCATCAGCTACATCAAGTGGGACCACAACCGGGTGCTCACCGAACCCGCCCACCTCGGGGTGGCTGCGGTGCACCGCCAGACGGAAGCGATCTACCGGCTCTTCGACGAGCTCAAGCACCGCCACCCGCGGCTGGAGATCGAGTCCTGTTCCTCGGGCGGTGGCCGGGTCGATCTGGGCATGGCTCAGCACGCCGACCGGTTCTGGACCTCGGACTGCAACGACGCGCTCGAACGCCAGTACATCCAGCGGTACACCCAGTTCGCCATCCCGCCGGAACTGCTCGGCACCCACATCGGGCCGACGCACTCGCACACCACGGGGCGCACGCATGCCCTCTCGTTCCGGGCGATCACGGCACTGTTCGGGCACGCCGGCATTGAGTGGGACATTACCGAGGCCACCCCGACCGAACGCGCGGCCCTCGCATCCTGGGCCGCGTACTACAAAGACAAGCGCGCCCTGCTGCACTCGGGGCGGGTCGTGCGAGTGGAGCAGCCCGACGATACGGCGTTCGTGCACGGCGTGGTGGCGCAGAATGGCGCCGAGGCCGTGTTCGCCTATGTGCAGCTCTCGGCGCCCGGCCCCAGTAACCCGCCGCGAATCCTGCTGCCCGGGCTCGAGGCCGAGGCGGTGTATCGGGTGCGACTGGCGGAGCCGGCCGGCGCGGCGGGCACCACCCAGGCGCAGCAACCGCGCTGGTTGACCGGGCTGGAAACCACCGGGGCGGCGCTCGCGCAGATCGGTTTGCGTCCGCCGATCCTGCAACCGGAGACCGCGATCCTGATCGAACTCGAACGACTCTGAGACGCGCGAGAGCGTCAACGATGCGACGCTAGGACACCGGCAGGATCACGCCGACGGGTTCGCGTTTCTCGGCCTGGAAGCGGTCCTCGGTGCGGCCCAAGGCCCAGTAGCCCGAGAGGGAGAGTTCGGACCTGTGCACCCCGCGTCCGGCGAATACCTCGCGCAGTCCCTTCATGGCGGAGCGCTCGCCGTGGGCGAAAATCTGCGGGCGGCCGGGCAGCCAGGTGGCCGCATCCACCTCTCGCACGAGGATTGCCGGGTCGTCGCCGAACAGCCAGCGGATCTGCACCGCCGGCGGGGCTTCGAGGGGGAGGACCTCGCTGGCGTCGGGCACCTGGATGAAGGCGAGGCCAGACGCGGTGCCGGGCAACGCGGCCAGGGCCGAGGCGATGGCCGGCAGCGCCGACTGGTCGCCGGCGAACAGGTGCCAGTCGGATGCCGGATCGGGAGCGTAGCCGCCGCCGGGGGCGGAGAGGGTGAGGAGGTCGCCCGGCTGGGCGGCGTTCGCCCACGGCCCGGCCAGTCCGGTGTCGCCGTGCACGACGAAGTCGATGGTGAGCGTGCGAGCTTCCGCGTCGACGGCCCTGACGGTGTAGGTGCGGGTCACGGGCAGGTCGTCCGGGGCCAGCGTCTGGCGCAGCTCGGTGAGATCGAAGGGAGCGGTGAGGCCCAGTTCGGGCTTGGTGAAGTAGATCTTCACGTACTTGTCGGTGGAGTCGTTGGTGACGAAGTCGTCGAACTCGTCCCCGGAGAGCACGATCCGCACCAGGTGTGCGCTGAGCTGTTCGCGCCGCACGACCTGGAGGGTGATCTGCGGCCGGGCGGCCCGAGCGGGAGCGATCCGGGTGGCGGGCGTGGGTGCGGCGGTGGGGGAAGTCATCACCTTCGACACTAGGTTAGGTAACCCTCACTTGGCAATGGCGGGTGCACCACGACGGGCGGTACCGCGCCGGCGGGAGTCACACTGGCGGTCGCCGGCACCCTGTCACGCCGGTGACCAGCGGTGCGAGTTGAGCCGGTGAACGCGGGTCCACTTCGGTTACTATCTCGTCACCAGTATTCGGCGGACTGGCGTTTGTCGGTCCAGCTGGCACCTGCGCATCGACCGACTGTCAGAAGGGTTCACTCATATGACCGACTACACCGCGACGATCGACCTTCCCCAGTCGCTGGATGATTCGTTCGCTTTCATAGCCGACCCCCGCAACCTCCCCTACTACTTCCCCCGCATCACTTCGGCCGAGCTCGTGGGGCCCGAGCTGGTGCGCACGACCGCGGTCATCGATCCCAACGGTGCCGATGACGACAATGGTGAGCCGGTCACTGCCGACGCCTGGTTCCGTTCCGACCCCGCCGACCATGTCATCTCGTGGGGCTCGCCCGAGAACGACGAGTATCACGGCCGACTCAGCGCCGAAGAAAGCGACGATGTCACTCGCCTGAACCTCACCCTCACGACCTCGGCGAGCTACCCGGGAATCCAGGACAGTCTCGACGAGGCGTTGAGATCGATCGCGGCCAAGCTCGCCGACAGCTAGGTGACCGGTGGCTACCCCCGCCACAGCGCCAAGGGTGCATGCCGAGACTCGCGCTGAGTGGCGCCGGTGGTTGATCGCACACCACGAACACGAGAAAGCCGTCTGGCTGGTGTCGTGGAAGAAAGCCACGGGCAGGCCCTCGGTCAGTTACGACGATGCCGTCTCAGAGGCTTTGTGCGTGGGCTGGGTGGACAGCAAACCGCAGAAACTCGACGAGGAGCGAACGATGCTCTATTTCTCGCCCCGAAAACCGACGAGTGCCTGGTCCCGGCCGAACAAGATCCGGGTGGAGACCGGCCGTGCGGCCGGACTTATGCTGCCTGCCGGTGAAGCGGTGATCGCTCAGGCGATGAGTAGTGGCGCCTGGACGCTGCTCGATGATGTCGAGGACCTGATTGTTCCAGCGGACCTCGACGAGGCGTTCGGCGAGAAGCCTCCCGCACGGGCGAACTGGGACCGGTTTCCCCCGTCGGCCCGCCGCGGCATCCTCGAATGGATCGTCCAAGCCAAACGACCCCAAACCCGAGCCGCTCGGATCCTCGAAACCGCAGAGCGCGCCTCCCGAAACCAACGCGCAGCCCAATGGAGCAGGACCACCGCTGGCGGAGGTGCCGACTGAGTGCACCTCCGCTAGCGGTCGGGTGGTCCCGTATCGACTAGCTGGTCACCGCGACCAGCTGCGGGTAGACGGCCTCGAGCGGTGCGCTGAGCCCGGCCTTTGCCTGTACCGAGGCCTCGTCGGCGAGGACTTCGTATTCGCCGGCCTCAGTCGCGTCGAACACCCTCGCGACGAGCACCGCGGGGTCGAGCTTCGCGTCGTTCGTGTGCGCCGCCATGGCCGTGTCGACCCAGCCGACGTGAACGCCGACGACGTGTACTCCGGCCGGCGCCAGCTCGAGGCGGATGGAATTGGTCGCCGACCACAGCGCCGCCTTGGTGGCGCTGTAGATGCCGGCGACGGCATACCAGCTGAGCGCGGAGTGGATATCGATGATGGCCGCACCGGTGCGGTGCGCGAGCAGCGGCGCGTAGGCGCGGGCCAGGAACAGCGGGCCGAGGAAGTTGGTCTCCACGTTCGCGCGGATCTCCTCGTCGCTGTGCGTCAGGATGCCAGGGGTGGACGCGGAGGTTCCGGCGTTGTTGATGAGCACAGTCACGTCGGGCGCTGCGGCGATTACGGCCGCAATCGATGCCGCGTCGGTGACGTCGAGGACCAGCGGCACGATGCGCTCGTCATCCCAGTTGCGCGGGGTGCGGGCTGTCGCGTAGACCTTGGCGGCTCCGCGGGCGAGGGCTTCGTGAACGAAGTTGGTGCCGATGCCGCCGTTCGCGCCGGTGACGAGGACGACTGCTCCAGTAAGTGAGGGCATGATGGTGAACTTTCTGTTGGGGGGGTGTGGGGTGTGGGGGTGTGCGTCAGGCCGGGGTGAGAACCGGGTAGTCGGTGTAGCCGGCGGCGCCGCCGACGTAGAGCGTGGCGGGGTCCAGCTCGTTCAGCGGCGCACCGGCGCGCAGGCGTTCGACGACGTCGGGGTTCGCCAGGGCGAATCGTCCCAGTGGAGCGATGTCGGCCAGGCCGGCATCGATGTCGTCGGCGATCTGCTCGCGACCCCGTCCGTAGCGCACGACGAGGACGGCGGTCGGCCAGGCCTCCCGCAGCGAGCGCAGCAACTCGTCGTCTCCGACGTGGTGCACGTGCAGGAAGGCGAGCTGGAGCTTTGCCAGTTCGCCGACCAAGTGGTGGTACTGCAGGCGCACGGTCTCGGTGTCGCCTTCGTCGAGTCCGCCCAGCGGCATGGCCGGGGAGAGACGGATGCCGACCCGGTCCGCGCCGATCTCCTCGGCGACAGCCTGGGCGACCTCGATGGCGAATCGCGAGCGGTTCTCCACGTTGCCACCGTAGCTATCCTTGCGGTGGTTCGCGTTGGGGGAGAGGAACTGGTGGAGGAGGTAGCCGTTGGCACCATGGATCTCGACGCCGTCCGCGCCCGCGGCGATCGCCGAGGCTGCTGCATGCCGGAATTCCGCGATGGTGGACTGAATCTCCGCGACACTCAATTCGCGCGGCGTGGGGATCGGCTGCGGGCCGGTCGCAGTGAACATCTCCTGCTCGGGGTTGATGGCCGACGGTGCAACCGGCTGGCGGTGGTGCGGGGTGTTGTCAGGGTGCGAGATCCGGCCCGCGTGCATGAGCTGGATGTACAGGGCGCCGCCATTCGCGTGCACGGTGTCGGCGACCTTGCGCCAGCCGGCGATGTGCTGCTCGGTGTAGATGCCGGGGGTACCGAAGTAGCCCTGGCCATCGTCAGAGGGCTGGGTGCCCTCCGTGATGATCAGTCCGAGCGATGCGCGCTGGCCGTAGTACTCGGCAACGAGATCGCCTGGCGTGCCGTCAGTCTCCGCGCGATTTCGGGTCATCGGTGCCAGAGCGAGCCGATGTGGCAGTTCAAGGCGTCCGAGGGTGAAGGGCTGCCAGAGGGAGGGTGCGGTCATGGAGATGGGTCCTTACGTGGTCGATATGAGTCGTCACTGTCGTGCCGTCGAGGGCCAGGGGCCTTCGACCGGCGTGGGAGAATGAGCTGAGGCACATTCGAGCACGCACTGTAGTGACTTCACTCATAACTGATCATGGTCATTAAATATTTCCGGAGGAGCTATGACCGTCCAATCCCGGCCGCTCGGCCGTCGTGAGCGCAACAAGCTCGACAAGCTCGCGCGTATCACTGCCGCGGCGGGGGAGCTCTTCGCGGAGCGCGGCGTTGAGGACGTGACCACGCAGGAGGTCGCCGACCGAGCCGATATCGGCACCGGAACGCTCTTCCTGTATGCGAAGACGAAGGGCGAGCTGCTCCTGCTCGTGCAGAACTCGGCCTACGCGGGGGCGTTGGAGCAGGGCCGAGCCGATGCCGCGGCCGCCGACGGCGTTCTCGCCGGCGTTTTGGCCGTCGTCCGCCCCGTCGTCGAATGCAACCGCAAGCAGGTTGAGAACGGTCGTACCTACCTCCGCGAGATCGTCTTCGGCGATCCGGAGGAACAGCACCACCGCGAAGCCCTCACGCTCACGGGACAAACCGAACAACTCGTCGCCGAGGTCATCGCGCGCGATACGCGCGTCGCGCCCGCCACGGCGGCGACGCTGGCCCACGTCGTTTCGGCCATCATGTTCATCAGCATGGCCGCCACGGTGAACGCCGGGCGAGCGGTCGACGAGATCGTCGACGAGATCGCCGAGCAGGTCAGAGCGATCCTTCCGGGCTGACGCCCGGGCCGGGTCAACGACGCGGCAGCTAGTGCAGGGTGCCGCTCAGTTCGGGGTACAGCACGCCGATCGGGGCGGCAAGGCCCGCCTTGACCTGGGCCGTCAGGTCGTCGGCGATGACCTCGAAGGCGTCGTTCTCGACACCGTCGAGCACGGCGTCCACCAGCTCTGCCGGCTGTAACTTGGGTCCGTCGCTGTGGGCGGCCATGACGGTATCCACATAGCCCACGTGCACTCCGGTGACGAGGACGCCGCGGGGTGCGAGTTCCAGTCGGAGGGAGTTGGTCGCCGACCAGAGCGCGGCCTTCGACGCACTGTAGGGGCCTCCCCACGCGAGCCAGCTCGCGACCGAGTGCATGTCGATCAGTACGGCATTCTCGGCGGCGCTGAGGATCGGGGCAAACGCCCGCGCCACGAGCACTGGGGCGAAGAAGTTGATCTCCATCACCTTTCGCAGGTCCTCCTCGGTGACGTCCAGCATGCTGGCGGTCGGCGGGAGGCCACCGGCGTTGTTGATCAATACCGTGACATCCCCGGCAGCCGCGACCGCCGCCGCGATCGAGCCGGAATCGGTGACGTCCAGGGTCAGCGGAACGATGCGCTTGTCATTCCACTCGTGCGGCGCGCGCGCGGATGCGTACACCTTGGCGGCCCCGCGAGCGAGGGCGGCGTGCACAAACGCGCCGCCGATGCCCCCGTTCGCGCCAGTAACGAGGACGACAGCGTTGTTCAAGGACGGCATGGTGCCAACTCTCTCAGGTGGGGGAGGGATGGGGAGCGGGAGGGCTACGGGGCCAGGAACTTCACCGCCACGGGGGCGAAGTTCTCGTGGAACTGGAAGATGCCACCGTGGCCGGAATCGGGGTAGATGATCAGCTCGGAGCCGGCGATGCGCCTGTGGAGGTCGTTCGAGAGCACCGAGGGCACCATCCGGTCGTTGTCTCCGTTGGCGATGAGGGTCGGCTGGGTGATCACCGACAGATCGGAGGGGGCTGAGCGGCCGAAGCGTTGAATGGCCTTCAACTGGGTTCGGAAGGCCGTGAGCGTGATGTTTTTGTCGCGGTCGACGGTGCGTTCCTTCAGGCGATTGATGAACGCCGTGCCGGCGCGCTTGCCGGTGGTGTTGCGGTTGAAGAAGAGGAACTCTTTCGGGTCCGACCGGGTGAGGGTCGCGCGGACCAGATCCCAGCAGGTGGTGCCGACGACCTTGTCCATGCCGGTGCCGCCGCGGGGGCCGGTGCCGGTGAGCACCAGCTTCCGCACCATGTCGGGATGCTTGACGACGAAGTCCTGCACGATCATCCCGCCCATGGAGAAGGAGAAGATGTCGATCAGGGAGTACCCGAGGGCCGTCACGAATGTGTAGGCCTGATCGGCGGCCTGGTCCAGCTGGCGGGGGAACGTTCCGGTGGAGGCGCCGACGCCGGGCTGGTCAAAGGTGATCACGTGCCGGGTCGCTGCGATCGGGTCGATGATCCGCGGATCCCAATTGTCCAGGGTGGCGGCGAGGTGCACGAAGAACACCACCGGGATGCCGCCCTTCTGGCCGAGCTCCCGGTAGGCGTAGGTGATACCGCCCACGGTGATGGTCTTGGTAGGCGCTTTCGCGTACGAGGTGATGACGGGTTCGGCGGTGCCCATGAGGGGTCTCCTTGTTGTGGGTTTTTTGCGCGTGAGGGGCTGATTATGGGTTGGTGATGACGAGCTTGCCCCGGAAGCCGCCTCGCACAACGGCCTCGAGGGCTGCGGGGGTGTGGCTGAAGGGGTAGGTCTTCCCGACGATCGGGCGGACGATACCGGCGTCGACCAGGGCGGTGATTTCCCGTAACTGCTCGCCGCTGGCACGCATGAAGAGGAACTCATAGCTGACGCCGAGCTTCTTCGCCTGCCGACGCACCTTGCTGCTGAGGGCAGTGATCGCCAGGCGCAAAACCGGGTTCAGTCCGGCCGCGCGGGCGAAATCGGGGTCGGGAGGACCGGAGATTCCGATGGCCTTGCCGCCGGGAGCCAGGATGCGCAGGGATTTCTCGAGGTTCGTGCCGCCCACGCTGTCGAGCACAAAGTCGTAGCCGGAGAGCTCCTGTTCGAAGTCCTGGGTGCGGTAGTCGATGACGGTGTCGGCGCCGAGCTCGCGCAGGAAGTCGGCGTTGGATCCGCTGGCGGTGGTCGCGACATAGGCGCCGAGATGCTTGGCCAGCTGGATCGCGATGGAGCCGACCCCGCCGGAACCGGCGTGAATGAGCACTTTTTGTCCGGGCTGAACGTTGCCGCGCTCGACGAGCGCCTGCCACGCGGTCAACGCGACGAGGGGGAGCGAGGCGGCTTCCTCGGCGCTGATGGTATCGGGCGCTGGGGCAAGGTCGGACTCGGCAATGGCGATTCGTTCGGAAAAGGTGCCGATGCGACCGTCGCGGACGCGGCCGTAGACGGCGTCGCCCGGCGTGAAGCCGCGCACCCGGGACCCCACTTTGAGCACCGTTCCCGCAATGTCATGGCCGAGAGTCAGGGGCATCTTGTAGGGGAGGATCTGTTTGAATTCGCCGGTGCGAATCTTGTCGTCCAACAGGTTGAGGCCCGCGGCGAGCATCTGAACCAGGACATCCTCGTCGCCCACTGCGGGTTCAGAGACGTCCGCTTCGTGTAGCGGGCCGGTGTACGTGTCGAAGATGAATGATCGCACGGGGTGATGCTCCTTTGAAACGGGATGACGAGGTCGGGGGGAGGGGGGTATCAGCGGTACAAGAAGTCGCGGGTGGCAGCGACGAAGGCGTCATGGTTCTGGAAGACGACCCCGTGGCCGGAATCCGGGAAGACCGTGACGGTCGCGCCGGGCACAAGGCGGGCGAGGGTATGGGCGTTGGCCGGGGGCACCATCCGGTCGCTGTCGCCATGCACGATCAGAGCCGGACCGGGTGCGGAGAATGTCGCGGACGGCGCCGCGCCCCATTCCTTCACCGCGGTCAGCTGCGCCCGGTACGCGCCCGGCGTGACGCGAGCGTCCCGGTCGGTGGTGCGCTCGGCGAGCCTGTCGAGGTAGTCGTGGGCAGCTTTCCTGCCGGTCCGCGTGCGGGTGAAGAACAGTAGGGTCTTCGGGTCGGTGAATGTCAGGGCCGCGCGCAGGACGGAGCGGACCATGACCCCGGTCATTCGAGTCAGCCCGGGCCCGCCCGCTGGGCCCGCTCCGGCGAGGATGAGCCGGTCGACGAGGTCGGGCGCCTGCGTGACCAGCGCCTGGGCGACCATCCCGCCCATCGAGAGGCCGAAGAGGTCAACGCGGGTGAATCCGAGCGCGCGGACGACCGCGATCATGTCGGCCGCCATGTCGTCGATCGAGCTGCGGATGGCGCCGGTGGAGTCGCCGACTCCGCGATAGTCCACCGCGATGACGCGGCGGTCCCTGGCGAGGCCGTCGATGACGAGGGGGTCCCAGCCGTCGAGGTTCGCGCCCAGGTGGGTCAGCATGACCAGCGGGAGTTCGTCGTCGGGGCCGTACGACCGGTACGCGAAGACCGCGCCGCCGGCGGCGACGGCGCTCGTCGGCACATCCCGATACAGGGTCGCCCGTTTCGACGCCATGATGTCTCCTGCCCGTGCGCTATTTCCGACTAGGCTCAATTATGAGTGTCATCATAAACAATGTCAAGAAAGGAGAACATGCCCCTCGGGCGCCGTGAGCGCGCAAAGCGTGACAAGCGTGAACGCATCCTGAATGCGGCACGCGAACTGTTCGACCAACACGGCGTTGGGGCAGTCACGACACAGCAGATCGCCGACCGGGCGGACGTCGCGATCGGAACGCTGTTCCTGTATGCCTCGACGAAGTCGGGACTGTTGATCATGGTTCAGAACGACAAATTCGCCGCCGCCATCGAGGAGGGTCTGGTCGCGATCGCCGCGGATCCGTCGGGCGCCGCGGATGTTTTGGAATCAGTCATGGCCGTAATCCGACCTGTGGTCGTCTGTGCCAGAGAGCGGATCGACAACGGTCGGACCTACCTGCACGAACTCGTCTTCGGTGACCCCGCCGAACCGAACCGTCGAGAAGGTCTGGCACGCGCGGCCGGGCTCGAGGAGGGTGTCGCACATGCCCTCGCTCGGGACGGCGCGCTCGAAATGCCGCTGCGGCCACGTTGGCGCGCGTGGTCAGTGCGATCATCCACATCAGTGTCACTGCCATCGTCTACCTGGAATGGAACGACAATGCCGTGCTCGCTGATATCCGTGACCAGATCCGCACCGTCCTGGCGCCCATCCCAACCGGGGCCTGACTCGCTCCGGCTTGGTCGTCAGGCGTGCGCCGCCTTCTCGACCGCGGCGACCGCTGCGGCGACCCCGCCGTTCCACGGGGCGCCGTGGCCGGGCAGCACCCAGGTTGCACCGGTGGGCAGCAGAGCCCGGAGCGAGGCGATCGCCTGGTCCGGTTCGTCGGTGAACGGCGCCGGCTGTGGGCCCATCTGGCCGGTGAGCACGTGACGGGTGGTGAGTCCGTCGCCGACGAAAACGGCGTCGGCGACCGGAACGTGGATCGCGATGCTGCCGGCCGAGTGCCCGGGCAGCGCGATGATCCGGGGTGCGCCGGGCAGGTCGAGAGTCTCGCCGTCGTGCGCGAGGGCGACCTCGGTTAGGTAGGTCGCGCGTATGCCGCCCTTGCGGAGGGAGTAGCCGACGAAGCCCAAGAGGGGGCCGAGTTTCATCGACTGCTTGGCGTTGGCCGGCTTCTTACCGCCCTTCGCGCGGTCGGCGTCACCGGGGTGCACGAAGACGGGCACGCCGTGATCGCGGCGCAGGCGTTCGGCGAAGCCGACATGATCGCCGTCACCGTGGGTGAGGATCACGCCCTTCACGTCGGCGAGGGTGCGGCCCATGGAGGCGAGTTCGGTGAGTAGTTCGCGCCAGAGACCGGGCAGCCCGGCGTCGATGACGGTCACTCCCTCGTCGGTGTCGACGAGGTAGACGGCGACGATGTCGTTGCCGATGCGGTGGAGGTGAGGTCCGAGTTTCATGATGGCTATGCTACATAGCCATCATGGCTATCGTCAATAGCTATACTCGAATCATGCCCACTCCAGACCGGACTTCTCTCGACGCCATCGTGCTCGCCGCTGCTGACCTGCTCGAGCAGAGCGGGCTCGCGGGGGTGACCATGCAGGCCGTCGCCCAGCGCGTCGGTGTGCGGGCGCCGTCGCTGTACAAGAGAGTGCCCAGCCGGGAACGGCTGATCCAGCTGGTCGCGGAGACCACCATCACCGAGCTCGCCGGCCGGCTGGATGCCGCCGTCGGGCCGGTCGAGCTGGCCAACGCGCTGCGCGCGATCGGTCACGAGCGACCGGCCGCTTTTCAGCTGATCATGACGCCCGGGCCCGGCGTGCCCGCGGTCGGCGACGAATTCGTGCGGGCGGCGAGTGCGGCCATCCTGCGTGTGGCCGATGAACTGGCGGGCGAGGAACATGCCCTCGAGGCGGCCCGCACCTTGACCGCGTGGGCGGCCGGCTTCATCACCATGGAGCTGAACGGCGGCTTCAATCTCGGCGGCAACGTCGAGACCGCCTGGCAATACGGGGTCGAGCGGATCGTCGCGGCGATCACGGCCACGCGGGAGGCGCCGGTCGGCTGAGTGAGCCGTTCCGCGGACAGGCCTAGACGCCGGTCGGGGGTCGGGGCACAGTTCGTAGCAAAGCTGCCGATGCGCGGCAGGGGATGGATGCGAGTGGATGCGGATGCGACGGGCCGCTGGTCGACCGCGAGCCTGCGCCGGCGGTTCATCAGCCCGGAGCTGATCTCCGGGTCGGTGCTCGTCTGCGTCGTGATCGCAGTGGCGGACGAGGGCGGCGGCATCCTGGATGTCTTCGCGATCACGCTTCTCAGCGTGCTGGTGTTCTGGGCGACCGAGGTCTTCGCCTACACGGTCGCCGCGCAACGCAAGCGGCCGGACGCCGAGACCGTGCGGGTGGCGGCGTCGGTGCGCGGCGCGCTGGTCGAATCCGAGGGGCTGCTGCTGGCCGGGGTGCTGCCGTTGGTGTTCCTGCTGCTGGGCCTGTTCGGGGTGCACGAGGGCGAGGTGGCCTACTGGACGGCGCTGTGGGTGGAGGTAGGGCTGCTCGCCGTGGTGGGCTGGATCGCCTTCGGCGGAACCGGAGTCACCTGGTACTGGCGGGTGTGCGGCGCACTGGCCACCGCGGCGCTGGGACTGCTGGCCGTGCTGCTGAAGATCCTGGTGCATTAGCTTGCCTCGCAGGCCCGCCCAGGCCCAGGCAACCTGCCGGGCGACGTCCTGCATCGAGCGCGATTCGTGGTCGGCGCGTCGACGCAGGGCGTCGGCCTCGGTCAGGCCAGGAGGAGCCGGCTACTTCACCGAGCCGCGGGTGACCCCGCTCACCACCCACTTCTGCGCGATCACGTAGACGATCAGCAGCGGCGCCAAGGCCATCAGGTAGGACGCGAACGCCACCGGGTAGTTGGTGTTGAACTGGCCCTGGAAGATGAACTGCGCCAACGGCAGGGTCTGTGCCGACGGGTCGGAGAGCACCACCAGCGGCAGCAGGAAGTCGTTCCACGCCCAGACGCAGGTGAGGATGCCGACCGTGGCGTTCATAGGGGAGAGCAGCGGGAAGATCACCTTCCAGAACACGCCCCAGGTGCTCGCGCCGTCCAGCCGCGCCGCCTCCTCGAGCTCCACCGGAATGGAGTTGATGTAGGCGACGAAGATGAAGATGTTGAACGAGAGCCCGTAGACCGTGTACAGCAGGATCAGGCCCACCGGGGTGTCCAGGCCGAGCAGTGCGGTCTCCTTGACCACCGGGAGCATGATGATCGGGAACGGCACGAAGATCGCCGCGAGGAAGTAGAAGTACAGCCCCTTGAAGAACTTCTTGTGCATGTTGCGGGCGATCGCGTAGGCGACCAGCGAGTTGGTGAGCAGGGTGAGGAACACCGCGCCCACCGTGATCAGGGCCGTGTTCATCAGCGCCCGGGGGAAGTTCGTCAGCTGGTAGGCATCCGCGAAGTTCTCCCAGCGGATACTGGTGGGCAGCTCGAACCCGGTGCCGCCGAGCTGGTCGGGCGTCTTGAGCGCCGTGACCACGGTGAAGTACAGCGGGATCAGAACCGTGAGGGAGCACACCGCGATGAGAGCGGTGAGCCACCAGTTGGTGCCGCCGTTGCCGCCGTCGAGCCGCCGGCGGGTACGCGGGGCGCGGGTGGGCGCATCCGGACTCTCGGGCAGTGGGGCCGTGGTGCTGGTGAGTGTGTCGGTCATGAGAAGCTCGCCTCCCGGCGCTGCAGGATGCGCAGCTGGAGAAATGAAACGATGATGATGACGAAGAGGTACACGACGGCGTTGGCCATCTGGTAGCCGTATTCGCCGCCCTGGAAGCCGCCTCGGAAGATGACCAGGGCGATGGATTCGGTGGACGTGCCCGGGCCTCCCGCGGTGAGGGCCACGATCTGGTCGAAGACCTGCAGGAACGACTTGAACGACAGCACCATGTTGATGGTGAAGTACGCGCCGATCAGCGGGAAGGTGATCGACCGGAACCGGCGCCAGCCGCTCGCACCGTCGATGGCGGCGGCCTCGTAGAGGTCGGCGGAGATCGTCTGCAGCCCGGCCAGGTAGAGGATGACGTTGAACGCCGCCGCCTGCCAGACCGTTGTGATGACGATGCCGATCCAGGCGAAGTCGGGGCTGGCCAGCAGGTTGCCCGACAGGCCAGGCAGGCCCAGCGCCGTGAAGATCGTCGGGAACGAGTTGGCGAACAGGTAGTTGAACACGTAGCCGATGATCAGGATCGCGAGCACGTAGGGGATGAAGAACACCCCGCGGAACGCCGCCTGGAACTTGATCTTGGAGTTGAGGCCCAGCGCGATCGCCAACGCGATCACGTTCACCAGCACGGTCGACACGATGGCGAAGCCGAAGGTGAACCCGTAGGAGTTGAGCACCCGGTCGTCCTGGAACAGGTTGATGTAGTTGGAGAAGCCGACCAGGTCCCAGGTGCCGTAGCCGGCGTAGTTGGTGAGGCTGAAGAACATGCCGGAGAGCACCGGAATGGTGTGCAGGCCGAAGAAGATCACGACGGCCGGCACGACCATCCAGTAGAAGGTGCGGGGCGTGCGGGCGATATTCGACCGGGTGCGTGCCGGTTTGGGTGCTGCGGCGGGCTTCTCTGCCCGCGAGATCGTGTCGGTCATCTCACTTGCCCTGTCTCTGTGTCGTGGTGCGGGCGGCGACCTTGCTCCACTCGGAGTCGAGATCCTCGAGGAAGGCCTCGGTGTTCCCGGTGATCACGAGCGACTGCAGCATGTTGACCAGCGGCACCGCCGCGGGGATCTGGTGGTCGATGAAGCCGATGATCTTGCCCGCACTGAAGTACGGTTCGAGGCCGGCCAGGGCGGGGTCGCTGTTGGGCGTGGCGTCCGCCAGCGGCGAGAAGGTGCTCTGCGCCTCGGAGTACGCGGTGACGACGTCGGGCGACATGAGGTAGTCGACGAACTTCTGCGCCTCGACGGGGTGCGGGGTGTTGCGGCCGATGGCGATGCCCACGTCGACGCCGGAGACCACGACGCGGGAATCGGCGTCGTCGGTGACCGGGTACGGGAAGGAGCCGATGGCGGCGTCCGGGTTGTTGGCTCGGATGGCCGGGATCGCATAGGAGCCCTGCAGGTACATGGCCGACTCACCGTCGGCGAAGGCCTTGTTTCCGGAGTTGTAGTCGCGGCTGGCGAAGTTGTCCTGGCAGTAGCTGAACAGCTCCACCTCCTTGGCGGCGGCATCCGCGAAGTCGTTCTCGAACGACACGGCACCACCGGAGACCTCGGAGCCCTCGGCGCGGAGGGCGTCGAAGAAGCCGTCCGGCATGAGGGTGCCGCCCAGGTTGACGAAGGCGGGCGAGGCGGTCCAGGCGTCCTTGAGGGTGCAGAAGAACGGGGTGACCCCGTTGGCCTGGAAAGTATCGGCGGCCGCGATCAGCTCGGACCAGGTCGTGGGCACGTCCACGCCGTTGGCGGCGAAGATCTCGGGGTTGTAGAGGATGCCGCTGGCGTTGCTGGCGAACGGCAGCGCGTTCACTTCGTCGGCGCCGTCGGCGGAGCAGGTGCCGAGTGCTTGCACGATGTCCTGCACGGCGGGGTTCACGGTTGTGGTGACCTGCTCGTCGGCGAGGTCGGCGAAGATGCAGGCGCGGGCCAGCTCGCCGTAGTTGCCGTTGGCGTTCAGCGTGAGCACATCGGGCACCTTGTCCTTGACGAGCAGGGTGCGGATGGCGGTGTCCGGGTCGGGCACCGAGTTCTGGATGACCCGGATGCCCGGGTTCTGGGCCTCGAAGTCCTTGATGATCGCCGTGAAGTTGCCCACGGCCTCCGGCTTGAACTGGAAGAAGTTCAGCGTGACCTGACCGTCGTCGCCGGCGGAGCATCCGCTCAGAGCGGCGAGGGTGGCCGCGGCGGCCAGCACAGCTGTGGCGCGGCGGAGCCGGCGACGTCTCGGATGGGTGGAACTGGGGGACTGCATGGCGCCTCCTTGCGCTAGATCCGCTAAAAGACTTTAGGCGGACGTGATCTCAAAGACCGCGAGATGTTCGGGAAAAAGAACCGGGCCCTGCAGCCCGATCGTGCCGAGCGCCCGGCCGGAGATCGTGAGCGGCCGTTGACTCCAGGCCAGCGGCGACTGGCCGTTGCCGGTGCCGGTGGACTCGAGGGCGAGAGGCCGCACGGTGTATTGGCGGTCGTCGTCGAGGCCCGGGAAGCGGAGAGTGCCGACCGGGTAGAAGGTGCTCGCGGCCACCTGGGTGAACACGAACAGGGCGCGGCTGCGGTCTGCCGCGACAACGCCACGCAGGTCGACGGCCGGGTCGGGGTGGTCGGCGTGCACGCTGGTGCCGGTGTGGAGCAGGTCGCGGTTGGCCTTGTACAGGGCGATCCAGCCGGCCAGCTCGGTGTACTCGGCGTCGGAGAGGGCGGCGATGTCCCACTCGATGCCGAGGTGGCCGAGAAGGGCCACGCCGGCCCGCAGCGAGAGCTCGTGGCGGCGGCCGGTGGAGTGCGAGACGGGGCCGCTGATGTGGGCGCCCATCAGCTCGTAGGGAACCAGCAGACCCGTGTACTTCTGGATGGTGAGGCGCTCGATGGGGTCGATGCAGTCGCTGGTCCAGATGCGGTCGGTGTGGTCGAGGATGCCCAGGTCGACGCGGGCGCCGCCCGAGGCGCAGCTCTCGATCTCCAGTCCGGGGTGCCGGGCCTTGAGCTCGTCGAGCAGCGTGTAGAGCGCTGTCACGTTGTCGTGCACGGCGGCAGTGCCGGTCAGCGTGCTGCCCGCGTCGATGAGATCCCGGTTGTGGTCCCACTTGAGGTAGCCGATCGGGTATTCCACCAGCAGTGCGTCGAGACGGTCGAGCAGGTAGGCATACGCGCCCGGGTGTGAGAGATCGAGTACCTGCTGCTGGCGGCCCTCCACGGGGAGCCGTCCGGCGGCCTGAAGCATCCAGTCGGGGTGCGCGCGGGCCAGGTCGGATTCGGGGTTGACCATTTCGGGTTCGACCCAGAGGCCGAACTGCATGCCGAGGCCGGTGACGGTGTCGATGAGCGGGCCGAGGCCGTCCGGCCAGACGTCGGTGTCGACGACCCAGTCGCCCAGGCCGCTGGTGTCGTCGCGGCGCCCGTGGAACCAGCCGTCGTCCAGTACGTACCGTTCCACACCCACTCGGGCGGCGGCTTCCGCCAGGGTCGTGAGCCGGGCGAGGTCGTGATCGAAGTACACGGCCTCCCAGGTGTTCAGGGTGACCGGGCGCGGGGCCGCCGGGTGTGTGGGGCGGGCCCGCAGACGAGTGTGGATGCGTGCCGAGAGCTCCGTGAGTCCCTCGCCCCAGGACGCGATCACGGTCGGGGTGCTGTAACTCGCACCAGGAGCGAGCCGGATCTCGCCGGCGGCGAGGAGCTCGCCGGCTTGCAGGAAGCTGGAGCCGGTGATGAGCTTCTCGGCGGCGAGGCGGTGGTTGCCGCTCCAGGCGAGGTGCACGGCGTGCACGAGACCGCGCTCGAAGCCGAAGCCGGGAGTGCCGGCGGCCAGCAGCAGGGTTGCATCCGCGCCGGGGCGGCCCTTGCGGCTGTCCCGCTGGTGTCGGCCGATGGTGAACCCGTGCCGCTGCGGGGTGCGCTCGCGCAGGTGCCGGCCGGTGGTGTCGAGGATCTCGGTCGCCGTGGCCGGGAGGGGCAGTGTGACGCAGAGATCGGCGAGGTCGTAGTGGTCCTCACCGGTGTTGGTGAGCGTGAGCCCGGAGCCGAGCACGCCGGCGTCGTCGACGGTCAGGTCGATGCGGAGGATGAGCCCGCTGACGGCGTCGGCGGCGTGCACGGTGAGGGTGCTGCGGGTGTGCTGGATGGCGGTGGTGAGCAATGCCGGCGAGAAGAAGCGTCCGGCGCGGCTGCCGGTGAGGCCGGGGGTGCCCTGCCAGCCCGTGGACTCCTGGGGCAGCAGGCTGAGGCGCGCCGGGATGTCGAGGCCGCCGGACACCCGCTGGGGCTGGGCGGCCAACACGATGGCGTCGAGCTCCGTGGAGTCAGGTGAACCGAGGTCGGCGCCCCAGTGCACGATCACCGGGAGGGCGGGGCCGCTCGTGTCGACGAGAACACTGGTTCCGCCGTTACGGAGATGGATGACGGCCGGTTCGTTGGTGGCGCCGGCTTCGTCGGCGGGATGGCGATCAACGACGGCGTGGTGCTGGGACATGCATATATTTCTATATTGCAAGTAAAGCAAAGTCAAGTTTGGTTTCACTGTGACAAATCGAGCTGATTTAGGGCCGGAACGGCATCATTTTGTTGCGTTATGAATATAAACCGGAGGGCAGGGACCGGTATCCTGATCGTACTCACCAGCTTCTGTGTCAACGGCGCCGGGGCGCCGGTGCCGGCACTGTCCGATCGAAAGTTGCCCACCCATGTCATCCGTCGAGGCCGCCGAGCGCCGCTACCGCGCACCGTCCAGTGAGCTGGCCCGGGAGGTTCTCATCCACGGGCCGATTCTGCGCAGTGTGCTCGCCCAGCGGTTGGGCCTGTCCTTGGCCACCCTCACCCGGCTGGCCCGCCCTCTTCTCGACGGCGGTCTGTTCGTGGAGGTGACCGAAGAGCTCGACGGCGCCATGGGCCGACCGGCCAAGCCGCTCGACGTGCGCGCCGACGCGCGGCAGTTCCTCGGGGTCAAGCTCACCGGCGACACCGCTGTCGCGGTCACGACCGACCTCCGCGCCGCCGAGGGGCGCCGGGCCGAACGCCCGCTGCCGAGTCACGAGCTTGACGATGTCGTGGCGGTGATCGTGGAGCTGGCCGGAGAGCTCGCGAACGAGCAGGAGTTCACGGCCATCGGCATCAGCGTAGGCGGACAGGTCTCCGACAACCGGGTGATCGACCGGGCGCCCTTCCTCGGCTGGCGCGGGGTGCCGCTGGCGGACGCCGTCGAGGCGCGGCTCGGCGTGCCGGTCATGGTGGAGAACGATGTGGTGGCCCTCGCCGCCGCGGAGCACTGGTTCGGACTGGGCCGCGGTTTCTCCAACTTCGCGGTGCTCACCGTGGGCGCCGGCGTGGGCTACGGGCTCGTCATGCACGACCAGGTGGTCAGCACCTCGGAGGCCGGGCTCGGCCTGGGTGGTCACTTCCCGCTCGACCCCACCGGGCCGCTCTGCTTCCTGGGGCACCGGGGCTGCTCAACGGCGATGCTCACCATCCCGAGCATCCGGGCGCAGGTGGAGGTGGCCCTGGGGCATCCGGTGAGCTATGCCGAGGTGCTCGAGATGGCCGCCGCCGGCCAGCCGGTGGCCCTCGCGGTGCTGCGCGCCGCGGGCAACGCCCTCGGGCGGCTCATCGCGGCGGTCGCCAACCTCGCGATGGTCGAGCACGTGGTGCTCGCGGGTGAGGGTCTGGGTTTCCTCGACGTCGTGCGGGGCGAGATGGATGCCGCGATTCTCGCCGACCGCGACCCGGAGGCCGCCCGGGTGGACGTGCTGCTCGACCCCAGTGGCTTCATCTCCTGGGCTCAGGGCGCAGCGGCCGTCGCCATCCAGCGCACCGTAGACACCCTCGCCGCCGGCGGCTGACCTGCCCACCGGTGTTTGACTCACAGGTCGCGAGAGGTGTTTCGCGGGCTCGGCGGTGTCAGCGCTTGCGGGAGCTCCGACCGGATGCGCTGCGGGACGCACGAGGCGGGGTGGTGCGGGCGCGGGCCCGACGGGCATCCGCCGCTCGCAGCCGCTCGGGGTCGCCGTTGCCGCCGCCCACCCAGTAGAGAACGAACTGGGCGGCCTCGGTGAGGGCCGCGGTGCATCGGTGGCTGACTCGCACAAGGAGATTCATGCGGCCACCCTAGCGGTGCCACCCTCCCGCGAACTGTGAAAAAAGCCCCTCAAAATGCGCTTTCTCGGCGCTTTTGTCGCAGTTCGCGGGCGGGGGAGGCTAGTAGAACTCAACGGTGTCGACAGTGTTGAGCAGGGGACGGCCGTCGAGGAAGCGGGTGGCGTTCTCGGCGAACAGCTCGGCGATGCGGCGTTCCTCGCCGGCGTCCAGGGCGGCCGTGTGCGGACTGACGAGCACGTTCGGGAGGTCCCAGAGCGGGCTGCTTGTGGGCAGGGGTTCGCTGGCGAACACATCGAGAGCGGCGAAGCCGACTTGCCCGTTCTGCAGGGCCACGGTGAGGGCCGCCTCGTCGATGACGGTGCCGCGGCCCACGTTCACGACGGTCACGCCGGGCGTGGCAGCGGCGAAGACGGCCGCGCCCACGAGTCCGTCGGTGGCCGCGGTGCCCGGCAACGAGACCACGATGGCGTCGGCCCGGCCGGCGTGCTCGGCGAGGTCGTCGATCGAGACATACTCATCGACGTGTTCCACCGTGCTGCTGCTGCCGGGACGGCGGGTGCCGATGACGTGCATGCCGAGAGCCTGGCTGAGGCGGGCGATTTCCTTACCGATACCGCCCAGCCCCACCAGGAGCACGGTCTGGTCGCGCACCTGGCCGAGCGGTCGGCGAGCCGGCCACTCGTGCTGTCGCTGCTGCTGCTGCAGTTGTGGCAGCCGCTTGGCACCGGCGAGGATGCCGAACAGGGCGAACTCCGCCAGCGGGCCACCGTGCACACCGGCCGAGGTGGTGAAGGCCACCCGGGTGAGGTCATCGTCGGCGAGACCGGCCGACTTCACCTGGGCGCCGCCGCCGGCGGCCATCAACTGCACCCAGCGCAGCTTCGGGTTGGCCGCCACCGTGCGACCGAGGGCGGCCGGGTCCACATCCGGGATGCCGTAGAGCACGTCGGCGGAATCGACGAGGGCCTCGAACTCGGCCTGCTGGGCCGGGGTTCGGACAAACGCCGGGTCGCCGCGGTAGTCGGCCGGATGCCGCATGGGCGGCAACAGGCTCTGGTCGCGCACGAGATCGATGCGCGGCTCCGCACGCTCGATCAGCCGGCAGAGCTCCTCCGTGAGCGGAGAGGCTACGACGACACGGAGGGCGGGGGAGACCGTGGGAGAGGAGGTGGTGGCGGTCATACTGAGGCCCTTTCTGCGGGGGTGTTGTCGTGGATACGAGTCTGGTCGGTGGCGGCGAGGAAGGCGGCGAGGCCGGCGCGGTCGGGCAGGCCCTCCTGGTCGCCGTGGCTGGTGGTGGCGATGGCGCCCACCGCGGCGGCGCGGCTGAGCCACTCCGGTACGGGCCGGCCGTCGAGGGCGGCGCTGATGAACCCGGCGGCGAAGCCGTCTCCGGCTCCGACGGTGTCCACCGGGCGGACCGGGAACGGCGGGCAGACGGCGTGCAGGCCGTCGCGGGTGAACAGCTCGGCGCCGGCCGCGCCGGTTTTCACGGCCACGGCCTGCACGCCGCGATCGAGGTACCAGCGGGCAACGCCGGCGGGGGTGGTCGCTCCGGTGAGGATCCGTCCCTCGGGCAGGCCCGGCAGGACCCAGTCCGCCTGCAGCGCCAGATCGTTCACGGTGCGCACCATGGTGGCGGTATCCGGCCAGAGGGCCGGGCGCAGGTTGGGGTCCACGCTCACGGTGGCGCCGGATTGCCGCGCGGCGGCCACGGCTTGAGCGGCCAGCGCGCGCGGCCCCTCGCCGAGCGCGAGCGGGATGCCGGTGAGGTGCAGGTGCCTGGCGCGCCGCAGGTAGGCATCCGTTGCCGTCGTGGGGCCCATGCCGCGGGCGGCGGAATGCGCCCGGAAGTACACGACGGTGGGGTCGTCGCCGTCGCCGGCGCGGTTCTTGAGCTGGAAACCGGTGGGCGCGACGGGATCGACGCTGACCTGGTCGGCGTCGATGCCGAGCTCCCGCAGCCGGGAGTGCGCGAACTCGCCGAACGGGTCGGCGCCGAGGCGGGTGAGAAAGCCCACCCGGTGGCCGAGCCGGGTCAGGCCCACCGCCACGTTGAACTCCGCCCCGGCCAACCGGCGCGTGAAATGCTCGGCGCTCACCAGGGCGCCCGGCTCGTCCGCCACGAACATGGCCATGATCTCGCCGAGCGTGACGACGTCCAGTGCGGAGGCCGGAGTGGGCAGGCGAAGAGTGGCGGCGTTCATGCGAGGACCTTCCGGTAGTGCTCGAGGAGTGCGACGGGCTCGCTGGCGGCGATGACCGGGTTCTGCAGGGAGAGCCCGGCCACGCTCACGGACACTTGCCCGCCCGGGCGGAGTTCGGCATCGGCTCCGGGGGCTCCGGTGAGGATCACGTCGCCAGGCTGCAGGGTGGTGATGCTGCTCAGGAAGACGATGATCTCGGCGAAGCCGCGAGCCAGCCCGGTGGTCGTGCTGCGGGAGACCGGCGTGCCGTCGAGGTCCAGGCGAATGTCGGCCTCGTCGGGCAGGTCGGTGTCGATCACGGGGCCGAGCGGCGTGAACCCGTCGAAGCCCTTGCCCGCCAGCCACAGGGAATCCTGCGCCTGCATGGCTCGTGCGGTCACGTCGTTGGCGGCGGTGTAGCCCAGCACCACCTCGAGGGCATCGGCACGGGTGCGGTGGCGCGCCGGCCTGCCGATCACCAGCGCCAATTCGGCCTCGGCCACGACCGGGCCGATTCCCTGCGGCACCGGGATGGGATCGCCGGGGCCGATGGCAGCGTGCCCCGGCTTGAGGAACGCCTGGGGCGGCAGCATCCGGTCGGCCGGCCCGGTGTTGTGCGCCATGCCGTAGATGGTGCCCGGCACCACCGGTGCGAGCAGCAGGTGCGGGGTGAAGGGCAGCTGCACTCCCGTGGGCCGCAGGTCGGTCAGACCGTGCACCAGCAGCACCCGGTCACCGCGCACGATGCCGTGTCGGGGTCCGTCCCCGGTGGCCACCCGTGCGATCAGCACGGCGCGCCCGACCAGGCGGATGCCGGTACGATCGACGCGTGACGACCGGTGACACCGAAACGGTGGGCAAAGACATGGTGGGCAAGGCTCTGAGCCTGCTGACCGTGCTCGGCCCGCACCCCGACGGGGCCACCCTGTCGGACCTGGCGCGTTGGACCGGCTACCCGGTGACCACGACGCACCGGCTGCTCGGCTCGCTGGTGCGCGACGACTTCGTGAGTTTCAACCCGGAGACCAAGCTCTACAGCCTGGGGCTGCGCCTGTTCCAGCTCGGCGCCGCGGTGTCCAGCGCGCACGGCTTCCAGGGCGTGGCCCTGCCCGTGCTGCGCACGCTGTCCCGCGCCACGGGGGAGGCCAGCCTGATGTCGGTTCTCGACGGTGAACACCAGCTCTACATCCACCACATCGAGGCCCGCCACCACGTCGGTGTGCGCGGCGAGACCGGCAAGCTCGGACCCCTGCACTGCACCTCGATGGGCAAGGTGCTCATAGCCTTCGCTGACTGGGAAACCCGCGACCACCTGGTCACGTCGCTCCCGCTGGAACGGTTCACCACCCGCACCATCACCGACAGGGCGGCGTTCGCCGCCGAGATCGCCCGGGTGCGCTCGCAGGGCTTCGCGGTCTCCAATGAGGAGCACGAGGAGGGCATCGTGACCGTGGGCGTTCCCGTGCTGGATGCCATGGGCATCGCGGTGGCCGCCCTGTCGGTGCCGTCCCCGGCCTACCGCACCACGGTGGAGCAGGCCCTGCAGTTCCTCGGCCCGCTGCGCGAAGCCGCCGCGGAGCTGGCCGTGCTGCTGCCCCGGCGCTGAGCGCACCGCACCGACCGGGTCGCGGTCAGGCACGAGGGGTTCCGACGGGGACGGACGCGGGGGTTGCGACGGCCGCAGGGGTGAGACGCGCGTCGTCGAGGGCATCCGTCTCGAGGTCGAGGTCACGGCCCCTGGTCTCTGGTGTGATGAAGGTGACGGCGATGGTCACGCCGGTCAGCAGGAGCAGGTAGGCCGCAAGGGGAACCCAGCTGTCGGCGAACCAGGCCAGCAGCAGCGCGCCCACCAGCGGCACCAGGCCGCCGGCGATGACGGCGGAGAACTCGCGGGCCACCGAGACACCGGTGTAGCGGTGCCGGGAGCCGAACAGCTCGGGCATCAGGGCACCCTGGGCGCCGAACATGCCCCAGGTGCCGATGCCGAGGGCCACCGAGATGGCCGCAACGGTGGCGACGACGTTCCCGGTGGAGAGGATCCACCACACCGGCACCGCGATCACGAACTGGAAGATCGCGAACCCGCGGTACACCCGGACCCGACCGAACCTGTCACTGAGCAGCCCGGCGACGGGCACGGTGATCGCACCGACGGCGGCGGCGAAGACCAGCGAAATGGCACCGATCGGCCCGGCGGTGACCGACGAGCCCAGCGCGACGGTGACGACGTAGCTGATGGCGAGCACCTGGTAGATCGAGGAGCCACCGTTTTCGGCCATGCGCAGACCCATCCCGATCAGCACGGTCTTGCGTGAGGTGCGCAGCAGGTTGCGCAGGGGCTTGTCCTGAACCTGCTCGTGGGCCTTGAGCTTGGAGAACGAGGGCGACTCCTTGAGCTTGAGCCGGATGTACACGGCCACGCCGATGAGGATCGCGCTGGCCAGGAACGGAATGCGCCACAGGCCGTCCAACACGACCTGCTGGCTGGGGATGAGCAGCAGGAAGAAGACCAGCGCCGCGATCACGGTGCCGATCTGGATGCCCATGAACGGCAGCGAGGCGAAGAAGCCGCGGCGGTGCCTCGGCGCGTATTCGGTCATCAGCGTGGCCGCGCCGGCCTGTTCGGCGCCGGCCCCGAAGCCCTGCAGGATGCGCAGCACGATGAGCAGGATCGGCGCGAGGATGCCGACCTGGTCGTAGGTGGGCAGCAGGCCCATCGCGGTGCTGGCCCCACCCATCAGGAGCACGGTGAGCAGCAGCACCGACTTGCGGCCGATGCGGTCGCCGAGCGACCCGAAGAACAGGCCGCCGAGGGGGCGGACCGCGAAGCCGATGAAATAGGTGGCGAACGCCAGGATGCGTCCGGTGGTGGGATCGCTGTCGGTGAAGAACAGTTCGCTGAAGATGAGTGCCGACGCCAGGCTGTAGAGCGCGAAGTCGTAGTACTCCAGGGCGCTGCCCAGCGAGCTGGCCCAGCCGGCCCGGCGCAGATCCGCCTCGGAGATGCTCGAGTCCGCGGTGCGGGGTGGCGCGGCCGGCGCGGGGGTTGACGATGACATGGAGACCTCTCTGTCTGTTGTCTGAATCCAGTGTGCGGAATCTGCTCGTTGAGCGTGCAACCGGTGACCGGCGCGGGATCAGAATCACACAGAGTTTCCACTATGTGGGTGCGCTTTCCGCCATGCGGAAAGCCAGATCTCGCAAACCGGGAGATGAGCTCCCTCAACCTGGGGTTTGAGATGCTGTGCTCACGGTTCGCGGAACGTCGGTAGCCTGGGGCAATGGCTAGCGTGGGCAGGTACCCGAAGGGCGTGGCGAAGCGTGCCGAGATACTGGAGACCGCGCTGGCGCTCGTGGCGCGCAACGGCTTCCGCCAGACCTCGGTGCGGGACATCGCGGCGGCCGTGGGGCTCACGCAGGCCGGACTGCTGCACTACTTCGAGTCCAAGGACGACCTGTGGGTGGCCATTCTGCGCACCAGGGACGCCATCGACGAGGCGAAGGATCCGGACGACCCCGACCCGGCGGCCACGTACGCGGCACTGATCCGGCACAACGCAGAGGTGCCGGGGCTCGTGCAGATGTTCGCCAATCTCTCGGCCGCGGCGGCGACCGACCCTGGGCATCCGGCCCACGAGTATTTTCGGCAGCGGTACGCGCAGTCCCGTGCCACCATCGCGGCGGGGCTGCGCCGGATGCAGGAATCCGGGCGGCTCGACACCACGGTCGACCCCGAGATGTTCGCGTCCATCCTGATGGCGGTCAGCGATGGCATGCAGGTGCAGTGGATGTTCGATGAGACTCGCGACATGGGGGCCCATGTCGAGGCACTCATCGCGCTGGCTCGCCGCGAACTGTGAGCTAAGACCCGAGAAACCCAAGCGAGTTTCTGGGGCTCAGGTCACAGTCCGCGGGCGGCGGAGCGGCCTAGAGGGTGGCCGCGGCGGGATCCCAGTCCTCGGCCAACGGTGTCGGCTTCGTGATCCTCGACGTCACGTCCACCATGCTGCCGGTCTCGGCGGCTTCGGAGACGGCCAGCAGCACGTCGAGCACGTGCGCCGCAATCGCCCCGCTGGCACGCTCGGGGGCTCCGGCGCGGATCGACCTGGCCAGATCGAGCACGCCGGATCCGCGGCCGTACGTGGAGCCGACCGGGGCGATCGTGCTGGGTTCCTCCTGGCCGAACCGCCACAGGGTGGACTCGCCCTCGAAGGTGTTCGGGTCGGGCAGCACGATCGTGCCGTCAGTGCCGCTGATCTCGACGAAACCCATCCGGGGCAGGGCGTTCTGGAAGCTGAACGTGGACTGCGCCGACTGGCCGCTCTCGAAGGAGAGCACGGCGGCATGATGGGTGGGCACCTCGACGGGGAACTCGGTGCCGGCCCTCGGACCGCTGCCGATGGTGCGGACGGCGCTGGACTTCGACGACACCGCGCCGACCCGGCTGGCGGAACCGAAGGCGTGCACCAGGGTCGTGACGTAGTACGGTCCCATGTCGAAGAGCGGACCCGCGCCGTAGGCGAAGAGGAACTCGGGGTTCGGGTGCCAGGCGTCGGGGCCGGGCACGTGGAACATCGTGGTGGCCGTGAGCGGCTCGCCGATGTCGCCGCGAGCGATCGCGCGCATGGCCGTCTGGATGCCGGCGCCCAGCACGGTGTCCGGCGCGCAGGCGACCCGGAGGCCGGCGGCGTCGGCCGCGTCCAACAGCGCCGCGCCGGACTCGTGGTCGAGGGCCAGCGGCTTCTCGCTCCAGACGTGTTTGCCGGCGGCGATGATCCGCTGCCCGACCTCCGTGTGCACGGCGGGAATGGTGAGGTTCACCACGATCTCGATGTCGTCCCTGGCCAGCAGTTCGTCGACCGAGCCGTGGCCGGGAACTCCGTAGGCCTCAGCCTGCGCCTGGGCGCGGGCGAGGTCGAGGTCCGCGACGAAGAGCACGTCGAGGTCGGCGAACGCCGTCATGTTCTCCAGGTAGGTGCCGCTGATGACTCCGGCGCCGATGACGCCGACGCCCACGCGTCCAGTGCGGCTCACTTGTCGTTCTCCGCAAGCCAGGCGAACGACGCCGCGATGCCGTCGAAGACGTCGCCGGTGTAGCCGTCGAACTCCACGACCCGCAGGGCGTTCGGGGCGGCGGCGAGGATGTCCGCGACGCCGACGTCGCCGCTGCCCGCGGGCAGCTGGTTGGCGAAGGCCGCGGCGAGGGCCTCCGGCACGCTGAGGGCGCTCTCGCTACTGGGCAGGGCCGTGGCGATGTCGCCGCGCACGGGGCCGTCCTTGACGTGGATGAACTTGACCCGGTCGCCGAGGCGGCGAAGCAGGGCGGGGGTGTCGGTGCCGCCGACGGTGGACCAATAGGTGTCGACCTCGAGGGCCACCTCGGGCGAGAGGGCCTCCACGAACAGCTCGTAGATAGGCCGGCCGTCGACGAGGTTCGCGAATTCCCACTGGTGGTTGTGGTAACCGAAGCCCAGCCCGGCCTCGGCCGCGAGCGCCTGCAAGACATTGACCCGGTCCGCCAGCCGGGCGGCGTCATCCGCGGTCTGCCAGCGGTCGCTCGGGATGAACGGGTCGATGACCGTGCCGATGCCCAGCTGTGCCGCGGCAGCGAAGGTGCGGGCCGGGTCGTCGGAGTCGATGACCGGAGCGTGGCCGGACGGGGCCGTGATGCCCGAGGCGGCGAAGGCCTTCTCGAACTCGTCGGCCCGCTCGACGAACGCGTACGGCTCGACCTGGGTGAACCCGATCTCGGCGACCCGGGCGACCGCGCCCTGCAGGTCGGCGGAGATCGCATCCCGCACGGTGTAGAGCTGGACAGAGGGGGTGCTTGACATGCTTGCTCCTTTGAAAGTGTGGGGAGGGACCGGCGCCCGTCTCCATATCTACAGGAACAAACCTAACGTTGCTCGGTTTTAATTGCCAGCATTGTTGCCAAATGTTCAGACTCTGTCGTGCAGGGTGATCTGGTAGCCGTCGAGGTCGGCGAAAGTGAAGGTGCGGCCGAACGGGCCATCGACGGGTGCCGCGGTGATCTGGATGCCGTCGGCGACGAGGCTGTCGTGAATCGCCTGCGCATCCGGAGCGTGCAGCCAGAGGCCGACACCGAAACCGAGCTGGCCCACCGCATCCAGGTCGACGCCCGGGAGTGCCGCGCGCACCGCGAATGCCGCCGGTGCGGTGTCGAAGACGATGGCGTGCGGCGGGCCGGCCTGCCGGGTGAGGCCCAGGTAGTGCTCGTAGAAGGCTGCCGCGCGATCGATATCGCGCACCTGCAGGGAAATGAAGCCGGGGCCGGATGCAGTCATGATGGTTCTCCTTTGTGAGTGTCAGTGAATTGACATAGGACCAGTATGTCAGAATATTGACATGAGTCACAAGGATGCGCAGATCGAGCTGGAGACGTCAGTTGGATACCTGCTCAAGGAGGCCGCGAGTGCCCTGCGGTCGGCCATGGAAGCCGTGCTGCGACCGCTCGGCATGAGCATCACGCACTATTCCTGCCTCGAGCTGCTCGCCCAGCGGCCGGGACTGTCCAACTCCGACCTGGCCCGCGGTGCCTTCGTATCCCGCCAGTCCATGAACGTGCTCCTGCAGTCCCTGGAACGGGACGGGTTCGTGACCCGACCGGAGCACGCATCGGAGGGACGGGTGCTGCCCACCCGGCTGACCGCGCTGGGCCGGAGCCGCCTGGACGTGGCCAGTGCCGCAGTGCGGGGAGTGGAGGACCGGATGCGCTCGGACCTCGATGCCGTCGAGCGCGAGCAACTGCGTCTGCTGCTGCGAAAGTGCGTCGCCGCCCTGAGCTGAGCGCCCGGCATCCTGTGCGTTTGTACAGGATGCGCCGCTAAGCTCGACGGACTATGGATGACCCTCCCACGCATAAACCCATGCTCCCTGCCCGCCCCGAACGCTTCCGGGCGCAGGGAGCCACCTCGTGAACGAATGGATCATGGTGGGCCTCGGGCTCATTCTGACCTTCGGTACCGGCGTGTTCGTCGCCGCCGAGTTCGCCCTCGTCACCCTTGACCGCAATGAGCTCGAGGCCCGCCGCGATCGCGGCGAGAAACGCCTCGGCCCCACCATCAAGGCGCTGCGGATCACCTCCACGCACCTTTCCAGCGCGCAGCTGGGCATCACGCTGACCACCCTGCTCACCGGGTACACCTTCGAGCCGGCCATCAGTTCGCTGCTGCGCGGCCCGATGCTCGACCTCGGCGTGCCAGAGGGCCTCGTGCCCGTGCTGGGCACCGTGATCGGCATCTCGTTGGCCACCCTGTTCTCCATGGTGATCGGCGAGCTGGTGCCGAAGAACTTCGCACTGGCCGTGCCACTGGCCACCGCCAAGTTCGTCGTGCCCATGCAGGCCGCGTTCACGGCCGTGTTCAAGCCCGTGATCCTGCTCTTCAACAACACCGCCAACGCTCTCATCCGCCTCGTCGGCATCGAGCCCAAGGAGGAGCTCTCCGGCGCCCGTAGCGCCGAGGAGCTCGGCTTCCTGGTGCGCCGGTCGGCCATGGAGGGCCTGCTCGACGCAGACCACGCCGAGATGCTCAACCGCACGCTGCGGTTCTCCGACCACTCGGCCGCCGACGTGATGACCCCGCGGGTGCAGATGGCGTCGGTGCACGCCGACGACACCGCCGAGAGCATCGTGACGCTGGCCAGCGCCACCGGCTACTCGAGGTTCCCGGTGATCGGCCGCGACACTGACGACATCCTGGGCGTGCTGCACGTCAAGCAGGCCTTCGCCGTGGCGCTGGAGCGCCGCACCCTGGTGCGGGCGGACGAACTGATGCTGCCCGCACTGCGGGTGCCGGAGTCGATGGGCGTCGACCGGCTGCTCGGGGCTCTCCGCCAGCAGGGCCTGCAGATCGCCGTGGTGTCCGACGAGTACGGCGGCACCGCCGGCATCGTCACGCTCGAGGACCTCGTGGAGGAACTCGTCGGCGAGCTGGAGGACGAGCACGACCGTGCCAAGGCCGGGATCGTGCGCACCGGCCGCTCGATCGTGTTCGACGGCGGCCTCCGCCCCGACGAGCTCCTCGAACGGGTGGGCCTGACCGTGCCCGACGACGGTGACTACGAGACCATCGCCGGCTTCGTCACCGATCGGCTCGACCGCATGCCCGAGGTGGGCGACACCGTGCCCATCGACGTGGGCACCCTGCGGGTCGAGCGGATGGATGGTGCGCGCGTGTCGCGCATCCGTCTCACCCCCAGCGAAACCGCGGCCGACCTCGACCCGGTCACGGCCATCATCGAAGGGAGGCTGACCCATGAGTGAGTATCTCCCCGGGCTGCTCTGGCTCGTCGTGCTCCTGGCGGTCAACGCCTTCTTCGTCGGCGCCGAATTCGCCGTGATCTCGGCCCGCCGGTCGCAGATCGAACCCCTCGCCGCGCAGGGAAACAAGGCCGCCAAGACCACTCTGTGGGCAATGGAGCACGCCACCCTGATGCTGGCGACCTCACAGCTGGGCATCACCGTGTGTTCGCTGGTGATCCTCAACGTGTCGGAGCCGGCGATCCACCACCTGCTCGAGATCCCGCTGGGCTACACCGACCTGTCGCCCGCGGCCATCAGCGGAATCGCCTTCGCCGTGGCCCTGGGCCTGGTCACCTTCCTGCACGTGGTGCTGGGCGAGATGGTGCCCAAGAACATCTCGTTCTCGGTGCCCGATCGCGCGGCGCTGATTCTCGCGCCGCCGCTGGTGTTCGTGGCGCGGGTGTTCCGGCCGGTGATCTTCAGCCTCAACTGGCTGGCCAACGGGGTGCTGCGGTTGTTCCGCGTCACGCCCAAGGACGAGGCGACGAGCGCATTCACCCTCGACGAGGTGGCCGGCATCGTGCGCCAGTCCACCCGTGAGGGCATGCTGATGGATGCCTCCGGCACGTTGTCGGCCGCGTTCGAGTTCACCACCAAACGGGTCTCCGACGTGGAGGTGCCGCTCGCGGGCATCGTATTCCTGCCGGCGCATGCATCGCCGGCGGACCTGCAGCGGGCCGTGGCCGAGCACGGCTTCTCCCGGTACATCCTCACGGATGCGGCTGGGGCGCCGACCGGCTACCTGCACCTCAAGGACGTCATGGACCTCACCGGCCCCGAGGTCTTCGCCCAGCAGGTGCCGGCCAAGCGGGTGCGCCGCCTGGCCACGGTGTTGCGGGACAGTGACCTCGAGGACGCCCTGGCGGCCATGCGCCGCACGGGCTCGCACGTGGCGAGTTCGTTCGACGCGAACGGTGTGGCCACCGGGGTGCTGTTCCTGGAGGACATCATCGAGGAGCTCGTCGGCGAGGTGGACGACGTCACGAGCGTGTAGCCGCGACCGCCGCGCACTCCGGGTGAACTCATGCGCCTCGTTATGAGGACGAAGTGAGTTTGGCAGGACGGAAATCGGTAGAACGTCCTGATAATCGGCCGTTTTCCTGATAAACGAGCGGTGCTCGGCTACCTCCGCCTCAGCCGAGCGCGGGGGCGGCCGGGCGGCGCAGCAGCGACCAGATCGTGACCACGGCGACCAGCGCCATCGCGGCCACGCCGAGGCCCGAGTAGCCCACCAGAATCAGCACCGGTCCGGCCAGGGCTCCGCCGAGGGCGCCGGCGGCGTTCATCGACAGGTCGGAGAAGCCCTGCAGCGCCGAGCGGTCGTGCACGCCGACGGCCTCGGCGATGAGGGCAGAGCCGGCTACCACGGATGCCGACCAGCCCAACCCCAGCAGGATCAGCCCGGTGGTCATCGCCGCCGCATTCTCCCCGACGAGCCAGAACAGAACGAGCGAGGCAAGCAGCAGCGCCTGGCCGGCCAGGATGACCGGCATCCGCCCCACCCTGTCGGCCAGGGCGCCGAACACCGGCGACAGGGCATACATGCCAGCCACGTGCAGGCTGATGGTGAGACCCACGATGGTGAGGGATGCGCCGTGTTCGGTGAGGTGGACCGGTGCCATCGACATGAGCGCCACCATGGTGGCGTGGCTGAGGGCGACAACCATGACGGCGTAGCGCGCCAGCGAGTTGCCTCGCACGATGGCCAGGCCGCCGTGCTGCCGGGTGCTGGTCGGCCTCGCCTCCCGGGCCGCCAACGCGGTGAGCAGCGGGTCGGGCCGCAACCCCACCGTGTAGACCAGTGCGGCGCCCACCTGTGCGGCCAGCGAGAAGGCGAACGCCCCGGTGAGCGGCGGCAGGCCGAGCTGCGCGCCGACGACCTCGCCCGGACCGAACAGGTTGGGGCCGAGCACGGCACCAATCGTGGTGGACCAGACCACGATCGAGAGGTCCCGGGCGCGGGAGGTGGAGCCGGCCAAGTCGGTTGCGGCGAACCGGGCCTGCAGGTTGGTGGCCGACCCGGCACCCAGCAGCATCAGGGCGAGCAGCAGCAGCGGGAAGACGTCGATCGCGACCGACGTGATGGCCAGGATCGCGCCGATCCCGGCGATGCCCGCGCCGGTGGCCAGGGAGCGACGGCGCCCTCTGGCCTGGGCCAGGCGGGCCAGCGGCACGGCTACCAGGGCGGCACCCAGGGTGCTCATCGTGGCGGCCATACCGGACCACGCGTTCGAGCCGGAGAGCTGGGCGGCCAGCAGCGCGCCGAGGGAGAGCGTGGCTCCCATGCCGATGCCGCCCAGGACCTGGCCGAGGATGAGCACCCGCACCACCTTCCGCTGGAGGTGGGCGTGCGCCGGTACGGTCGAATCCGTCGCGGCGGGCGGGCGGCGTGCGGTCATGGTCTGGTCCCTGTCAAACGAGTGTGCGTAAGTGGCCGGCGTCGATCAGCCTACGGTATTGTGGCCTGATACCCCGAGGGGTATCACTTGTTGTCGAGAGGGCCCTCATGCAGACCGAATCGCACTCGGGAGCGCGCCAGTCGGGTGGCGGCCGCCTGCGCCTGCTCGGCACCGAATTGCGCCGCTGGCCGGCCCGGCGCTGGTTGGGCGTTCTATGCCAGGGTGACGCGGGAGAACAGCTGCCGGCTGCCGCGGGGCGGGGCGCGCGCCACCGGGGCTGTGCCTCGCACCGTCCTGGAGGCCGATCGTGCTCGTTGACCTGAGCCTGTGGTCGCGGCGGCGCTGGCTGGTCGCCACGGCGGTCGCGGTGTCAGTGAGCGTGGGGCTGGTCGTGGCGGCGTCGATGATGTCGAGTACACCAGGGCTGGGGGCGCCGTGGTGGGCGTTCGTGGCCGTCGCCGGCGGTGGCATCCTGCTCGGGCTCATCGTGGCCGGCTACCTCGAGGCGCCGATCGGCGCCGAGGCCACGGTGTGCGATCTGCGCTGGCCGGTGCTCGGGCTGCTCGGCCTTTATCTGGCCAGCGACGCCAGGGCCCTCGTGCCCACCCTCTCCGCCGAGGTGCGCCCGGTGGTGGCCCTGGCCTCGGTGGCCGTGCTGGTCTGGGCGTTGGCCGAACGGATGCGTGGGGAGCGGCACGCCCTCGCCGCCGGCCGGCAGCGCGACGCGGTGCTGCACGGTGACGCCGATGCCGGCCAGGACGCCCTCCGCACCGACGGCGAGTCCTGCAGCACCTGCCGGCCACTCTTCCCCACCCGCCCCCACACCCCTGGAGGACCCACCCCATGAAGACCCCCCGCCTCGCCCTCGTGCTGGCCCTCGCTGGTGCCCTCGGCCTCGCCGGCTGCTCGGCCGGCACGTCGTCGCCGGGCACCTCGCCGGGCACCTCGCCGGGCGCCGAGACGATCGGCCCGCAGTCAACCCCGGACTCCACCACCGCTCCGTTGACCCTGAGCACGATCATCGACGTGCGCACCCCGGCTGAGTACGCCGAGGGCCACCTCGACGGCGCGATGAACATCGACGTGCAGGCCGCTGACTTCGCCGACCGCATCGCCGAACTGCCCACCGATGCCGAGTACATCGTGTACTGCCGAACCGGCTCCCGTGCCGCGGCGGCTGTGGCGCAGATGACGGCGCTGGGCTTCATCGACGTGACCAACGCGGGCAGCCTGGCCGACGCATCCGCCAGCACTGGGATCGCCGTCGTGAGCGACTAGCGTCGTCCCGCGAACTGTGCGGAACGCCCCGGAACTTGCGAGTATTCGGGCTTAAGTTACAGTTCGCGAGCCGGAGAGCGGGTGGGGGAGTATCTTCGCGCCAGAGAGGGGGCGCGGATGACGTTCGAGGCAGTGGTCGAAGCGGCCGTGCGGGTGGTCGAGGTGGTCGGTGCGGCCATCATGGTGTTCGGTGGGCTGGCGGCCCTGCTGGCCGGCGTCCCGCGGATGCTGCGGGCCGACACCCGGCCCACGGCCTACCAGGCCATGCGGCGGGAGCTCGGCCGGGCGATCCTGCTGGGCCTGGAGGTGCTGATCGTGGCGGACATCATCCGCACCATCGTCGTGGAACCCACGGTGGAGAGCGTGTTGGTGCTCGGCGCGATCGTGATCATCCGGGTCCTGCTGAGCTTCTCGCTCGAGGTGGAGATGGACGGCGTGTGGCCGTGGGCCAGGTGGCGCACGTCGGGCAGGCCCGAGGCCTGAGTACGGGCTAGGACCGGCCGAGCCGCCAGAGCGAGGTGACCTCGGCGGCGCGCGCCGCGTGCAGCGGGTCGGTGGTGTCGGCCGCCTTACGGTGGGTGGGGCGGATGTCGAGGCGCGCGATCACGGCCAGGCCAGCGTCGTCGATGAGGTCGAGCAGCTCGCCGCGGGAGCGCAGTCCGAGCAATTCGCCGAGGTTGGAGATGATCAGCCAGCCCTCGCCGTGCTCGGTGAGGTGCCCGGCCAGGCCGGCCAGGAAGCCGCGGAGCATGCGGCTGTCCGGGTCGTACACGGCGGCGTCGGTGCTCGTGGCAGCGGAGGCGGGCAGCCAGGGCGGATTGCAGACCACGAGGTCCGCGCGGCCAGCCGGGAACAGGTCGGCCTCGATCACCTCGACCTGGTCGGCGTACCCCAGGCGCTGCAGGTTCTCGCGGGCGCAGGCCAGCGCGCGGGGCTCCATGTCGGTGGCCACCACGTGGTCGAAACCGCGCTGGGCGAGCATCGCGGCGATCACACCGGAGCCGGTGCCGATGTCGAACGCCATCCCGGTGGCCGGCAGGGGAGCCGACGCGACAAGGTCGAGGTACTCGCCGCGCACGGGCGAGAAGACGCCGTAGTGCGGGTGGATGCTCGCGCCGAGCGCTGCGACCGGAACTCCCTTGACCCGCCACTCGTGGGCGCCGATCACGCCGAGCAGTTCCCGCAGTGAGAGCACCACCGGGTCGGTGCCCGGACCGTACGCCTCGGCGCAGGCCTGCCGTGCGTCGGGGGCGCGCCGGATGTTCAGGGTGTGGTCGGCGTCGAGCGGCACGAGCACCAGGCCCAGCAGGCGCGCGCGGCGGAGGGCCTCGGTGCGGCCCGCCTCGAACGCGGCCTTCATATTTGAGGTGGGAGTGCGCCGGTGCCGGTCCACCCGGCGGGCGAGCGCGGAGAGGAGCTGCCGGGCGTTCTGGAAGTCGCCCTGCCAGAGCATGCCGATGCCGGCTTTGGCCATCCGGTAGGCGGCATCCGCGGTGAGGGTGTCGTCGACGACCAGCACACGTTGGGGGGCGGGCCAGCCGCCCTCGGAGTGCCACTGGGCGGTGTGTTCGGTGTCGCCTACCTGCCAGCGGATCGTCTCGGCGGCCGCGCTGATGGCACCGGCGGCGGCCGGGATGTTGGTGCTGGCCATGGTGTCCGCTCTTGTGCCGCTGGGTTCGGTACTACCTCGAGTATCGCATCCGCGCCCGGTGCCGGCCGGGCCGACGGATGGGACGGGGCCGGTCACAGCAGCGCGGGCATGACCTCGCGCTCGAAGAGTTCGATGCCGGAACGGTCGTAGGCCGCCTCGGGGAAGTAGTGGATGGCGTAGCCGAGGCCGCGCGCCTTCATGCCGTTCAGCCGCTCCACGATCTGTTCGGGCGTGCCGACGGCCTGCGCGGTGCCGCTGCGGTACTCGGCCATGAAGCTCGCCGCGCCCTCCTCGCCGAGGTACGGCGTGACGCGGTCCTGGATGGCGTCGAGCCGGTCGGCGACTTCGGCCTCGGTGGCCGCGATGACGGTGTTGTAGTTGGCCGACCGCACGATGGCGTCGAAGTCGGTGCCGAGCGTGGCGCAGTGCTCGCGCAGCAGGTCGCTCTTGTGGGTGAAGCCCTCGGGGGAGCCGTCGAAGTTCGTGTAGTTCGCGTATTGCGCGGCGATGCGCAGCGTGACCTTTTCGCCGCCGCCGGCGATCCAGATCGGGATGCCGCCCTCCTGCAGCGGGAGTGGCCGCACGATGGCCCCGTCTACCTGGTAGTGCTGGCCGTCCAGGGTGGCGGTGCCCGTGGTCCAGGCCTGCTGCATGATCTGTACGCCCTCGTCGAGGCGGGCGAGGCGTTCGCCGGCCCGGGGGAAGCCGTAGCCGTAGGCGCGCCACTCGTGCTCGTACCAGCCGGCGCCGATGCCCATCTCGACGCGGCCGCCGGAGATGATGTCGATCGTGGACGCCACCTTGGCCAGGTAGGCCGGGTTGCGGTAGCTCATGCAGGTGCACATCTGGCCCAGCCGCACCCGGCTGGTGGTCGCTGCGAAGGCGCTCATCAGGGTCCACGCCTCGTGGGTCGCCTCGGCGCTCGGCACCGGAACGGTGTGGAAGTGGTCGTACACCCAGATCGATTCCCAGGCGCCGGCATCCGCGTGAGCGGACAGGCCGCTCATGGCGGCCCACTGCTCGGCGGGGTCGATGCCGACCAGATCGTGACGCCAGCCCTGGGGAATGAAGAGTCCGAATCGCATGGGCCCAGCCTAGGGGCGGCAGGTTAGCGATGTATTACGCCGGCACGCCGAGTCGCCGTGCGGGTGCCCCGCGGCTACTCGGGCGGGCGGGGGGAATCGCCGGACTGCGTGGGCGCATCCGGTGTGGTGTCGGTGTCGGGGCGGATGCGCTTGCCCGTCACCGTGAGGACCAGCAGCATGACGGCGCCGGCGAAGATCGCGATGTCGGCGACATTGCCGATGAAGAGGTTGCCGTAGCCGATGAAGTCCACCACGTGGCCGCGGGCGAAGCCCGGTTCCCGGAAGAGCCGGTCGCCCAGGTGCGTCGTGGCGCCGCCGAGCAGCAGGCCGAGTGCGACCATCCAGCCGCGGGACTCCACGTGCCAGGTGAGCCGGGCGATGAACACCACGGCGGCGGCGGCGAGCAGCGCGAACACCCAGGTGAAGTCGGAGCCGATCGAGAACGCGGCGCCCGGGTTGTAGACCAGCACGAACCGGATCAGGTCGCCGATCACGGGGATGGTCTGCCCGTCGCCGAGCGCCGCCTCGGCCCACCATTTGCTGGCCTGGTCGATGATGATCACGAGAAGGGCGATGCCGAAGGCAGGCCAGGCCAGCCGGGATGCCCGCCGCGAGCGGTTGCGGGACGGCGGCGGCGTCGGGGAGGCGGAAGTCACCCCTCCATCATCTCAGCCTTCGCCTCGTGTGGGCGCCGGCGCCGGCATGCTGGAGCGGGCGTATGGTCCTCAGTGAGTTCCACGCCGCGGTGCTCACCACAGCCCCCGATCGGAGGTGCGCCGCGCGGCAGACCGTTCGTAAGAACCCTTACGGAGCGAGCCGTGTAGCGTTATTGCACCTGTACGCCGCGCCCGCCCGGTGCGGCGGGATCGACCCGAGTGTGATCATCCGCTCACGTGCCTGAGGAGACCGCACATGTCATCACCCACTGACGCCCCCACTGACCGGCCCGCGCCGTCGCCCGTTGCGGATGCCGCCGGCGTGGCCGCCGTGGTCTACAACCCCATCAAGGTGGACCTCGACGCGATCAAGCGCGCCGTAGCGACCGCAGAGGCCGAGGCCGGCTGGGGGGAGACGCTCTGGTTCGAGACCTCGAAGGAAGACCCGGGCCAGGGTGTCGCGAAGCAGGCCCTCGACGCCGGGGCCACCGTGGTGATCGCGGCGGGCGGCGACGGCACCGTGCGGGCCGTAGCCGAGGTCGTGCACGGCAGCGATGCCGCGCTGGCCCTGTTGCCGTCCGGCACGGGCAACCTGCTGGCCCGCAACCTCAACCTCACGCTCGACAACCTCGAGCACTCGATCAACACGGCCTTCACCGGAACCGACCGCAGGATCGATATCGCCCGGATCGAGATCCGGCACGACGACGACAGTGTCAGCAAGCACGCGTTCCTGGTGATGGCGGGGTTGGGTCTGGACGCCAAGATGCTCGCCAGCACCAACGACGAGCTCAAGGCCCGTATCGGCTGGCTGGCCTATGTGGGAGCGATCATCACGGCGTTGCGCGACAAGAACCAGTTGCGCATGAAGTACAGCCTCGACGGCGGCAGCACCAAGTCGGTGCGCGCGCACACCATGATCGTGGGCAACACCGGCCTGCTCACCGCGAACGTGCTGCTGCTGCCGGAAGCCGTGATCGACGACGGACAGTTCGAGATCGTGATGCTCCGCCCGGAGGGGTTCCTCAGCTGGGTGCAGATCCTGGTGAAGGTGCTCTGGGAGAACGGCGTGCTGCGTCGCACCCCGATCGGCCGCCGGATGATGTCCAAGGAGGTCGACGCGCTCAACTACGTGAAGGGCCGCGAGATCGTCGTGAAGCTCAACCATCCCGAGGAGATCGAGCTCGACGGCGACGGCTTCGGCACCGCGACGGCGTTCAAGGCCCGGGTGGATGCCGGCGGGCTGCGCGTGCGGGTCCCGCAGGCGTGAGCCGGGTTTCCACCAGTCCGAACGCTGCACCGGCGTACCCGAGACCACGCGGCCGGCGCCGCCTAGGCGAGGTGGTGCTGCCGGCCTCCGGCGCAACCGTCACCGTGGCGTCCACTCCCGGCCCTGGCACCGCGGATGCGCCGGTGTTCGTGCTGGTGCACGGGATCGGCATGTCCCACCGGTACCTCGAGAGGCTGCACCGGGAGCTCGCCGGCGCCGGTGCCGTGCACTCGGTGGACCTGCCCGGCTTCGGCCGGTCGCCCAAACCGGAGGACGGCGTCACGATCGAGCAGTACGCCGACTACCTCGGCGAACTGCTGCCGACGCTCAGCGCCGGCCCCGTCGTGTTGGTCGGCCACTCCATGGGCGCCCAATTCGTGACGGAGGCGACTGTGCGGCATCCGGCGCTGGTGTCCCACCTGGTGCTGATCGGCGGCGTCACCGACCCGGCCCGCGGGTCGGTGCTGCTGCAGGCCCTCGACCTCGCCCGGGACACCCTCAAGGAACCCGCCAGCGGCACGTTCATCGTGCTGGGCGACTACCTGCGCTGTGGTCCGCGCTGGTATCTGGCCACGCTGCGGCCGATGCTCGCCTATCGCACCGACCTGCGGCTGCGGGAGGTGTCCGCTCCCACCCTGGTGATCCGCGGGGAGGACGACCCGGTGTCGCGGCACGACTGGGGTGTGCACCTCGCCGGGCAGGTCCCGCGGGGCCGCCTGCTGGAACTGCCGGGCCGGCACCTGGTGCAGTTCAGTGCCGCTGCCTTGACGGCGGCCGGCATCCGCGCGCACGCCGGCTCTCCGGCGCCGGGCGGGGCCACGGTCGACCACGCGGTCGACGAACCGGTTGCGCCATGACCTCCCGGATGCCGACCTGGGTCGGGCTGCGACGGGTCTCGCTCAACGCGGGGTCCTGGCTGCTCGACTACAGGTACGCCGCGATCGGTCAGGTGCGGGCGGCCCTCTCCCGCACCCGCCCCGACGACTTCGCCACGGGAGACCAGGCGCCGGTGCTGATCCTGCCCGGTATCTACGAGAGCTGGCATTTCATGCGCCCGCTGATCGACGTGCTGCACGAGGCCGGGCATCCCGTGCACGTGGTGACGCTGCTGCAGAGCAACCGGCGGCCGATCATCGAATCGGCGCGCATCGTGGCCGAACACCTGCGCCGACAGGACCTGCGCGGTGTGGTGATCGTCGCCCACAGCAAGGGCGGCCTGATCGGCAAGTATCTGATGACCCAGCTGGATCCCGACGCGCGGGTGGCGCGGATGGTGGCGGTGAGCACCCCGTTCTCCGGCTCGCGGTATGCCCGGTACATGCCCACGCCCAGCCTGCGTGACTTCGGGGCGAAGCATCCGGCGCTGCTCGCCCTGGCAGCCGACGAACGGATGAACGGGAGCGTGGTGTCGATCTACGGCCGGTTCGATCCGCACATCCCCGAGGGCAGCTTCCTGCCCGGCGCCGAGAACGTCCTCATCGACACGGGCGGCCACTTCCGCATCATGAGCCACCCCGAAACGCAGCGCCAGGTGCTCGCCGCCGTCGGATCCGTCCCCCGGTAGCCGCCGCTGGGCTACCGGGCGCGCGCAGCGTCGACGATGGCCTGGATGCGGGCGGGCACCGTGTCGTCCTGCAACGAGGTGACATCGCCGAGCGTGCGGCCGTCCACGATGTCCCCGAGCAGCCGGCGCATGATCTTGCCCGAGCGGGTCTTTGGCAGGTCGGGCACCAGGAACACGTCCCGGGGCTTGGCCACCGCGCCGATCTCGTGCGTGATGTGCGCCCGCAGCTGCGGGGCCAGTTCGGCGGTCAGAGCCAGCCAGGCGGCCGGGTCATCCGTGGCCGGGGCCACCGCGGGGATCACGAACGCGGCGATGCCCTCGCCGGTGGTCGCGTCGGCGACGCCCACCACGCCGGACTCGCCGACGGCCGGGTGCGAGACCAGCGCGGACTCGATCTCGATGGTGGACAGCCGGTGGCCGGAGACGTTGATCACGTCGTCGACCCGGCCGAGCAGCCAGATGTCACCGTCGTCGTCGTACTTGGCGCCGTCGCCGGAGAAGAAGTAGCCCTGTTCACTGAACCGGGCCCAGTAGGAGTCGCGGTAGCGCTCGGGGTTGCCCCACACCGTGCGGGCCATGCCCGGCCAGGTGCCGGCCAGCACCAGGTAGCCGCCGGTGCCGTGTGCAACCGGCTGGCCCGCGTCATCCACCACCAGGGTGGTCAGCCCGGGCAGGGCGCGCAGGGCCGAGCCGGGCTTGAGGGTGCTCACCCCGGGTAGCGGCGCCATCACGGCCGCGCCGGTCTCGGACTGCCACCAGGTGTCCACGATCGGAGCGGTGCCTGCGCCGACGTTCTCCCGGAACCACACCCAGGCCTCGGGGTTGATCGCCTCGCCCACCGAGCCGAGCAGGCGGATGCTGGACAGGTCGTGCTCCGCCGGCAGGCCATCGGGGAACCAGGTCATGAAGGTGCGGATGAGCGTGGGCGCCGTGTAGTACGTGGTGACGCCGTAGCGCTGGATGATTTCGAAGTGCCGGCCGGGGTGCGGGGTGTTCGGGGTGCCCTCGTAGATCACCGAGGTGGTGCCGTTGGAGAGCGGCCCGTAGTGCACGTAGCTGTGCGCGGTGACCCACGCGAGGTCGGCGGTGCACCAGTGCACGTCGTCCTCCTTGGCGTCGAACACCGCCCAGTGGCTCCAGGACGCGTGAGTGAGGTAGCCGCCGCTGGTGTGCACGAGGCCCTTGGGCTTGCCGGTGGTGCCGGAGGTGTAGATGATGAAGAGCGGCGTCTCGGCGTCGAAGAACTCCGGCTCGTGGGTGTCGGATGCCGTGTCGACGGTGTCGTGCCACCACACGTCGCGCCCATCGGTCCAGGGGATGCCCGGGGTCAGGTCTCCGGTGCGGCGCACCACGAGGACATGCTCGATCGAGTCCACGCCGGCCACGGCCTCGTCGGCGGCGGACTTCACCGGAACGGCCTTGCCGCGGCGGAACTGGCCGTCGGTGGTGACGAGCAGCTTGGCGCCGGTGTCCTCGACGCGGAAGCGCAGCGCCTCGGCGGAGAAGCCGCCGAAGACGAGCGAGTGGATGGCGCCGATGCGGGCGACCGCGAGGGTGATGATGATGGTCTCGGGGATCACCGGGAGGTAGATGACGACCCGGTCGCCCTTCTCGATGCCGAGGTCGGTGAGCGCGTTCGCGGCGCGGGCGACCTCCTTCTCGAGGTCGGCGTAGGTGAGCGTGCGCCGGTCGCCAGGTTCGCCTTCGAAGTGGAACGCGACCTTGTCGCCGCGGCCGGCGGCCACGTGCCGGTCGACGCAGTTCACCGCCACATTGAGTTTTCCGCCGGCGAACCACTCCGCGCGCGGCACGCTCAGCACCCCGTCGGCATCCGGAGCGGTGGGCTGCCAGTTGTGGTCGGTGTGCCAGGGTTCGGCCCAGTCGAGGCGGTTGGCCTGCTCGGTCCAGAAAGCGACCGGGTCGGCGGCGGCCTTGTCGTACCAGGACGCATCGACGTTGGCCTGGGCGGCGAAGGCGGCCGGGGCCGGGTAGCGGCGGTGCTCGGTGGAGAGGTTGCGGATCGTGGCGCTGGTGTCGGTCCAGTCGGCGGTGGCGGCTCGGCTGGCCGGGGTGTGCGTGGTGCCCGTGTTCGCGCTGGAGCCGGTGCTCAGGTCAGAGCCGGTGTCGATGCTGGCACCGGTACTGGTGTCGGGGTTCGGCATGGGCACACTCCGGCGGTCGGTTCTGGGGGCGGAACTAGCGGGCACTCTCGACGCTACGCAGCGCGCGCATCCGTCGCAGTGTGCGGCGCAACGCGGCGTAACGTGCGGGTCGACCCGCGCCGGTCGGTGAGCGGATGCGCTGGCGGTCTGCCAGGGCAACCTCGTGGCGCACAGCAGCCTGACGGCGCAGGTTAGGCCTCGTGGCGCACCTTACGCGGCGACTTTTCCTGCGCCACGACGTCAATCCTGCGCCACGACGCTCAACTTGCGCGGTCAGGCCCACTTCTTGATGGCGTACTTCTCGAACACGCCCAGGATGGCGTCGGTGAGCTTGCCGAGCAGGGCGAGCAGGATGATGGCGAGCAGGATGCGATCCACCCGACCGTTGTTGCCCGAGTCGGAGAGGAGGAAGCCCAGGCCCATCGAGGCCGCGATCAATTCCGCGGCCACGAGGAACAGCCAGGCCTGGGCGAGAGCGAGGCGCAGGCCGGAGATGACGGAGGGAATGACGGCGGGTAGCTGCACGGCACCGAAGAGGCGCACGCCACGCAGTCCGAAGGCGCGTCCGGCCTCCACCAGTTGGCGGTCGACGTGCCGGAGGGCCTGGGCCACCGTCGTGTAGACCGGGAAGAACGCGCCGATGGCGATCAGCGTGATCTTCGACTCTTCGCCGATCTTGAGCCAGATAATCAGCAGCGGCACCCAAGCGAGCGACGGCACAGCGCGAATTGCGCCGAGCGTCGGTGCGAAGAAGATGTCGGCGGCGCGGGAGAGCCCGACCAAGGCACCTGTCGCCAACCCGAGTGCGGCGCCGATGGCGAAGCCGATGAGCACCCGTTGGGTGGAGATCGCCACGTACAGAGTGAGTTGGCCTCGTTCGAACAGATCGACGGCGGCGACCCACACGGATGCCGGCGGAGGCAGCTGCGAGGCGGTCACGAGGCCCAGCGAGCTGCTGAGCTGCCAGACCACCAGAATCAGCGCCGGCAGCAGCAGCCCGCCTGTCACCCGCACGCTCCGTCGAGCTGTCAGCGGGCGCCGCACGGTTGGCGCCGTGCCCGGGGTGAGGGTCTCGGTCATCGATGGTCCTTCCGTGCGGGGGTGAGGTACGGGAGATACACGTCCGGAGGGGCCGGGCCGTGGTGTGGGCTGATGCCGGGGCGACTGTGCTGCCGCCCAGGCATCCGTTGGGCTACTCGACGATCGTCGGGTCGGCCTTCGTGGCGAAGGTGTCGTTGATGATCGTGTCGAGGGCGTCGTCGACCTGCTTCTGTTCGAGAACGTCGCCGGTCTCGACAAAGATCGGGCCGATGGTGGTGAGCACCTTGAGCTGCGCCTCGCCGGGGACGTTGTCGACGTCGAGGTTGGAGCGCTCGGTGATGACCTTGGTGGCGACGGCGAGGTCGAGACCGGCCACGTCGGAGAGGATCTGGGCCGTCTCGTCCTCGTGGGTGAGGGCCCAGTCACGGGCGTGCTCGTAGACGTCGACGACGGTCTGGGCAACATCCGGCTTCTCGGTGATGAACGACTCGGTGGCGTTGAGGAAGCCGTAGCTGTTGAAGTCGACATTGCGGTAGACCAGCTTGGCTCCGGCGGCTTCGGCGCCGGCCATGATCGGGTCGAGTCCGGCCCAGGCATCGACCGAGCCGTTCTGCAGGGCGGCCCAGCCGTCGGCGTGCTGCAGGTTCTGCACGGTGACGTCCTCGGGGCTGAGTCCGGCCTCTTCGAGGGACTGCAGGAGGAAGAAGTAGGGGTCGGTGCCCTTGGTGGCGGCGATCTGCTTGCCCTTGAGGTCTTCGACCGACGTGATATCCGACCCCTCCGGAACGACGAGCGCGGACCACTCGGGCTGCGAGTAGATGTCGATCACCTGGATGGGCGAGCCGTTCGAGCGGGCCAGCAGGGCTGCCGATCCGGCGGTGGATCCCACGTCGATGGCGTTGGCGCGGAGGGCCTCGTTGGCCTTGTTGGAGCCGGCGGACTGCACCCAGTTGACGGTGATGTCCTGGTCGGCGAGGGCTTCTTCGAGCCAGCCCTTCTCCTTGATCACGAGGCTCAGCGGGTTGTAGGTGGCGAAGTCGATGTTGAGGGTGCCGCCCTCGGTGACGATGCCGGTGCTTCCGGCGGCGGAGGACGCCGACCCGGCGGCAGGCTGGTTCTCACCGGCGACGCAGCCCGTGAGCAGCAGGGCAGCGGCCGCGGCGGAGGCGATGAGGGCGGTGGCTGTGAAGCGTTTCTTCATGACAGGTCTCTCGTTGGATTCGGGAAGGGGCTCAGGGTGCGCGAGCTGGTGCGGGTATCCATTGCGGTGGATGTGGTGCGGGTGGTGCCAGCGGGTCGGTGTCAGTAGGGGAAGTGGGGGATGGTGGTGCCGGCGGCCACACCGCGGGTGTCGCCGTGCCGGTCGATGCCGAGGCCCGCGAGCAGTCGGCCGCGCAGCTCGGCGAGTTCCGCCGAACCTCGGTCGCGGGGCCGGTGGCCGGGCACGGTGAGCTCCTGCACGATCGTGGCGCCGGGGATGGCGGCATCCGTGACGGCCGGCTCCTGACCGAGCAGGATGATGCGGTCGGCCAGTTGCAGCGCCTCGTCGACGTCGTGGGTGACGAGCAGCACCGTGGTGGGGGCGGCGGCGTGCACCTCAAGCAGCAGGTCCTGCATCTTGAGCCGGGTGAGGGCATCCAGCGCCCCGAAGGGTTCGTCGAGCAGGAGCACGCCAGGGTTGCGGGCCAGGGCGCGGGCGAGCGAGGCGCGCTGGGCCATGCCGCCGGAGATCGCGGCGGGGCGGTGCCCGGCGAACGCCGACAGCCCCACCAGGTCCAGGAGCTCGGCGACGCGGGCCTGGCCGGACTCGCGGGCGGTGCCGCGCGGCAGGCCGAGGGCCACGTTGGCCGCCACGGTGCGCCAGGGCAGCAGCCGGGGCTCCTGGAACCCCACGGCGCAGCGGGTGTCGAAACCGGTGACGGGCGACCCGTCGATGCTCACGGACCCGGCGCTGGGGGAGTCCAACCCGCCGGCTATGCGCAGCAGGGTGGACTTGCCGCAGCCGCTGGTGCCGAGGATGGCGAGCACCTCGCCGGGCCGCACCGAGAGCGTCACGTCACGCAGCACCGGGCGGGCCACGGCCGGGGCGGCCGGACGCCGGCCACGTGCCGCCACGGTGGGGAACGAGCGGCCTAGACCGCTGAACTCCACGGCGAAGGCCGCGTCGGTGCCGGCCGGCCCGCTGACCTGCGCGGGCCGTGCGCCCCCGGCGGTGCCCAGGACCGGGCGGCCGGTGGCGCGCGTTGCGGGGCTGGCGGACATGGGCTGCCGATCGGGTAGTCGAGGGAAGGTTTCTTCGACGCTACCCAGGCCGCCACGGGCACGCACCCCGTGCTGAAACGTAACGTAGCAATTGAACTCGGTGTCCAACATCCGGATGGAGTGACCAGGGGCAGCCGGGACTTGGGATGATTGATCCATGACACGAACCGTTTCCGGAGCCCGGGTACTGATCACAGGTGCAGGCATGGGCATGGGCCGCCTCTACGCCGAACGGGCCGTCGCCGAGGGCGCCCGGGCCGTGATCCTCTGGGACCGGGATGCCGCGAGCCTCTCCAGTACCGCCGCGATCCTCACCGAACGCGCCGGCGGCGCCACCCAGATCGCGCCCTACGTCGTGGACATCTCCGATCTGGGTGCGATCGCGCAGACCGCGCAGCGGGTGCGTACCGAGGTCGGCAACCCCGACATCGTGATCAACAACGCCGGTATCGTGCGCGGTTCGTTCTTCTGGGAGCACGACAACGGCGACGACACCCGCGCCACCATGCAGGTGAACGCGCTCGCGCCGATGTACATCACCCGCGAGTTCCTGCCCGCCATGATGCGCAACCCTTACCGAGAGTCCCGCATCGTCAACATCGCCTCCGCCGCCGGCATGCTCTCCACCCCGCGCATGAGCGTCTACGCGGCGTCGAAGGCGGCCGTGATCGCCTGGAGCGACTCCCTGCGCCTCGAGCTCCAGCAGCAGGGCTTCGACCACGTGCGGGTGAGCACCATCGCGCCCAGCTACATCTCCACGGGCATGTTCGATGGTGCCCGGGGCCCGTTGTTCACGCCCATCATGACCCCGGAGTACGTGGTCGACCGGGTGTGGCGGGCGATGCTCGCCGGGTCGCCGCAGCTCCTGATGCCGTGGACCGTCGGGTTCTCCAAGAAGGTACGCGGAGTGCTTCCGCTCGCTGCGTGGGACGTCGTGGCCGGCCGGGTCTTCGGCGTGTACAGGTCCATGGACACCTTCGTCGGGCGTCGCTGAGCACTCCCGGCACCATCACGGCCGGTCGGAATCTCCGGTCCGGTTGACATCCTCTGAACTCCCGACGTACGATGGAAACGATTCCATGGAAACGATTCCATAGGATCCACGCACGTACACAAGGGAGTGGCTGTGGAAGCCGTAACGATCAAGGACGTCGCCGCCCTCGCGGGTGTCTCGGTGGGCACCGCATCACGGGTCCTGTCGGGTAACCCCGCCACCTCCGCCGATACCCGTGAACGGGTCGCCGCCGCGGCCGCCGAGCTCGACTACCAGCCCAACGCTCAGGCCCAGGCCCTGCGCTCCACCCGGTCCACCTCCCTCGGCCTGCTGGTGCCGGATGTGCGCAACCCGTTCTTCGCCGACCTCGCGCATGCCGCAGAGCAGGCAGCCCTCTCGGCCGGCTACGTCACGCTGCTCGGTAACGCCAACGAGCAGGGTGACCAGCAGGACCGCTACCTCGACACGCTCATCTCCCGCCGGGTCGACGGCGTGATCGTCGCCCCCGTCGGCGATGACGGCGGCCGGCTCCGCGCCCTGATCGACCGCAAGATTCCCACGGTGCTCGTGGACCGCACGGTTCCCGGCCTCGACCTGCCCAGCGTCACCACCGACAGCGAAACCGGAATCCGCCAGGCCGTGCAACACCTCGCCGAGTTGGGCCACACCCGGATCGGATACATCTCCGGCCCGCAGGCCACCTCCACCGGCCGGGACCGGTACGCGGCATTCACCCGCGCCGTCGCCGAAGCCGGCCTGAGCCAGGAACCAGAGTTGGTCTACTTCGGCGACTACCAGGCCGCCAGCGGCTCGGCCGGCGTGCACGCCCTGATGAGCCTCACGAATCCGCCGACAGCGCTGCTCGCCGCCGACAGCCTGATGGCCGTCGGCGCCATCAGCATCCTGCACAAACTCGGCCTGCGGATCGGCACCGACATCGCTCTCGTCGCCTTCGACGACATCGAGTGGTTCGCCCTGCTCAACCCGGCCCTCAGCGTTATCGCGCACAGCGTGGAGGACATGGGCCGGATTGCCATCGACCTGCTGCTGCAGGTGATCAGCGGCCAGACCCCGGACTCGGTCGTGCTGCCCAGCGAACTGATCGTGCGGGCCTCCTCGGCCACACCGATCCGCCCCACGACATCTCGGCAAGGGAGCCAGAAATGACCGACCACCCCCTGATCACCCTGCAGAACGTGACCAAGACCTTCGGCCAGGTCACCGTCATCCAGGACGTAACCGTGAGTGTCTACCCCGGCCAGGTGCAGGTGCTGCTCGGCGAGAACGGTGCCGGCAAGTCCACCCTGATCAAGATGGTCGCCGGGGTCTACCAACCCGACGGCGGCCAGATCCTCGTCGACGGCACCGTCACGAGCCTGCCCACCACCAAGGCCGCCGAAGACCACGGCATCGCCACCATCCACCAGGAACTCAACCTCGTCGCCACGATGAGCGTGGCCGAGAACGTGATGCTCGGCCGGATGCCTACCAAGTTCGGCATGGTTGACCGCAAGGAACTGCGCCGCCAGGCGCGCGCGGCCCTGGCGCTGATCGGCCTCGAGGTCGACGTGGACACCCCGGTGGGTCAGCTCGGCATCGCCCGGCAGCAGCTGGTCGAAATCGCCAAAGCCCTAAGCATAAACGCCCGGGTGCTGATCCTGGACGAACCCACCGCCGCGCTCACCCGGCACGAAACCCAGGCCCTGTTCGCCGTGATGGCGGACCTCCGCCGTCGTGGCGTCGGCATGCTCTTCATCAGTCACCACCTCGACGAGATCGCCGAGGTCGGTGACACCGTCACCGTCATCCGCGACGGCCACTTCATCGCCGAAGTCCCCGCCTCCACTCCCGAAGACGAACTCGTCAAGCTCATGGTCGGCCGCAGCATCGAAGACCAGTTCCCGCGCCGGGTCGACGAGACCCCGGCGCTCACCGAGGTGCTCACCGTGTCGAACCTCACCAGCGACGGCCAGTTCGACGACATCAGCTTCACCGTGCGTGCCGGTGAGGTGCTCGGTATCGCCGGGCTCGTCGGGGCGGGCCGCACCGAACTGATCCGAGCCATCGCCGGTGCGGACAAGTACGACACCGGCTCCGTCGCCGTGCGCGGCAAGAAGCTACCCAAGGGCGACATCAAGGCGGCGATCAGGGCCGGGATCGGCCATGTGCCCGAAGACCGCAAGGGCCAGGGCCTGGTGCTGGATGCCTCGGTCAACGACAACCTCGGCTATGCCACCCTGGCCTCCAGCTCCAAGCTCGGCCTGGCCGACTTCACCGGGCAGCGCACACGCGCCGAGGCCGTCGCCGCGAAGCTCCGCATCCGGATGCACACCATCGACCAGCCGATCCGCTCGCTGTCCGGCGGCAACCAGCAGAAGGCGGTGTTCGGCAGGTGGATCATCGCCGCGTCCACGGTGCTCCTGCTGGACGAACCGACCCGTGGCGTGGACGTGGGCGCCAAGGTCGAGATCTACGAGCTGATGAACTCGATCACCGCCGCCGGCGGAGCCATCGTCATGGTCTCCAGCGAGCTGCCCGAGATCCTGGGCATGAGCGACCGCATCCTCGTCATGCGCGACGGCCGCCTGGCCGGCGAACTCAGCGCCGCGGATGCCACCCAAGACACAGTCATGACCCTCGCCGCCCGCGACACCTCCGCGCAGCGCTGAACCAGAAGGAATCGAACCCATGTCAACGACGACCGCCACCCCGTCCACCGAGACACCCACCCGACGCTCCTTCGACTACAAGACCTTCCTGGCCAACAACGGCGCCCTGGTCGGCCTGGTGGTGCTCTGCATCGCGCTGGTGATCGCCACCCCGGACTTTCTGACCGGGCAGAACCTGCTCAACATCGGCATCCAGGTGTCGACGGTTGCCGTGCTCGCCTTCGGCATGACCTTCGTCATCGTCGCCGGCGGCATCGACCTCTCGGTCGGTGCCGTCGCGGCGCTCTCGGCCATGGCTTCCGGCTGGTTCTTCATCAGCGCCGGCCTACCAGGCTGGATGGCACTGATCGCGGGCCTGGTCGTGGGCCTTCTCGCCGGCGTCGTCAACGGCGCTGCCAATGCCTACGGCAAGCTGCCCTCGTTCATCGCCACGCTTGCGATGCTGAGCGTGGCCCGCGGCCTCACCCTGGTGATCTCCGACGGCCGGCCGATCAAGACCGCGCCGGAGGTGTCGTTCCTCGGCGGCAACATCGGCCCGGTCCCGATGCCCATCGTCATCCTGGTCCTAGCCGCGCTGGTCGCCTCGTTCATCCTCAACCGCACCGTGCTCGGCCGCTCCATGTACGCCGTCGGCGGCAACGCCGAGGCCGCCCGGCTCTCCGGACTTCCGGTCAAGCGCATCATCGTCACGGTCTTCGCCCTCGCCGGCGTCTTCGCTGCCCTGGCCGGACTCCTCCTGGCCGGCCGCCTCGACTCCGCCCAGCCCCAGGCCGCCGCCGGCTATGAGCTCGATGCGATCGCCGCGGTCGTCATCGGCGGAGCATCGCTCTCGGGCGGGCTCGGCAAGATCTCCGGCACCTTCATCGGCGCCCTGGTGCTCGTCGTCATCCGCAACGGCCTCAACCTGCTCAACGTGTCGTCGTTCTGGCAGCAGGTAGTCATCGGCCTGGTCATCGCGCTCGCGGTGGGCGCCGATGTGCTGCGCCGCAAGACCCGCAACAGCTGACCGCGTATTTTTCGCTTCTCCCGCCCCACCACAACAAAGGAAACACAATGAAGTCATCCTCCTTTCGCCGTATCGCCGCCGTCACCGCCACGGCCGCACTGATCCTCGCCGGCACCACCGCCTGCGGCCGCGGCGGCGGCGACGAGGCCAGCGGACCGAAGGTCGTGCTCGCGATCTCCACACTGAACAATCCGTTCTTCGTGGAACTGCGCGACGGCGCCCAGGCGGCCGCAGACGAGGCCGGCGTTGACCTCTACATCGTGGACGCCCAGAACGACTCGGCCACCCAGGCCAACCAGCTGGCCACGGCCACGGCCGGCAGCACCAAGGCCGTCATCGTGAACCCGGTCGACTCCGACGCCGCGAGCGCCTCGGTGAACGCGCTGACCGCAGCGAACATCCCGGTCATCGGGGTGGACCGCACGGTCAACGACGCCACACTGACCTCGCTCGTGGCCAGCGACAACGTCGCCGGCGGCAAGCAGGCCGCCGATGAACTCGCGGCGGCCATGGGGGAGAAGGGCACCGTGATCTCCCTGCAGGGCGTCTCCGGCACCTCCGCCAGCCGTGACCGCGGCGCCGGCTTCGACGAGGGCATCGCCGCGTATCCCGACATCACCGTGGTGGCCGAGCAGACCGCGAACTTCGACCGGGCATCCGCTCTGGACGTAACCACCAACCTGCTGCAGGCCAACCCGGGAGTCACCGGCATCTTCGCCGAGAACGACGAGATGGCCCTCGGCGCCATCCAGGCGCTCGGCGCCCGTGCCGGGTCAGAGGTCATGGTCGTCGGTTTCGACGGCACGGCTGATGGCCTGACCGCCATCTCGGATGGCTCGCTCTACGCCACCGTCGCGCAGCAGCCCGCCGAGCTCGGACGGCTCGCCATCGAACTGGCCATCAAGGCCATCGACGGTGACGATGTCGACGCGACCGTTCCCGTCGACGTCGTCGCCGTGACGAAGACGAACGTGGGCGACTTCTCCAAGTGATCCCGCCAACAAAGGCCCCTGTCGTCGGGGCGGTACTCAGTGGAGTGGTCGTGGTCGGCTCCATCAACGCCGACCAGGTCACCACAGTGATGCGGCATCCGTTGCCCGGCGAGACCCTGATCGGCTCATCGATCGCGATCCTGCCCGGTGGGAAGGGCGCCAATCAGGCCGTCGCTGCGGCACAGCTCGGCGCCCGGGTGAGCATGGTGGGCGCGATCGGCCAGGACGCCTATGCCCAGTCCGCCACCGCGATCCTCGAAACCGCGCACGTCGATCTGTCGGCCGTGCGGGCCGTGGATGGGCCGACCGGCTTGGCCGTGATCACCGTGGCCGCCGACGGCGAGAACACCATCATCGTGATTCCCGGTGCGAACGCTGCGGTGGATGCCGAGGCCGTCGGGCGGAGCGCGGACCTGATCGCCGGGGCCGCCGTGGTGGTCCTGCAGGGCGAGATCCCCGCGGCCGCCAGCGCGGCGGCCGCGCGACTGGCCAGCGGGCGGGTCGTGCTCAATCTGGCACCGGTGATCGACTTCGACCCGGCGACCATCGCGGCTGCCGATCCGCTGATCGTGAACGAGCACGAGGCCGCGTTGCTCCTGGCGCAACTCACGCCCGGCTCACCGTCGCCGGCCTCGGATGCCGACGCGGTGGCGAGGCTGCGCGAGTGGGGGGTGACGTCGGTCGTGCTGACCCGCGGCGCCCTCGGCGCGATCATCGCCGACGCCGAAGGCACCGCCGCCGTCGCCTCGCCCGTCGTGACGGCGGTCGACAGCTCCGGCGCCGGGGACGCTTTCGTGGGAGCGCTCAGCGCCCGGCTCGCGGCCGGGGACGGCCTCCGCAAGGCGGTCGAACTGGCCGTACGGGTCGGCGCGTTCGCCGTGCAGTCCCGGGGAACCCAGCCCTCCTACCCGCACGAGGGTGACGCTCTGCCCGAGATCGGCACCATTCCAGTACCCGAGAAGAACGAGGCACACCCGTGAAACGCACCGGCATCCTGAACGCCGACCTGAACGCTGCGCTCAGCCGCCTGGGCCACGGGGACATTGTGCTCGTGGCCGACTGCGGGATGCCGGCGCCCGCGGGTGTGACGGTGATCGACCTCGCTCTGGTGCACGGGGTTCCTCGGTTCGAGCAGGTGCTCGATGCTCTGCTCGGCGAATTGGTCGTGGAGCGCTGCGTGGCCGCGGAGGAGGCGAAGGGCACGGTGGCCGACGACTGGTTGAGCGGTCGCTTCACCGACATCGAGTACATCAGGCACAGCGACCTCAAGCAGCTGTCAGGGGCGGCCAGGGTCTTCGTGCGCACCGGTGAGGCCACCGCCTTCGCCAACGCCGCTCTCGTGTGCGGGGTGCCGTTCTAGACGTTCTCGCCGGCGGCGGGGGCAGATTAGGTTAGCCTTTCCATGCTCTGACCAGGGGGATTAGGCAAGGCTTTCCACGCTGGCGGCGCCCGTGATTGGTGCCTAGGGTGACTCTATGGCCATCCTCTCGACTCCTCTTTTTCGTCCCGTCCGGGCCGCTCAGGATGCCGCGCCGCGCGACGCGACAGCCCTCACCGCACACACGGGGAGCCTGGCCTCCCGGCTCAACTGGCTGCGCGCCGGTGTGCTCGGCGCCAACGACGGCATCGTCTCCGTGGCGGCCATCGTGGTCGGCGTCGCCGGCGCCGGTGGCAGCACCCCCGCGATCATCGCGGCAGGCACCGCGGGCCTCGTCGGCGGGGCCATCTCGATGGCGCTCGGCGAGTACGTGTCGGTGAGCAGCCAGAGCGACAGCCAGCGCGCGATGATCGAGAAGCAGAAGCGCGAGCTGCGGGACGACCCGGCCGGGGAACTGGACGTGCTCGCCGGGCTGTATGAGGCACACGGCCTCGAGCCGGCCACCGCCCGCCAGGTGGCGATCGAACTCACCGAAAAGGATGCGCTCAAGGCTCACCTGTCGCTCGAGCTGAACATCGTCGAGGAGGACGTGGCCAGCGCCTGGCACGCCGCCGGCGCATCCGCCCTGGCGTTCACCCTCGGGGCGATCCTGCCGCTGCTCGCGATCCTGCTGCCGCCGGAGGGTCTCCGGGTGCCGGTGACCTTCTTGGCCGTGCTTGTGGCGCTCGCCCTCACCGGAGCGCTCGGCGCCCGGCTGGGCGGCAGCCGCCTCGCCCGCGCCACCGTGCGCGTGGTCACGGGAGGAGCGGCAGCGCTCTTCGTCACCTGGCTGGTCGGCACCCTGCTCGGTGTTGCGGTCTTCTAACGGCCCTCTAGCTGTGTTCTCGCGGCGCTCTAGCGGCACGTTGGCGTTGTGGGTCTAGGCGGGGAAGAGCAACCGGGCCGCTCCCACGAGGCAGGCGCCGGCGACACCGATGAACACGACCACCCAGAGCAGACCGGGCAGATGGCTGAGCCGGGCCAGTTGGTCGGCATCCGAGGCGCCGCCGCCCCGTCGGGACCGGGTGATCTGCAACTCCACGACCGTGCGGAGCGCCCCGATCAGCAGGAACGCCGTGACCAGCAGCGCAAAAATGCTCTGCACGACAGGGGAACCGAACCACGTGACCCCGAACACCAGGGCCGCGGTCACGGCCACCGACCAGAGCCCGAACCAGTTGCGAATCTGCACCACCAACAGCGCCAGTGCCGCGAGCAGTGCCCAGAGCAGGCCGACGTCATGGCCGAGGCTGAGCATCCAGGCGGCACCGAGACCGAGCAGCGCGGGCGCCGTGTAGCCGGCGAGCAGCGTGAGCACCATGCCCAGGCCGCGTGGTTTGCCGCGGCTCACGGTGAGCCCCGAGGTGTCCGAGTGCAGCCGGATGCCCTGCAGCCGGCGGCCGCCGAGCGCCGCGACCAGCCCGTGCCCGCCCTCGTGCACGATGGTGATGCCGTGGCGGGTCACGGTCCAGGCCTGCGGTACGAGCACCAGCAGCGCGGCCGCGGCGATTGTGAGCCATACCGTCAGCGTGGGCAAGGGAGCGTTTCGCACCGAGACCCGCGCCCAGAATTCGAGAAGCAGGTCCATTCAGCGGGCCGTGCCGAGAACCATCTCGAGGTGGCGTTCCGTGGCCCGGCGCGGGTCGGGGATGTGCTCCCCGGTGGCCACGGCACCGTTCTTCTCGTAAAAGCGGATGGCCCGGTGATTGCTCTCGTGCACGTGCAGGTAGAGGCGGTCGAGCTGCTGCTCGGTGGTGACCCACTCGCGCACGGCGTCGAGCAGCCGGGTTGCCACTCCGGTGCGGCCACGGAAGCTGGGGTCCACCCAGACGCCGACGAGGTTGGCTCGCTCGGGGGCAGCCGTCGGTAGGGCGTCGGGCTGGTAGCTGGGTGGCCCGGTGGAGACAAAGGCGGACATGGTGCCCACCCACTGCTCACCGGGAGTGCGCGCCACGACCTGGACGCTGGTGGGTTCGGCGTTGCGGGCGCCGCGTTTCCGCCAGTCGGTTTCGGTGAGTGCCAGGGCTGCGGCGAACGATTCGAAGAAGCCCAGCGGGAAGTTCGCGATCGAGCGGAGACGGATATCGCGGAGCCCGGCCCAGTCGTCGGCGAGGGGTCGGTACAGCTCCACTTCGCGGGGCGCGGCGGGCGTGCGTATTTCGGCCATCACTGGAGGGTAGTCGCCTTAGCTGTCCGTTGGGCTCCTTTTTGGGGCCAAGGGCGGCGAAGCGGGTGCGCGGCGGGCTCAGGCGTCACGGCGCATAAGCAGTACTGCTGCCGTGCCGAGCACCGCACCGCCGAACCCGAGCATGATGAGCAGTGCCTGCCAGGGTTCGAACGGGCTCGCGAGCACGCTGTTTCCCCAGAAGAACAGTTCTTGACCGGCCACTCCGGGCAGCCAGGCCATCAGGTCCGTGGCCCACTGGGCAGGAACGAGGCGTAGCGCCGACGGCAGCACCAGGATCAGGCCCATGGTGGCGGCGATGCCGCCGGGCACCGACCGGGTGATGGCACCGATTCCCAACGCGATGACGCCGGTGAGCGCCAGGTAGAGCGCGCCGCCGGCCATCCGCAGCCAGAGGGTGGAGTCGCCGGCGTCCGGGTAGATGCCCACCCCGGCCAGAACCGGCAGGGCAGCCAGGTAGGCGATCACGATCGCCGCGAACCCGACTGCGAAGGTGAGCAGGAAGAATACGGCGGCCTTCGCCCAGAGCACCGGCAGACGGGTGGGCACAGCGGTGAGGGTGGACCGGATCTGGCCCGTCGAGTACTCCCCGCTGGTGAGTAGGACGCCCTGCACCGCGATGGCGAGTTGGGCGGCGACCAGGCCCAGGGTCGCGCTGATGACCGCGAGGTTCGTGGCCAGCGCGGTGCTCGACGCGGCGGGCATGCTCATGGTCAGTGCCATTAGCACCGCGAAGACCAGTTGCACAACCACGATGATCGAGAACGACCAGACCGTGGACCGCAGCGACAGCAGCTTGATCCACTCGCCGCGGAGGATGCCGCCGAAACTCACCGCACGACCCGCCGACCGCTGGGCGGCGACGGTCTTCGGGGCGAATGCACTGTCGAACTGGGGTGCAGGGAGCATTGTCGTGTCCTTGTCGTGAAGTGGCACCGGGATGTCTCTGGGTCAGACAATAGCGGCTGGCCGGGTCACGGATGCGGCGGTGCGGCCAGGTATTCGGCGAGGACCCGGGCGTGGTTGACATGCGGGTCCTTGGCGCCGTACAGCAGGGTGGTGGTCGGCGGGTTGTGGGCGGCCAGCTGGCGCAGCTCGTCCACCGCCCGCAGCGTGTCGGTGTCGCCTTCCAGCTCGGCACGGTACCGGGCGGTGAACTCGTCGAGCCGGGCGGGATCGTGGTTCCACCACGCACGGAGCGCCGGCGACGGGGCGACGTCCTTCAGCCAGGCATCCAGGCGGGCGCGTTCGGTCGAGACGCCGCGCGGCCAGAGCCGGTCCACGAGCACGCGGCATCCGTCGTCGGCCGACACGTCGTCGTAGATGCGCTTAATCTGGAAGGTCATGCGCACACCATAGACCGAGCGCCTACCGTGAGCCGACCGGGACGTCGTGAGCCACGGGAGGCCGCGTGCCGAGCGCCCGGGCGGCGCTGGCCTCAGGTCGCAGGTCGAGGCGGCGGAGCAGCTGGGCGTTGACGGCCACGACCACGGTCGACGCGGACATCAGCAGGGCGCCGATCTCCATGGGCAGCACGAAGCCGATCGGGGCGAGCACGCCGGCGGCCAGCGGCACGGCGAGCAGGTTGTAACCGGCGGCCCACCACAGGTTCTGTTCCATCTTGCGGTAACCGGCGCGGGAGAGCTCGATCACCGAGAGCACGGAGCGCGGGTCGTCACTGGCCAGGATGACGCCGGCCGACGCGATCGCGACATCCGTGCCGGCGCCGATGGCGATACCCACATCGGCCTGCGCCAGCGCGGGGGCGTCGTTGACGCCGTCGCCGACCATGGCCACCCGGTGGCCCTCCCGCTGCAACCGCACCACGGTTTCGGCCTTGTTGTCGGGGTGCACACCGGCGAAGACCCTGTCGATGCCGAGCTGTGCGGCCACCGACCGGGCCACTGCCTCGGCGTCTCCGGTGATCATCACGACGCTCACGCCCCGGGCGTGCAGGGCGTCGACGGCCTCGCGGGACTCCGGGCGCACCTCGTCGGCCAGGCCCAGTGCGCCGATCACGCGTCCGTCCTGCAGCACGTGCAGCACGATGGCGCCGTCGGCGGCCCAGCTGTCGGTGGCCGGGAGGGGCGCTGCGCCGTGTCGTTCGAGCAGGCTGGGACCGCCCACCGAGGTCTCCCGGCCGTCGACGATGGCCGTGACACCCACGGCGGTGGCCGCCTGGAACCCGCTGGCGAGGGGAATCTCGAGGCCTCGGCTGCGGGCCGCGGTCACGATGGCCCGGGCCAGCGGATGCTCGCTGTCGGCCTCGACCGCGGCCGTCAGGGCGATCAGCTCGTCATCGCTGTGCCCGCCGCTCGTATGCACGTGGGCCAGCACCGGCTCGCCGCGGGTGAGGGTGCCGGTCTTGTCGAACAGGACGGTGTCGATGGTGCGCATGCTCTCCAGCGCGAGCCGGTCGGTCACCAGCACTCCGCCGCGCGCGGCGCGTTCGGTGGCGATGGACACCACGAGCGGAATCGCCAGCCCCAGCGCGTGCGGGCAGGCGATCACGAGAACCGTGATGGTGCGCACGACGGCGTCCTGCGGGTTGCCGAGCAGGGTCCAGACGACCGCGGTGATCACGCCGGCCCCGAGTGCGAACCAGAACAGCCAGCCTGCTGCCCGGTCGGCGAGGCGCTGCGCCCGCGACGACGACCCCTGCGCCTCGGCGACGAGTCGGCGGATGCCCGCGAGCGCGGTGTCCTCGCCGACCGCGGTCACCCGCACGCGCAGGGCCGTGTCGGTGGCCACGGTGCCGGCCACCACCGGGGAGCCGGGCCCGCGGCTCACCGGACGGGACTCTCCCGTGATCATCGACTCGTCGACATCCGCCGTGCCCTCGGTGACCAGCCCGTCGGCGGGAATCCGGCCGCCGGGCCGCACGATCACGACGTCGCCCACGCGCAGGTCGGCCGGAGCGACGATGGTGACCTGACCGGCCTCGACCCGTTCGGCCTCGTCGGGCAGCAGCGCGGCGAGGGACTCGAGGGCCGAGGACGACTGGGCCAGCGAGCGCATCTCGATCCAGTGGCCCAGCAGCATGATCACGATCAGCAGGGCCAGTTCCCACCAGAAGTCGAGCTCCATGCTCAGGATGCCCAGGCTCGCGCCCCAGGAGGAGAGGAACGCCACGGTGATGGCCAGGGCGATGAGCAGCATCATGCCCGGGGACCGTTGTTTGAGCTCGCTGACCGCCCCGGTGAGAAACGGCCGGCCGCCCCAGACGTACATCACGGTGCCCAGCAGCGGGGAGATCCAGGCGGCCCAGGCCGCGTCGGGCAGCGGGTAGCCGATCAGGTGGGCGAACATGCCGCTGAAGCCGACCACGGGCGCGGCCAGCACCAGCATCACCCAGAACAGGCTCCGGAACTGGCCGACGTGGTCGCCGTGCCCGGCATGGCCCATGGCGGCGTGGTCCATGGTGCTGTGGACGTCGGCGCCGTGTCCATCGGCGTCGTGGTTCATCTGGCTGTGGCCCATTGCATCGTGGTTGGTCGAGCCGTGGTCGCTACTGCCGTGGTTGCTACTGCCGTGATCCCTCGTGCCGTGCGATGAAGTCATGCCTCGACCTTATACCCCCCAGGGGTACCGAACAAGGAAACGGGACTACCGTAGTGAGCAGATCCACCCGCGCTCGACCGACGAAAGGGGACCCAAGATGATGTGGGGATACGGAATGAACCCCGCCTGGCTGTGGCTCTACGGATTGCTGTCGGTGGCCGCCGTCGTGGTGCTCATCGTCTGGACCGTGCGAATCTTCCGCACCGACTCAGCCGGCCTGTCCGGTCCGCCGGGGCCCGGTCCTGTCGCGCCTCGCAGCGATGCCCGGCGTATCCTCGACGAACGCTACGCGCGCGGTGAGCTGACCACGGAGCAGTACAACGAACAGGTGCGTTCGCTGGGTCAGTGAGCGCTGCCTGCGAGCTGGGCCGGGCGAATCAGCCGAGACGGATGACCGCGGCCAGCAGGTCGGGCGCAAGCGGGCGGTCGGCGAAGATCACGCGCTGCAGCGCCGTGGTGTCCGGGCGGCCGTTCCCGGTCGGCACCCCGGCTGGGGTGCCCCCGCCGTGGCCCATCCAGACGCGCGTGAGCCCGATGCGCTCGAGCACGCGCACCGAGGCCGGATTGCCGGCCAGCGCTCGCGCGGTGACCGGGAACCTCGAGCTTCGCGCCTCGGCGAGGGCTGCCGTCGCGGCTTCGGTGGCGAGGCCGATGCCCCAGGCCGCCGGAGTGAGGCGGTAGCCGAAGTTGCGCACGCCGCAGTCCAGCAGGGTCGCCGACACCACACCGACGAGGGCGCCGGACGGAAGGCCTGGCAGAGCGGTGCGAGCGCGGACCGCCCAGCGGCCGAGACCGGAGCGCGCCCAGCTGCGCTCGCTGTCGCTGACCAGCAGCGCGGACTGCCGCAGTTCGGTGTGCCGACCGGCCGGCAGGTGCAACCAGGTGCGCGGGTCGGCATAGATATCGTGCACCTCGGCCAGGTCGGCCGCGCTCAGCGCCGCCAGGCTGAGACGCGGAGTGGTCAGACGCTCGGCGCTGGAGCCATGGGCGGAGAGGGTGGCGGGCACCTCCCTATGCTTCCACAGGCCGCGCTTCCGCAGGCCGCGCCGACTGCGTCCCAGAGGGACCTACCGCAGCGCCGAGACCCGCAGCGCCACGGCCTTGAGGTTCTGGATGCGCTGCTCGTAGCGCGCGGCCAGGGCGATCAGCAGAACACCGCCGATGCCGAGCCACAACCACCAGTACACCGCGGTGTACGCCAGCGCGATCCACGGCCACAGCTGGGCGAGACCGTGCACCAGGAGCACGACGCTGCCCAGCACGAACGGGGCCTGCAGCTTGCGCCGCACCCCGAGGAGCAGCACCGCGGTCGCGACGATCCCCAGGCCCACCACCCGCCAGAGCGGACTGGCCGTGAGGTCGAGCAGCAGCGACGGCAGCAACAGGAGCAGCAGCCCCGGAGCCAGTGCGCCCCAGCTGCGTGCGGCGGGAGCGCGGCCCAGGTGCAGCCATCCGCTCACGATGAGGACGACGGCCAGGGGCACGCTGACGAGCTCGACGGGGTCGGGCACACCACGGGCGACGCCGGCGCCGAGCATGGCGGCGGCCGCCGCGAGCGTCACCCAGGCCAGCAGCCGGCCGAGCGGGCTCGGGTCGAGGGAGAACACGGCCAGGTACGCCGCGGAGAGCAGCCACACGATCACCAGCATCCGCACGGTGGCCAGCGGATCGTACTGCAGCGCAGGCGCCTCGGCCAGGACGATCCCGATGGCGACGCCCATGGCGAGACCGTAGCCCGTGCGCCGCACGCCCTGGACCGCGGCGGCCGGCGCCCGGCCTGCCGACCAAACCAGCCCGGCACCGGTGGCCAGCACGAGACCCGCTGCCGGAAGCAGCCACGCCTCGAGCTGCCCGGTGGGCCCGGCCGGCGTGCCGTACAGGGGCAGGAGGCGCAGCCCGGACGTGACGAGCACGGCGAAGACACCCACCAGGGTGGCCGGCCCGGCGAGCACGCCCCATCGCGGATGCGCCACAAGCCGCGCACCCAGGATGCCGAGCGCGCCGGCCGCGACCAGCACGAGCACCGGCCGCAGCACCGTGCCGTCGCTACCCGCGACGGCGCTCGGCAGCAGCGCGAGCGCGAGGCCGACGGCGACAACACCCTGGTGGCGCAGCCGGGCGGATGCGGGAAGCGCCGCGCCGGTCTGCCGGCTTGCCGGTGCACCGAGCGGAGCCCTGAGGAGCCCGGCGGTGACCAGCTGCCCGGCCACGAGGGCCAGACCGAGCGGGATCGTGCCCAGTTCGATCGGGGTGAACAGGTCGCGTCCGGCGCCGGCCACGAGCGAGAGCAGCCCGGCGGCGAGGGCGAGCCAGGCCAGCACGGTGCCGGCCCGGCTGCGGTCGAACCGGAGCACGGCGACGTGCACCAGAGCGAACAGGACCACCAGGGCGATCGCGCGGCCCGGGGCGTACGGGGCGAAGCCGAGGGCGCCGGTTTCGGTGCCGAGGATTCCCAGCAGCGCCACCCCGACCAGGGCGTAGCCGACGGTGCGGCGGACGGACGGGACAGCTCCGGGTGAGGCCGGCACAGGAATACCGTTTGCCGACGTTGCCGACGTTGCCGACGTTGCCGACGTTGCCGACGTTGCCGACGTTGCCGACGTTGCCGACGTTGCCGACGTTGCCGACGTTGCCGTGATGAGCCAGCCGCCGGTCACCACGAGGAGCAGGGCCGCGGGCAGTAACCAGGCCTCGACCCGCCCGTCGGCCGGGCCTGTGGCGAGCAGCGCCTGCAGCCGCCCGCCGACGGTCACGATGATGGCGGCCACCCCGACGAGCACGGCGGGCCAGGCCAGCGGTGCCCAACGGGCCCGGCCGAAGGCGGCCGCGCCCGCCAGGGCGAGCACCCCGCCGACCACGAGGGTACCGATCTGCCGGAGCCCGTCGGCGGTGATGCCGTTCAGGATGCCGCCGGCGAGTGGCGGGGTTCCCACGGCCGCGAGGGCGCTGGGCAGCACCGCGAGGGCCAGTCCCACGCCGATCCAGATCGGCGCCGACGAGAGCGGGCGAGAAGCGGAGGGCGCCGAGCCGGTCATGCCCGCCGATTCAGCCGGTCCCGTGCTGCCGGTGGGGGCCGTCGTTCCGCCCGTGGCGAGGGTGCCCGCAGACGCAGGCGACCACGGGCGCACCCGCACCAGCTGTCCAGCCGCGAGGGCGAGCGCGACGGGCACGGCGACGAGCTCGAACGGCTGCACGGCACCGGCGAGCAGGGCCGCGGACGCCGCGACCCCGGCCAGCACGAGGGCCGGCCAAGCGGTGACGGCACCGAGGGGAGTCCGCTCTGCCCGGAACGCCACGACGGCGAACACCGAGAGCGCCGGCACCAGAATCAGGGGTCGCGCTGCGCCGAGAGCCGAGGAGTCGAACGCCGCCGCCTCCAGAAGGGTCAGCGTGATCAGGCCCACCAGCAGCAGCGCGGTGCTCGCGCGGCGTCGGATGGTCTGAGGGCGGGCATCCGGCTGCCGCAGCAGCAGTACTGCGGCCAGGATCAGCAGGCCCACGGTGGGCAGCAGCCACGCTTCGAGTGCGGGACCGGCCGGCCCGGCGGCCGTGACGATGCGTTGGGAGCGGGCGATGCCGCAGGTCAGCAGGCCGAGGGCGCCGGCCAGACCGACAGCGGCGAGGTACGCCGAGCGGGCCGGGGTGCTGCGCAGAATGCTGGCGCCCACGAGCAGCACTGCGGATGCCGTGCCCACGATCACCGGGCGTAGCACCGAGCCGGTCTGTCCGGTCACGGCGAGGGGGAGCAGGGCCACGACCAGCCCGGCCAGGGTGAGCAGCGCGGAGCCCGGGCTCGCGGCGACGGCGCGGTCGACCCGGCCGAAACGCCAGAGCAGTGCGGCCAGGAGCAGCAGCAGCCCGGCCAGCGGCAGCACATAGGCCTCGACCGGGGTGGTTCCGGCGCGCGCCAGGCCCCACCAGAGCGCCGCGGTCGCGGTGACCAGGGCGAGCCAGCCGAGGTGGCGGCGCCACGACCGCGACGCGAACAGGCCGTCGGTGTCGACCGCGGCGAGCAGCAGGATCACGCCGGTGATGAGCAGCACCAGCCAGCCGAACTCGGTCACGTTCGGTCGCAGGAACGCGGAGGCGAGCACCAGCGCGGCGCCGAGCTCGAGGCCGACGACGGCGGGCCGGCGCCCGACCAGGCGGAGGACCAGCGCGAGGGCAACGGTGACCAGGGCCGCGACCGGCGCGGCGAGCACGGATGCCGCGGCGGGCGCATCCGTGATCAGAACGAGGTTGAGCGTGAGCGACAACAGCGCCGGTGCCACGAGGAGAGCCGCCGTCAGCCGCTCCCACGACCGGGTGCCCGGGGCGCGCGAATCGCGGCCCAACGCCCAGAGCAGCAGCGCCGCCACGACCAGGACCGTGACGACAACACCGGCAACGGGTACGACCGGGGCCACCGCGGCGCGTTCGGAGAAGGACAAACCGTCGAGCAGGAGGCCGAGGGGCAGCGCGAGCACAACGAGAGTGGGGGCGCAGAGGGTCCAGAACGCCCAACGGCGTTCGGTGGTGGTCAGCCCGCCGACCCGGTTCTGCGCCGCGAAAACCTGCACCAGCCCGGTGACCAGGCCCAGGCTGAGCGCCACGAGCACCCAGAGCACGGCCGTGACCGGCGGGTCGGCCAGGGTGAGGGCGTGGGGCGTGGCGACGGCCCCGACCAGGCCGAGCACGATCGCGCCACTCAGCAGTGCACCACGGCGGCGGGCAAGGGTCTCCCTGTCGAGCAGCAGTCGGGCGAACACGAGAACCAGCACCGCCGACAGGGTTCCGAGCCACCAACTGGAGGCGGTGGCCCAGCCGATCAGGTATCCGAGGGCCTCGGCGCTCGCCAGAACCGTCACGATCAAGCTGCGGTACCCCCCGAAGGAGTACGCGCGCCGGCGGGCGGCGAACAACGCGGCCAGGGCGCCGGCGCCGAGCAACACGTAGAGGGGCAGGATCAGCCACAGCCACTGGGTGAACGGCACCGCCAGCAGCATCGCCACCGCGCCGAACCAGGCCAGGATGCGCAGCCGGGAGGCCAGCACCGCGCCGGCCCGCCAGAATCCGGCCGCCAACACCGCGACCCCTGCCAGCGTCGCCAGGGCCCACCCGCTCTGCGCGGGAACCTCGGTGAGCGGGCCGGTCGCCCGGTCCAGCGTGCTCACCAGGGCGCCGGCCAGCGGCACCGAGGCCACCAGAACCGTGAGCAGGCCGAGGGCCGTGGCCAGCACGGTCGCCGAGAGTGTTCCGGTGAGCAGCGCCTGCCGGGTCGGTCCGGCTGTGCGCCGACGCCAGGCCAGCTCCCCGCCGAGGGCGAGCACCGCGGCGGTCAGCAGTGGCACGGAAACGAGAAGCTCGGTGCTGCCGGTGCGCCAGCTGAGGGCGATGACGCCCAGCACCACGGCCAGGGCGGCCAGGCCGACGGATGCGGATGCGGCGGCCCGGTAGCCGCCATCCGTTCGCCGGCTGGTCAGCAGGGTGACGGCCTGCGCCACCGCGAGCACGGCGACGGCGCCGAAGCTGGGCAGGGGAGCGGTGTCGGTGCCGGGCTGCACGAAGCCGGCCACGGCGAGGGCGCTGACCAGGGCCAGCCCGGCCAGGATGAGCAGCGCGGCGCGTTCGGCCCGGCGGTCGAGCGCGGGCCAGAACCGGGCCGTGCCCGGCAGGGTGAACCGGTGCACGAGGGTGCCGGCGGCCACGCCGAGGGCGGCCAGGAAGAGCCGGGTGAGCGGGGGCGCATCCGTCGCGAGCCCCGCGGCCAGCAGCCCGAGGCCCGGAGCGGCGGTGGCGAAACCGGCCACGCTGGCCACGCGCAGGTTCGACACGGCGTGCCAGAGCAGGAACAGCGCGGTGCACACCAGCAGGGCGACACCCCAATAGAGCAGCGCGTCGGTGGCGCCGAGACCGCCCAGGTCGTTGCGCCGCAGCGCCCAGACGTCCAGGAGCACCAGTACCACGGCCAGGGCGCCGATGCCCTCCGCGGTGCTCACCAGGCGGCGGCGACGCAGGAGCGCCGCCGTGGCCAGGGTGGCGAGCGTGAAGGCGCCCACCACGACCGACCGGAAGGCCAGCCCGGCATTGAACCAGGCCACCGTGAGGAAGAAGATCGCGGCCACCGAGACGAGTGAGACACCCACGATGAGCAGCACGATCTGCACGCTCGACCGCCGCCGCCCGGGTGGGCCGCCGTTCGCTGCGGATGCGGGCGGTGCCGATGTGGGCGGGACCGATGCAGGCGGAGCGGACGCGGGCGGGACCGACGCGTGCGGTGCGGATGCGGGCAGGACTGACGCGGGCGGTGCGGATGCGGGCGGTGCGGACGCGGGCAGGACTGACGCGGGCGGCACGGATGCGGGCAGGACTGACGCGTGCGGGACCGGCGGTGCGAACGCTGCCGGCGCGGCCTGCGTGGCTGCGGCGTGGATCGGCGCGGTGCGTGACTCAGCGGCCGCGGTCACTGAGGGGTCGCGCGGCTGCGCCAGCGAGGCCTCGTGCGCCGCCGCCAGTGAGGCTGCCTGCGCTGCGGCCTGGGCGACAGCGTCGGCTACGGACGGTGTCGCCGACCGTGCTGCCGCCGCGGCCGCGGCGTCGCGCGCCGCCGCTTCAAGTCCCTCTCGTCGGACTGAAGCTGCGTGTGTCTCGGTCTGTGTCTTGGCCTGCTGCGCCTCGGCGGCCGAGTGGGCCGCGGCCACGTCGAAGCGGATGCGGCCGATCAACTCCACCCGGCGGTGCAACGCGGTGGCGGCATCCGTTGACGCGCTCAGGAGTTCGCGAGCGGCCGGATGGCGCAGGTCGAGCCCGCAGGACGCACAGACCGGCGACGGCAGGCGGGTCAGGCAGGCCGGGCAGAGGGTCGTGTCGGTCAGCTCGGACGCGCTCCGGGGCCAGAGGTGCCGCCCGGCGTACTGGGCGAAATCGCGTATGGAGCTGCTCGGTGACATCAATCCCCCTGATGAGTGGTGCGGCCACCACAGGTTATCGGCTGCCCGCGCGCGCCGGGCGAGTTGTGCACACACTCGCCGTGGCGCTCCCGCGCACCTGCCGGACCGGTGGCCTGGCCCGGCACCCGGCACCCCGTACCCCGCCCCGCCTCGCCCCGCCTCGCCTCGCCCCGCCTCGCGATTGCGAACGTCCGCGAAGGCGGGCGAATGGTTGCCACGGCGCGCTTGAAGGAACCGAATCACCGCTGTCGCGAGATGGCCCGTGCGATTTTGACGCCGTCGAACGGGCGGGTACAGTTCTCGTGCACTGGAAACGGTGCACTCACAGGATTGTGACCGCGTCAGTGGGCAAGACCTGATCTGAAGCTTCGGCTGATGATCGGGTCTTTTTTTTGCCCTGAGGATCTACCACCGGTACCCCGCCGGACGATCCCTCCGTATCGGTCCGGCACCCTGCCAACAGCCTCAACCGTGCCACTCTCACCATCTCCAGGAGGAACCATGTCAGAACGTACCGCCACCATCGCCAGCCGCGTCGGCCTGCACGCCCGCCCCGCGGCGATCTTCGCCGAGGCCGTGAACGCCCAGGACGTGGACGTCACCATCGCCCTCGAGGGCGACCCGGCCGAGGAGGCCATGGATGCCTCGAGCATCCTCAGCCTGATGAGCCTGGGCGCCGCACACGGCCAGGTCGTCGTGCTGCGCGCCGAGGGCGCGGGCGCCGATGAAGCCCTCGAGGCCCTCGCGCAGATCCTCGAGACGGACCACGACGCCGCCGAATAGCGCACGCGCCGCGGCCCAACGGGTTAGCAACGAAACAGAGGGCCCCGGGAGACCGGGGCCCTTCCTGTATCCCGCGCGGGTCGGCCTCCGGGCTGACACGTTCACTGCGCCTCGTATGGCCCAGTGCGCCAGCTATAGCTGGCGCAGTGGGCCACCCGGGGTGCAGCGACCGGCACGAGGTGCGGCCGCCGGGCGGGGCGCGCGAGTAGCGGGCCTAGAGGCCGTTCTCGGCCAGCCAGCCGAGCAGCACCCGCTCGACGTCGGCGGGCTGCTCCACATTGGGCAGGTGCGCGGCGTCGCGGAACACGCATCCGCTCGCCTCGGGCACCGTGCTGACCAGGTATTCGTATTGGGCGAGCACTTCGGAGATGTCGTACTCGCCGACCGTGACGAGGGTGGGCACGGTGATGTCGACGACCCTGTCGAAGGCGGGCGGGTCGAGGGGGAGCGACACCGGGTTCTCGTCGGCGTGGATGACGTTCACCCGGTTGAGGGCGTAGGCGGTCGCGACGAAGTCGGGGTCGAGGTCCTCCTCCCGCCGCAGCGGGCCGAAGTCCCAGAGCGCAGCCTCGAGGCGGGCCTGGCGGTGCCAGTCCTGGGCCTCGAAAGCCCGGTCGATCTCGTCGAACCTGGCGTCCTCCACATCGGTGAGCTCCGTGGGCGGAAATCCGCTCGGGCCGGAGCCGATGGTGACCAGCCCGGCCACACGGTCCGGGTGCTCCACAGCCAGGTCGATGGCGATGGAACCGCCACGCGAGCAGCCGATCAGGGTGGCCCGGGCCACGCCGAGGTGGTCGAGCACGGCGAGGGCATCCGCTCGATTGGAGAACTCGACGTCCTCGGTGCTCGTCTGGCCGAAGCCGCGGGTGTCGAAGCGGATGACGTAATGGTCCGCGGCCAGCGCGGGAACCTGGGGATCCCACATGCGCAGGTTCGCGATGCCCGCGTGGATCAGCAGCAGCGCGGGCTTCGACACGTGACCGTGGGCTTCGTAGTACAGGCTCGCGCCCGGAACATCGAGGTGAGGCATGATTCGAGCGTACGACGCACCACGCCGATCGGCGGGATTTTTTGCCGATCCGGCGCGCCCGGCCGCATCGAGGCGTGGTCGTAGGCTCAGAGGGTGGGCGGTGTACTGGTCGGTTTCTCGATCATCGGGTTTGTGATCCTGGTGGGCTACGTCGTCGAGCGCACCGGCGTGGCCGGCGACAGCGCCGGCCGGGTGCTCAACCGCATCGCCTTTTTCGTCGCCACCCCCGCCCTGCTGTTCACGGTGCTCGCCCACGCGGATGTGCACGTGCTGTTCTCCGCGTTCCTCGCCACCGTGCTGTGCAGCGTGATCATCGGCATGCTGCTCTACCTGCTGCTGGCGCGGTTGTTCTTCCGGGCGCCCGTGCCTGAGACCGTGCTCGGCGCGACGAGCGCCACCTATGTCAACGCGAACAACATCGGGCTGCCGGTGGCCATCTACGTGCTCGGCAGCGCCCAGTACGTGGCGCCCGTGTTGTTGCTGCAGCTGCTGGTGCTGGCGCCCATCACGCTCACCATCCTCGACTCTTCCACCCGTGGCCGGGTGTCGGTGCGCGGCATCCTCACCCAGCCGCTGCGCAACCCCATGATCATCGCCTCGGTGCTCGGCGTGCTCGTGGCCACGTTCGGCGTGACGGTGCCCGATGCCGTCATCGCGCCACTGGAGATCATCGGCGGTGCCGCGATCCCGCTGGTGCTCATGTCGTTCGGCATGTCGCTGCACGGGCAGAGGCTGCTGCAGGCCGGCACCGGGCGCAAGCAGGTGTTCGCGGCGTCGGTGATCAAGGTGGTGCTCATGCCCGTGATCGCGTACCTGTTCGGCCGGTTCGTCTTCGCCCTTGATGGCGCCGAGCTCTTCGCCGTGGTCACGGTCAGCGCACTGCCGACTGCGCAGAACATCTTCAACTTCGCCTCCCGGTACGACCGGGGCGTCGTGGTCGCCAGGGACACCGTGCTCCTGACCACGATCGGCGCGATCCCGGCGCTGGTGATCGTCGCGGCGCTGCTGGCCTGAGCCGCCCAGCCACGCTCGGCGCGCGTACCCAGGTGGAGCCGGCGAAGCGTTTAGTGCGACTCGTCTGCGTGCTCGGACGGCCAGACGACCGCGAAATGCTCGACGAGGATGTCGTCGTTCTCCGTCCACTCCGCTCAGCGCGCGGCCCTGACGCGCTTCCAGCGGATGCGCTGTTCCTTCACCACTGCCGGAAGCACAATCGATCGGAACGATAGGTTCGAACCGTGACCACTGCACCATCTACCGCGGAATCATCTACTCCGGACGTCTCGACCGGGACCCAAGCCGTGCTGCGGCGCATCCTCGACCCGATTGGCGAGGCGACCGGCGTCGAGGTGCTCACCGGGGGAATGTTCGCCACCACCTACCGGGTCGGACTGGCCGACGGCACTCGGGTGATTGTGAAGACAGCCCCCGCCGACACCGATCGACTGCTGACCTACGAACTCGACCTGGTGCGCACGGAAGCGCTCGTCTACGGGCTGGCCGCCGGCCGGCCGGAACTGCTCATGCCCCGGGTGCTGCACACCGACTTCAGCCGCCGCATCCTGCCCACCGACGTTGTCGTGGCGACTCACCTCGAGGGTGTGCCCGTGCTGGGCCGCACCACGGCCACCGGCGAATCGGCGGCCGAGCAGCCCGAGCTGCTGCACGACCTCGGCGCCGTCATGGCGCACCTGCACACGGTGACCGGCAGCGATTTCGGGTATCCCAATCGCGCGACCGGGCTCGTCGCGCCGACCTGGCCGGAGGCGTTCGGGTTGATGGTGGATGCCTTGTTGACGGATGCCGATCGCTGGGCGACGAGCGTGCCGTCGGCCGACATCCGCGCGGCTCTCCATCGGCACCGGGCAGCCCTCGCCGAAGTTACCGTCCCCGTGCTCGTACACACCGACCTCTGGGCGGGCAACCTCTTCATGGACCCCGCCACCGGACGCCTGACCGGCGTGATCGACCCGGAGCGGGCGTTCTGGGGCGACCCGTTGTTCGAGTTCGCCGGGGCCGACCAGCTCGGCGGGGGACCGGTGCCGACAGCGTTGCTGGACGGATACGTCTCGTGTGGGGCGCGCCTGGCGCTCGGGTCCCCGGCCGGGGACACCAGACTGCTGCTCTATCGGATGTACATTGCACTCGTTCAGCTGGTGGAAATCTCCCCTCGCCGCTATGCGGGCGACTGGGTCGTCGCGCACCGTGGCGCGGTCAACGAGTGCCTGCGCGCAGCCCTGACCGCTCTGGGACCCGCGGTCAGGCCCTAGGCCTCGGCGGCTTCTGCAGCCAGGGCCGCAGCCGCCGGGTGATGAAAGGCATGACGAGGTAGGTCATGGTGGGCGCCATCACGAAGGTGGTCAGCAGGATCCGCAGCACGGTCGGGATGTCGTTCCACTCAGGGTCGACCCCGGTGACCAGGTAGGTGAAGAGCACATTCAGCGGGAAGAAACCCAGCCCGATGGCCACGGCCTGCTTCCACCGCGGCGGCTGGAACGGGGAGGACGGCCCCGCGTTCTCCTGGGACTCGTCGAACCAGCCTTCGATGCCGGTGCGCTTGACCACGTGGGACTCGAGCACCAGGCCCTCGCCCTCGAGCAGCCAGGTGGTGCGGGCGATCGAGTTCTCCCAGGCCTCAAGCGACGCGGCATCCTGGAATTTGTAGAGCATGTGCCAGTGGCCGCTCCCGGCGTGCGCGCGCACCCAGCCGGAGCCGAGGAAGCCGGGGTATTCGTTGGCGAGGTCCATCCCGGTCTGCACCCAGTGGGTGGCCTCGTCGAAGCGTTCGGGCGCAACGCGGCGCCGGATGGACACGGTGACGGGAACGTCTGCGGGAGCTTGTGGCGCGCTGTCGTTCCCCGCTGCGGCAGGAGACATGCGTTAAGTATGGGCGACGGGTCGCGCCCGGATGCTGGCTCGCCGGGTTTCGACAAGCTCAACCACCGCGACAAGCTCAACCACCGCGACAAGCTCAACCACCGCGACAAGCTCAACCAGAGCAACAAGCTCCAGCGGGCAGCTAGAAGATCATCGGGCGGTCGTCGTCCTCGTCCTCGGTCTCGAGGTCCACGAGCACGGGCACGTGGTCGCTGGGCGCGTCGCCCTTGCGCTCGTCGCGGTGGATGCTCGCATCCGTCACGAGTTCCCCGAACGCCGGCGAGCCGAGGATGAAGTCGATGCGCAGGCCCTCGTTGCGGGGGAACCGCAGCGCCTTGTAGTCCCAGTAGGTGAACCCCTCGGGCACGATCGGGCGCACCACATCGGTGAAGCCCGCCGCCTCGAACGCCTCGAAGGCGCTGCGCTCCGCCGGCGAGATGTGCGTGGAGACGCCGGGAACCAGGCTCGGGTCGCCCACATCGGAGTCCAGCGGTGCCACGTTCCAGTCGCCCATCAGCGCCATCGCGAGCTCCGGGTTGCGTGCAAGTTCATCGGTGGCGTGGGTGCGCAGCCGGGCCAGCCAGTCCAGCTTGTAGACGTAGTGCGGGTCGTCGAGTGAACGGCCGTTGGGCACGTAAAGGCTCCACAGCCGCATGTCGTTCACGGTGACGCCGAGCGCGCGGGCCTCCAGCGGCAGCCCCGGGCCCTCTTCACCCTTGAGGAAGCCGGGCATCTCGGGGAACGCGGTGGCCACATCCGTCATCTCGTGGCGGCTGGCGAACGCCACGCCGTTCCACTGGCTGAGGCCGTGGATGGCCAACTCGTAGCCGGCGTCTTCGAACGCCTGCGCCGGGAACTGCTCGGGCTTGCACTTGATCTCCTGCATGGCGAGCACGTCGATGTCCTCCCGCACCATCCAATCGACCACCCGGTCGACGCGGGCACGGATGGAGTTGACGTTCCAGGTGGCAATGCGCATGCCCCCCAGCCTATTTGGCGCGGGCGCGCGAGAAACCTCGCTGACACACGTGAGTGGCAGGATGGTGGCATGTCGGAATTGCAGATCGGTTACGCGGCCATGTTGGAGCAGTTCGCCCCCGCCGAGGCGGTGGCCCTGTCGGCGTACGCGGAGGAACACGGTTTCTCCGGCGTGATGGCGGCCGACCACTTCCAGCCGTGGGTGCCCGCCCAGGGCGAATCCTCGTTCGTGTGGAGCGTGCTCGCCGCGATCGGCGAACGCACCAAGGGGGACATGGGCCCGGGCGTCACCGCGCCCACGTTCCGCTGGCACCCCGCCATGGTCGCGCAGGCCTCCGCCACGCTCGCCTCGATGTACCCGGGGCGGCACTGGCTGGGGCTGGGCTCCGGTGAGGCGCTCAACGAGCACATCGTGGGCGGCTACTGGCCCGAAGCTCCCGAGCGGATCAACCGCATGTTCGAGGCCATCGAGATCATCTCCAAGCTGTTCGCGGCGTCGATCGCCGGCAAGGACGTCAAGCACTCCGGCCAGTTCTACAAGCTCGAATCCACCCGCCTGTGGACCATGCCCGAGGTCGCGCCCGAGATCCTCGTGGCCACCGCCGGGCCGGTCACGGCCAAGCGCGCCGGCCGGCATGCCGACGGCCTCATCACGGTGGGCGCCCCGCTCGAGAAGATCTCGATGCTCTTCGGCAAGTTCGACGACGGCGCCCGGGAAGCCGGCAAGGACCCGTCGACCATGCCCAAGGTGCTGCAGTTGCACATGAGCTGGGCCGAGACCGACGAAGAGGCCATGCGCAACGCCTTGCACGAGTGGCCCAACGGCGGCATGAAGTTCCCCAAGGGCGACATCCGCTCGCCGTTCGAGTTCGAGCAGATGGCCAAGATGGTGCGCCCGGAGGACTTCGAGGGCCGCATGATCATCTCCGCCGACCCCGACGAGCACCGCAAGTACATCCAGAAGTTCGTCGACCTCGGCTTCGACAAGATCTACCTGCACAACGTGGGCCGCAACCAGCGCCAGTGGATCGACGTGTTCGGCCGCGACGTGCTGCCGAAGCTCGCCCGGTAGCGATGGGCGTTTCCGGTGCGGCCCGGCCGGATTCCCGGCTTGAGGTATTCGTGCTGCCCGGAATCGGCGAGATCCGCGCCGGCGACGACCTTGCCGCGATCATCCTGGCTGCTACCGGCACCCTGCTCGCCGATGGCGACATCCTGGCCGTGACCAGCAAGATCGTCTCCAAGGCCGAGGGGCGCCAGGTCGCCGCGACCGACCGGGAGCAGGCGATCACCGACGAGACCGTGCGCGTGGTGGCGACCCGTGCGCATCCGGGCGGCGTGACTCGCATCGTGGAGAACCGGCAGGGCCTGGTGATGGCCGCCGCCGGGGTGGACGCCAGCAACGTGACCGAGGGCACCGTGCTGCTGCTGCCGGTCGACCCGGATGCCTCCGCCCGCGCCCTCTGCACCGCCGTTCGGGAGGCCACCGGGCTGCGGGTGGGCGTGCTCATCACCGACACCGTGGGCCGCCCGTGGCGTGACGGGCAGACCGACATCGCCATCGGCGCGGCGGGCGTGGCCGTGCTCGACGACCTGCGTGGCACGACGGATGCGCACGGTCGCCGGCTCGACGTCACCGTCGCCGCGGTCGCGGACGAGATAGCCGGGGCCGCCGACCTCATCAAGGGCAAGACCAGCGGCAACCCCGTGGCCGTGGTGCGCGGGCTTGCACAGCTGGTGGGCCCGATCGACGCGGGGGACCGCGGCGCCAGGCGCCTGCTGCGCGACAGCGCGAACGACATGTTCCGCGTCGGCAGCGCGGAGGCCTACGCGGAGGGGTACGCGGCCGGGCTGGAGGCCGCGGCAACTCGCGAGATTCCGTCCGCCGAGTCGCGGCAAAGTCCCCCTTCAGAGCTCCCCACGGGGCACTTTGCGGCAACTCGCGAGACGCCCGCGAGTGACTTGCCAGTTGCGGCCCCCTCAGACAGCGCGGATGGGCCTGAAGTGGCAACTCGCGGAACCGCATCCCGGTGAGCTGGGTGTGCGTGGTGCCCGTCAAGGGCAGTGCACGCGCCAAGAGCCGGCTGGGGGAGCTACCCGAGCCCTTCCCGGCGCGCGGTGCGCTCGCCGAGGCCTTCGCGCTCGACACCGTGACGGCGCTGCTCGCGGCCGAGATGGTGCGGCGGGTCATCGTGGTGACGGCCGACCCCGCTGCCGCCGGGCCGTTGGCCGCCCTGGGCGCCCAAATCGTGCCCGAGTCACCGCAAACATCCCCCTCGGATGCCGGGAGCGGGAACTTCGCGGCTCCTCGCGACCCGCTCAACGCCGCTATCGCCGAGGGTGTGCGAGTGGCTCAGGAGCTGTATCCCCGGAGCAACGTCGCGGTGCTCACGGGCGACCTGCCCGCCCTCACCGTGGCGGATGTCGAGACGGCCCTCACCGCCGCATCCGCCCACGACCGTGCGATGGTCGCCGACGAAGAGGGCACCGGCACCACCACTCTGCTCGCCCGCGCCGGCCTGCGCCTGGTGCCGAGGTTCGGTCCGGGCTCCCGCGCTGCGCACGAGGCGGCCGGTCACGTGCCGCTGGACCTGCCCGCCACGGCGTCGATCCGCCGCGACGTCGACACCGTCGCCAACCTCGCCGAGGTCCTGCGCCGCGGCGTCGGAGCGCACACCAGCGCCCTGATCGCCCGGTCGCAGCCGATGCCCACGGAAACCCCCGACCTCGGGTGAGCCCGGGTTCATCGTCGGCCCGCTCGGGGTGAGAGCACTAGGCGTTGGGCTGGTGGCCCCGCGGCGTGGCCGGGTGCCCGGCGCGGCCTAGAGCGGCGCGGAACCAGTCGGACGCACTGTCGCGGCCAGCGCGGCGAGCACGTCGGCCGGGGTGACCGCCATTTCGATGGAGGCGCGGAACGAGGGCTTCATCAGGCTGCGGGAGAGCTGGGCCAGCACCCGCAAGTGTTCGGTGCCGGCGCCCGATTCGGGTACGGCGATCATGAAGATCAGGTGGGCCGGCGCCTCGTCGAGTGAGTTCCAGTCCACGCCGTTGCGGCTGCGGGCGAAGGCGAGCACCGGGCAGGTGGCGGCGTCGGTGGTCGCGTGCGGGATGGCGATGCCGTCGCCGATGCCGGTTGTGCTGATGAGCTCGCGCTCGAGCGCGGCGCGCACCACGGCGTCCTCATCGACGACCCGGCCGGTCGCGGCCATGAGACGGGCGAGACGACGGATGACGGCGTCCCGGTCGGCGTCGTCGACATCGAGCACGATGGTGCGGTCGTCGATGTAGTCCAGCACGGTCTTCGGCTGCGCCTCTCCAACAGCCGCTTCGTCCGTGGTCGAAGCGCCCGCATCAGGGCCCGCAGCCGCCCCGGCATCCGCTGTGACGGTCTCGCGGGCATCGGCCGTCGTCGCGGCGACCCCGGCGGCATCCGCCGACCGGCTCTTGCGCGCCCAGCGCACGATGAACAGCACCACCACGAGCACCACGACGAGCACGACGATGACGATCGCGGTGGAGGCGTCAGCCGGGATCGCGGGCATGGTGCGGTGTCCTTCCAGACGTGGCAGGGCGGCGGGTGGCCCGGGGGCCACGGCGCGGTTGCTATCCGGGTGACGGATGCGGCAGCCTGCCCAGCGTACAGTCTGCCCCTGGCAGGGCCGAGTGACTTTCGGCCCTGCCAGAGGCAGAGCGTCCGCGCGGGAATCCGCGGCCGGGCTACTCCCGCATCAGCATCGCCTGGGCCTCGCGTTCGAGGTCCACATACGGTTCGCCGCTCACGTCGACGGCCACCCGGCGGATGGTGCCACCCGTGAACGTCCACGGCGCGGTGCCGGCGTATCCGGTGACGGCCTCGCCGCTGTCCCGCCCAACGCTGAGGCCCTCGCCCGCGATCGAGAACTTGGCCGGTTGGGTCTTGATGCGGCCCTCGCCCACCTTCGTCTCGCCGTAGTACAGGCTCAGGACGCCTGTGGCCACGTGCGGCGGGTCCTCGCCGTCCTTGTCGAAGGAGGCCGACAGGATCAGGTTCTCGCCGAGCGGGAGGTCGACGTCTGCGTCGATCTTCTGCTCGAACAGGCCCACGAAGTTGTTTACGTAGTGCAGCCGGTTGTCGGCCACATAGAGGGCGTGGCCGCCGAACCGCGACCCCTGCGCGTAGAGCACACCCGAGGCGCCCGGCGCGGGAAGGTCCACCAGGGCGCCGATCACGAACGAGCGGTTGCGCAGGTTCACCGCCTGCGACTCGGGCACCTCAGCGGTGTCCGGGTAGTAGACGTACCGGTTGCGCGGCGGGGAGAGCACCGGCCGTGGGGTGACGAAGATTTCGAATGCCGACCTGTCGTCCAAGGGGAAGGCCCCGTTCGCCCCGGCCTCGGCGAACCACAGGTTCTCCAGTTCACGCACCTTTTCCGGATGCTCGGCCGCCAGGTTGTGCAGCTCGCCGCGGTCCACATCGGTGTGGTACAGCTCCCACTCGTCCTCGTTGAAGTGGCTCCAGCCGCTCAGGGTGGGGTGCGTGGTGATGGCTTTCCACCCGTCGTGCCAGACCGCGCGGGAACCCAGCATCGAGTAGAACTGGGTGCGGCGGGTGGTCGGGGCGTCGGCATCCGCGAAGCCGTAGCGCATGCTCACCCCGTCGATGTGGCTCTGCACGTGCCCCTTGAGGCGTTCGGGAGCCTGCACGCCGAGCACGTCGAGGATGGTCGGCACGATGTCGACCGCATGGTGATACTGCTCGCGCAGCTCGCCGCGGGCGGGCATCCCGGCCGGCCAGGAGATCACGCAGGGGTCACAGGTGCCGCCGTTGAACTCGTAGCGCTTCCACATCTTGAACGGGGTGTTGAACGCCATCGCCCAGCCGTTCGGGTAGTGGTTGTAGGTGGCTGGGCCGCCGAGCTCGTCGAGCATTTTCAGGTTGTCGGCCATCTCGTCGGGGATGCCGTTGGCGAACTTCATCTCGTTGACCGAGCCGTTCGGGCCGCCCTCGCCGCTGGCGCCGTTGTCGGACACCACGATGACCAGGGTGTTCTCGCGCTCGCCGAGTTCGTCGAGGTAGTCGAGCAGCCGGCCGATCTGGTGATCGGCGTGGGAGAGGAACCCGGCGTAGACCTCGGCCATGCGGGCGAAGAGGCGCTGTTCGTCGGCGGAGAGCGAATCCCACGGCCGGGTCAGGTCCATCAGCGGGAACGGCTGGCCGTCGGGGCCGGAGCGGGTGTCCGGCGTTCCGAGCGGGTTCAACGGCGGCAGCTCGGTGTCGGCCGGCACGATGCCCATCTCCTTCTGCCTGGCCAGGGTCTCCTCCCGGATCGCCTCGTAACCCATGTCGAACCGGCCGCGGTACTTGTCGGCCCACTCCTTGGGCGCGTGGTGCGGTGCGTGCGCGGCCCCGGGTGCGTAGTAGAGGAAGAACGGCTTCTCGGGGGCGATCACCTTGGAGTCCTTGATGAACTCGATCGCCTTGTCGGTGATGTCGACCGAGAAGTGATAACCGTCCTCGGGCAGCGCGGGCTGGTCGACCGGGTGGTTGTCGTAGACCAGCTCGGGGTACCACTGGTTGGTCTCGGCGCCGAGGAAGCCGTACCAGCGTTCGAAGCCGCGCCCGGTGGGCCAGTTGCGCCGAGTGGAGGCCACGTTCATCTCGTCGTCGGGGCAGAGGTGCCACTTGCCCACCATGTAGGTGTTCCAGCCGAGCTCGCCCAGGATCTCGGGGAGCATCCCGTTCTCCGGCGGGATGGTGCCGCTCGCGTTCGGGAACCCGATCGCGGCCTCGGTGATGCAGGCCATGCTGTTGCGGGTGTGGTTGCGCCCGGTGAGCAGGCACGAGCGGGTCGGCGAGCAGAGCGCCGTCGTGTGCCACTGGGTATAGCGCACCCCGGCATCCGCCACCCGGTCGATGTTCGGGGTCTGGATCGGCCCGCCATAACCGGACATGGCCGAGAAGCCCACGTCGTCGAGCACGATGTAGACCACGTTGGGGGAGCCGGCGGGCGCCTTGGGCGGTTCGAACGGCGCCCAGTCCGGCTCTGAGTCGCGGATGTCGACGTTGATGATGCCTCTGAACGGTACGGGCATGGGGTTCTCCGTTTCACAGCGGATGTTCACGATGGAGGGAGCCGCCCCACGAAGGGCCCACACGTCGGCGGACGCCGACGCGAGCGACTGTATATCCGCTCCGGCCCCTCTTCAAGCCGCGGGCCGCGGATGTTCAGCCGCGATCGACGGATGCTCGCGCCGCGGGCGACGGATGTTCAGGCGAGCGCGACCGTGCGGAAGCCCACGTTGCCGGCGGCCGAGTCGGAGGTGTTCGAGGCCCGGGCCGAGTTGCGGTACCGGTTGCAGTAGGAGTCGTGGCAGAGATACGAGCCGCCCCGCATGGAGCGTTGATCCCCGCTGGTGGGCCCGGCCGGGTTGTGGGCGGGGGAGGCGGCGTAGTAGCCCTCGGCCCACCAGTCGGCGCACCACTCCCAGACGTTGCCGACGCTTTGCCAGAGCCCGTACCCGTTCGGTTCGAACTCCCGCACCGGAGCCGTGGTCAGCCAGCCGTCTGCCAGGGTGTTCACTGCGGGGAACCGGCCCTGCCAGATGTTGCAGCGCTGCCCCTCGTCCCACTCGTCGCCCCACGGATACCGGGCGCCGGCCAGGCCGCCCCGGGCCGCGCACTCCCACTCGGCCTCGGTGGGCAAACGTCGGCCGGCCCAGGCGCAGTAGGCCTGCGCGTCGTTCCAGCTCACCTGCACCACCGGATGCTCGGCGAGCCCGGCCAACGACGACAGCGGCCCCGCCGGATGCGCCCAGTCGGCGCCGCGAACGCCCAACCACCACGGGGTTTGCGGCGGCTGCCCCACCACGTCGTCGAGTTCGGCGGCCAGCGCCAGGTGGAACACCGCCGAATAGCCGAACACCTCCGACTCGGTGCCATACCCGGTGTCGGCGACGAACCGGGCGAAAGCGGCGTTGGTGACCGTGGTGGCATCGATCGAGAAGGCATCCACCCAGACCTCGTGCACGGGAGTCTCACCGTCGCCGGGGTTGCCCGCGCCATCACCGTCGCCCATCCGGAACGACTGGCCGGGCACCGCCGCCTGCTCGATGTCGTGCCGGCTGCCGGTCGACGGCGCAGCGGTCGCCGACGATATCCCGCCGCCGCCGCCGCCGCCGCTGCCGCTGCCGCTGCTGCTGCCGTCATCGCCGTGGTCGCCGTCCCGTGCCGTGCCAGACCCGGATGCGCCGACGAACGCCTCGTGTCTGGGAGCGCAACAGCCGTGGTCGTCGTTCATCACGCACAGACCCTAGCGCGCAACCCCGCCGCCGACGAGCTCAGTTCGATCCCGCGGGACGAGCCTGCCCAAGGTTCCCGCCACGTCGGTCGAGCGCGTCGACGCCGTGCTGAGCCTGTCGAAGTAGACCGGGTGAGCCCGTCTGCGGATGGTGCCCGCCTCGTCGGTCGAGCTTGTCGAGACATGGTGACGTGCTTGCGGAAGGTTCCCACCTCGTCGGTCGAGCTTGTCGAGACCTAGTGACGTGCTCGCGGACGGTTCCCGCTTCGTCGGTCGAGCTCGTCGAGACCTAGTGACGTGCGTGCGGACGGTTCCCGCTTCGTCGGTCGAGCTTGTCGAGACCCCGTGACGTCCCTGCGGAAGGTTCCCGCTTCGTCGGTCGAGCTTGTCGAGACCCAGTGACGTGCGTGCGGACGGTTCCCGCTTCGTCGGTCGAGCGTGTCGACGCCGTGCTGAGCTTGTCGAAGTAGTCCCGGTGAGCCCGCCTGCGGTTCGTTCCCACTCGTTGGTCGAGCTTGTCGAGACCTGGTGACGTGCGTGCGGACGGTTCCCGCTTCGTCGGTCGAGCTTGTCGACACCGTGCTGAGCTTGTCGAAGTAGACCTGGTGACGTTGCTCGAGAACGCGTATCGGCGGGCGGGATCTCGTCAAGCTCGTTCAGCGTGTGGTCGCGACCCAGCGTGGGTCAGGTGGTGTGGGGCGGGGTGTGGCTGGGCATGTTGATGAGGGTCTGGCCGGGGTCGATGCTGGCTGGTGGTCGGAGCCAGTACTGGCCGGTGTTTTCGAAGATTTGCCAGCCTTGGTTGTGGAGCAGCATGTGGTGGGCGTGGCAGAGCAGGATGCCTTGGTTGATGTCGGTGCGGCCGTGGTCGCGTTTCCAGTGTTGGATGTGGTGGGCTTCGGTGAAGGCGGGTGGGCGGTCGCAGCCGGGCCAGCGGCAGCCGCCGTCGCGGGCGGCGAGGGCGCGGCGTTGGGCGCGGTTGAAGAGGCGTTGTTCGTGGCCGACGTCGAGGGGTCGGCCCAGGTCGTCGACGGTGATCTCGATGGTGGCGGAGTCGCAGATGAGGCGTTCGATGGTTTCTTGGGAGAGGGGTGCGGTGTTGCCTTCGAGGTAGCCGTGGCCGGGTTGTCCGGGTTCGCAGACCAGGATGGTGTCGGCGTCGCGGAGGAACCCCGGCGGGTACGGGCTGTCCGTTGGGCAGGGCCCGGTCTGTGCCGCTGGCCCGGGTGGTCGAGGCTGCGCGGTGGACCCGGTGGACCCGGTGGACCCGGTGGACCCGGTGGACCCGGTGAACCCGGCGGTATCGGTGGTCTTGATGGTGTCGCCGGCCGGGTTCGGGGTGGCGGGGGTGCCGCTGGTCGGGGCTTCGGTGGCTTCGGGCCGGTCGGTCGGGGCCGGAGTGGCGGCGGGGCGGGCTGCGGGGGTGGCGCTGGTGAGGATCTGCACGGTGGGGCGGCGGCCGCCGAGCATCTCGTTGGGGTTGATGGTGGTGCCGGCCTGGAGGAGGTCGATGAAGCCGTCGCAGGTGATCTGGGTGGTGCTGCGGGGGTCGTCCTGGACGCGTTTGGCCCAGGCGGCGCGGTCGGTGTCGACGAAGCGCACGCCGCCGCGGCGGGGGCTGGTGAGGCTGTCGAAGGTTGCCTTGATGAATTCGCCCTGTTCCGGTGGGAACAATCCGTCGACGCGGACCTGGCCGGTGTTCAGGGTCCAGATGCGCAGGTAGCGGTCGTCCCAGGCTTTCTGTTCTCGCACCCGGATGCCGGCTTCGTCCAGGGAGTCCCGGGTCTGCCGGGCGCGTTTGAGGAGCTGGTCCACGTTCATCGTCCCGGCGTCGGCGAGTAACCCCTCCAGGGCGTCGGAGAGGACCGGTCCGGTGACGACGGTGTCGATGTCGCCCAGGCCGGTGCGGATCGCGTGGGCGGCGTCGACGGAGAGGGTGCCGGCGTTGACCGCGCGGCTGATCGGCGCGTGCCACGGTGCCGGCAGCAGGGCAGCGCCGCCCAGTGCTGTGTCGGCCGTGTCGGGATCAAGCGGGCCGGTCACCGCCTCGTCGACGAGCCGGCGGGCGGCCTCAGCCTCGGCTTCGGCGGCCTGTGTCTCGGCGGCTTCGGCCTCGGCGAGCATCTGGCCCACGCCGACGAGTTTGCGGGACTCGACCTTGCTCGCGCCGGTCAACTCCTGGATCAACGCTTCGGGGGAGAGGAACCCCTGCTTCTTGGCCAGGCCCGCCTGGCCCAACTCCCACCGGGACCGCTGCGCGAGAGTCTTCGCCATCCACGCCTTCCGGGTGTCGAGCTCCCGTTGCGCGCGGGCGAGGGTCTGTTGCCCGGCCAGCACGTCGGCATCCGAGAGGGCGTCGTAATCGGCACTCGAACAGCCCAACCGGGCCACATTCGCCGCCGCGACCACGAGGCCGTCGCCACCGTCACCAGCAGCATCGGTCGCCAGGTCAGCAGGCCTCTCAGTAGCACCTTCAGCAGCCCCAACGCCGACACGAAAAGCACCGTCGGGAGGGTCCCCGACGGTGAACGTGTCTGCGATGCTCGACTGGATTGCCATGCCCCGAATCTAGCCCGATCTCGCATCCTCGTGTGAGCAAAACTCAACTTGTGGATAAGTTTTTTGGGCCTCGATCCCAGCCCTGGTGTGGCGAGACGGCGCCACGGCCACGCACATCCGTGAACCCGGTCGAGCATGTGCATAACTCATACAATTTTCCTCTTACCGAGCCGGGCGCCTCGGACTACTTGCAAGGATTCACCGGGCGACTAAAGCCGCAGGAATTATGCACCACCGGGAGTGCGGGGAGGGCGAACGGAGTGCTCGGCCTCGGCAACGCGAGGAACGTGGAGGATTCGGGGTTAGGGTCGATAGGTGTCCGGTACACCGCTCCCCGTACCCTTCGTCAGGCTTCAGGCCGGTGAAGTGCCGGCTTCACCTGCCCTGCACACGGATGCGCCGCTCGTCGACACCCTCAACCGGCCGCTGCACGATCTTCGGCTCTCGGTCACCGACCGGTGCAACTTCCGTTGTGTGTACTGCATGCCCAAGGAGGTCTTCGGCAAGGACTTCGCCTTCATGCCGCGCGACGAGATGCTCTCCTTCGAGGAGATGACCCGTCTGGCCCGCATCTCGGTGGCGCACGGCGTCGAAAAGATCCGGCTCACCGGCGGCGAACCCCTGCTGCGGAAGGGCCTCGAAGAACTCATCGCGATGCTCGCTGAACTACGCACCCCTGCCGGACGCCCGGTCGACATCGCCCTCACCACCAACGGTTCGGCCCTGGCGATGAAGGCCCAGGCGCTCAAGGACGCCGGCCTCAAGCGGGTGACGGTCTCGCTCGACTCGCTCGACGACACCACCTTCCGCGCCATGAACGACGTCAACTTCCCGGTCGCCCGCATCCTGGCCGGCCTCGACGCCGCGCACGCCGTGGGCCTCGGCCCGATCAAGATCAACATGGTGGTCAAGCGCGGCCAGAACGACCACGACATCGTCAACATGGCCCGCTACTTCAAGGGCACCCCCTACATCCTGCGCTTCATCGAGTTCATGGACGTGGGCACGAGTAACGGATGGGACATGGCCGCCGTGCTGCCGTCCAGCGAGGTGCTGGGCCGCATCCACGCCGAACTGCCGCTGGAAGAAGTGGCGCCGAACTACACCGGCGAGACCAGCCGGCGTTGGCGCTACGTCGACGGCGAGGGCGAGATCGGCCTCATCTCCAGCGTCACCCAGTCGTTCTGCCACACCTGCTCGCGCGCCCGCGTCTCCACCGACGGCAAGCTCTTCACCTGCCTGTTCGCCAGCGAGGGACACGACCTGCGCGCGCTGCTCCGCGACGGCAGCAGCGACGAGCAGCTGTCCGCTGCCATGGGCGCCATCTGGCGCCAGCGCACCGACCGCGCCTCCCAGCTGCGCAGTGCCCAGACCGGCGCGGTGCGATCCACGGGTACCAAGATCGAGATGTCCTACATCGGCGGATGAGCATCGGCCCGCCCGATTTGCGGCGCACGCAGCCACTCCACGGTCACAATCTCGACGGCTCTGAGCGCCGCCACTAACCCTTCGCGAGCTGGGCCTTAGACCCCCAAAAATGCCCGAAAGCGGGGCTTAGCTCCCAGTTCGCGAGGGTTGCGGGCGGGTGGGGAGTCCTGGCCGTGCCGAGGCCCGGCGGCGGGCGATCGCTGCTGCGACCCGGTCGACCAGCACGCCGAGGCAGAGGGCGAGCACTACGCCGATGGTGGCACCCAACATGGGCTGGTCCCGGAACGCGTTACCGGCCAGGATGCCGATGAGCACCGAGTACACCGCCCAACAGGCTCCGGCCAGCACCGTGAGCGGCCAGAATCGCCGGTGCGGCAGACCTGTGGCCCCGGCCGTCATGTTGACGGCCACCCGGCCCACCGGGATATACCGGGCAACGAGGAGCAGACTGGCCGGCCGGAGAGCGAGGCCGCGGCCCGCCCGGTCGAGTGCTGCGGCGGTGCGCCGGCCGCGCATCCATCGGAACCGATCGATACCGATCCGCCGACCGAGCCAGTAGGCGATGTTGTCCCCGATGGCGGCGCCGACGGCCGCCAGCACCACGATCACCACGGGGTTGGGCGTGCCCGCGCTCACACCGAGCGCGGCAGCGACCACGACGATGCTCTCACTCGGCACCGGCGGAAAGAACCCGTCGATCACAACCACGGCGAACACCACAAGGTAGACCCAGGGCGAGCTCACGGCGGCGAGCAGGAAGTCGGTGAGCAGGTCCATGGGGTCGATTCGATCGGGAGCCGATGCGCGGGATGCGTTACTTCGAGGCTAGAAAACCCCTCGTGAAACGGCGTCCACCCTCGGTGTCCTGCAGGTCATCCCCGGGAATGACATCTCGGCCGTCGCCCGGCGGAGCCCCGGCCGCCCGACATGTCAGGTGACCTCCGCGTGTGCGCAGGCCCGGTCGGGAATCAGGCGCCCGGTGCGGCCATCACCCGGCGGTGGAAGCGACCACCGGCGCCGCCACCCGAGCCCGTTCGTGCCGCAGGATGCCCCACACGATCAGGGTCTGCGCCGCGAGATAGGTGACCATGATGAGGAAATCCGCCAGGGGCAGGTCGAAACCCGGCAGGAACTTGTTCAGCGCCAGGATCGAGTCGGAGGCCACGAACAGCGCCCCGCCGGCCGCGACCCAGCGGTTGCACCGGGAGGCGACAGCTGCCATGGCGCAGAGCACGGTGCCGTAGGCGATCACCGGAATCAGCAGCGCGCCGGTGCCGGGTGCGAGAAGCGTGAGCAGCACAACGAGCCAGACCGCGTAGACGAGGGCCCACCAGCGCATCCGGTGCACGGCCAGCCGGGTGACGAAGAGCATCAGGTAGACGATGTGCGCCAGCAGGAAGCAAGCCAGCCCGATGACGAACCATCGGAGGGTGATGTCGCCCAGCCAGGAGAGGGTGAGGGCGAGCGTGCCGAGCAGGATCGCGGGCGAGCGACGCTGTGGCGCGGCCCAGAGCAGCCCGATCGCCAGCGCCGGCATGAGCAGCGGCTTCGTCCAATCCACGACGCCGTCGAGCGACAGCAGGATGGCGCCCAGGTGGATCACACCGACCACGAGGATGGGCAGGAATGCACGGACAGGCGGTGCCGGCCGGGCCGCGTCGCGGGTTTCTGGCACTGTGCTCACTTCGTCGAGGGAGGTGCGTGCCACTCACTGTAGCGACCCGGGCCCTCCGCGCATGGACGTATTTCCGGCCGGGTCGTGACGAATCCGCCCCGTTGCGCGTCACAGTAGTGGCGGCAATGACGCCGCCGACTCAGCTGCCCTGCCCTGCCTTGGATCGAGGTGGGGCCGGGGCGGTTGTGGGGTGTGACGGGCCGAGGCGGAGTAGCACGAGCCCAGTCCACACGACCCAGACCCACTGCAGCAGTGCGCCCAGGTACAGGTCGGGCACGACGAAGCGCAGCAGTTCCGCGGCCACCCCCAGCACGCCGGCGGCGACGCCGAGCCAGCCCAGGATCGCGGGGAACACGCCCCGGGTCATCACCATCGCGGCCACGACTAGGCCGATGGCCGAGAGCGGGCCGGTCAGCGTCAGGGTGTTGTTCTCCGCGACCACGGCCTCGGCCGCCGCCACGATGGCGGGCCGCTCGCTCGCCGCTGCCGCCACAAACCGGACGCTCAGCGTCACCAGGATCAGCGACCCCCGGGTGGAGACGGGGATCGCGAGCGACAGCGCCCAGGGCAGCGCACCGAGCAGCCCGGCGAGCAGTGCCCAACTGCGGCCCACCGGCGCCAGCGCCACCCCAAGGGCAACGAAGACCAACACCATCAGGTAGCCGGGCCCGATCCAGAGCACCTGCTGGGCGATGTAAACGGCATTATGGTCGGCGATGAACAGCAGCGTGTCCACGCTGCCCGTCACCGGCGGCGGGGCCACCACGTCGAGCACCAGCGCGCTCAACAGCATCAGCACGAAGAGCAGGGCGGCCACCCCGCCCACCCGGTAGAGCGGATGCCAGGCGGCATGCCACGCCGTCGCGCCCTCCGCGGCCGTGGGCGGGGAGCGGTCAGCGCGCCAGGTCATCGTGATCGGAGCGCGGTCGGGCCGAGGCGCTCGGCTGGTCGGGCCCGCCGTCGCCCGGCCGGGCGGGTGCATCGTGGGGACGCTCGGCGGTCGGCGTGCCTGCCGGGTCGTCGGCGGGCTCGTCGGGCGGGTCGAGGAAGGAGAGCACGTCGGAGACGAACCGTGGGTCGCTCGTCGTGGCGAGGTGCCCTCGGTCCGGGTAGAGGGCGAGCCGGCCGCGGGGGATCCCCGCCGCCGTCTGCCGGAACAGCTCCGGCGTGTAGAACGCGTCCCGTTCCCCGCCCACCACGAGGGTGGGTGCGGTGATGTCACCCAACCGGCTGTACAGCTCGAAACCGTCCTCGGCCCGGATGGTGGTCATCAGGTCGGCAGTGGCGTGGGCGAAGTAGTTCTTGCCGAGCAGCCAGCCGATGCCGGAAAGCACCCGCTGTGACCCGGCACCCGACCCGAGCATCCGCATGAGTTCGGCATAGGCGGTGCGCGGCCGGCCGTCGAGCACGTCATCGGCGACCCGCATCGCGGTGTCGCGGCCCTCGATGCCCAACTGGTGCGCGGCCGACACGATAACAAGGCGCTTCACCAGATCCGGATGATCCGCCGCGAGCTGCAGCGCCACGCTTCCGCCGGTGGACTGTCCCATCACGTCGACGGGGCCGTCGAAGCGCTGCCGCATGGCGAGCGCGTAGTCCGCCGCGATGTCAGCCATGGTGGCGTCGGGGTCGAGGCCGGGCCGCCGGTTGACCCACCACACCCGGCGGGTGGCGGCGAAGGGCAGCAGCATCCGGGTCTGGAATCGGCGGTCGGCGCCGGTGGGTGGCTCGTGGTTGGGGGTGAGGCCGGGCAGGAAGAGCAGCGGGGTGCCGGACCCGACGGCGAGGTACGGCATTCCGCCGGGCCAGATGCCGTGGATGCGCGGTAGCGGGGACGTTGCTGGCATGCGGCTGCCCTTCGCTCGGGTGCGGTCGGGCGACCGCGGGGCTGTGCGACGTAGGCGAGAGTAGCGCAGGCGGCCGGTGCGGGGGAGTGCCCGAGCGACCGGCCGACGGGGCGTCGGCCAGTTGGCCAGTTGGCCGGCCGGTCGGCCGCGAGGTCAGGCGCGCGGCTGTTCGCCGGGCAGGAGTTCCACCACGCGCAGCCGCTCGAGCACCACCGGGGTGTCATCGGTGACGCTGAAGGTGGGGTCGTTCAGATAGCCGCGCATGTCGGGGCTGGTCCAGAAGGCCTCGTGGGCGGCGCGCCAACCGGCCACCGAGTCGTGGCCCTCGCCCTCGTCGCGGGCATGGCGCACGTCGACGTCGGCCAGCCGCACCACCTGCACCGCCGTCGTCTCGATGACCGCCACCGGCTGCCCGGCGGAGTCGATCAGCACCTGGCGGGCCCCGACCTCGGGCAGCGGCTCATCCTCGATGCCGTATTCCACCAGCGTGGACGTGGTCGAGGTCTTCGAGCCGTCCAGAATCGCCGCCACGAGCCGGTCCCGGAGCGGGCCCGGGAACGCGAACTCGGCGACCGGAAGCGCGTCGGGTGCCGCGTGGTCCCCACCGGTGCCGACCGGTGGGTCGAGCGGACCGGTCATCGGGTGGCCACTTCGCTGCGCAGGGCCTCGGCCGCGATCTGAGCTGTGGCGGCCACATCCGTCATCCAGAGCGGCACCGCGGCCGAGCGGATGCCGGCGGCCTCGAGCGCGGGCACGGCCGCGGCATCCGTCTCGTCGACCAGCCAGGCGTCGAGCACTCCGTCGCCCTGGCGGGAGCCGTAGTGCAGCCCCACCGCGAGTGCCGACGTCTCGACGCCGATCGTGCTCAGGCAGGCGTCGGCCATGCCGCGCACCGCGGAGCCGGCGATGATGGGCGAGATGCCCACCACGCGGGCCGAGGTGGCGCGCAGGGCATCCCGGATGCCCGGAATCGCGAGGATGGTGCCCACGGACACGACGGGGTTCGATGGCGGCAGGATCACCACGTCGGCATCACGGATGGCCTCGAGCACGCCGGGCGCCGCGACGGCGTCGGCCAGACCCACCTGCACGAACTCGGTGACGGGCACGGTGGCGCGGTAGCGCACCCACCACTCCTCGAAGTGGATGAGGTCGCCGGCGCGGTGCTCATCGGCGTCCGCGGCCAGGCGCACGTGGGTCTCCACGAACTGGTCGCTCATCGGCAGCAGCCGGGCGCCGGGCTGCCAGCGGCGGCAGAGGAACTCGGTGGCGGCGCTGAGCGTGGCGCCGTTCTTGAGCAGGTCAGTGCGCACAATGTGGGTGGCCAGGTCGAGGTCGCCGAGCGTGAACCAGGACCAGCCACGGCCGTACGCGGCGATCTCGGCGGAGGTACGCCGGGACTCCTCGGCGCGACCCCAGCCCTGTTCCTCGCTGATGCCGCCGCCGAGGGTGTACATCACGGTGTCGAGGTCGGGGCAGATGCGCAGCCCGTCGAGCCACATGTCGTCGCCGGTGTTGACGATCACGGTGACCTCGCTGGCCTGCTCCTCCGCCGAGGTGCCGGAAAGTGCGCCTTCCGCGCCGCCGAAGGGGCTATTCGCCGCATCTCGCGCGTCCTCGGATGCCAGGTACTGCAACAACCCGCGAGTGAAGCGGGCGCCACCGACGCCGCCGGCGAGAACTGTGACTCGGGTCATGGGGTTCCTTCGGTAGATCCGTGGGGCTGTCAGGTGCCGGTTGGTGCGGGGCCGGAGAACACGATCACGGGGTGCCCGGTGCGGGGATGCGGCACGATGTCGCAGTCGACGCCGTAGACCGCTTCGATGATGTCGGGGCTCAGCACCTCGGCGGGCGTGCCGAACGCGGCCACCCGCCCGGCCTGCAGCAGCACGATCCGGTCGCAGTAGGCGGCCGCGAGATTGAGGTCGTGCAGGGCCAGCACCGAGGTGAGGCCGAGGCCGCGCACCTGGTGCAGCAACGACAGCTGCGCGCTCACGTCGAGGTGGTTGGTCGGCTCGTCGAGCAGCAAGAGGCTCGGACGCTGGGCCAGCGCCCGCGCGATCTGCACCCGCTGCTGCTGGCCACCGCTGAGCGTGTGCCAGCGCCGCTCGATGAGATCGGCGGCGCCCACCATCGCCAGCGCCTCGGTCGCCACACCGAGGTCGTCCTCGCCGCCGAAGCTGCCGAGCAACCGGCTCCGGTGTGGGATGCGGCCGAGTAGCACGACCTCTCGCACGGAGAGGTCCACGCTGGGTGCCACGTTCTGCTCGAGCAGGGCGATGCGCCGCGCGGCCTCCCGCCGGCGGAGCAGCCCCACGACGGTGCCGTCGAGGGTGACGGTGCCGGCATCCGCCCGGTCGATGCCCGCGATGATGCGCAGCAGGCTCGACTTGCCGGCGCCGTTGGGCCCGAGCAGTCCCGTGACGGTGCCCGACGGCAGGCGTGCCGAGATCTCGTGCAGGATGCGCGTGCCCTCGATGCTGAGGGAGATCCCGTCGAGCACCACGCCGTCGTCCGGCGCTCCCGAGTTGCGGAAAACTGCCCCTTCAGCGCTCTTTAGAGGGGGGTTTGCGGCAACTCGGGGTGCGGATGTGGCGGCAACGCCGCGTTCGCCGCTCATGCCCAGGCCGCGCTTCGCTTGCGCTTGATCAGCAGGATGAAAACGGGCACCCCGATGAACGCCGTGATGATGCCCACGGGCAGCTCCCGGGGGTCGAACACTGTGCGGGCGAGGGTGTCGGCGAGCACCAGGAACAGCGCGCCGACCACCGCGACGAGCGGCAGCAGGCGTCGGTGCCCCGGACCGCTGAGTCCGCGCACCAGGTGCGGCAGGATCAGCCCCACGAACCCGATCGCCCCGCTCACGGCCACCATCGCGCCGGTGAGCAGCGCGACCGCCACGAGGAATCCCCAGCGGGTGGCGTTCACGTTGATACCCAGCGACGCGGCGTTCGTGTCGCCGAAGGTGAACGCATCCAGTCGGCTGGCGGCGAGCAGGATGCCCGTACCCACCAGGACGAGCGCGGTGGTGGAGATCAGCACGCTGGTCCAGGAGCTGCCGGCCAGGGAGCCGAGCAGCCAGTTGAGGATCTCCCGGTAGGAGTCGCCTTTGGCCGCCCAGAAGATGATGAACGAGGTGCCCGCCGAGCCCAGCTGGGCGATTGCCAGCCCGGCCAGCACGGCGCGGCCCGGGGTGATGCTGCCGCCGACGCGGGCGATGTTGAGCGTGGCGAACAGCGCGATCAGGGCCCCGGCGAAAGCCGCAGCCGGCAGCGCGAAGCCCACGCCGAGGATGACCACGCAGACCGCCCCGAGCGACGCCCCCGACGACAGCCCGAGTAGGTACGGGTCGGCCAGCGGGTTACGGGTGACGCTCTGCATGACCGCGCCGCTGAGGGCGAGGCCCGCGCCCACCATGGCGGCCGTGAGCACGCGCGGCATCCGCAGCTGCCACACGATGGCGTCGGTCAGGGGCGGCACCGGGGTGCCGCCGGTGAGACCGGGCAGGCCGAGGTGGCTGCCCACGCTGCCCACAACCTGCGCCAGGCTCACGTTGGCCGGGCCGATCGTCACGGCAACGGCGCAGCCGAGAAGCAGGGCCACGAACGCAGTGACCAGCCAGAACAGGTATCTACCCGGCCGGCCACGACGCACTGTGACGGATGCCGCACCGCGGCTCCCGCCGGGCGCGGCACGCTTCTGCACCGACGGACGAGTGTCGCGGGGGTGCGTCGTTCCGGTCATCCCTGCTCCCTCATTCCTGCTCCTCGGTGCGAACGGTCGATGCGTTCGGCGCGGTCTACTGTGCGTCGAGCGCGGCGAGCTGGTCGATGATGGACCCGGCCGCCTCCACGTTGCGGATGCCTGCCTCGCCGGCCGCGAACGGCACGGTGATGTAGCGGTGGTTCACCACGGCGTCGAGTCCGGCGGTGGCCGGGTTGCCCTCGAGCAGAGCGATCTTGGAGTCAGCGGTGTTCCAGGTGGCGTCCACGAGCACGATCACGCTCGGGTTCGCCGCCACGACGGACTCCCAGCCGGCCGAGGTCCAGGTGTCGTGCACGTCGGCGAAGATGTTGGTGAGGCCCGCGGCGTCCATGATCATCTGCGGAGCGCCGATGCCGGCGCCGACATACGGAGTGTCGGTGCCGCTCGAGTACCAGAGCGCCGTGGTCTCCCCGGTGGCGGGCTTGAGCGCGGCCAGCGCGGCCTCCTGGTCGGAGACGAGCGTCGCGGCGGCATCCGGAACCCCGAAGAGCGTGCCGGCCTCGTCGATCTCGCCGAACACGGTGTCGAAGGTGAGCGGGTCGGGCATCGCGTCGCCCTTGCAGGCGGCCGGCGACACGTAGCTGCCGATGCCGAGCGCCGCGAGAGCGTCGCGTTCGCCCACGCCCTCGGCCGAGAAGTTGGACTCCCAGCCGCCGTAGACGAAGTCAGGGTTCAGCGTCAGCACGGCTTCCTGGCCGGGAACGAAGTCGCTGATCACATTGAGATCGGCGCCCTCTTCTGCGAGGGATGCCGGCAGCGGGCCGTCGAGGAACGCCGAGCCCACGATGCGGTCGCCGAGGCCCAGGGCCAGCAGCAGTTCGGTGGTGGTGGACTTGATCGTCACGATCCGCTCGGGCGCGGCCGTGAGGGTGAGCGAGGTGTCGCAGTTGTCGAACGACACGGGGTACGCGCCCGGGCCTCCGGGCGAGGCCGTGGCGACAGGCGCGGCACCGGTCGAGCCGGATGCGCAGCCGGCCAGCAGCAGCACGGCCGCGGCAGCGGCAAAAGTGGGGTAGCGAGTCTTCATGAGACCAATCTGAGGCGGGAGCCCGGCATCCGTCGGCGGCGCCGACACAGCGGCGACGGCGTAAGAACCACACCGCAGCGCAGTGGCGAGAGGCTGTGCCTCCAACGGAGGAGCTCGTACAAGGTGGGGGAGAGAACTGGAGGCAATGCCCCGACCTGCCGCCCAAATCCGGGCCAGCGCAACCGGTCAGATCGAACCGGGGGTCATATCCAGCCTAAACCCATCCGCTTTCGGGCGGAGGCGTTCGAGCTGCCGTCCGTCGCCTGGGCGGGGCACCCGCGCAGCGGCGCGTCCCCCGCGCTACTCGGCGTGCGGACGCTGCCCGGCGCGATGCGCGGGTCAGGCGCCGATTCGCCCCGGGCGCGCCACCCGCCCAGCGGCGTCGTGCCAGCGCAGCTGTTTCAGTCACCCCGCCCAGCCACTCTGGCTTCCCACCAGGTCGCCCGCCCCACCGGAGCGCCATGCGCCCCTCGGCCCGTCTTCCAGCGGGCTACGGCACGATGTTGTGGTTGAACGCGAGCACGTTCCCGGGGTCGTAGTGCCGCTTGGCTGCGCGCAAGCGCTCGGCGGTGGCCGGCGGGTACATGCTCGTGATGGTGCCGGAGTTCGGGTACGGGGTGAAATTGCCATAGCTACCCAGCATGGCCTCGGCCACGGCGCCCCACCCGTCCTGGATGCGTTCCTCCGCGTCGGCCGGGGCGTCCGGCGGTAGGAACGCCGCCGCCACCACGAACGCCTCGGCGTCTCGGTACGCCACCGCCGTCGCATCCGCCGGCGTCCGGTTGAAGGCTCCGCGCAGGTACCGCAGCATGAGCGTGGCCGCGCCGAACCCGCTGAGGGTGGCATGAGTGGCGGCGAGTCGCCCGATGAGATCGTCGTCAAGGTCGCTGGCGAAGCCGTTGTGGGTGACCATGCGCATCGGCGCGGGCGCCGGAGTGCCCTGCTCGAGCATCTCCAAGTACGGCTTGGGCGCCACATCCTCGGTGCGCACCCCCGGCAGGTCGAGCAGCGGCTGGATGGCCGTCAACGCCTGCCCGGCATCGTCGCCGCCGAAGCACACCAGGATCTTCGTCACCACCGGCATGCCCGGACCGAACACGGGCATCGCGATCACCGTCGAGTTCAGTTGCTCGGGCGCCTGCCGCATCACATCCCGCCAGTCGTGCAGCGTCTCGGCCAGCAGGGCCGGGTCCACGTCGATCGACCCCGCGATCACTCCGGGCAACGGATGCGCCTGGAACGTGAACCGGGTTACCACCCCGAAGTTGCCGCCACCGCCGCGCAGCGCCCAGAACAGTTCCGGCTCGGCCGTGGCGCTGGCGGTCACGATGTCCCCGCTGAGAAGCACCACCTCGGCCTCGACCAGGCTGTCGATGGCCAGGCCTTGCTGACGTACCAGCCAGCCGATGCCGCCGCCCAGGGTGAGGCCGCCGACCCCCACCGAATAGGTGTCGCCCGAGGAGATCGCCAGCCCGTACGGCTGCAGCTCCAGGGCCACGTCGCCCCAGATCGCGCCGCCGCCGATGCGCACCCGGTTGCCGTCGAGCACCTCCACCTCGCGAATGTCGCGGAGGTCCAGCACCATCCCGCCGTCATTGGTGCTGAACGGGCTGTGCCCGCCGCCGCGCACCGCCAGCGGAAGTCCCTGGGCTCGTGCGTACCGCACCGCGGCCGAGGCAGCCACCGCGGTGGTCGGTCTCGCGATCATCGCCGGGCTGCCGAGGGTGCCGAAGGCGGTCGCGGCCACCGGGTAGTCTGCCGATCCGGGCACGAGGATGGTGCCGGCAAATCCGTCGATCATGGTTCCTCCCAGGCGTCGCGCGTGCGGCGCCGGGCGAGCCCCCGCCTCTGTCCGGCCCGCACTGCTTTCGCCCCAGCATGCCCCCGGTCCAAGGCGCCCGCGACCCGGCCGTGCCCAGCAGCAACATTCAATTGCGGACTTCCGGCCTTCGATACAGAAACGAAGGCTGGAAGTCCGCAATCCAGCGGGCAGCGCGACTACTTCGGCGGCGTGCCCACGCTGTCCGACCACACGGCCGCTGCACCACTGTGCCCGATCCTGACGGCCTGCACGACGGTTCCGGTCGACACGAGGGCTGCGGCGACGATGAGCACGATGGCTACCCACTTCATCGGCTTCCGCGCCGATCGCTCCGACCAGTTCCACCAGAGCAGCACGCCGGCCACCACGACGAGGCCGATCACCCAGGGCAGCAGCCCCTCGGCCAGGTCGGCGTGGGTCTCCACCAGCCCCGACTCCGAGACGCGTTCCTCCAGGGCCTCGCCGGACTCGGTGGAGAGCGGCACGAGCACCAGTGCCGCCAGGGCCAGACCAAGCGGCAGGAAACGGGCCCAGCGGCGAAAGCGCGGCCAAGCCGCGGCGAGCAGGAGCACCAGGGCGGCTGTCGGTACGATCACCTCGGTCGCGTGCACAACGAGGGGGTGAAGCGGCAGACCGAAAAAGGTGTCGAACATGGGTCTCCTAGCTGAACGGATGCGGCTGGACCGATTCACACATCGGCGCCGGTGTGCCTGTAATGCTAGGCATCGGCCGGGTGCCCCGCCACGAAGGACAGGCTCGGCTTATGGGGCTGACTGCCGACACCGCGCGGGTTTCGGGTCGTCACGCGGGCGATTCCGGTACCGGCTGTGCAGGCTGTCTCACGAGCTGTCGACGGGCTCGACCGGCGCACCGTGCATGCTCCCCGCTGAGCCCGTCAGACCGGGAGCACCCCGGCCGCGGCCGCGATCGCCCGGGCCACCGGCAGCACGTCGTCGGGCAGCGCCCCGGCCGTCACCCGGATGAACGACTCCGGCCGCTCCGATGCGAGAAACGGGCTGCCGCCGGCCACCCGGATGCCCGAGGCCGCCAACCGCACGATGGCGTCGCGTTCGTCGGCCACCGGCACCCACGCGTTGATGCCGTCGGCGCGGGTCAGGGGCAGGCCGAACCCGGTGAGGGCATCCGCCAGCGCCTTCTGCCTCGCGAAGTACACGTGCCGGGCCTCGTTGACCTGCGCCATGCTCGCGCCGTCGGTGAGCAGTTCGTGCAGGATGGTCTGCAGCATCCGGCTGGTCCAGCCCGGCCCGAGCATGCGGCGGGCCACGATGCGGTCCACGAGCGCCGCCGGTCCGCCGAGCGCGGCGATGCGCAGGTCGGGCCCGTGCGACTTGGAGTAGCTGCGCACGTGCAGCACCCGCTCGGGCAGCCAACGGCCGAGCGACACATCCGGGGAAGTGCTGATGGCTCCGGAGTGGTCGTCCTCGATCACCACGGTGTGCGCGGCCCGGGGGCTGGCGCCCAGCAGCCGGGCGAGCTCGGCCGCGCGGTCGGCCGACATCGAGGCGCCGGTGGGGTTGTGCGCCCGGGGCTGCAGGATCACGGCGGCCGGCGACAGCGCGAGCGCCGCCTGGAACGCATCCGGCACGATGCCCTCCGCGTCCACGGCCACGGGCAGCCGCTCGATGCCCATCTGGTCGAGCAGGTCGAAGAACGGCGGGAAGCCGGGGTCCTCGACGATGACCCGGTCGCCGAATCTGGCGACCTGCTCGAGGCTGCGGGAGACGGCGTCGAGTGCACCGTCGACCACCGTGATCGCCTCGGCGGGGTAGGGCCACGAGCCCGTGAGCACGGTGAGCAGCTCGGGAATCACCGGGAGCGCCTGGTAGCTGGGCGTCATGGCCCGCTGCGAGACCCGGGAGAGCGCCGGCCCGAGAGCGGGCAAGAGCAGCGGGTCCGGGGTGCCCCGCGAGAGGTCGATCCGGGCGTCGCTCACGTGCCCGGCGAGCGTCTGGGTGCGGGCGGGCAGCCAGTGCCGGGACGGCTCCCGCACGAACGTGCCGCTGCGGCCCCGGGAGACGATCAGGCCCGCCGACGACAGTGCCTGCCAGGCGTGACTCACCGTGGCCGGGCTCACACCGAGGAGTGCGGCGAGGTCGCGCACCGTGGGCAGGCGCTCGCCGGGGGCGAGCCGGCCGGAGCTGATCAAGCGGCCCAGCGCGGCGGCGATACCGGCCGGAGTGGCCTGTTCGATCTCGTCGAGATAGAGCTGCATGATGTCCTTCCTCGCCCGGATGCTTGCCAAAAAGCATGCCCGAACGACAGGATGATTTACGCATGCGTCATATGAAGAAACAGAACAGAAATGTTTACGTCGAATAATAACAAAACCGGACACCGTAATGTGGCTCGATCTCGACAGGCTCTTCCCCGTATGGCTCGCCCATAAAGCGATGTCTTGCTTTCCTGCTGACGAGGTTCCCACCGTGTGAGACCCAGTGGAGGCAAGAGTATGAGCACCGACCCATCCAGACTCGGCACATCCAACATCGTGCGAGCGGCGATCACCCAGACCACGTGGACGGGGGATATCGACTCGATGCTCGACAAGCACGAGAAGTTCGCCCGCGATGCGGCCGCCGACGGCGCCCAGGTCATCTGCTTCCAGGAGCTGTTCTACGGCCCCTACTTCGGTATCACCGAAGACGCCAAGTACTACGACTACGCCGAACCGGCCGACGGCCCCATCGTGCAGCGCTTCGCCAAGCTGGCCAAGGAACTCAACCTGGTCATGGTGCTCCCCATTTATGAGGAGGAGCAGCCCGGCGTGTACTACAACACCGCGGTCGTGGTGGATGCCGATGGCACGATCCTCGGCAAGTACCGCAAGCACCACATCCCCCACCTCGACAAGTTCTGGGAGAAGTTCTACTTCCGCCCCGGCAACCTCGGCTACCCCGTCTTCAACACCGCCGTCGGACCGATCGGCGTGTACATCTGCTACGACCGGCACTTCCCCGAGGGCTGGCGCGAACTGGGCCTCAACGGCGCGCAGATCGTCTTCAACCCCAACGCCACCAAGCCGGGCCTCTCGAACCGGCTCTGGGAGATCGAGCAGCCGGCCGCCGCCGCCGCGAACGGATACTTCGTGGCCGCACCCAACCGGGTGGGCCGGGAGGACAACGAGTACGGCGAGGCCGCTGTGACGTTCTACGGCACGAGCCAGTTCGTCGACCCGCAGGGCAACTACGTGGGCGAGCTCGGCAGCGGCGTCGACGAGGAGGTCGTGATCCGCGACCTCGACCTCGGCATGATCCGCCAGGTGCGCAACAACTGGCAGTTCTACCGGGACCGCCGCCCGGAGTCCTACACCTCGATCCCCAAGCCGTAGCCCGGTCTCGAGGCCGCACCATCCGTCGGTCGAGCCTGTCGAGACCCCGCGACTCGGCCCTCAAGACCCAGCCCCACGGCGGTCGAGCTTGTCGACGTCGTACTGAGCTTGTCGAAGTAGACCCGGTGACCAGGCCCTCGAGACCCAGCCCCACGGTGGTCGAGCTTGTCGAGACCCGGTGACCCGGCCTACGTTCCGAAGACGGCTCACGAGGTCACTTCGACAGGCTCAGTACGGCGCTCGACAAGCTCGACCAGCGAGACGGCACGACCCACAGACGAAGTAGCGACACAGAAGCGAACAGGAGAACCACTGATGAAGACCCTGATCAAGAACGGCACCGTGGTCAATTCCACGGGCACGGCCACAGCGGATGTGCTGATCGACGGCGACATCATCGCCGCGGTGCTCGCCCCCGGCTCCACCCTGCTCGGCTTCGATATCGAGCGGAACGTCGACACCGTGATCGACGCCGCCGGCAAGTATGTGATCCCCGGCGGCATCGACGCGCACACCCACATGCAGATGCCGTTCGGCGGCACCGAGGCCAGCGACACCTTCGAGACCGGCACCCGCGCCGCCGCCTGGGGCGGCACCACGAGCATCGTCGACTTCGTGGTGCAGTACGCCGGCGAGAACGTGCTCGACCAATACGCCGCCTGGCAGGACAAGGCTCGCGGCGAGTGCGCCATCGACTACGGCTTCCACCAGATCCTCTCCGACGTGCAGGACTCCTCCCTCGTCGCGATGGACGAGCTCGTCAACGAGGGCGTCTCCAGCTTCAAGCTCTTCATGGCCTACAAGGGTGTGTTCCTCTCCGACGACGGCCAGATCGTCAAGGCGATGCAGAAGGCATCCAGCAACGGCAGCATGATCATGATGCACGCCGAGAACGGCAGCGTCATCGACCTGCTCGTGCAGCAGGCCATCGCCGCTGGCAACACCACGCCCTACTATCACGGCCTCACCCGCCCCTGGCAGGCCGAGGAGGAAGCCACCCACCGGGCCATCATGCTCGCCAACCTCACCGGGGCGCCGCTCTACGTGGTGCACGTGAGCGCCAAGCAGGCCGTCGAGCAGATCGCCATTGCCCGCGACCGCGGCCAGAACGTGTTCGGCGAGACTTGTCCTCAGTACCTCTACCTTTCTCTGGAAGACCAGCTCGGCGCCCAGAGCGACGAATGGGGCACCTTCGAGGGAGCGAAGTGGGTCTGCTCCACCCCCTTGCGCTCCAAGGCCGAGGGCCACCAGCACCACATGTGGCAGAGCCTGCGCACGAACGACATCCAGATGGTCTCCACCGACCACTGCCCGTTCTGCATGAAGGGCCAGAAGGACATGGGCCTGACCGACTTCTCCAAGATCCCCAACGGCATCGGCTCGGTCGAGCACCGGATGGACCTCTTGTACCAGGGCGTGGTCGACAAGCAGATCTCCCTCGAACGCTGGGTGGAGGTCACCTCCACCACCCCCGCGCGCATGTTCGGCATGTACGGCAAGAAGGGAGTCATCCAGCCCGGTGCCGACGGCGACGTGGTGATCTACGACCCGAACGGGCACACCTCCATCGGAGTGGACAAGACCCACCACATGAACATGGACTACTCCGCCTGGGAAGGCTACGAGATCGACGGCCACGTCGACACCGTGCTCTCCCGCGGCAAGGTCGTCATCGACAACAACCAGTACCTCGGCGCCAAGGGTGATGGCAAGTACATCAAACGCGGCCTCAGCCAGTACCTGATCTAGGGGGCACCATGGACTTCGGCGCAGTACTCCAGACCAACCCGCCCTCGGCGCGCACCGTGCAGCTGGCCGTGTTGGCCGAGAACCACGGCTTCAGCCACGTGTGGACCTTCGACTCGCACCTGCTCTGGCAGGAACCCTATGTGATCTACAGCAAAATCCTCAATGAGACCCGCAAGGTGATCGTGGGTCCCATGGTCACCAACCCGGCCACCCGGGACTGGACGGTCACGGCTTCCACGTACGCCACGCTCAACGAGATGTACGGCAACCGCACCATCTGCGGCATCGGCCGCGGTGACTCCGCGGTGCGGGTCACCAACGGCCGGCCCAGCACGCTGAAGACCCTGCGGGAGTCGATCCACGTCATCCGCGAGCTCGCCAACTCCCGGTCGGTGGAGTACAACGGCGCCACCCTGCAATTCCCCTGGAGCCAGGGCTCGACCCTCGACGTGTGGGTGGCCGCCTACGGTCCGCTCGCGCTCAAGCTCACCGGCGAGGTCGGTGACGGCTTCATCCTGCAGATGGCCGACCTCGACGTGGCCGAGTGGATGATCAAGACCGTGCGCACCGCCGCCACCAATGCGGGCCGCGACCCCGAGGCGATCAAGTTCTGCGTCGCAGCGCCCATGCACATCGGCGACGACTGGCAGCACATGCGCGACCAGAACCGCTGGTTCGGCGGCATGGTGGGCAACCACGTGGCCGACATCGTCGCCAAGTACGGCGAAGGCTCCGCAGTGCCCAAGGCCCTCACCGACTACATCAAGGGCCGCGAGGGCTACGACTACAACGAGCACGGCCGGGCCGGCAACACCCACACCGACTTCGTGCCCGATGAGATCGTCGACAGGTTCTGCCTGCTCGGCCCGGCCGAGGCGCACATCGAGAAGCTCAAGGCCCTCAAGGAGCTCGGCGTCGACCAGTTCGCCGGCTACCTGCAGCACGACAATAAAGAGGAGACGCTGCGGGTCTACGGCGAGACCGTGATCCCCGCCCTCGCCGATCACATCACGGCCAAGGTATGACCCAGACCGGCTCCGTCAGCACCGCCCCGGCGAGGGCGACCACTGCGGCGCGCGGCCGGTCCTGGCTCGGCCAGGGGATGCCGCGGCGCATCCTGGTGGGCGCGCTCGGTGTGCTCGCGCTCGCGCTGCTCTGGGAGCTGTACATCGTCGTCGGGCCCGCCGACGGCGTGATCGTCGGCGGGGTCACCGTGCTGCCGCGGGCCAGCGAGATGGCCATGCCGCACCTCTGGGTGATGCTCGAACGCATCGTCGAGCCCGTCACCGGCAGCTCCAGCGCGGTGCCGATGTGGCAGGCCGTGCTCGAGGCCTCCCTGTTCACCCTCGGCATCGCCGCGGTCGGCTGGCTCGTGGGCGTCACCGTTGGCCTCGCCCTCGCCCTGCTCATGCAGCGCTTCAAGCTCGCCGAATCGGCCATCCTGCCCTGGATCATCCTCAGCCAGACCGTGCCGCTGATCGCCCTCGCCCCGCTCGTGCGCCGCTGGGGCGCGCAGATCGAGTTCGGGGTCTTCAGCTGGGAGAACTGGATGTCGGTGGCGCTGATCGCCTCCTACCTCGCCTTCTTCCCGGTCTCGATCGGCGCCCTCAAGGGCCTCGGCTCACCCGACGCCAACCACGTGGACCTCATGCACTGTTGCGCGGTCGGCTGGTGGAAAACCCTCTGGCGACTCCGACTGCCGGCCAGCGTGGGCTACCTGCTGCCCGCCCTCCGCCTCGCGGCGGCCAGCGCCGTGATCGGCAGCGTCGTCGCCGAGGTGTCCATCGGCCTGCGCGGCGGCATCGGCCGGCTCATCGTCGAATACGCCGGCGCCGCCGGCAGCGACCCGGGCAAGCCCTGGGCCCCCATCTTCGGGTCGGTGCTGGTGGGCCTCGTGGCCGCCGGTTTCGTCGGCCTGATCTCACTGTTCCTACGTCGATTCCGCAGGGGAGAGGTGGCCGCATGACCACGGCAGCACTACCGGTACAGCACGCGGTGGAGGTGAACGCGGTCAGCCGCGTCTTCGCCGGCCGCAAGGGCGCATCCGTCACGGCCCTGGATGCGGTGAGCCTCACCGTCGCCCCCGGCGAATTCGTGTCGTTGATCGGGCCCTCCGGCTGCGGCAAGAGCACCCTGCTGCGGCTCATCGCCGACCTCGACACCCCCACCGACGGCTCGATCGAGGTGTTCGGCAAGAGCGCCAGGCAGGCCCGCATCGACCAGGACTACGGCATCGCGTTCCAGCAGGCGGGCCTCTTGCCCTGGCGTACGGTGACCGGCAACATCGAACTGCCCCTCGAACTGCACGGCACCGGCAAGGCCGCACGCCGCGACCGCGCCGCCGAGCTGATCGAGCTCGTGGGCCTGAGCGACTTCGCCGGGCACTACCCCGACCAGCTCTCCGGCGGCATGCAGCAACGGGTGGCGATCGCCCGGTCGCTGGCCGAGAGCCCGAGCCTGCTGCTGATGGACGAACCGTTCGGCGCCCTCGACGAGATGACCCGGGAGCGCATGCAGAACGAGCTCGTGCGCATCTGCGCCGAGACCAGCGCCGCCGTGGTCTTCGTCACCCACTCCATTCCGGAGGCGGTGTTCCTCTCCAACCGGGTGGTGGTGATGTCGCCTAGGCCTGGCCGCATCCGCGACGTGCTCAGCGTCAACCTCGGCCGGATGAGCGACCGCGGCGAGAACCTGCGCGAAGACGAGGACTTCTTCCACTCGGTCAGCCAGGTGCGCGAGCTCCTGCATGGCGCCACCCCCACCGGGGCGCGCGGGGTCGAGACACGATGAGCGCCGGGGCGAGCACGAGCGTGACGGCTCCGGCGGTCGCCGGGCCGGCGCGCCAGGGACCCTCGCGCTCCGGCTTGGCCCGCACCGTGCTGCCGCCGGTTCTCCTCGGCCTCGTCGCGATCCTGCTCTGGCAGGGTGCCGTCACAGTTCTGGCGATCAAGCCGTTCATCCTGCCGGGTCCGTTCGCGATCGGCGAGCAGTTCACCGCCAACCTGCAGAACGTACTGAATGGCATGGTCGTCACGGGCCGCAACGCCCTGATCGGCCTGGTACTCGGCGCGATCGTCGGCGTGCTGCTGGCCATCCTCTCGGCCCTCGTGCGGGTGTTCGACGAGATGGCCGCGCCCGTCGTGGCGGCGTTCGCGGTGGTGCCCATCGTGGCGCTGGCGCCCGTGCTCTACACGATGTTCGGCGCCAACGCCGAGACCGCCCGGCAGCTCGTGGCCGCCCTGGCAGTGTTCGTTCCGGTGTACTTCAACACCCTCAAGGGCCTGCGCATGGTGCGCCCGGTGCACCGCGACCTGATGCGCTCCTACGCCGCCTCGAGCTGGCAGGCCACCAAGACCGTCACCCTGCCCACCGCCGTGCCGTTCGTGTTCACGGGCCTTCGCATAGCGTCATCGCTCGCCGTGATCTCCGCCCTCATCGCCGAGTACTTCGGCGGCCCGGTCGGCGGCCTCGGCAAGTCGATCACCTCAGCCGCCTCCAGCTCCAACTACGGGCTGGCCTGGGCGTACGTGCTCGGCTCCATCATCCTCGGCCTCCTCTTCTACTGCGCGGCGCTCGGCCTCGAGAAACTGGTCAGCCGCCGCGCCCCCACCGCCTGAGCCCCACCCAGGCCCACAATCGTCCGACGCACCAGGTCGGTCACCCCGCAACACCCACCGCAGCACCCAACCCGCAGTACCCACACAGCAGAACCGGCAGCACCCGCACCATCCGTTACCCGCCTTGCAGCATGACCCCCCCGCAGCAGCACCCCGCAGCAGTACTACTCAGGAGGAACCCATGAAACACAGCACACGATGGCTCACGACGGCCGGCGCCGTCGCCGCGGCCAGCGCACTCGTCCTCTCCGGATGCAGCGCCACCAACGACACCGCCTCGACCGATGACTCCGCAGGTGGCGGGCTGACCCCCGTCACCCTGCAGTTGCAGTGGGTGGCCCAAGCCCAGTTCGCCGGCTACTACGCCGCCGTCGACCAGGGCTACTACGAAGACGAAGGCCTCGACGTCACCATCGAGGAGGGCGGCGCCGACATCGTGCCGCAGGACGTGCTCGCCGCCGGCGACGTGGACTACGCCATCTCCTGGGTGCCCAAGGTGCTCGGCTCGATCGAGCAGGGCGCCAACATCACCGACGTCGCGCAGATCTTCGAACGCAGCGCCACCACCCAGATCTCCTTCAAGGACAAGAACATCACCAGCCCGGCCGATCTCAAGGGCAAGAACGTCGGCAGCTGGGGCTACGGCAACGAGTGGGAACTCTTCGCCGGCATGCAGAAGGACGGCGTCGAGGTGGGCGACATCAGCCTCGTGCAGCAGGCCTTCGACATGAACGCGTTCCTGGCCGGCGACATCGACGCGGCCCAGGCCATGACGTACAACGAATACGCGCAGGTGCTGGAAACCATCAACCCCGACACCGGTGAGCTGTACCAGCCCGAGGACCTCAACGTCATCGACTGGAACAAGGAAGGCACCGCGATGCTCCAGGACGCCATCTGGGCCAACACCGACAAGCTCGCCGACGACGAGGCCTACGCCGACCAGACGGTGAAGTTCATCAAGGCCTCCATCAAGGGCTGGATCTACGCCGCCCAGAACCCGGAAGAGGCCGCGACCATCGTGGCCGACGCCGGTTCCGCCCTCCCCGCCGGACACCAGCTCTGGATGACCAACGAGGTCAGCAAGCTGATCTTCCCGTCCACCAACGGCGTCGGCCTGATCGACGAGGCCGCCTGGGCCAACACGGTCGACATCGCGATGAACACGAAGAACGAAACCGGTGCCACCATCATCACCACAGACCCGCCCGAAAGCGCCTACTCCAACGAGTACGTGCAGAAGGCCCTGGATGAACTCACCGCGGAGGGAGTCGACGTCATGGGCGCCGACTGGACTCCGACCGACGTCACCCTGAAGGAGGGCGGCGAGTAGAACAACCCCGACCGGGCGGCGGCACACCCGCCGCCCGGTCACCACCGCCCCGCCTGCGCGGGGCAGAAGCGAAGGAACAAGCATCGTGACCGACATCGACAGCACCACCGACACCGGCACATCCACCGACACCGAGCTCGGACTCAACGACCTCACCACCCGGCTCGACAAGGCCCACGTCTTCCACTCCTGGTCGGCTCAGGGGGCACTGAAGCCCCTCGTGATCGCCGGCGGTCTCGGCTGCCGGGTCTGGGACCACGAGGGTCGCACCTACCTCGACTTCTCCAGTCAGCTGGTCAACGTCAACATCGGCCACCAGCATCCCGCCGTGATCAAGGGCATCATCGAGCAAGCGCAACTGCTCACGACCATCGCCCCGTCCACGGCCAACCTGGCCCGTGGCGAGGCCGCCAAACGCATCGTCGACCGGGCACCCGACGGCTTCAACAAGGTCTTCTTCACCAATGGCGGTGCGGATGCCAACGAGAACGCCATCCGGATGGCCCGCCTGCACACCGGCCGTGACACCGTGCTCTCCACCTACCGCTCGTACCACGGCAACACCGGCGCGGCCATCGTCGCCACCGGTGACTGGCGGCGCATCCCCAACGAGTTCGCCCGCGGCCACGTGCACTTCTTCGGCCCCTATCTCTACCGCAGCGAGTTCTGGGCCCGCACCCCCGAGCGCGAGTGCGAGCGGGCTCTGCAGCACCTCGAACGGGTCATCCAGAGCGAGGGCGCCACGTCGATCGCGGCCGTGCTGCTCGAGTCCATCCCCGGCACCGCCGGGGTGCTCATGCCGCCGCCCGGCTACCTCACCGGAGTGCGGGCGCTGTGCGACAAGTACGGCATTCTGTTGATCCTCGACGAGGTCATGGTTGGTTTCGGCCGTACCGGACGCTGGTTCGCCTTCGAGGGCTCCGGCGTGGTGCCCGACCTGATCACCTTCGCCAAGGGCGTCAACTCCGGCTACGTGCCGGTGGGCGGCGTCATCATCTCGGACGCCATCGCCGCCGACTTCGACACGACGGTGTTCCCCGGCGGACTCACCTACAGCGGGCATCCGCTGGCGATGGCCTCGATCGTGGCGGCGCTGGATGCCATGGAGGACGAGGGCATCGTGGAGAACGCCGCCCGGATCGGCGCCGATGTGCTCGGCCCCGGCCTCACGGCATTGGCGGAGAAACACCCGATCATCGGGGAGGTGCGCGGCGAGGGCGTCTTCTGGGCGATCGAGCTCGTGGCCGACCGGGAGACCCGGGCGCCTGTGGCTCCCGCCGTGATGGCCCGCATCAAGACCGAGCTGCTGGCCCGCAACCTGCTGCCCTTCGTGCAGGACAACCGCATCCACGTGGTGCCGCCCTGCGTGGTCACCGACGACGAGGTCGCCGAGGCCCTGGCCATCTACGACGAGGTCCTCTGCCTCGACCTCCTGTGATCAGGTCTCGACAAGCTCGACCGACGGGATGGTGGCGACCGTCCGCTGGTCGAGCTTGTCGAGACCCCCGCGACCCGACCTCGAGAACGCACCCATGCGCTGGTCGAGCTTGTCGAGACCCCCGCGACCCGACCTCGCGAACGCACCCATGCGCTGGTCGAGCTTGCCGAGACCCCCGCGACCCGACCTCGAGAACGCACCCATGCGCTGGTCGAGCTTGTCGAGACCCCGCGACCCGACCTCGCGAACGTAGACACGGTCGCCAGATCTCGACAAGCTCGATCAACGGCTCTCACCCCCAACAGAATCGGATGACATGAACGACCTTCCCGTCCTCACCCACTGGATCGACGGTGTCCCCGGCACCGGAACCTCCACCCGCACCGCCCCCGTCTACAACCCGGCCACCGGCGCAGTGCAGCGCCTGGTGTCCCTGGCTTCCGCCGTCGACGTCGACACCGTTGTCGCCTCGGCCCAGGCCGCCTACCCCGCGTGGCGAGACGCCTCCATCGCCAAACGCCAGGGCGTCATGTTCACCTTCCGCGAGCTGCTCAACGCCCGCAAGGGCGAGCTCGCCGACATCCTCACCAACGAACACGGCAAGGTCACCTCCGACGCCCTCGGCGAGATCGCCCGTGGCCTCGAGGTCGTCGAGTTTGCGCTGGGCCTGCCGCACCTGGCCAAGGGCGAGTTCTCCGAGAACGTGTCCACCGGCGTCGACGTCTACACCCTCCGCCAGCCCCTGGGCGTGGTGGGCATCATCAGCCCGTTCAACTTCCCCGCGATGGTGCCGCTCTGGTTCTTCCCCATCGCCATCGCCGCGGGCAATTGTGTCGTGCTCAAGCCCAGCGAGAAGGACCCGTCCGCCGCCAATTGGCTCGCCGCCCTGCTCACCGAGGCCGGCCTGCCCGACGGGGTCTTCAACGTCGTGCACGGCGACAAGGAGGCCGTCGACGCCCTGCTGGTGAACCCTGACGTGCAGGCCATCTCCTTCGTCGGCTCCACCCCGATCGCCAAGTACATCTATGAGACCGCCGCCCACCACGGCAAGCGGGTGCAGGCCCTCGGCGGCGCCAAGAACCACATGTTGGTGCTGCCGGATGCCGACCTCGACCTAGCTGCGGATGCCGCGGTCAACGCGGGCTTCGGTTCGGCGGGGGAGCGCTGCATGGCCATCAGCGTGATCGTGGCCGTGGAGCCGGTCGCGGACGAGCTGATCGCCAAGATCGCCGAGCGCGTGAAGGGACTCAAGGTCGGCGACGGCATGCGCGGCTGCGACATGGGCCCGCTCATCACCGAGGCGCACCGCGACAAGGTCGCCGGTTACATCGACATCGCCCACGCGGACGGCGCGGAGGTCGTGATCGACGGTCGCGGCATCGAGGTCGACGGCGACGCATCCGGCTTCTGGCTCGGCCCCACCCTGTTCGACAAGGTGAGCGTGGACTCGGCCGTCTACCAGGATGAGATCTTCGGCCCGGTGCTGAGCGTGCTGAGGGTGGCCAGCTACACCGACGGCGTGGCGGTCATCAACGCCAGCAAGTACGGCAACGGCACCGCGATCTTCACCAACGACGGTGGGGCCGCCCGCAGGTTCCAACACGAGGTGCAGGTGGGCATGGTCGGCATCAACGTGCCGATCCCGGTGCCAGTGGCGTACCACTCGTTCGGCGGCTGGAAGGACTCCCTGTTCGGCGACGCCAAGGCCTACGGCCCGGCCGGCATCAACTTCTACACCCGGGAGAAGGCCGTCACGGCCCGCTGGCTGGACCCCAGCCACGGCGGCATCAACCTGGGCTTCCCTCAGAACACCTGACGCCGCTCGCAGCGTGCGTTAGTGCTCGCAGCGTGCGTCAGTGCTCTAAGCGGAGGGAAATGCTCGTAGCGTGCGAAAAAGTGCTCATTTTCGCACGCTGCGAGCATTTTTGCGTGCCGCGAGGCGCAGCGCTAGCCTGCGCTACGCGCTCGCGCCCAGTCCAGGGAGTGCCGCACCTGGGCGGTCGTTAGACCGGTGTGGCCGCCGCAGTTGGCGCAGACATTCACGTGGCTCGACGAGATCGGGAACAGCGGGACGAAGAAGAGCGTGACCTTCGTCGATCGCTTCACAACGTGCTGCTCGGCCATGGTGTTGCAGTAGGCGCACACGAATGAGACGACGTTGACCACGGCCTCTGAGGTCCGGGTACCGAAGAGCAGGAACATCGTTGAATTCTTTCAGGTCTCAGTGCGCGAACGAGAGCGGATGACGCCGGATCGGCCCCGGTGGCCGGCCAGGTGGCGGCCACCGAGAGGCCGGCTAGCCCCGGGCGGTGCTGCGGCCGCTGACGCGGATGTAGATCAGGAGCACGATGATCGCGCCGATGATGGATCCGATGATCCCGGCGGGCTGGAAGAACCCGTCCATCGGGTCGTGCTGGAAGATCAGGAAACCGAGGAATCCGCCGACGAAGGACCCGACGATGCCGAGCACGATGGTCATCGGGATGCTGATGTTCTGCCGACCGGGCACGACGAGGCGGGCGACGGCGCCGGCGATGATGCCGACGACGATGAGGCTGATGATGAGACCAAGCATTGTGGTCTCCTTCCTGTTTGGGAGAACTGAGCGTTCGATGTGACCAGCGGTTACTGGGCGATGAACAGCCAAACACCCGGAAGGAGGCCGCGGTACACCCCTAGGGGTGTAGCCGTTCGGCCGGCCGACGCAGTAGCGTCCTACTATGTCTTCGACCCAGCCCCTGACCGTCTCGCTGGTCGACGACTACGACATCGTGCTGAAGGGCCTGGCGCACATGTTCGACCACTACCGGGATCGTGTGCTGGTCGCCGAGATCGACGCGAACACAGGTCTGTCCGACCGAACCGACATCGTCATGTATGACTCGTTCGCGCAACCCGAGTCCGATCTCTCAGAGCTCGCCGAGCTCGTGCGGAACCCCCGCGCCGGTCGTGTCGTCATGTACACGTGGAACTTCCAGCCCGCACTCATCGCGGATGCGTTGGAGCGGGGCGTCAGCGGCTACCTGTCGAAGACACTTCCCGCCCGCGATCTCGTGGCGGCGCTTGAGTCAGTGCATGCCGGCGAGATCGTCGTGAGTGATCCGCCGAAGCGGGCGGGCAGCGCCCCCGGCCTGGACTGGCCCGGCCGGCGCGAGGGCATCACGGACCGCGAGTCCGAGATTCTGGCCCTGATCACCCAGGGCAAGAGCAACGCCGAAGTGGCGGCGCTCACCTACCTCAGTCCCAACACCGTCAAGTCCTACATCCGCAGCGTTTACGGCAAGATCGGGGCCGAGAGTCGCACCCAGGCCGTGCTCTGGGGTGTCAATCACGGATTCACCCCCGATCACCACCGGATCGACAGCTGGCTCGGCGGGCCCTGAGCCGGATCCGCGCGCGAGCGGAGCAGGATCCGAGAAGCGCGCTGCCCGGGTTGCTCCTACAGTGGTGGCCAGAGACTCATCCGGGACCAGTAAGGAACAGACCATGAGCACAACGTTCAGCAAAGAGGAGAAGGCCGCGATGCGCGCGGCGGCGGCCGAAGCCAAGGCTGCAAAACTGGGCGCCGACCTGGAGGCCGCGTGCCTCACGGCGATCGAGGAGATGTCGGGCACCGACAAGGAACTGGCCCAGATTCTGCACCGGCTAGTGAAGGAGAACACCGACCTGGGCGCCAAGACCTGGTACGGGATGCCTGCCTACGCCAACGCGGAGGGAAAGGTCGTGGTGTTCTTCCAGAGCGCCGCCAAGTTCAAGGTCCGCTATGCCACCATCGGTTTCCAGCCGGACGCCACTCTCGACGACGGTGACTTCTGGCCGACGTCGTTCGCGGTCGTCAAGCTCACCGCCGCCGACCAAAAACGACTGGTCGAATTGCTGCAGAAGGCCGTCAGTCCGGCGTAGCCCCATTCGGGGTCTCCAGAGGCGAGAATACGGCCGCTCAGATACCGCCATAATCGAGGTATGACGAGCAATGATGCACATGAGTCCGCCCGCAACTCCATCCTCAGCGGACGAACGTCGCTGGGAATCGAGCTGGGGTCGACCCGCATTAAGGCCTGCCTGATCGGCGAGGACCTGTCCGAGGTCCTTGCCGTCGGCAGCCACGAGTGGGAGAACAAGTTCGTCGACCGGGTCTGGACCTACTCCCTCGAAGACGTCTGGTCGGGCATCCAGGCCGCACACGCCGCGCTCATCGCCGACATCGATGAGAAGTTCGGCATCCGGCCCGAGGGTTACGGCGCGATCGGCGTCTCGGCGATGATGCACGGCTACCTCGCGTTCGACGCCGCCGGCGACCAGCTGGTGCCGTTCCGCACTTGGCGCAACACCACCACCGGCCCCGCTGCGGCCGAGCTGACCGAACTGTTCGGCGTGAACATCCCGCTGCGCTGGTCGATCGCCCACCTGCACCAGGCCGTCGTCGACCACGAGCCCCACGTGGCCCAGCTCGACTTCATCACGACCCTCGCCGGCTACGTGCACTGGCGCCTCACCGGCCGCAAGGTCCTCGGCGTCGGCGACGCGTCGGGCATGTTCCCCATCGACTCCGCCACCGGCGACTACGACGCCGAACTCCTCGCCCGCTACGGCGGTCTAGTCGCCGAGTCCGCGCCCGAGCTCAACCTGGCCGCGCTGCTGCCGACGGTGCTCGTGGCCGGCAAGCCGGCCGGCGAGCTCACGGCCGCGGGAGCAGCCCTCCTCGACCCCACGGGTGCGCTGCGCCCCGGCGCCGTACTCTGCCCGCCGGAGGGCGACGCCGGCACCGGCATGGTGGCCACCTGCTCAGTGGCCCCGCGCACCGGCAACGTCAGCGCCGGCACCAGCATCTTCGCGATGGTCGTGCTCGAGCGCCCGCTCACCCAGGTGCACCATGAACTCGACCTCGTCACCACCCCGGCCGGCGATCTCGTCGCCATGGTGCACTGCAACAACGGTGCGAGCGAGCTCGCTGCCTGGGCCGGCATGTTCGGCCGCTTTGCCGCGGCCGGAGGCAACCCCGTCGACAACGACGCGGTGTTCGACACCCTGTTCCGCGAGGCGCTGCTGGGCGACGCGGATGCGGGCGGGCTGCTGGCCTACAACCACCTGGCCGGTGAGCCCATCGCCGGCCTCACCGAGGGGCGGCCGCTCTTCGTGCGCACCCCCGACAGCCGGCTCACCCTGGCCAACTTCATGCGCGCCCAGCTCTACGGCGTGTTCGGCACGCTCGCCCTCGGCATGCGGGTGCTCGCCCAGGAGGGCGTCCAGCTCGACGCGATGTTCGCACACGGCGGGCTGTTCCGCACGGCCGGTGTCGCGCAGCGTTTCCTCGCCGGCTCCCTGGATGCCCCGGTCTCCGTCGCCGAGACGGCGTCGGAGGGCGGAGCCTGGGGCATCGCGGTCCTGGCGTCGTACACGGCCGCCGTGGCATCCGGTGTCGACCTCGGCCTCGACGGTTACCTGCGTGAGCGGGTCTTCGCCGGGCAGGAATTCGCCACCGTCGCCCCCGACCCGGCCGACGTCGCCGGCTTCACCAGCTACCTCGACCGGTACGCCGCGGGCCTCGCCGTCGAACGGGCGGCTGTCGACACGCTCTGACCCCACCTCTGCGCCACCCAACTGGAAGGAACAGACATGGAACTGATCTTCGTCCACGGCGCTCTAGTGAGCGACGGGCAGTGGTGGTGGCAGCAGAGCGCCGACCTGCTGCGGGAACGCACCGGCATCCGCAGCCGCGCGCTGGCGCTGCCGTCGTGCGGCGAGACCACGCCGGAGCAGGTCGCGGGTGGCTTGATCGCCGATGCTGCCGCGTTGCGTCGTGAATTGGACGATGTGGACGAGGCGATCGTGGTGGGACACTCCTACGGGGGCACCGTCATCGCCGAGGCCGGCCGGCATCCGGCTGTCGCGCACCTGCTCTACGTGTCCTCCTATCTCCCCGAGGTCGGTCAGTCCCAGGGCGCGATCCTGAGCGGCGAGAGCGACCCGGTGTCGATCGGAGCCCACGACGACGGAACCCTGAGCCTGACGGGTTACGACGTGAGCTCCTTCGGCGCCCGGTTCCTGCAGGATGCGGATGCCGAAATCCAGCAGCAGGCATGGCAGCGGCTGACGGCGCAGGCCGTCGGTGCGTTCATGACGCCGACCACCGTTGCAGGCTGGGAGGGGATCGACTCGACCTACCTCGTCTGCGGACAGGACCGCAGCACCTCGGTCGAGTTGCAGCGCTTCCATGCGGCTCGCGCCACCCGCTCCGTCGAGATCCCGACGGGCCACCATCCGTTCATCACCCGCCCAGATCTGGTCGTCGACCAGGTGGAGGCGCTCCTGCGGCCCTGACTGCTGCCGGTTCTACGACTCGACGACGGCGCTGCTGGCGGCCCAGCTGGCCAGAAGCTGCAGTCGTTCGGCGCTGGGGGAGCCGGGCTCGGCGGTGTAGATCAGCATGCCGAGTCCGGGGTCCGCGGTGATCGCGAGTTCTTCGTAGGCGAGGGTGAGCTCGCCGACGACGGGATGGTTGAAGCGTTTGGTGCCGGCACCGTGGGTGCGCACATCGTGTGCGCCCCACAGCTGCCGGAAGGTATCGCTGCGAGTGGACAGCTCGCCGACAAGGTCCTGCAGTCCCTTGTCGTTGGGGTCGCGTCCGGCCCGGGTGCGCATGATCGCAACACACATCCCGGCGAAGCGGTCCCAGTCTGGGTAGAAGTCGCGGGAGGCCGGGTCCAGGAACTGGAACCGGGCGAGGTTCGGAACGCGTCCGCCGTCGCCGATGACGGGGGAGTAGAACGCGCGGCCGAGTTCGTTGGTCGCCAGGATGTTCTGGTGCTGGTCCAGGACCACCGCGATGGCCCCGGTGAGGGTGTCGAGCGCCCACTGCAGGCTCGGCCGGGTCACGGCGCTCTTGGCCGTGCGGCGGCGCGGGCGTCCGGAGAGGGGGATGCCGTCGGCCGCGCGGGCCAGGTCGAACAGGTGGGTCCGTTCGGTGTCGTCGAGCTGCAGCGCGCGGGCGATGGCGTCAAGCACCGACGAGGATGCGCCGGCGATGGCGCCGCGCTCGAGCTTGGCGTAGTACTCGACGCTGACACCGGCCAGCGTGGCCACCTCGCTGCGGCGGAGTCCAGCCACGCGCCGGTTGGGGCCGGAGCTGAGCCCGACCAGCTCGGGGGTGAGCTTCGCGCGCCGTGACATCAGGAACTCGCGCACCTCGGGTTGATTGTCCATGCCATCGACGTTACGTCCCTTCCGGGCCGAGTGGGGTGCTCTCTCGGTACACCCTTCGACAGTGACTCCCTCCCCACGGGCCGGGCGCCTTGACTGGAGCAGTACCCCAGCCCCCACCGCCCAAGGAGCACCGTGATCAGCACCATCCCTGCCGTCGGACCGGCCGGCCGCCAGACCGTGCAGCGGCTCCCACTCGTCACCCTCATCGGCCTCGCGACGATCGGGTTCGTGCTCGTGGCCATGGAGACGATGCCGGCCGGACTGCTGCCCGTCATCGCGGCCGGCCTGAACACCAGCGAGGGGGCCGTCGGGCTCCTCGTCAGCGCCTACGCCCTGGGCACCGTGATCGTCACCATCCCCGCGATCAGCCTGACCCGACGGATGCGCCGGAAGCCCCTGCTTCTCAGCGCGCTCGCCGGGCTCATCCTCGCCAACAGCGTCACCGCGATGTCCACAGACGTCGGCCTTGCGCTGCTCTCCCGTTTCGTCGCCGGCTCCTTCTCCGGGGTCCTTTGGGGAATGCTCGCCGCCTACGGACTCAAGATCAGCCCGCCCCGCAGGGGTGGTCTGGCGTTGGCGATCGTGTCGACCGGGGCACCCATCGGCTTCGCGTTGGGCACGCCTCTCGGGTCGTGGCTCGGTACGACGTTCGATTGGCGATGGGCCTTCGCCGGCCTCACCATGGTGGCACTCGTCGCCGGCACGCTCCTGGCACTTGTCGCCCCGAACGCCCCCGGCCAGACGGGCCGTACCCGGCTCCCGGTGCTCCGGGTGCTGCGCCTGCCGGGCATCGCCGTCATCCTCGCCGTCATCTTCGCGTGGATGCTCGCCCACAACACCATCTACACGTACATCTCGCCGTACCTGCGCACCACCGGCAGCAGCTTGACCGTCGATGTCCAGCTCCTGTTCTTCGGGATCGCCTCGATCGGGGGCATCGTCCTCACCGGAGCCCTTCTCGACCGCTTCCCGCGGGCGCTGCTGCACGGCAGCCTGATGCTGTTCGTGACCGCGGCAGTCATCCTTCTCGTCTTCCACACGTCGACCCCGGCCATCATCGGCGCCACCATCGTGTGGGGCGCCACCTTCGGCGGCGCGTCCGCGCAGCTTCAGTCCTTCCTGACCCGGGCCGGCGGCGACGAGTCGGATGTCGCGAACTCGTTCCTGCCCGTCGCGTTCAACGTGGCGATCTTCGTCGCCGGGATCCTCGGCGCGGGTCTCCTGACCGTGCTGGACGGTCTGGTCCTGCCGATCGTGATGATCGTCTTCGGGGCGGCAGCGCTCCTGCTGACGTTTTACGGTCGGCGCACCGCCTTCGCTACGGAATGAGCCTCTGGTCGCGCAGGCTCTGGAAGATCCGCAGGAACATCCCCTCGGACTCGACGCTCAGGCCTTCCGTTGTGCCGAGGCCGCGCTCATCCGGGTGCGGTACGCCAGCGGAGCCTCGCCGACATGCCGCTTGAAAGCTGTGCTGAAGGCGCTCTCCGAGGAGTAGCCGAGCTCGCGCGCGAGTGCGCCCACGCGGGTGTCTCCCGAGCGGAGCTCTCGTTGGGCCAGGAGCATCCGCCAGCTGATGAGATACGCCAGGGGTGGGGTGCCGGCCGCGGCCCGGAAGCGCTCTGCGAACGTGGTGCGCGACATCGATGACGCGCGGGCGAGGTCCTCAAGACCCCAACTCCGCGCCGGTTGCTCATGGATCATGTCCAGGGCAGGCCGGAGCCGTTCATCGGTGAGTACCTTCAGCCACCCCGCGGGCATGTCGGCGTTTTGCATGAAGCCGCGCACGACATCGAGGACCAGCAGCTGTCCGTACTGGCGGATGGCGAAATCGGCGCCGACCCTGCCGGCCACGATTTCCGAGAAGAGGCGCTGCACGTGGCCGCGCAGGTGCGCACCCACCGCGCTGGTCGCCCCGACGTGGGCGACGGCAGGGAGTGCGCGCAGCAGCAGATCCTTGCCCGTGGGGTTCAGCTCGACCCGGCCCCCGATGAGGATATCGACGTCGTCTGCGGCGGCGTCGGCATCGCTGATGGTCGAGCCCGCGGATGGTGGCAGTACTGTGACGGGTTCGCCTTCTCTGTCGCCTCCCTCCAGGGTGAGCCACGAGCGGCCGTTCAGGATCGCGACATCCCCGGCGACGAGCTCTGCCCTGTCGGCGCCGTTGGTGGTCAATGATGCGCTGCCGCGGACCACCGCGATGAATTTCAGGTCATCGCTGATGGAGCTGTGCGTCCGCCAGCGCCCGCGCACCGCTGAGCCGCCGGAGACCACGCTTCGTACCTCGATGAGGTCCAGAACCTCGGACAGTCGATCCGTTGCCATGTCCGTACTATACGACACAAAAAAAGTACGGAACATGATTCAAAATCCGGACTTCTGCTTGCATGCTGGTGTGACAGCACCGCCGTGACCACTCACGGCTCGAAAAAGGAGTTCCCATGAACAACCCCATGATCGTTCTGGTCACCGGTGGCAACAAAGGCATCGGTCGCGAAATCACCGCCCAACTGGCCGCGCTCGGCCACACCGTGGTGATCGGCGCCCGCAGCCTGGACCGCGGAGAAGCGACCGCAGCACAACTGCGGTTGACCGGAGGAGACGTCACGGCCGTGGCCCTCGACGTCACGGACCCGGCAACAGTCGCGGCCGCGGCGGCGACGATCCGCGGAAAGTTCGGTCGCCTGGACGCTCTGGTCAACAACGCCGGAATCAGCCACCAGCCCGGGGCCGACTTCGCCGGGCAGGTGCCGCGCTTCGCCGACGTGAACCACGTCCGCTCGGTATTCGAGACCAACGTCTTCGGGGTCATCACCGTCACGAGCGCCTTCCTGCCCTTGCTGCGGCTCTCGACGACTCCCCGAATCGTCAATGTGTCCAGCAGCGCAGGCTCATTGGCATCGATCTCCGACTTCGCCAACACCGATCCCATCGCGCTGGGCTACGTCCCGTCCAAGACCGCGCTGACCGCGGTGACCATGATGTACGCCAGGGACCTGGTCAGTGAGGGGATCCTGGTCAACGCCGTCTGCCCCGGCTTCGTTGCCACCGACCTGAACAACCATCGCGGTATCCGAACCCCCGCAGAGGGTGCCGCTTCGGCGGTGCGAATGGCCACGATCGAGGCAGGCGGCCCCACCGGGACCTTCACCGACGATCAGGGGCCGGTTGCCTGGTAGGCCAGCCGTGTCGTGCACGGGAGTGGTCGCTGAGGGCCGCGCGACCCAGCGACGCTTCTGGCCCTTAGGAAAGGACCCCGGTGGCACGGTCGATCCAGCCCAGAATCCACGGGATGACCTGACTGCCCTGCTCCACCCCGGCCTGGGCCACGGCCACGGCCGGGTAGAGGCTGGTCAGCAGCACGCAGAACAGCGCCGCGCTTGTGAGCACCCAGGCAAGCGGCACGCTGCGCACCCGGGTGATGAGTGCGAGCAGGCCCAGGGTGAGCGAAGCCGACGGTGCACACCAGGGCGATCATTCCGAACGGGACGGGCACGAGCCAGGCCGTCCCGGCGCTGCTGCCGATCAACCCCAAGAGTGGCAAGAGCACGAGCCCGAAGAGAAGCACGCAGCCCAGCACTCCCGCGCCGAGTGCGAACCACACGCCCCGCGGCCGCGAACGGCCGAGGGACCGAGTCCAGCGGGTCATCAGGCAGGTCCGCGCATCCGGATCGAACCGCTCAGCGCACGCGCTGGTCGTGGCCGAGCTTCGCACGCAGGCCCGAATGGATGGTCAGGCACGTGGCGGGGGCGTCGCCCACGACCTGGGCGAGGTTGTCGAGCAGGATGCCGGTCTGCTCAGCGATCAGCCGGGGCGACGCGCCCTGCCGGGGGGTGACGCCGACGTGCAGCACCGGTTGGCGCTTCACGATGAAGGCTCCGACGGTGCTGCCGACCAGGTCGGGTCGCTTGTCGAGGGAGTGTGTGAGCGCTTCGGCGGCGAACGAGGTGTCCACCAGCACGTTGTCAGAGCTGCCATCCTGCTTGCTGATCGGTCGCCGATAGATCTCCCGGCTGCCGCCCCCGCCGACACTGGCGATGATCATGATCATGACGATCACGACGAGGAGAAGGACTGCGACGGCCGCGACCAGCCACCAACTGAAATCGGTGCCCGGCACGGTGCTGGCGGCGAATGCGTCGGTCAGCACCGTGTTGGCGCTCCTACCGAACTCTTGCCAGCGGGATGCCCACCAGTCCCAGAACGGTAGGGCTGCGACGGCGGCGCCGACGCCGAGCAGGATCAAGCCGACCACGAAGATGAACACCCGGTTCAGGGCTCTGTTGGTGTCGTTCATGAGCCGATCGCTCCAGTCTGTTTGATGTGCACGGTGTGGCGCAGGGCCGGGCGCACGTCATAGGAGGCGATTTCTTCCGCGACGGCCCGGCGCACGGATTCCTCGTCGACCGGGATGCCCGAGGTAGGGGTGACCTCCACGATGGCGCGCCGGTGCGAGACCGACACCGCCGCCTGCCCCTGCGGCACTCGAGCGACGGTCTCGACGCGGCGGGCGATAGCCGAAGCGAGAACCCCGTTGTCGACGATCACCGCTCGGTCGCCGAGGACCATCTCATGGCGGGCCAACCTGCCCGAGCGGATGGCATGCAGAATCAGGAGGAGGCCGACCACCGCCACGAGAGCGCCGCCGGCCGAGATGGCAGCCAGCGGTTCCAACGTGGGCAACGTCGCCAACCAGGTCCATGCATCCGCTGGGGACACCAGAAGGGCCGGTTGCCCCAGCATGCGCAGAATCAACTCGGTGCCGGCATAGGCACATGCCAGGATGATCAGCACCGCCAGCAGAATAGTTGTAGCCGTGCGGGGTGAGTGTGTCTCGCGACGCACGATGCGAGCATATGGAGCGCTCATCTGGGCACCCTTCGTTCCTGTTCTATGTGGGCACCGCGAACGCGGATGTCCACCCGCCCGACCTGATTCCCGGTGATGCGTGTCGTGCCCGATCGGATGACGGTTTGTGCGTCGCTGATCCGTTGCAGCAGCGTCGTTCCCGCGTACCCGGCGCCCACGGTGTCGAGGTCGGGAATGCTGATCGGGGTGACGACGTCGAGGCCGAGGAGGCCTGAGTCGTCACGCAGCGTGACCGATACCTGACCGGGATCGACACCGAGGGACTCGGCCGTCACCGCTCTGGCCACGGTCGTGAGTGCTCGCTGTCGCACGGTGATGTGGCCGGGATAGCCTGCCCCGTCGGCCGCGAGGGTTGACTCGCGGCCGGCGGGGTCGTCCGTAACCGTGGACATCAGGAGGTTCGTTTTCCACTCAGCGCGTTCGCGAGCCCGCGCGGGTCGAGCTTTCCGTCGAGGATCCGCCCGATCAGGAGGCCGATGGCCATGAACACGGCCACGAGAAGGAATCCCCAGAAGCCGAAGACGAGGATCGCGAACGCGAGAACGGCGCCGACGGCGATGCCGGTGACTGATGCACTCATGAGACGCGAGCCTCAGCCTGTTCGTCCTGGTCGTCGGTGGGCAGGTGGACGTCGTTGACAGCCACGTTGACCTCGACGACGTCCAGGCCCACCAGGTTGGTGATGGCGTTGGTGACCTGGGTGCGCACGGCGTCGGCCACCTGCTGGATCGGCGCGGGGTACTCCACCACGATGGTGATGTCGACGGCGGCCTGGGTCTCGCCCACTTCAACCTTGATGCCCTGGCTCAGGTCGTCCTGGCCGACCGCACCGCGGATGGCGCCAAGGGCACGGGACGCTCCGCCGCCCAGCGCGAATACGCCGGGGACCTCACGGGCAGCGATGCCGGCGACCTTGGACACGACGTTGTCGGAGATGGTGTTCTTGCCGTGGGCTTCGCCGCTCACGGAGGCCGCGGTGCGGGACTCCGGCCGATCCACGCGCGCGCCGGCGGGGCTCGCAACGGTGGGGGCGGTGGGGCGGACGTCTTCGTTAGCCATGGTGTGTCCTCAAATCTTGTTGAGTTCCGGCTGGCCGGAATGGCTCGGCCGGGGCGATCGGATCGCCATATCCCTAAGAGGTGTCGAATCGACGATTTGTCACGGAACCTGTGGAACTTCCGGTCGTGATCCAGCGAGTTCACAGAAACAGGGTGGGAGCGGCACGCAGCTGGGCTAGTGTCACAACCAGACGAGTGCCGGGGGGCAGGATGCGTTCAGGAATGTGGTCCGCGCTGACGGTGCTGCTCATCGCCGTTCTCGGTGTGGCCGTGTTGGTGCAAGTGTGGGTGCTGCCGGCTGCCGTGGCCACGGTGGTCGCCACCTTCCCCGTTGTGACGCCGATCGCGCTGCCCGGAGTGATCTGGGGCGTGCTCGCCATCGCCTGCTGGGAGGCCATCGCCGTCATCGGCCTGAGACTGGTGGCGCTCGCCAGGGGCCAGCGGCTCGAGCGGGCGCTCCGGGGCTGGCTGCGCGCCATCGTGGGTTGCCTGCTGGTGTTCGTGCTGCTCGTGGCCGCGGCCTTCATCGCGCTGAACGTGCTGGAGTATGCGACGCCGGGGCTGATGTTCGCGCTGCTCGGCAGCGGCCTCCTGGCCGTGGTCGCGGCAGCCGCAGTCCTTCATCTGGGAGCAAGACCCGCACCGCTGGTGTGACCCTGCGGAGGGGGGGCGAACCCCCGTTCTGGGCGAAACCGGATGTGACGGGTGGGGCAGTTGTATCGTGTGTCCTGTGAGCAGCCGCGGCAATCCCGGGTCGCAGTCATCCCTGCGAGAGGCCAATCGCGCGCGCATCGTCGACGCGATCACTCACCACGGCGCTCTCACCCAGGTCGAACTGGCCGCCGTGACCGGGCTGTCGCCGGCTACGGTCTCCAACATCGTCAAGGAGCAGGCCGCCGCCGGGGTACTGCAGACCGCACCCACCTCACGCAGCGGCCGCCGGGCGGTGCGGGTCACGCTTGCCCGTGAACTGGGCCTGGTGGTGGGGCTGCACGTGTCGAACCGGCAGCTGCGGGTGGCCCTGGCCGACGCCGGGCACCAGGTGCTGGCCGAACGGATGCTACCGCTCGCCCGCGACCACCGCGCCGACAGCGAACTCGACCGGGTGATGCTGCTCATCCAGGACATGGCCGAGTCGGTGGGCGCGGGGCTGACCGAGGTGCTCGCGGTGGGAGTGGGCCTGGCAGCGCCGGTGGATCCGCGCACCGGCATCATCGCCACCCGTGGGCTCCTCCGCGGCTGGGACGGTGTTCCCGTCGCGCAGGAGCTGGAGGCCCGGCTGCACCGGCCGGTCTTCGTCGACAACGAAGCCAACCTCGGCGCCCTCGGCGAGTACCGCATGGGAGCGGCGCGGGGCATCCGCCAGGCTGCCTATCTGCGCGTCTCGCACGGCGTCGGAGCGGGGCTGATCGTGGACGGCCGGGTGTACCGCGGCGGCAGCGGCAAGGCCGGTGAGATCGGGCATCTCACCCTCGACGAGCAGGGGCTCGTGTGCCGCTGCGGCAACCGCGGCTGCCTGGAGACCCTGGTGGGGGCATCCGCGCTCGCGGCCCGGTTTCCGGCCGCGCACGGCGAGGTGAGATTGCGCGACATCCTGCTGCGCGCCGAGGCCGGCGAGGCCCGCGCCCGACGGGTGATCGCCGACGCGGGCCGGCACCTTGGCATCGCGCTGGCGGGCCTGAGCAACCTCGTCGACCCGCACCGCATCGTGGTGGGCGGCGAGCTGGCCGAAGCCGGCGAACTGCTCCTCAGCCCATTGCGGCACGCGTTGGAGCGCTCCACCCTTGCCACCCAGGCTGGCGTGCCCGAGGTGGTCAAGGGCGAGTTGGGGGAGCGCGCAGAGGTGCTCGGCGCGGTGCTGTTCGCCATCGACCGGGCGGAGATCACGGCCGGCCGGCCGGGGGAGCTGCGCCGCACCCTGCCGGCGGGCCCGACCCCCGACATCCTGCCCGGAATCGGCCCGTTCGGGCCTGGGGAAACCGCTGAAATCACCGTGGACAGGGGCGGCCTGGCCTCTTGAGTTCAAGCCTTGACGGCATTTGGGACCGGGGCCATGCTCGTTACACCGCCAACGAGGGTGGTCACAGTAGGAGGCATATCATGAGAAAACCCAGGAAGAGGTTCGCGCTCCTGGCGATCACAGTGATCGCAACCACGGGCGTTTTGACCGCATGCACGTCCAACGGATCCAGCTCCTCCAGCTCCGACGGGGGCAGCTCCGGCGAGACGATCAAGATCGGCCTGCTCCTCCCTGAATCCAAGACCACCCGCTACGAGAGCTTCGACCGGCCCTTGTTCGAAGACAAGCTGACCTCACTCGGAAACTACGAGGTGATCTACGCCAACGCCGACCAGGATGCCGCCAAGCAGCAGCAGCAGGCGGAGTCAGCGTTGACCGAGGGCGTCAAGGTCCTCGTCCTCGACCCGGTTGACGGGGCGGCAGCGGCGAGCATCGCCGAATCCGCTGCGGCACAGGACGTCCCGGTGATCTCCTACGACCGGCTCATCAAGAGCGACAAGGTCGACTACTACATCTCGTTCGACAACGAACAGGTGGGCGTGCTGCAGGGCACCGCGCTCGTCGACAGGCTCAAGCAGGACAACACGACGTCCGGCCTGATCATGATCAACGGATCGCCGACCGACGCCAACGCGGCCGAGTTCAAGAAGGGCGCGCACTCAGTGATCGATCCGAGCGGCATCCCGATCCTGGCGGAGTACGACACGCCGGACTGGAGCCCGGACAAGGCCCAGGAGTGGGCGGCCGGCCAGATCACCCAGTTCGGCGCCGAGATGTCGGGTATCTACGCGGCGAATGACGGCACGGCCGGCGGTGCGATCGCCGCAGTGAAGGCTGCCGGAACCGAGCCGATCCCGCCCGTGACCGGGCAGGACGCTGAGCTCGCTGCCATCCAGCGCATCGTCGCCGGTGACCAGTTCATGACCGTCTACAAGGCCATCAAGCTCGAGGCCGAGAAGGCGGCCGAGGTTGCCCACCAGTTGGCGCAGGGCGACACCCCGAGCCCGGACACGACCTTCCAGGACATCCCATCCACGCTGCTGACCCCGGTGGTCGTCACCGTCGACAACATTCAGGAGACCGTGATCGATGACGGTTTCTACACCGTCGACGAGATCTGCACGGCTGAGTACGCCGACGCGTGCGCAGCGGCCGGACTCCAGTAGCCGCGCGCAGCCACCGCACAACTCAACAGCATCGAAACGGCCGGCCGGGATACCGCACCCACGATTCGGGTCCCGGCCGGCTCCCCTCCCAACCCAGAGGAATCACAATGTCTGTGCTTTCCAGCCCTGCGGCCCCCGCCGACGACCTTGTCCTGTCGCTGCGGGGGATCGACAAGAACTTCGGCGCCGTGCAGGCGCTCACCGACATCGACCTCGACATCTACGCGGGCGAGGTGGTCGCCCTCGTCGGTGACAACGGTGCAGGCAAGTCCACCCTGATCAAGATCCTCGCCGGAGTGCACCCGCAAGACGGCGGCACCATCAGCCACGGCGGCAAGACCGTCTCGATCAACAACCCGGCGGACTCCAACAACCTGGGCATCGCCACGGTCTACCAGGACCTGGCGCTCTGCGACAACCTCGACGTTGTCGCCAATCTCTTCCTCGGCCACGAGCTGGGACGCGGCACCATCAACGAGGTCGAGATGGAGAAACGTTCCTGGGGCCTGCTCCGTCAACTCTCCGCCCGCATCCCCTCGGTGCGCATCCCCGTTGCCTCGCTCTCCGGCGGCCAGCGGCAGACCGTGGCCATCGCCCGGTCGCTCATCGGCGATCCGCGCATCGTCATCCTCGACGAACCCACAGCGGCCTTGGGCGTGGCCCAGACCGCCGAGGTGCTCAACCTCATCGAACGCCTCCGCGAACGGGGCTTGGCCGTGGTCCTGATCAGCCACAACATGGCGGATGTTCAGGCCGTCGCCGACCGCATCGTGGTGCTGCGCCTCGGCCGCAACAACGGCGAGTTCAGGGTGGCCGACGTCACCTACGAAGACATCATTGCCGCGATCACCGGCGCCACCGACAATGCCGTCACCAGGCGGGCCCAGGCGCGGGTGGATTCTGCCGACGCCGCTGCCGTGGCCGCGGCGGGGACCGAAACCGACACCGAACTCCCCGAGGAGGAACGGCCATGACGACACCAACTTCGGCCCCGCCGCCGGCCGGCCCGGAAGACACGGCTCCGCCCACCGAGACCGTGCGGCTGGCCGCCGTGGCCGCCGACCTGCAGGACGAACGACTGATCCAGCCACATGGCCTGGGCGGCACCCTGCGGGCCTTCGGCAAGCGGGTGCGCTCCGGCGACATCGGCTCGCTACCCGTGGTGATCGGCCTCATTGTGATCTGGGTGGCGTTCTCGCTGCTCAACCCCAACTTCCTCTCCAGCACCAACCTGGTCAACCTCACCCTGCAGTGCGCGGCGGTGGGCACCATCTCCATCGGCATCGTCCTGGTGCTGCTCCTCGGCGAGATCGACCTGTCGGTCGGATCGGTCAGCGGCCTGTCCGCCGCCATCCTCGCCGTGAGTTTCGTCAACCTCGGCTGGCCGCTGCCGGTGTCCCTGTTGGCGTCGCTGCTGACCGGTGTGGTCATCGGGCTGCTCTATGGCTTCCTATACACCCGGTTCGGCGTGCCGAGCTTCGTCATCACCCTCGCCGGGCTGCTCGGTTTCCTGGGTCTGCAACTGTGGGTGCTCGGCTCGACGGGCTCGATCAACATCCCGTTCGACTCCTGGATCGTGCAGTTCGCCCAGCAGTCTTTCCTGCCCGACTGGCTGTCCTATGTGCTTGTGGTGCTCACGGCGCTCGCCTACGCGGCGCAGCTTTTCGTCACCGCCAACCGTCGTGCCGCGGCAGGGCTCTCCGCCGTGCCCGCCACCTCCATCGCGGTGCGGAGCGTGTTCCTGCTCCTGGTGCTCGGGGTGCCCACCTGGTATCTCAACCAGACCCGCGGGGTCGGCGCCATGTTCTTGCTCTTCCTGGTGCTCGTCGTCGTGATGAACTTCTTCCTCACCCGCACCAAGTGGGGCCGTTCGGTGTACGCGGTCGGCGGCAACGTCGAAGCCGCCCGGCGGTCGGGCATCAACGTCACCGGTGTGTACCTGAGCGTGTTCATGCTCTGCTCCACCTTCGCGGCCCTCGGCGGCCTGCTCGCCGCCGGGCGCCTGGCGGCGGCCAACCAGGGCTCCGGCGGCGGCGACACCAACCTCAACGCCATCGCCGCGGCGGTGATCGGCGGGGCCAGCCTCTTCGGCGGCCGGGGCAGTGCGTTCTCCGCCCTCTTGGGGATCCTGGTCATCCAGTCGATCTCCAGCGGGCTCACCCTGCTCAACCTGGACTCCTCGATCCGCTACATGATCACCGGCGCCGTGCTGTTGCTCGCGGTCATCGTCGACTCCCTGTCGCGCCGCACCCGGGTCTCGCACGGTAGAGCCTGACCGCGGTCTCGCCGACACGCGCCAAAGCGCCCTCTGGGGAGCCCCGAAGGGGTCATTTGCGTCGACTCGAAAACGGATGCCGCGCCGACTTGCTGCGAAGTGCCCCTCCGGCGCTCCCGGAGGGGGCGTTTGCGGCGACTCGGCGCCGGACGCTTCAGACCTCGAGGCCGTCCCGGATGATCGTCTGCCCGGTCGGCCAGTCGGCGAACGCCGCCCGCACGGGAAGCACCATCGCGGGGCCGGTGAATGTCTCCGGTTGCATCCGGGTGTCGATCATTCGAGTCGTCAGCCCTACGGCTTGCCGCCAGCCGCCGGTGGAGTAGAACGGCACGAGGTCGGGGGCACAAGTGAGGAACCCGAACGGCAACGCTTGGCCGTCGAGGGCCGAGGTCGCCTCGGCGAGCAGCCGGCGGCCGAGCCCCTCGCCCTGATAGTCGGGATCGACGCCGACCAGCCCCACGTCGCCGACGAGCTGTGACCCGCCGGACTCGAGGCGCAGCATCCGGCGCACGAAGCCGATGTGGGCCACCGGACGGTCGCCGTCGTAGCCGATCACGCGGGCCTCCGGGCGGGCCCCCATCCAGCTGCGGGTGCCGGTGAAGGTGGCGTGGTCTCTGGGGAAGTACCGCGCGAACAGCATTGCCAGGGCGGCGTGGTCGTCGGCCGACAGATCGGCTTCCCAACGCAGGGTCCACTCGATGTCAGCCATCCACCCAGCCTAATCGGCAGGTCAGCGCCAACCGGGGGTGGAAAGGTGCAGCGAGCTAGCCGGCCGCCGCCGCGTGCTCGGCCTGCACCTGGGCCGCTCGCTTGCGCAGAGCACCGATGACGGTGCGCACGGCCAGCCGTTCCGCGCGGTCGGGCCGCATCAGCGCCACGATCTGACGCTCGGCGTCAAGCCCGCGCAACGGCTTGAGCACCATGCGGCCGGGCTGGTTGCCGCCCGAGGTGTAGCGCGGCACCAGGGCGATGCCGAGGCCGGCCATGATGAACGACTCGATCAGGCGCATGTCGGCGAAGCGCTGGGTCACCCGGGCGCGGCCGCCGGTCTGCTGCTCGATGTCGTGCAGGATGCGTTCGAACGGGAACCCGCCCGGCACGCCGATCCAGGTCTCGCCGACCACGTCGCTCGCACCGAGCGACGCCCGCCCGGCCAGGCGGTGGTCGGCCGGCAGTCCCACATCGAGAGGCTCGGTCATCAGCGGCACCGAGGTGAGCCCGCGCCCGCCCCAGCCGAGCTGCCCGCGCATGCTGTGCGCGAGCACGATGTCGTAGTCGGAGGTGAGTGCGGGAAAGTCGCTGAGCTCCGGGTCCATGTCGGTGCAGTGCACGGCAAGGCCGTCGATCGCGTCGAGATCCTGCAGCACGCCCGGCAGCAGCATCTGCCCGGCCGTGGGGAAGGTGACCAGGCTGACGTCGCCCGTGGCGCCGTTGCGGAAGGTGTCCCACACGGCCGTCGCGCGTTCGAGGGCTACCGCGATATCCGTGGCGCTGGAGGCCAGAGCACGACCGGCGTCCGTGAGAACCAGACCGCGCCCGCTGCGCTCGGTGAGCGGCAGGCCGGCCTCCCGTTCGAGCACTTTCAGCTGCTGCGAGACCGCCGACGGCGTGCGATGGGTGGCCCGTGCCACGGCCGTCACGCTGCCGCGTTCGGCCAGTTCTCGGAGCAATTCCAGACGTTGCACATCCATGTAGCCAGCCTACATAGTCAGTGCAGAACTGTGCGATTGTGCTGAAAGGTTGTTGGTGGTCTTATAAAGGTGTCGGTTACCGGGCACGCGCCCGCAATAACGCGGCCATCCACTTCCTTCGAAAGGCACGACCGTGTTCGTTTTCATGATCCTCATCTCCCTTGTGGCCGCTGGCTCCATCGTCGGCACCGTTGTCGCCGTCAACAAGGATGGCTACGGCCGCGTGCCGGAGAAGAAGCTCGTTCGCAGCTTCTAGACTGTGCGGTCCCGTGCGCGCCTGCATCGTGCGCGGGACTCACGGCGGGTGTTGGCCTAAAGTAGCTCTGTGATGGATACCCGCAAGCAACTCATCGACTACATCTCGGCCGACGCCGTCTTCCACGGTGATTTCACCCTCACCAGCGGCAAGAAGGCCACGTACTACGTGGACCTCCGCAAGGTCAGCCTGGATCACCGGGTGGCCCCCCTGATCGGCCAGGTCATGCTCGACCTCATCCAGGACATCCCCGATGTCGTCGCCGTCGGCGGGATGACCATGGGGGCTGACCCCGTCGCCACCGCCATCCTGCACCAGGGCGCCGCTCGCGGCCTCGCCTACGACGCGTTCGTCGTTCGCAAGGAGCCCAAGGACCACGGCCGCGGCCGTCAGGTCGAGGGCCCCGATCTCGCCGGCAAGCGCGTCATCGTTCTCGAAGACACGTCGACGACGGGCGGATCGCCTCTCGCAGCCATCGAAGCCCTGCTCAAGGTGGGTGCCATCATCGCCGGCGTCGCCGTGGTCGTGGACCGCAGCACGGGAGCCCGCGAAGTCATCGAAGCTGCCGGCTACCCGTACTACGCGGCCATCGGACTCGAGGACCTGGGACTGAGCTGATGCCGGATCAGCAGGGCGGAAACGACGAGAACGACCTCGGCATCGACTGGCTCGAGGCGCAGTTGGGCGCCGATGACGGCACCGATGATTCCGACGCCGGCTCCGAGGCGTCCGACAGCGAAGCCGGTGGGGCCGCGGATGGCGACACGGCCGACCGCGACGCCGACCGGACCGCTAACCGCACTGCTGACCGCCCTGCACCGGATGCCCAACCCGACTCGGCTCCGACCGTCGCCCTGCCGATTCCGCCCGCCGAGCCTTCTGGTGCTGTCTCCGCGGCTCCTGCCGACGAGTACGTGACCCGCGCCGAGCGCGCTGCCGCCGAGAGAGCCGCCGCCGATCGAGCGGCTGCGGACCGTGCTGCTGCCGATCGGGCTGCCGCTGACCGTGCTGCTGCTGACCGCGCTGCCGCTGACCGTGCTGCTGCCGATAGGGCTGCCGCTGACCGCGCCGCCGCTGACCGCGCTGCCGCTGACCGTGCCGCCGCTGACCGCGCTGCCGCTGACCGTGCCGCTGCGGAGAGTGCCGCCGCCGACCGAGCGGCCGCCGAGAAAGCTGCCGCTGACCGCGCCGCCGCGTCCCTGGCCGAAACCGAGCTCGACGATGAGCCCGCAGACGGCGCGGCCCAGACCGCCGAGCCTGCTCCCGGTGGCTTTCGCTGGGGCCTCAGGCCCAAGATCGAGCCCGACCCGGCCGTTCCCGCGTCGAGGCGCCCCACTCCGCCCGCCGACGCTGCTGCTGCCGCTTCTTCTTCTCCTGCTGTGGCTCCTGCCGCAGCCGCTCCGCCCGCCGCACCGGCCCCGGTCGCCGCGCCCGTTCCTGCCACTGCAGCGATTCCCCCCATCGTGCCCGCGGCCCCCGTGATTCCTGAGCCTGCCGCCCCGCGCGCCACCCCGCCGGCACCGGCTGCCGCCGCACCGACCGCGACCCCGCCAGCTCCCGAGGCCGCGCCGACTCCGGCCGAGGCCCCGCCGCTGGGTGTCACCCCGGCCCGCCCCGTGCCCGCGGTTCCTTCGGCCTCCGCCGCCTCCGCGGCCTCGGAGGCTCTCACCAAGGCCCCCGCGGAACCGCGGCGTGCCGCCGACGTCGAACCTGCACCGTGGTGGACCACGCCCGCCCAGTCCCGCCTTGTCCCCACGGATGAAGAGCAGGAGGCGCGTCGCCACCGCACGCCGCCGAGCCCGCTCGACACCGGCGTGCAGCCGCCCTTCGGCGCACCCACCGCGGCGCCGCTGGCGCCCTCGCACCGCGCGGCTCCCGGCGCCACGGCCGCCCCGTCGACACGGCGTTCGCCGGTGCCCGCGGCCCTGCCCGAGTCGGTCCTCGCCGCTGCCGCCGCACCGTCCGTGACGGCCGCGGCTTCGGTTCCCGCTCCGCACGACGCCGATCGCGCCGATCGTCGCGCTGCCGCCGGCGGGCCGCCCCGGCGACCGTCCACCCGCACCCTGTTCTGGGCCGGCGGCGCCGTTCTCGCCGTGCTCGTGATCATCGGGCTCTTCTTCCTGGGCCAGGCCCTGGGCGGCACGCCCGTGGCCGCTCCCACCGCATCGACGTCGGCCCCCGCCAGTGCCACGCCCACGCCGACGCCCACCCCGACCCCGCCGCCCACCGCGCCGCAGGCGGCCGGCGTGCACGCCTGGGACACCATGTTCGGCTCCGAGTGCCTCGAGCCCTACACGTCACCGTGGGACGAAGAATTCACCGTGGTTGACTGTGCCACCCCGCACACAGCGCAGCTGGTCTACCGGGGCATCCTGGAGGGCGAGAGCGGCTCGACGTTCCCGGGCGAAGAGGCCTTCGCGCAGCAGATCAACGTGCTCTGCTCGGCTCCCGGCACCATCGACTTCGCCGCCGCCGGAGAGTACTCGGACGTGCAGCTGCAGGGCAGCTACCCGGTGACCGCCGAACAGTGGGATGCCGGCGACCGGTACTTCTACTGCTTCGCCAGCCGGTCCTCGGGCGAGCCGCTCACCACGAGCCTCGCGCCGGCGGCCTGACTCCGCCGCGCACCTTTCGCACAAAATACTCAAGCCGGGCCCAGGGGCCCGGCTTGAGTCGTATCGAGGCGGTGCGCTCAGATCTGGTCGGACTCGATGGGTTCCCGGGCGAGCAGCTGGTGCACGCCGTCGAGGATCTCGTCGGGGCGGAACGGGTAGCGGGCGATCTCCGAGTCATCGCTGATGCCGGTGAGCACGAGCACGGTGTGCAGCCCGGCCTCGATACCGGCCACGATGTCGGTGTCCATCCGGTCGCCGATCATGCCGGTGTTCTCCGAGTGTGCGCCGATGCGGTTCATCGCCGAGCGGAACATCATCGGGTTGGGCTTGCCCACCACGTAGGGCTCCATGCCGGTGGCCTTCGTGATGAGGGCGGCGATGGCGCCCGTGGCCGGCATCGGCCCCTCGGCACTGGGACCGGTCGCATCCGGGTTGGTCACGATGAACCGGGCGCCCTTGAGCAGCAGGCGGATGGCCTTGGTGATGGCCTCGAACGAGTAGTTGCGGGTCTCGCCCACCACCACGTAGTCCGGGTTGGTCTCGGTCATGATGAAGCCGGCCTCGTGCAGCGCGGTGGTGAGCCCCACCTCGCCGATAACGAAGGCCGTGCCGCCGGGGCTCTGCTGTTTGAGGAAGTCGGCGGTGGCCAGCGCCGAGGTCCAGATGCGTTCCTCGGGAACATTGAGGCCGGAGGAGCGCAGCCGCGCAGACAGGTCACGCGGGGTGAAGATGGAGTTGTTGGTGAGCACCAGGAACGGAGTGCCCGCATCGGTCCACTGCTGCAGCAGTTCGGCAGCACCGGGCAGGGCCTGGTTCTCGTGCACCAGGACTCCGTCCATGTCGGTGAGCCAGCATTCGATCTCGTCACGCGTTCTCATGGCGGGCTCCTTCGTGTGGGGGAGGTGCGGTCGGCCGTCTCTGTGACGCCGCCCTCTCAGACTATCGGGCGAGGTCCCAAGGGCGTTCGGCGGGGTGCTCTCAGCATGGACGCCCAGCAGGCGCTCAGCTGGTGAGCCAGATGGCTCCGGCCGCGTCGGGGGCGAGAGGATGCAGCCCGCCGGCGGGCAGCCGCACGGTGGCCGCATCGACGACGTGCAGCAGGCTGCCCGGCACGATGCCGGCATCCGCCAGGGCGCGCAGGATGGCCGGATCGCGATCGCTGACCCGCAGCACGGTTCCGGAGTGGCCGGGTGCGGCCTCAGCGAGAACGACCGCGGGCACCGGGGTCGTCGAACCGTCCGCGGCGGGGATGAGGTCCCCGTGCGGGTCGGCCGTGGGGTGGCCCAGGTGGGTGTCGATGGCCTCGAGGAGACGGTCGGAGATGGCGTGCTCGAGCACCTCGGCCTCGTCGTGCACCTCGTCCCAGGTGTAGCCGAGCTCCCGCACCAGCCAGGTTTCGATCAGGCGGTGCCGGCGCACCACCGCGGTCGCCTGCAACCGGCCGGCCGGGGTGAGAGTGAGCGGTCCGTAGGGCACATGGGAGATCAGGCCGTCCGCGGCCAGTTTCTTGACCATCTCGGTCACCGACGACGGCGCGATGCCCAGCCGGGTGGCCAGGGCCTTGGGCGTGATCGGCTCCGCCTGCCACTCGGTGTGGGCGTAGATGGTCTTGAGGTAGTCCTCGGCGGCTGCAGTGGGGGGTTTCATGGCGCCTTCAGGGTATCGGCCCGGTCTTACCCGGCGCTGAAGACCAGCACCAGGAGCACGGCGTTGAGTGCGACAAGCAGCACGGCAGCCACGGCCCCTGCGGCCGTGGTGAACCAGCGGTTGGTGAAGTCGCCGAGCAGGCCCCGCTGCGCCGTGAGCCAGACCAGCGGGATCAGGGCGAACGGGATGCCGAACGACAGCACCACCTGGCTGAGCACGAGGGCCTGGGTGGGGTCGAAGCCCACGCCGAGGATCAGCAGGGCCGGGATCAGGGTGACCACGCGGCGCAGCAGCAGCGGTACCCGCACCTTGAGCAGGCCGTGCATGATCTCGGCGCCGGCGTACGCGCCAACCGAGGTGGAGGCCAGCCCGGAGGCCAGCAGGCCCACGGCGAACACCGTTGCGACGACCGGGCCCAGACCGCTCTGCAGGGCCAGGTAGGCGCCCTCGAGAGAGTCGGTGCCCGGCACGCCCTGCAGGGCCGAGGCGGCGAGCAGCAGGATGGCGAGGTTCACGGTGCCGGCGATGAGCATCGCGATCGAGACATCCCACTTGGTCGCCCAGAGCAGCCGTCGGGTCGCAGCCGGGCCCTCCTGCATCGGGAACCTGTCCCGGGTGAGCGCCGAATGCGCGTAGATCGCGTGCGGCATGATCGTGGCGCCCAGGATCGACGCCGCGAGCAGCACCGAGTCGGTGCCCTCGAAGCGCGGAACGAGCCCGGCGACGACACCGCCGGCATCCGGCGGTGAAAAGAAGACGCCGGCCGTGAACCCCACCGTGATGATCAGCAGCAGCGCCACGATCACCCGTTCGAAGACGCGCGGGCCCCGCCGGGTCTGCACGGTCAGCACGATCATCGAGATCACGCCGGTGATCACACCGCCGGCCAGCAGCGGCAGCCCGAAGAGCAGGTTCAGTGCCACGGCCCCGCCGATGATCTCGGCCAGGTCGGTGGCCATGGCCACGAGCTCGGCCTGCACCCAGTACAGCCGCCGGGCCGCGGGCCGGCGCAGCCGCAAACCGAGCACCTCCGGCAGGCTCGTTCCGGTGACGATGCCGAGCTTGGCGGAGAGGTACTGGATCAGCCAGGCCATCAGGTTTCCGGCCACGACCACCCACACGAGCAGGTAGCCGTAGCGGGCGCCGGCGGTCATATTGCTGGCCACATTGCCCGGGTCGAGGTAGGCGACCCCCGCGACCAGGGCAGGGCCGAGCAGCCAGAGCAGCCGGGTGGATCCGACGCCGCGCACGGCGGGCAGCGGGGCAGGGGCTGCGACGGCGGAAGCGGACCTGTCAGTTTGAGGCATGCCTAAACCCTACGTCTTTTTTAGGGCCACCGAAAGATCAAGGGTCTCAGCGTTGGCATGGCGGCGGGCGATGACCACGAGGGTTGTCGCCGCTGAGGGGCGAGGGCTCACGCTCGTGCCCACCATGTTCGCCAACCGCGCGTCGGTACCGTCGGAGCTCGACGAGCCGCCGTTGATCCTCTACTCCGCACGCGGTCAGGGCGTGATGTGGCAGACGGAGAATCCCGTCACCGTGGCCGCGGTCTCGGCGCTCCTCGGTCGAACCCGCACGGCCCTGCTCCTGGCACTGGCCGAACCGGCGTCATCCACCGAGCTCGGCCTGCGGTTCGGGGTGTCGGCATCCGCCGTCAACCAGCATCTGCGCGCGTTGCGCGACGGGGGACTGGTCACGTCCACCCGCTATGGCCACAGCATGCTGTATTTCCGCAGCGAGTTGGGTGCGGCGCTGATCGATCACCACTGATGGTGGTGCCGGCCGGCGCCAGGTGTCAGGGGTCGATGACCAGCAACAGGCCACCCGGGCTGTTCGCCTGGGCGTACATGTCGTTGATCCGGTCCCGGTCCAGGGCGGCGCTGAGCGCCCGCCGGTAGTGGAACTGCAGGGGGATGTGCGGCGTGAGCCAGATCGTGGAGCGGTACTCGCCGGTGTTGGCCGGCCGGGTCCAGGAGAAATAGAACGACTGCTGGAGGCGAAACTTGGCGCCGATGACGGCCTGCAGGTGGCCGAGCTCCTCATCGTCCAGCAGGATGTTGAGCGTCGAGTTGTAGACGAACCGGCCCATCAGTCAGCTTCGTGAGCGCGGCGGCGCCGCCGAGTTGCAGGCAGGAGTGCACGTTCCCTGTTTCATCGCGACGCCCCCCGGGTCGTGTGTGTTGCGCGCTCGGCGGTACCGAGCAGAGCGGACGCCGAGATCGCTTCGCCCGATCCAGTGCGCCCGATTCTCAATGTACCGAGCAGCAGGGTCGGAGGTGAGTCCCCATTCCGGGGCTCACGTCGCACACCGTGCGGCCTGGCGGCGGCCCCGGCGCTTTTACTCGCGCACGTCCTCCGGAATCTCCACGGGGGGCACGACGGCCTTGCCCCGGGTGCGCAGGTTCTCCCGGCCGGCCTTGTAGAGCTCGGTGAGGATCGGGATGCCCGAGAGCAGCACGATGCCGATGATGAAGTACTCCGAGTAACGGGCCACGAAGTCGATCTGTCCGAGCAGGAAGCCCACCATGGTGAGGCCGACGCCCCAGGCGAAGGCGCCGATCAGGTTGAAGGTGACGAAGGTGCGGTAGCTCATCTTGCCCACGCCGGCCGCGAGGGGCACGAAGGCCCGGAAGACGGGCAGGAAGCGGGCGATGATCACGGCCTTGCCGCCGTGCTTGGCGAAGAACGCGTTGGTGCGTTCCACGTTCTTGGGGTTGAAGAAGCGGTTCTGCTCGCGGGCGAACACCGCGGGTCCGGCCTTGCGGCCGATGCCGTACGCCAGCTGGTCGCCCGCGAACGCCGCGACGAAGATGATTGCGCAGGTCACGAAGATGGGGAACGGGATGTCCCCGGTTGCGGTGAGCAGCCCCACGGTGAAGAGCAGCGAGTCGCCCGGCAGGAACGACAACACGATGAACCCGGTCTCCACGAAGACCACGGCGGCCACGCCGAGCAGCACGAAGGAGCCGAACCAGCCGATCAGCCACTCGGAGTCGAGGAAATCAATTCCGAAGAGTGTGGGTTGCATGGAAATACCTTCCGGTCGGGGTCATGAGTACGGTCTCGATCGGATGGTGCCGGCTTGTGGCGCGAACTCGCACCTGTCGGGCCGGCAATGAGCACCCTGCGCACAAGGCTAGCGAACGCGAAATGGGCGGAAGCTGAGTATGCGCCGCCAGTCGCGGTCGACGGCCCCGCGTTGGCGGCCGCCCAGCCGGGATACGGTGGTCGGGTGCCAGAACCGTTGAACCCCACGCCAGAGCTGTCCACCTACGGGGTCGGCCCGTGGATCGGCGAGTGGCCGGACGAGCCGTACTACGATCCCGAACTGCTCGAGCGGGGCGACACCCGCAACGTGATCGACCGCTACCGCTACTGGAAGATGGCGGCGATCGTCGCGGACCTCGATGAGAAGCGCAACCCGTTCCACGTGGCCATTGAGAACTGGCAGCACGACATGAACATCGGCTCCATCGTGCGCAGCGCCAACGCGTTCGGCGCCGACACCGTGCACATCGTGGGGCGCAAGCGCTGGAACAAGCGCGGCGCGATGGTGACCGACCGCTACCAGCACGTCATGCACCATCCGGATGTGGCGGCGTTCGTCGAGTGGGCGCGCTCGGAGTCCCTGCCCATCATCGCCATCGACAACATGCCCGGCAGCGTGATCATGGAGACTTATCGCTTCCCCGAGCGCTGTGTGATGCTCTTCGGACAGGAAGGCCCCGGCCTCTCACCGGAGGCCGTCGCCGCCGGAGACGCCATGGTGGAGATCAGCCAGTTCGGCTCGACGCGCTCGATCAACGCCTCCGCGGCGGCGGCCGTGACCATGCACTCCTGGATTCTGCAGCACAGATTCTGACCATCCGCACCCCACCGGGTCTAGCGTGGGGTCATGACTGTGATCACCGACGATCTCCCTGCCAGACTCCTGCACGAAGCCCACGACGGATGGCGCGCCATCCTCGCGGGTAAGGGCGGCGACTACTACCAACGCACCATGACCGGTGACGCCCTGCTCATCCTCCCGGGCCAGGTGGTGGACCGGGATCACGTGCGCGCAGCCCTGGCCGCCGCCGGTCCCCTCGACCGCTACGAACTGCACGATCCGGCCGTGATCCGGGTCGGCGAGCACGCCGGCGTGCTGGTCTACCGGTCGCTCGCCTGGCGGGGCGACACGGTCACCGAGCTGCAGACGTCCACGACCTATCTCTTCGACGAGAACAACGGCGGCTGGTCCATCGCGGCGCATCAGGAGTCGCCCGTCTAGACCCGGGTGACGCGCCCGGACGGGCGTCCGGCCGCGGGACACTCCGCAAGGACTTGCACTTCACTATAGAAAGTGCAAAGCTGCACTCTATGTCTGAGAGTGCAACGCCAACGCGCGTCGAGAAACGGATGCGCCAAACCGCCGCCGGCCTCACCTCCGTGTCCCGCCGTTTCACGGCCGAGCGCGGCCTGGCGGGCTTCACCATCGAGGAGGTCTGCGACTCCGTCGGAGTCTCACGCCGCACCTTCTTCAACTATTTCGCCAGCAAGGAAGACGCCGTCATCGGCGCCAACCCCGACGACGAGTACCGCAGCTTCGCCGAGCGGTTCCTGGCCCGCGGTGCCGGCACCTGGCCCCAGGTGCTCACCGACCTCATCGACCTCGCCATCGAGCACGTCGAGTCCAACGCCATGGATCCCCGGGAGCACACCGACCTCATGGCGGCCCTGGAGCGCGAGCCGCGTCTGCTGGCCCGCTTCATCGGCATGACGCGGGACCGCGACCGCCAGATGCGCGGGCTCATCGCCGAACGGCAGGGCGTCGGCGTCGACGATCCGCGTGCCGTCGCGATCGTGAGCATCCTGGCCACCCTCATGAAGGCATCCGCCGAGACCCTGGTCGACCCGGCCAACGACACCGACTTCGCCACCATCCTCACCACCTCGCTCGATGCCATGCGCCTCGTCCTGGCCGTGCCCACCCCCCTCTGAAAGGCAAGATTTCGTGACCATCACCTCCGAGGCGCCGCTGCTCCTCACCAAGCGGCGAATCTGGATCATCTTCGGAGCCCTGATCGCCGGCATGCTCCTGTCGAGCCTCGACCAGACCATCGTCTCCACGGCGATGCCCACCATCGTCGGCCAGCTCGGCGGCGTGGAGCACCAGGTCTGGCTGACCACGGCCTACCTGCTCGCGACCACCATCGTGATGCCGGTCTACGGCAAGTTCGGTGACGTGCTCGGCCGGCGCAACCTGTTCCTCATCGCCATCGCCCTGTTCACGCTCGCCTCGGTGGGCTGTGCCTTCGCGGGCGACTTCACCCAGCTGGTGGCCTGGCGCGCCGTACAGGGTCTCGGTGGCGGTGGCCTGATGATCCTCTCCCAAGCGATCATCGCCGACATCGTGCCGGCCTCCGAGCGCGGCAAGTACCTCGGCCCGCTGGGCGCCGTGTTCGGCCTCTCCGCCGTCGGCGGACCCCTGCTCGGCGGCTTCTTCGTTGACCACCTCACCTGGCAGTGGGCGTTCTACATCAACATCCCCGTGGGCATCATCGCCTTCGCGATCGCCTGGTTCACCCTGCGACTGCCGAGCAAGAAGGCCACCCAGCCCATCGACATCCTCGGCGTGGTGTTCCTGTCCGCGTTCACGACCTGCCTGATCTTCTTCACCGACTTCGGCGGCGACTCCGCCCACGGCTGGGACGCCATCGAGACCTGGCTCTTCGGTGCCGGTCTCGTCGTGGCCGCGCTGCTCTTCGTGCTCGTCGAGGCCCGCGCCAAGGACCCGATCATCCCGCTGTCGCTGTTCCGCAACCCCACCTTCATCAACGCCACCGCGATCGGCCTCACCCTGGGGCTGGGCATGTTCTCGGCGATCGGCTTCGTGCCGACCTTCCTGCAGATGTCCTCGGGCACCTCCGCCGCGGCATCCGGCCTGCTCATGCTGCCGATGATGGTGGGCCTGATCGGCACCTCGATCATCTCGGGCATCGCCATCACCAAGACCGGCAAGTACAAGATGTTCCCGATCCTCGGCACGATCCTCACCGCGCTGGCCATGGTCGCCATGACCACGCTGGCCGCCGAGACGCCGATCTGGCTGATCTGCGTCTACCTGTTCGTCTTCGGCGCCGGCCTCGGCCTGATCATGCAGGTCGTCGTGCTGGTCTCGCAGAACTCGGTCGCGCCGTCGATGATCGGCACCGCGACGAGCACGAACAACTACTTCCGCGAGGTCGGGGCGGCGCTCGGTGTGGCCGTGTTCGGCACCATCTTCACCACCCGTCTCACCGCCAACCTCACCGAGGTCTTCGCCGGCGCCGGCGCGAACGCGACGGATGCCGCCAACGCCACCGCCAGCATCGACCCGCAGACGCTCAACGCCCTGCCCGACGCCGTGCGTGACGGCGTTGTGGCGGCGTACGCGGATGCGCTGGCTCCGGTGTTCTGGTACCTGCTGCCGTTCATCGGCATCGCGTTCATCCTGGCGCTCGTGCTCAAGCAGATCCCGCTCTCCGATGTGGCCGGCATGGTCGCGCGCGGCGAGGCGGTCGGCGGAGCCGAGGCCGAGGCGCTCGAAGCCGCCCACCACGGCCACACGGGTTCGGGCGCGAGCGCTGCTGCGCCCGCGGACAACCGCTCCGACGACGCGCGGAAGGAACCAGAGCCCCGCTAGCGGATGCCGCGGCGGGCCCCGCTCGTCCGGCTCGCCGACATGCGCCACAATGCCCCTTCGCAGCGCGCGAGGGGGCATTTCGGCGCACCTCGGCGCCGCGCCCGTCATCGACTTCGGCCGAAGTGCCCCCTGAGCGCCCGCAAGGGGGCACTTCACGGCAACTCGCCGTCACAGCCGGCGCCGGCGGATGCATCCGGACCGTCGACTAGGTCTATGGTCCCGGTCGTTCGGGCCGCGGTGGCCGTAGCCTGATTCCAGGCCGGTCTCGGGATGTCCTGCGAGTGTGCGGCTTCCCCCTCGACCGCGAAGGCCCGTGCCATGTCCCTCACCCTGTCCGCTCCGCCCACCGTCCCCGGCGCCGACGTCAGCCGCCGGGTGAGCACCGACGAGATCTTCGCTGCCCACGAGGGCGGCAAGCTGCGCATCGAGCTGGCCCGCCCCATCGACACCGCGCGCGACCTGGCCGTCGTCTACACGCCCGGCGTCGCCGAGGTCAGCCGGGCCATCCACGCGGATGCCGCCGTCGCCGCGTCGCACACCTGGGCGAGCCGTCTCGTCGCCGTCGTCAGCGACGGCACCGCGGTGCTGGGCCTGGGCGACATCGGCCCGGCGGCTGCTCTGCCCGTGATGGAGGGCAAGTCGGCGCTGTTCCAGCGCTTCGCCGGGCTCAACTCGATCCCACTGGTGCTCGACACCACCGATGTCGACGAGATCGTCGAGACCCTGGTGCGACTGCGCCACAGCTTCGGCGCCGTGAACCTCGAAGACGTGTCGGCCCCGCGCTGCTTCGAGCTCGAGGCCAAGCTGATCGAGGCCCTCGACATGCCCGTGATGCATGACGACCAACACGGCACGGCCGTCGTGGTGCTCGCGGCGATCACCAACGGTGCCAAGGTGTTGGGCCGCGACCTCCGTGGTCTCCGGGTTGTCGTCTCCGGAGCGGGCGCCGCGGGCATCGCCATCGCCGCCCTCCTGCTGGAGGTGGGGATCGAAGACGTGCTGGTGCTGGACTCGAAGGGCATCCTGAGCAATCGCCGGTTCGACCTGTTGGGCGTCAAGGCCCGGTTCGCGCTGAGGTCCAACCCGCACCAGATCCACGGCGGCCCGGCCGAGGCGCTGGTGGGCGCGGACGTCTTCATCGGCGTCTCCTCCAGCACGGTCGACGAACAGCTGCTCGCCACGATGTCGGACGACGCCATGATCTTCGCGCTGTCCAACCCCGAACCGGAAGTGGAGCCCGAGGTGGCCGCCCGCTACGCCACGATCGTCGCCACGGGACGCAGCGATTATCCCAACCAGATCAACAACGTTCTGGCGTTCCCCGGCATCTTCCGGGGTGCGCTGGATGCCGGCGCCCGCCGGATCACCACCGCCATGAAGATCGCCGCCGCCACGGCCATCGCCGACCTGGTCGGTGACGACCTGGCCGCCGATTTCATCGTGCCGAGCCCGTTCGACGACCGCGTCGCACCCGCCGTGGCCGCCGCGGTGATCGCCGCCGTCTAACACCCGCGGCGCCCGCACCCGTGGCTCCCGGCATTCCCTCGGCCCCGCCATCCCGTCGGTCGACCCTGTCGAGACCCCGCGACCCGTCCTGTGGTTCGTTCCCGTCCGTCGGTCGAGCTTGTCGAGACCCCGCGACAGGTCCTGTGGTTCGTTCCCGTCCGTCGGTCGAGCCCGTCGAGACCTCGCGACCCGTCCTGTGGTTGGTTCCCGTCCGTCGGTCGAGCCCGTCGAGACCTCGCGACCCGCCCTGCGGTTCGTTCCCCGGTCGTCGGTCGAGCACGCGACCTGTCCTGCGGGCCCGGCCATCCCGTCGGTCGAGCCCGTCGAGACCTCGCGACCCGCCCCGCGGTTCGTTCCCCGGTCGTCGGTCGAGCCTGTCGAGACCTGGTGACTCTGCCCGTGATGGCGACCGCAGACCCGCGTCAGAACAGGGTGTGCTGCACCCGGTCGAGGGGGAGTAGACCGGTCAGGGAAACCCGCAGCCCGGCCAGCCGGGGCACCCGCTCGCCCGCGAGCAAATCGCCAGCCACGGCCAGCCAGGTGTCCCGGCCGGTCGTCGCCGCCATCAGCGTGCGCTTGAGCACGATCGCCTTGCCACCGAGCTCTGGGCGCAGGGTCAGCGTGATTCCCGTCCCCGCGAGCCCGGCCCGCTCCGCGCGCTTGCAGAGCCGGTCGACGCAGGCCTGCACCAGTTCGGTCGGGGTCTTGTCGGGCCGGTCGTAGCCGGCTGTCGATCCCTCCGCAGTGAGGGAGGTGCGCGCCTCGACAGGTCGCACCACGGCATCGTCGGTGCCCTCGCGGATGCGCCACAACCGGCGGGCCATGGCTGTGCCGCAGACGTGCTGCAGCTCGTTCTGCGGAATGCCGTCCACGTCGCCGAGCCGGATCACCCCGATCCGGTGGAGCCGCGCCAGAGTGGTGGCGCCGATGCCCCAGACTTCGCTGAGGGGCAGGGTCGTGCGCAGAACCGTTTCTTCTGCGACGTCGATCACGAAGAGCCCGTCGGGCTTGGCCCGGCGGGAGGCCAGCTTGGCCATGAGCTTGGTGCGGCCCACACCCACGCTGATCGGGATGCCGAGTTCGCGGGCCACCCGTCGGCGCAGAACCTGCCCGGCCTCCACGGCGCCGGCCTGATCGGCCGCGCCCACGTCGAGGAAGGCTTCCTCGATGGAGCCGGGCTCCACGGCGACGGCCGAGTTGTGGAAGATGTCGAAGAGGGCGTCTCCCACCTCCTCGATCTCGGCCCGGGGCACATCGATCAGCATCAGCTCCGGACACTGCCGAAGCGCATCCTGGGCCAGCATCCCGGCGCGCACTCCGCGAGCGCGAGCCGGATAGGTGGCGCTGGCGATGTACACGTGGGCCACCACGGCGACGGGCTGCGCGGCGAGTTCCGGTCGGGAGCGCAACGCGACAGATGCGAAGAACGAGTCGGCGTCGGCATGGAGAATCGGGCCGGCCGTCATCGATGCTCGCCCTCGATCTGTGCCATGTACTCAATAGTACATGTGTTCGATTTGCTGGGCCGGTCGTGGTCAACGGTTGTGGGGCACGGCCACGGCCGCCGCCCCGCATCGAGCGGGTCGGCGGCCGTTCCGGTCAGCCGATCAGGCTGGGCTTGAGGTCGCGCAGGGTACGGAAGTGCGTCATCCGCACCACGCCGATCGCGGCCAGCACGAGCGCGCCGGTCAGCCAGAGCAGCAGCACGCCGGCGTCGTTCAGCGCGGTGGCCGGGTTGCCGCCGTACATCAGCTGACGGATGCCGTCGACCGCGTAGCTCATCGGCATCACGTGGTGCAGGAACGCCAGGGGAGCCGGCAGGGTTTGCCACGGGAAGGTGCCGCCGGCGGTGACGAGCTGGATCACCATGAGCACGAGGCCGACGAACTGGCCCACGCTGCCCAGCCAGACGTTCAGCGCGAGGATGATCGCTGCGAACGTCATCGCGGCCAGACCCATCATTGCGTAGGTGCCCACGGGGTTGTGCACCTCGAAGTGCAGCACGCCGGTGAGGATCCCGAACAGTGCCGCCATCTGCAGCAGCCCCAGGATGCCCGGGGTGAGCCAGCCGGCGAGGGTGATCTTCAGCGGCGAGTGCAGCGCCGTGATGGCGCGGCGGGAGACCGGCTTTACGATCAGGAACAGGGCGTAGATCCCGATCCAGCCGGCCAGGCTGGCAAAGAACGGGGCGAGCCCGGCGCCGTAGGTGCCGGCGGAAGTCACGGCCGCCTTCTGCAGGTCGACCGGGTCGGCGATGGTGGAGCCCTGCAGGTCGCGGGTGGCGGCATCCGTGTCGGGGATGCTGTTGACACCGTTGGTCAGCCCGTCGCGGAGGGTGCCCGCGCCGGTCTTGAGGCCGAGCAGCCCGTCGCTGAGCGAGGATGCTCCGGTGGCGAGGCTGTCCGCACCGGTCTTCGCCGAGCTGGCTCCGGTGCTCAGAGCCGCAGCGCCGTCGGCGGCGGAGGTCGCCCCGGAACTCAGGGTGGCGGCTCCCGCGGCGGTCTGGTCCGCGCCGGCGGCCAGGGTGGCCGCGCCGCTCGCTGCTTGGCCGGCCCCGGTGGCGAGGGCGCTGGCGCCGTCGGCGCTCTGGTGGGCTCCGGTGGCGAGGGTGGCGGCGCCGTCGGCCGTCTTGCGTGCTCCGGCCGAGGCGGTGGCCGCGCCGGTGGCCAGGGTTGTGGCCCCGTCGGCGCTCTGCTGGGCGCCGGTGGCGGTCGCGGCGGCTCCGGCGGCCAGCTGGGTGGTGCCGGTCGACAGTGTCGCGATGGCGGTGCCCGCCTGGGTGAGGGCGGCTCCGCTCTGGGTGAGGGTGCCGCCGATCGGGGTCAGGGTCGCCAGCGCCTCGTCGATCTGGGCGGGGCTCAGGCCGTCGGCGGTGAGCTGGTCGGCCAGGGCGGTCTGCGCGGCGGTGTAGACCGCTCCGGCCCCGGCGACGCCGGCGGACGCTTGCTGCGCGGCCGTGTTCAGCGCCGCTGTGCCATCGGCCACCTTCTGGGCGGCGGCGGCCACCTGGGCGGCTCCGGCCGAGACTTTGCCCGTGCCGTCAGCGAGGGATGCGGCGCCCTGCGAGAGCGCGGCGGTGCCGTCGGCCACCTGGCCGGTCGCCGTCGCGAGCGAGTCGGCGCCGGTGGCGACCTGCGCCGTGCCGGAGGCCAGGCTGCCGGCGCCCGTGCTCAGGGTGCCCGCGCCCGTGGCCAGGGCATCGGCGCCCGAGGCCACCTGGCCCGTCCCGTCGGCCACCTTGCTGGCCCCGTCGGCGACCTGCCCGGTGCCATCGGCCAGGCTGCCGGCGCCCGTGGCCAGCTGGCCGGTACCGTCGGCGAGCTGGCTCGCGCCATCGGCCAGGCTGGTGCCGCCGTCGGCCGCGGTGCCCGCGCCATCCGTCAGCTGGCCCGCGCCGTCGGCCGCGTCGACCAGGCTCGAGCGGATGTCGGAAAGCCCGATGAGCAACTGGTCGGCGGCCTGCTCGTTCACCCGGGCCACGATGGCGTCCCGGATGCTCTGCGCCGCCTGGCTGCCGATCGTGGACGCGAGGTAGCTGTTGGTGTCGTTCGTGGTGAGGGTGATGGTGGCCTGGTGTGGTGAGTCGGTCGACGAGGAAGCGATCGAGCTGGAAAAGTCGGCGGGGATCGTGACGCTGAAGTCGTAGGTGGCGTCGGCGACGCCGGCCTGGGCGGTGTCGGCGGTCACTTTGTGCCAGTCGAAGGTGCCGTCGTCGATGAGCTGCTCGGCGACATCCGACCCGTAGTTGGTGGTCGTGCCGTCGGCCTCGGTGCCGGTGTCGGCCACCACCAGGGCGACCGGCACGCGGTCCAGGCCTGCGTACGGGTCCTGGTTGGCCCACAGGTATAGGCCGCCGTAGAGCACGGGCACGAGCATCAGGGCCACGAGGGCTACCCGGGACATGGTGGTGGCGGTCAGGCGCGCCAGTTCGGCGCGGATCATGGCGAAGATCTTCACAGTTCGGCTCCGGAGCGGTCAAGGGCGTTGATGGCGTGGGCCGACGCGTCGCCGGCGATGACGAGAACGGCGTAGCCGCGTACGGCGAGGTCGCCGGCGAGTTGCCACCAGCCGAGTGGATCGCCGCCGTGCCGGTCGGGGGAGGTGAGCACGATGCCCTGCACGTCATCCCGCAGTACGGCCAGTTCGGTGAGCAGGTGGATGCGGGAGTCTGGGGCGAGGTCGGCCATGTTGGCCCTGGCCTGGTCGGCGAGGCCGAGTTCGCTCAGTAGCTGGGCCACGGCACGGCGGTGGCCCACCCGGCCGGCGAACATCAGCTCCTCCGACACCACCTCGGCCACGGTCACGTCCGGCGCGGGCTCGGAGACGCCGAGCGCGTCGATCAGGGCGATGTGGCGGCGGAGGCCCGCGTAGTCGGTGTGGCCGTCGAGAGTGACGGTTCCGGCATCCGGTCGCATCCGGCCGGAGGCGATGAGCCCGAGCACCGTGGGACGACGTTCGGTTTCGGCCTGGGCGAGAGTGACGGCGCCGGACTCGAATTCGAGTGAGGTGAGGGGGAGAGCCGAGTCCTTCGGACCCTTGGTGACGTTGGTCAGGGTGATGCGCATGCTGGAGCCTTCTTCGAGGTGGGGCGGCACCCGGTAGCCGGATGTCTGTCCGGGCGGCATGCTCCATTGCAGCGGGGCCGAATCCCACTATACTGACTAGTCAGTACAAATTTCAAGGGGTGGGACCATGGTTCGGATGACCGGCACCAAGCGGGCGATTCTCGACGCGGCGCTCGAGATCGCGGCCGAGCGCGGCATCAGTGGAACCACCATGGACGACGTCGCCGAACGTGCCGGCGTGGCCAAGGGCAGTCTCTATTACAACTTCGCGTCCAAGGACAAGCTCTTCGAGGGACTGCTCGGCGAGGGCATGGCCGCGCTCACCGAGGTCCTGCGCGAGGCCCGCACCGGCGTGGAAGGCTGGAGCGCCATCGAGGCCCTCGTCACCACACTCCTCGGAAGCATCGCGCGCAACACCGCCCTGGCCAAGATCATCGCCGGCGATATCTTCCGCACCGACCGGGCCTGGCGGGAGGCCTCGTTCACCTTCCGGCACGACGCGCTCGCCGAGTTCGAGGTCGCCATCACCGAAGCGCTGCCGGAGGCATCCGCGGTCGGTGCCTCGGCGCTCATGGCCAGCAGTGTGTTCGGCGCCACCCTCATGGCCGGGCTGGAATGGCTGCTCTTCGACGAGGAACGCCCGCAGGCCGAGGTGGTCGCCGCCGTCCTATGCACCTTCTCCGGCCGCCTGGTGCCCGCCACCCACTAGGCAGCCGGCCCCCACCGTCCCCAGTTCCGCGAACTGGAGCAAAGCACCCAGAAACGCCCTGGAGGCGTGCTTAACTCACGGTTCGGCGCCGTCTTGGTAGGATTCAGTGTGACCGGCGCAAATCTGCTTGACCAGCCCGAGACCCTCCTACCCGCGGAACCGGAGGTGACTGAGGCGCTCAGCCGAACCGGAATGCAAGATATTGCAACCGTTGTGGCGGCGCATCCGAAGTCGTCACTGGCGTGGGCAGCCCTCGCGGACGTGACCCACTCTCAGGGCCGACTGCTCGAGGCCTACGCGTATGCCCGGGTGGGCTACCACCGCGGCCTCGACGCGCTGCGCAAGGCGGGCTGGCGCGGCCAGGGCCCGATCCCGTGGTCGCACGCACCCAACCGCGGGGTGCTCCGCGCCCTGTTCGCCCTCCGCCGCGCCGCGGCCGAGATCGGCGAGACCGACGAGTTCGAACGCCTCACCGAGTTCCTGAATGGGGCCGACGCCACCGTCATCCCGCTGCTGCGCTCCGAGTCGGACGACTCCCAGAAGTTCCCGGCGGCCCCGCCCGCCGTTTCACCAGGCGAGGACCCGGCCCCGCCGACCGCTGCCTTCTTTATCCAAGGAGAAAACTAAGCTATGCCAGCCATCGTTCTGATCGGCGCCCAGTGGGGCGACGAGGGTAAGGGCAAGGCCACCGACCTGCTCGGCAGCCGGGTCGACTACGTCGTCAAGTTCAACGGCGGCAACAACGCCGGCCACACCGTGGTCGTCGGCACCGAGAAGTATGCTCTGCACCTGCTGCCCTCGGGCATCCTCACGCCTGGCGTCACCCCGATCATCGCCAACGGTGTCGTCGTCGACATCGAGGTGCTCTTCGAGGAGCTCGACGCGCTCAGCTCCCGCGGTGTCGACGTGTCCAAGCTGCGCGTCAGCGCCAACGCGCACGTGATCACCCAGTACCACCGCACCATGGACAAGGTCACCGAGCGGTTCCTGGGCAAGCGCCAGATCGGCACCACCGGCCGCGGCATCGGCCCGACCTACGCCGACAAGATCAACCGGGTCGGTATCCGCATCCAGGACCTGTTCGACGAGAACATCCTGCGCCAGAAGGTGGAGGGCGCGCTCGGCCAGAAGAACCACATGCTGGTCAAGGTGTACAACCGCCGCGCCATCACCGTCGACGAGATCGTCGACGACCTGCTCAGCTACGCCGAGCGCCTGCGCCCCATGGTCGCCGACACCGCGCTGCTGCTGCACGAGGCGCTCGTTGACGGCAAGACCGTTCTGTTCGAGGGCGGCCAGGCCACCATGCTGGATGTCGACCACGGCACCTACCCGTTCGTCACGTCGTCCAACGCCACCTCGGGTGGCGCGGTGACCGGTTCCGGCATCGGCCCGAACCGCATCGACCGCATCATCGCGGTCGTCAAGGCGTACACGACCCGCGTCGGCGCCGGCCCGTTCCCCACCGAGCTGTTCGACGAGTCCGGCGAGTTCCTGCGCGCCAAGGGCTTCGAGTTCGGCACCACCACCGGCCGCCCGCGCCGCTGTGGCTGGTACGACGCCCCGATCGCCCGCTACACGGCGCGCATCAACGGTGTCACCGACTTCGTGCTCACCAAGCTCGACGTGCTCACGGGCTTGGAGACCATCCCGGTCTGCGTCGCCTACGAGGTCGACGGCGTGCGCTACGACGAGGTGCCGGTCTCGCAGTCCGACTTCCACCACGCCAAGCCCGTCTATGAGGAATTCCCCGGCTGGACCGAGGACATCACCATGGTGCGCCGCTTCGAGGACCTCCCGAAGAACGCCCAGGACTACGTCCTCGCGCTCGAGGCCATGAGCGGCGCCCGCATCTCCGCCATCGGCGTCGGCCCCGACCGCGAAGCGATCCTCACCCGCCACGACCTCATCGACTAACTCGCGACCTGTGAGCAAAGCCCCGAAAACTCGAGTTTTCGGGGCTTGACTCACGGTTCGGCGAAGGGAGAACGCCCGTGAGTGCCCAGCGGCCTGACGAGCACGTGCTCACGGGGCGTTTCGTGTGCCTGGAGCGGCTCAGCCACGCGCACCTGCCGGAGCTGCATCGTGCCATCGCGCATCCGGCGGTCTTCGCCGGCGGTTACGGTGGCGGCCCGCACGGACTGCCCGCCGACCTCGACGAGTTCGTGGCGTTCGCGTCGAAGTACTACCAGTGGGATGCGCTGCCCTACGCCGTGCGCGTGGTGTCCGGTCCGCATGCGGGCGACCTGGTGGGCACCTCCACCCTGGGCGACATCGACCTGCCCAACGAGGCGCTGCACCTGGGCTGGACCGCCTATGCCCCGCAGGTGTGGGGAACCGCGGTGAACCCCGAGACCAAGCTGCTCATGCTCGGAGCCGCGTTCGAGCACGGCTTCGGCCGCGTCAAGATCCAGGCCGACGTGCTCAACTCCCGATCCCGGGCCGCGATTCTGGGCATCGGCGCGCAATTCGAGGGCATCAACCGGCGCGTACAGCGCCGGGCGGATGGCTCCTGGCGCGACACCGCCGTCTACTCGGTGCTTGCCGACGAGTGGCCCGTCGTGCAGGCCGGGCTGCAGAAACGCCTCGAGGGTTTCGCCGGCACATCGGTCGAATACAGCAACCCGCGCGCTCCCCGCCGCCGCGTCACCCCCGCCTGATTCCGGCCATTCGCCCGCGAATTTCGGACATCACCCTCGGGCCCGCACCGGCACGGGGTGGGCGCGGCACACCGGTGGGCTAGGGTCGGCAGGTGAGTGATGTTACGACTACCCGAAGGCCCCTGGTCGCCCTGCAATTCCTGGGCATGGGCGTCGTCTGGGGTGCCAGCTTCCTGTTCATGAAGATCGCCCTCGAGGGCGTGAGTTTCGGCCAGGTGGCCTGGTCGCGCCTCGTGCTCGGTGGCCTCACGCTGGGCCTGATCGTGCTGATCACCCGCCCGCGCATCAACAACGGCCCGGTGCTGCCACGGGAGGGCGTGGTCTGGCTGCACTTCCTGGTCATCGCGTTCACCGGATGCTTCATCCCGCACCTGCTCTTCGCCTGGGCCGAGCAATACGTCTCGTCGAGCCTGGCCAGCATTTACAACGCCGTGACACCCATCATGACCGCCGTCATGGTCACCGCGGTCTTCCGGGTCGAGAAGCTCGCCCGCGACCAGATCGTCGGCGTGCTCGTCGGCATCATTGGTGTGGTCGTCATCATCGCGCCCTGGCAGTACACCGCGCTCACCGGCGACCTCTGGGGCCAGCTCGCCTGCCTCGGTGCGGCGCTCTGCTACGGCTTCACCTTCGGCTACACCCGCAAGCACCTCAGCGGTCGGCCCATCGCCGGCACCACCTTCGCGTTCCTCAACATCGGCTTGGCCGGTGCGGCGATGCTGCTGTTCACGCCGGTCCTGGCCTGGCAGCCGGTAGCACTGACCACCCCGATCGTGCTGAGCCTGGTCACCCTCGGCGCCCTCGGCACCGGCTTGGCCTACATCTGGCACATCAACGTGCTGCGCGCCTGGGGCCCCACCACGACCTCCACGGTCACCTACGTCACACCCGTCGTGGGTGTGCTGCTCGGCGTGCTCATCCTGGCCGAGACCTTCTCCTGGCACGAACCGCTCGGAGCGCTCCTGGTCCTGATGGGTATCCTGCTCACCCAGAAGCGCGTGCGCCTGCCCCTGCGGGCACCCCGCCCCGCCTGACCGCCCCGCCATGAACCTCAGGCAACAAGCCGCGACGGGCGAGCCCGGAGCGGGCATCCGGGCCGGTGCAATATCGTAAGGACATGGCTGTAAACGAGGAATTGCCCGCCGGCGCGGGACAGGATGCGATCAATGAGTTGCAGGGCATTCGCCAGAGCATCGACAACATCGATGCCGCACTCATCCACCTGTTGGCAGAGCGGTTCAAGTTCACCCAGAGCGTGGGGCGGCTGAAGGCCGAGCACGGCCTGCCGCCGGCGGACCCGGCTCGGGAGTTCCTGCAGATCCAGCGCCTGCGCGGCCTGGCCGAAGACGCCAGGCTCGACCCGGCGTTCGCCGAGAAGTTCCTCAACTTCATCATCGCCGAGGTCATCCACCACCACGAGAAGATCGCCGGCGACACCTCGAGCGGCGTTCGGTCGGCGGGCAACACTGGCGCGGGCACCGTTTCCGGCGACGCCGCCGTCAGCGCTCCGACCGGCGATGCGCCGGCCGATGCGCCGGACGCATCGGCCCCGGGCGCCGGTCAGGGCTCCGCCGGCCCCGCCGCGTGACCTGGAACCCGCGGGCGCTGCCCGATCAAACCGGCCGCACCATCGTGGTCACGGGCGCCAACGCCGGCCTGGGCTACTTCACGAGCGAGCAACTCGCGCGTGCCGGCGCCCACGTGGTGCTGGCCTGCCGCAACCCGGCCAAGGCGGCCGCGGCCGTCGCCGCGATCCGCGGGCGCGTTCCCGGCGCATCCGTCTCAACCCTCGAGCTGGACGTCGCCGACCTCACCTCGGTGCGCCGGGCAGCAGAGCGGATGCTCGACCTTCCGCAGCTGCACGGCCTCATCCTCAACGCCGGCATCGTGCACCCGCCCACCGACCGTTCGGTGAGCCTGGACGGCACCGAGCTGGTGCTCGCCACGAATTACACCGGCCATTTCTTGCTCACCAGCCTGGTTCTGCCCGTGCTGCAGCGCACCCCCGGCAGCCGGGTGGTGTCGCTCGGGTCGATGATCTCCCGGCTGATGGACTCCTCACTCGACGATCTTCAGCTGGAGGTCACCTACAACGGCTGGAAGGCTTACGCGCAGTCCAAGATCGCGATGCAGGTGTTCGGTTTCGAGCTTGACCGGCGGCTGCACGCGGCCGGCCTCGATGGCCCGACCGGGGTGCAGAGCCTGGTGTCCCACCCCGGCTACTCGATTTCGGGGCTCACGCCCGGCATCCGCGGCGTCAACGAGGTCAGCCGTGCCAAGCGGTTCGTCGACACCCTGCAGGGCTTCATCGGCGCCCAGGGCAAGGATGCCGGTGCCTGGCCGACCGTGCGGGCGGCGATCGATCCCGCTGCCGTCGGCGGCCAGTACTACGGCCCCCGTTTCCTCACCCGCGGCACTCCGACCCTGCAGCGCCCCACACGCACCTCGCTCGACCGCGGCATCGCCGACCGCCTCTTCGCCCGCACCGAGGCCCTGGTGGGCGCCCCCTTCTCCCTCCCCGCCTAACCCCACCCTGCTCGCCCCCTCGCTGTCGTTACGTCTCGCGAAAGCGGCCAAATGGCTGCCTCAGCCGGCTGAGGTCGCCGTTTCGCCGCTCTCGTGGACTGTCGTTTTCGCGAAAGCGGCCATATGGCTGCCTCAGCTGCGTGAGGTCACCGTTTCGCCGCTCTCGCGATCCCCGCCGCGGGTCATGGGCTCCACCCCGCTGCGGCGAGGGCCGTGGTGATCTTCCGCAGGGCCGGCGAAGGCGACATCCTCAGATGCGATTTATTGATGCGGATGACGCGCCAGCCGGCCTCCATGATCGCATCAAGACGGTCCACGTCCCAGTGATACTGCTCCTCGTCGGTGCGGTGCTGCTCGCCGTCGTACTCCACGAGCACCTTGTACTTGCGAAACACGAGGTCCCCGGTCGCGATCTTGCGGCCCAGCCTGTCGAAAATCTCACCGTTCACCTCCGGTTCGGGTAGCCCTGCCCGCACGATCACCAACCTGGTCGCCGTCTCCTTGGCTGAATCCGTCCGGGGCCGCACAGACTCGAAGGCCTCGCGCAGCTTCTTCGCCCCACGTTGCCCGGTGTACCGCAACACGCCAGCGCGCAGCTCATCCATGGTCGCCAGCGGCCGCTTCCGACGTACCAGAGCATCTCCCGCTTCGATCAGGGCGTCCAATGACAACATTGTGGATAGCTGACACCATGTATCGACCGGGGAGGTCACCTGCATCCCGGTCACGACGACGACGCGAACCCGGTCGCGCTGTACCTGATGCCCCACGACGCCGCGGCCGGCGTGCCTCGATGATGCGATGTGAGTCGAGACGTGCACGCGTGGATCCTGGGCGAGGCGCAACGGCAGCGGCATATTGTGGATGAGAGCAGCGCTGGTGTGGCTGAAGAACTGTTCCCCGCTGAGATGGGGCAGGTACGAGCGGATACGGGCGAGCGGGTCGGTCGAGTCAGACGGCACCACACGGATGCCGTGGTACGGCCGCGCCAGGTCGTCACCACGCATACGCGCCCGTGTCATACCCTCGGACAGCCCTTCCTGATGGCTGAATGCGCGCCCTTGCAGCGCTCGCGGTATCTCTGTGCGCCGTTTCATCCCCAGAGGATGCGCCGTGAGCGTGTTGCCGTGCCGAAGTTATCCCCAGCCTCCACCCGGTATTCCGCGAGAGCGGTCGTGTGGTCGCTTCAGCGCGCTGAGGTAGCCATTTCGCCGCTTTCGCGAGAGAGGGGAGCGTGGGAGGGACGGCGACATCTCGCGAGAGCGGCCGTGTGGTTCCTTCAACCTGGTGAGATAGCCGTTAGGCCGCTTTCGCGAGGGGTGGCAGGGGCGGGAGCTGGCCGCCGCCGGTCCTGATGAACGGGTCCGTCTAGCCGGGCATTGCCCGGGCCGCCCGGCCGGGGCAGGATGCCACCGTGCGGGGGTTCGTCGAACCGATGATCCGTCACGGGCACCTGAGAACGGATGGCTATGGGCGAACGCATCGCGATCATCGGCGGCGGCATCGTAGGGGTGGCCCTGGCGCGGGCCCTGGCCCTGCGCGGACTCGGCGGCGTCACGGTCTTCGAGAAAGAGGACCGACTCGCCGCGCACCAGACCGGACGCAACTCCGGCGTGGTGCACGCCGGCCTGTACTACCAGCCGGGCAGCCTCAAGGCCCGGCTGTGCGCCGCGGGCCGCACCAGCATCCGCGACTACTGCGCCGAGAAGAACCTGCCCTACCGCGAGGTCGGCAAACTCGTCGTCGCCGTCGACGAAAGCGAGCTGCCGGCCCTCGCCGAGATTGAACGGCGGGCGCACGCCAATGGGGTGCCGGGCCTCATCCGTCTCGACGGCGGCGCGCGGCTCCGCGAGATCGAACCACACGTGGCGGGGGTCGCCGCCGTGCACTCGCCGCAGACCGCGGCCGTGGACTACGGCGCGATCACCGAGGCCATGGCCACGGATGTTCGCAGCAACGGCGGCAGCATCCTCACCGGACACGAGGTGGTGGCGCTGCAGCTCGAGGGAGCGACAGTGCGCGTGCGCACCCGGGAGTCCGAGCATGTCGTCGACCGGGTGATCGCCTGCGCCGGGCTGCAATCCGACGTGGTCGCCCGTCTGGTCGGCGCGGACCCGTCGCCCAAGATTCTGCCCTTCCGCGGCGAGTACTGGGCGCTGGACCCGGCGCGCACCGACCTCGTGCGCGGCATGATCTACCCGGTGCCCGACCCGCGGTTCCCCTTCCTCGGCGTGCACTTCACCCGCGGCGTCTACGACGACGTGCACGTGGGGCCCAACGCGGTGCCGGCCCTGGCCCGGGAGGGGTACACCTGGCTGACCGTCTCGCCCCGGGACACCTGGGAGTCCCTGCGCTGGCCCGGTGCGGGCGCCCTGGCCAGACAGCACTGGCGGATGGGCCTCGACGAGATCAGCGGCTCCCTGGTCAAGCCCCTCTACTACCGCAAGGCCCGCCGGTTCATCCCCGAGCTGCGGATGAGCGACCTCACCAGCAAGACCGCCGCCGGCGTGCGCGCCCAGGCCTGGGGCCGCGACGGCACCCTCCTCGACGACTTCGCGGTCGACCAGGTCGGGCCGGTCACGCTGCTGCGCAACGCCCCCTCTCCAGCTGCCACCTCCTCGATGGCGATCGCCGAGCACGTGCTCGAGAACTACGTCCTGGCGCGCACCCGCGACTAGCGCGGGCGCCGAATCGCCGAAAAATGCCCCTTCCCGCAACGGGAAGGGGCATTTCGCGGCAACTCAGGACCGAAGGCGTTACGCGAACGCGTTCGGCAGCGTGCTGCGGTGACGCGACTGCAGTTCGGTCAGCGGCACCGTGAAGTAGTCCTGGATCTCCAGGACCGGAGCGGTCGCATCCGTCACGCCGATGCGCAACACCGGGTAGTCGCGACCTTCGCAGAGGCCGAGGAACTTGACGTCGTCCTCACGCGGCACGGAGACCAGCACGCGGCCGGTCGACTCCGAGAACAGGGCCACGGATGCGTCGATGCCGTCGCGCTCGAGGATGTCGCCGAGCCAGACCCGCGCGCCAACACCGAAGCGGAGCACGGCCTCGGCGAGGGCCTGCGCGAGGCCGCCGGTGGAGAGGTCGTGCGCGCTGTCGATCAAAGCCTCGATCGACGCGGCGTGCAGCAGACCGGCGAGGTCGGCTTCGCGGCCGAGGTCGACGATGGGCGGTACGCCACCGAGGTGGTCGTGCACCACGGCGCTCCACGCGGAGCCGTCGAGCTCTTCGCGGGTGATGCCGAGCAGGTAGATGTTGTGTCCGTCGTCCTGCCAGCCGCTGGGCACGCGGCGGGCGACGTCGTCGATCACGCCGAGCACGGCCACGACCGGGGTGGGGTGGATCGGCTGGTCGCCGGTCTGGTTGTAGAACGACACGTTGCCGCCGGTGACCGGGATCTCCAGCTCGAGGCAGCCATCCGCCAGGCCCTCAACGGCCTGGGAGAACTGCCACATGACCTCGGGGTTCTCGGGGGAGCCGAAGTTGAGGCAGTCGCTGATGCCCACCGGCACGGCGCCGGTGACGGCCACGTTGCGGTACGCCTCGGCCAGGGCCAGCTGGGCGCCGCGGTACGGGTCGAGCTGGCAGTAGCGGCCGTTGGCGTCGGTGGAGATGACGAAGCCGAGGCCCGACTCCTCGTCGATGCGGATCATGCCGGCGTCGTCCGGGAAGGAGAGGGCGGTGTTGCCCATCACGTAGCGGTCGTACTGGTCGGTGATCCAGCTCGGGTCGGCCAGGTTGGGCGAGCCGAGCAGCGCGAGGAACTGCTCCTGCAGGGTGGCGGCATCCGTCGCCCGGGGCAGGGCCGAGGCGGTGTCGGCCTGCAGCGCGTCGATCCAGGTGGGGTAGGCCACCGGGCGGTCGTAGACCGGGCCGTCGACGGCGACGGTGCGCGGGTCGACGTTGACGATCTCTTCACCGTGGAAGTCGATGATCAGGCGTCCGGAGTCGGTGACCTCGCCGAGCACGCTGGTCTCCACGTCCCACTTCTCCACCACGGCGAGGAAGCCGGCGAGCTTCTCCGGCGTGACGACGGCCATCATGCGTTCCTGGCTCTCGCTCATCAGGATCTCTTCGGCGGTGAGCGACGGGTCGCGCAGCAGCACCTTCTCCAGCTGGATGTACATGCCGCCGTCGCCGTTGGAGGCCAGCTCGCTGGTGGCGCAGGAGATACCCGCGGCGCCCAGGTCCTGGATGCCCTCGACGAGCTTTTCGCGGTACAGCTCGAGGCAGCACTCGATGAGCACCTTCTCGGCGAACGGGTCGCCCACCTGCACGGCGGGGCGCTTGGTGGGGCCGCCCTCGCTGAAGGTGTCCGAGGCCAGAATGGATGCGCCGCCGATGCCGTCGCCGCCGGTGCGGGCTCCGAAGAGCACCACCTTGTTGCCCGCGCCCGAGGCGTTGGCCAGGTGCAGGTCCTCGTGGCGCAGCACGCCAACGGAGAGCGCATTCACCAGCGGGTTGCCCTGGTAGACGGAGTCGAACCAGGTCTCACCGCCGATGTTGGGCAGGCCGAGGCAGTTGCCGTAGAAGCTGATGCCGGAGACCACGCCGTGCACAACACGGGCGGTGTCGGGGTCGTTGATGTCGCCGAAGCGGAGGGCATCCATCACGGCGACCGGGCGGGCGCCCATCGAGATGATGTCGCGCACGATGCCGCCGACGCCGGTCGCGGCGCCCTGGAACGGCTCGATGTAAGAGGGGTGGTTGTGCGATTCGATCTTGAAGGTGACGGCCCAGCCCTCGCCCACGTCGAGCACGCCGGCGTTCTCGCCCATGCCCACCATCAGGTTCTTCTTCATGGCGGGGGAGACCTTGTCGCCGAACTGGCGCAGGTACTTCTTCGAGCTCTTGTAGGAGCAGTGCTCGCTCCACATCACCGAGTACATGGCGAGCTCACCCGAGGTGGGGCGGCGGCCCAGGATGGTGCGGATCTCGGCGTATTCGCCGGGCGTCAACCCGAGGGCAGCGTACGGCTGCTCCTTCTCGGGAGTGTTGATCGCATTGGTCACGGTGTCAGCGACGCCGCGGGAGGATGTGTTGGAAACAGCGGTCACGAGTGGCGTTCTCCCAGAGATAGCGGATGCTTGACCGGGCAAGTCTACCCGGCGCATCCGCCCCACGGCGGCGATCTCGGCGCCCCGGTTGAGTCGCCCTCGCCGAACGCCCACTCGTCGCTCACCATGGCCAGCGGATGCCCCGCGCGGGTCCCGCGCCGGTGCGCGCGTGGCGCGCCACCCGCGCACCGGCGCCCCGCCCGCGCACCGGCGCCCCGCCCGCGTACCGGGCGCGACCGGAGGGTGTGTGCCCGAGGGGTACGGTGTCGGCATGGAATCGGCACGGGCGCGGTACCGGCGGCTGCTCGACACGGGGCGCTCCACCGAGCGGCTGGAGTTCTTCAGCGACGCCGTGTTCGCAATTGCGATGACACTGCTCGTGCTCGACATCCGGCTGCCCGACACCACCGCGGCAGACCTCGGACGCGCCCTGGCCAACCTGGCGCCGGAATACTTCGCCTACGCGCTGAGCTTCGTCGTGATCGCCCTGAACTGGGCCGGTCACCATCGCAAATTCCGGCTCATCACGGGATACGACCGGCGGCTCGTGCAACTGAATCTGCTGCTGCTCCTGCTCGTAGCGTTCCTGCCGTTTCCCACCTCGGTGCTCAGTGAATACGCCCAGACGCCGGCCGTGGTGCTGTACGCGGCCACGGTCGCCGCCATCAGCGGGGTGCAGTGCCTGATCTGGCTGGCCGCCCGGGCGTCGGGGCTGCTGGACGCCGCCGTGGATCGGCCGCTGTTCTTCTACGTGTTGCGGCTGATGCTCGTCACGGTCGTGGTCTTCACCGCGTCGATCCCGGTGGCCGTGCTCGGCTCGGCTGACTGGGCTCTGTACAGCTGGATCCTCGCCCTGCCGCTCACCATCGCCGCCGCCCGGTGGGCGCCGTCGCCGTCACCGTCAGGCTGAGACCCGCTTCACCCCCGCGCTCGCGCTGCCGCCGGTCGCTGGTCACAGCAGCATGCCCGGGCCGAGGCCCAAACCCAGCCTGCTGACCCCGACGATCACGAGCGCCAAAACGCCCAGCGTGCCGGCGAGCAGCAGCCAGTCGGCCGGGCCGAGCGGCACCGGCCGCCACACCGTGCGGGCGCCCAGGCCGAGCCCGCGGGACTCCAAGGACTGCGACATCCGTTCGCCGCGCCGCAGGGACACCACGAGAAGGGTGAACGCCGCGCGCCCGAATTCGCGGATGCCGAACCGGGTTGCACCGTCGGAGCGAAGGGGCGCCCGCACCGACTGCGCCTGGCGGATGACCTGCCATTCCCGGGGTAGCTGTTGCAGCATCCGGTAGCCGGCCAACACCGCGAAGGTCACCCGGGCGCTCAGCCGGGCGTGCTGGTGCAGGCTGGTCATCAAGGACACAGGGTCGGTCGTGCCGATGAATCCGATCGACAGGATGCCGATGGCCATCGTGCGCAGGGCCAGCGCCGATCCCACCAGCAGCCCCGCCACCGTGACCCGGATCGGTGGCAGATCGACCAGGACCTCGCCGGGACGGCTCAGGGCATTGACGACGAGGATACCCAGGGCGAAGCCGACGAACGGCAGGTGGGCCAGAGCGAGGGTGCGCAGCGGGATCCGAGCAAAGCCGAGCACTGCCGCGAGGCCGAGGAGGTAGAGCAGGCCGGGTGTGACCGGGTCGAATACGAAGAGCAGTGCCAGCGAGACGATGAAGAGGATCGCCAGCTTTACCGTGGGGTTTCGCCGGGCCAGCGGTGAGGGAGTCACCGCGCCGAGGGCGCTCGACGCATTCACTGAGCCTCCACAGTGGGCACGTGCGCACCCGCATCCACCGTCGCGTCGAGGGCGTCGAGCACCCGCCGCACCTGTGCGACGGAGTCCAGCCGGGTGACGAGCCAGCGAAGGAGCGGCGACACGGTGATCCCGGCCCGCGCGAGCAGGTCGCCCTGGCGCAGCACCTCGACGACCGAACCGTCCGCGACGATCCGGCCGTCCGCCACGACGAGGACCCGGTCGGCGAGGGTCGCGACGGTGCGCAGGTCGTGGCTGCACAGCAGGATGCCGCGCCCGGCCCGCGCGGCCCGGCGGAAGGCCGCGATCGTGGCGATGGTCGACCGACGGTCGAGGCCGAGCGTCGGCTCGTCGGCGAGCAGGCTGGGTCGTTCGTGAACGAGCATCGCCGCGAGGCTGACCTTGCGTTTCTGGCCGCCGGAGAGCCGGTACGGGTTCCGGTCGGCGAGCGGGCCGAGCCCGTGCTCGGTGAGCACCCGGTCCACCCGCGCGGAGGCAACCGGCAGCCCCACGGCGATCTCCTCCCGCACAGTGTTGCCCAGGAACTGGTGCTCCGGATTCTGGAAGACCAGGCCAGGCCGCGCACCGGTCACGGTGCCTCCGGCCGGTGCGAGCAGGCCTGCCAGGGTGAGTAGCAGCGAGGACTTGCCGGCGCCGTTACGACCGAGCACGGCCACGATCTCGCCCGCGCGCAGCTCGAGGTTGACGCCGCTGAGCAGCACCCGCCGACCCTCGGTTTGCCCGGCGCGGGCGGGAAGCCCGCCGCTGTCGGTCTGGTCGTCGTGTGCGGCCTGCCCGGCGCGTATGCTCTGCCCGTCGGGTGTCGTCTGTCCGCCGCGGGTGGCCTGTCCGTCGTCCGCGTTGTGCGCGACCCGGCGGAACGGCCACGGCCGGCGCCGCACCGCTCGCGGCGCCGCATCCCGGCTCACCGCGAGGTCCCGGCCGGCCAGCACGACGGGGCCGAACACCTCAGGCGCACCGCACCCCTCGCCCGCCAACGCCAACAGCGCCCGTTGCACGTCCGGCGCTGTGAGCCCGCCGGAGAGGCCGAGCGCGGCCTGCAGTTCGATGTCACCGGGCAGCCAGCAGCCGGCCCGGTGCAGGTCCAGAGCCGCCGCCGGCAGCACGGATGCGGTGGGCCCGTCGTGCGTGATCGCTCCGTCGGCGCCGAGCACGATGCACCGCTCCGGCAGCCCGGCGGCGCCCCGGCTGCCCGCGTACTCGTCGAGTCGGTGTTCCACCAGCAGCACCGCGACGGTGCCGGGCCGGGCCGCGGCGTCGACAGCGTCGCGCACCTGCCGCAGCCCGTCGGCATCCAGCATCGACGTCGGCTCGTCGAGCACCAGAATCTCCGGGCCGCCGATCAGCGCCGCCGCGAGCGCCACCCGCTGGCTCTCCCCGCCCGACAGCGTGCCGGTCTGCCGCTCGCGCAGCCGACCGGCACCCACCACGGCGAGGACGGCGTCGATGCGGTCGGAGATCTGCGACGGCGGCACGGCCCGGTTCTCCAGAACGAAGGCGAGCTCCTGCTCCACCCCGGGCAGGCACACGGCCGAGTCCGGATCCTGCGGCAGCACGCCGAGGTGGCGGGAGAGGTCCACCACCTCGGTGACCAGGGTGTCCCGGCCGGCCACGGTGACCGATCCGGCGACCTGGGCGATCACCGAGTGCGGCACCACCCCGCTGATCGTGGCCAGCAGGGTGGACTTGCCGGCCCCGGACGGGCCGAACAGCACCACGCGCTCGCCGGCGGCGATCGTGAAGCTGGCGCCGTGCAGCACGGCACGGTCCTGCCGGGGAAACGTGACGGTGACGTCCCGGAATTCGACGGCCGGCACGGCGCTGGCCGGCACAGCGACGGCGGGAGCCGTGACGGCGGGCTCCGCGATGTCGGACATGCCCCGGCCTAGCTGTTCAGCGCGCGGCCGATGGCGTAGTTGTCGACCACGCCCGTCTTGGCCAGCGCGTCCACGATCACCTTCGCCAGCAGCCCGCCCAGGATGACGCCGGAGGCCAGCTGGATGCCCAAGCGGAGGAAGAACAGGTCCTGGCCGAACCAGCCGGACCGGAAGGCGGAGAAGATGAACACGAATCCCGAACCGAGCAGGCCGGACAGCGCGTAGCTGCCCCAGCCGAAGGACGAGTACCGGCGCAGCGCGAACGGCAGCTCGCTGCCGGCACCTTGGATCGCCGCGGCAACGAACAGGATCGGTCCGACGGCGGAGCCGAGGAACACGACCTCGATGACGGAGGCCAGGATCTCGGCGATCACCCCGGCGAACCGGGTGCGCACGATGGCCACGGCGATGGGCGCCACGAGCAGCCAGCCGCCCAGCAGCACGTGCTGGGCGAGGTCGCCGGCCGGCCCGAGCAGGATCGACAGCCCGGTCCACGCCTGCACGAGTGCCCAGTAGAGGAAGCCGAAGACCACCCCGAGCACGACGATGAGCACGAGGTCCTTGAGGGTGAAACGGTGGATGGGGCGGGTGGCGGATGCGGGAGAGGCGGCGGTGGAGGAGGGTGCAGCAGGCATGGTGATGTCCTTTGACAGGGGAGAAGTGGGGTGGCCGGAGACGGCCTGGGGAGTGGAGGTCGAACGCGCCGCTCAGACGCGGCGATTCACTCGGTCGCCTCGGCGGGCCGATGCAACCATCGCCGGAGCGGACGGGTCAGATCAGATCAGATCAGATCAGATCAGTGCGCGGAGGGGCTGTTGATCGACAGCGTGAGGTGGCTGGTGACGTGCTGCACGCTCTGCCCCACGAGGATCCAGCCGGCCGCGGCCGTCTGCAGCACGGTGGCAAGGTCGCCCTGGAGTCGCGTCACGAAGTGCTCGGACGCGACGAAGCTGCCATTCGCCTTGGCGAAGTCGATGGCGGCGTAGATGTCGCGCATATGGTCGGGCTGCACTCCGGGGCGCCCGCCGTCGTCGAGCGGGTACAGCGCCCACTCGCCCGCGGCGATGATGCCCACGGGAGTCGCCGCGGGGATCTCGCTGCGCAGCGGCCCGGCACCGCCGGGCAGGGCGCAGACGACCTCGCCGGGGCATCCGCGGGAGAAGTGCACGGTGGCAGTCACATGATGACCGCTCTGCGCGGCCGCGCCGATGAGGTCGGTGAGGTAGCGCAGGATGTCGGCCTCGGCGCCGCCGACGAAGGTGCTCACGACACCGGTGTCCACGGTGAGGCCGGCGGTGTCGGTGCTCCGGATGGCGTCCAGGATGATGTCGGCGTAGCGGTCGCTCATCACGGCGAGCGTGATGCGGGCGCCCACGCCGAATTCGAGCGGCGTGAATGCCATCGGCGCCGGGTCGGGCAGGGTGGGGGTGGGATGTGTCATGTCGCGCCTTCTGTCGGTGAACAGGGCACGGGATGGTGTTGAGTGCGTTCTCCCTGCGCTGGCATGATCCAGATCAGGTTCAACGGTCGAAGCTTAGGAAGCTTCCTCTCAGCCCGGCTTACCGGACTCCCGTGTACAGCACCGACCATACACGGTCGCGACGTTCGCGCGTCCAGCGTGACGCCCCAGGTCAGGCGTGATGCGCGGGTCACGCGCCGCCGCGCTCGTGGCACGCCACCCGCGGAGCGGCGCGTGACCCGCGCTCGACGAACACGGGCCCGCGTCGAGCGCTGGCCGCGGTGTCGGCGACTAGGTCAGGCGCCGCCGCCTGGCGGGCCCATCACGAGCAGGGTCGTGAAGACGGCGACCAGGCCGACCACCAGAACGGATGCCAGCAGCAGCGGTCGGGCCAGCCCGACGCGGAGCAGCCGGCTCACCACGGTGTGGTCGCGGGGGTCGTCCGTGGCCTCCCGGCGCCAGGGGCCGTCGAGCAGGTTGCGGCGCTCGAGCCAGCGGTCGAACGGGATCGTGGCGTAGGGCACCACGGCGGTGGACACGGCGAGGAGCATCAGCCGGGGCCGCCAGTGCTGGTTGACGCCCACGAGCACCGCGGTGATCCCATAGGCCAGGAACACCAGCCCGTGCACGAAGCCGCCCACCCGCACCGCGCCGTCCCCGAAGTCGCCCGGCGCGAACACGTACTTGAGCAGCATCGCGGTGATCAGGATCGTCCAGGTGATCGCCTCGGCGATGGACAGGATGCGGTAGAACAGGCGGGGTGACACGGGGAGGACTCCTGGAAGCGTGATCGGCGGGCAGGTCAGAGTCCAGCCTGTCAGGCCCGCCTGAGCGGAGCATCCGTCGAAGGATGGAACCTCGACAGGCCATTGTGCCAGCATGAGGTCATGACGTACCTTCCCGCAGACACCCGTTACGAGTCCATGCCGTACCGCCGCACCGGGCGCAGCGGCCTCAAACTGCCCGCGATCTCGCTGGGCCTGTGGCAGAACTTCGGCGATGGCGCCCCGGTGGAGACGCAACGCGCGATCCTGCGGCGGGCCTTCGACCTCGGGGTCACCCACTTCGACCTCGCCAACAACTACGGCCCGCCCTACGGCAGCGCCGAGACGAACTTCGGCCGCATCTTCGCCGAGGACTTCTCCGCCCACCGCGACGAGACTGTCATCTCCACCAAGGCCGGCTACGACATGTGGCCCGGACCGTACGGCGACTTCGGCTCGCGCAAGTACCTGCTCTCCAGCCTCGATGCGTCGCTGAATCGGATGGGTCTGGACTATGTCGACATCTTCTACTCCCACCGGGCCGACCCGGAGACCCCGCTCGAGGAGACCATGGGCGCGCTGCACACGGCCGTCACGAGCGGCCGGGCGCTGTACGCCGGCATCTCCTCCTACTCACCCGAACGCACCCGGCAGGCCGCCGAAATTCTGGCCGAGATGGGCACGCCGCTGCTGATCCACCAGCCCTCGTACTCGATGTTCAACCGCTGGGTGGAGGGCGGCCTGCTCGACACCCTCGACGACCTCGGCGTGGGCTGCATCGCGTTCTCCCCGCTGGCCCAGGGGCTGCTCACCGACCGCTACCTCAATGGGGTGCCCGAGGGCTCCCGCGCCTCGCAGGCCGGGTCGATGAGCCGTGACATGGTCAACGACGCGACGGTGGGGCGCATCCGTGCCCTGACCGAGATCGCGGATGCGCGCGGCCAGTCGCTCGCGCAGCTCGCGCTTTCGTGGGTGCTTCGGCGGGGCACCGTCACATCGGCGCTCGTCGGCGCGTCCTCGGTCACGCAGTTGGAGACGAACGTCGCCGCGATCGACAATCTCGTCTTCACCGACGAGGAGGTCACCGCGATCGACGCACACGCCGTGGACCTGGGCATCAACCTCTGGGAGCCGTCCAGCGCCGTCTAGTTCCGGCAAGCCCGACGGACAGTGTGCCGTTACTTCTCCTGGCTCCGAAGCTCGTCGAGAATCTGGTCAAAGTCCCCGGGACGGCAGTCGCTGCCGCCGTTGAGGCCCATTGCCACGTCGTTGCCACCGAAGTTGATGTTGCTGCCCTTGTTGTTTGTCATTGTGAGGTCATACCCTTCTTCGCCGAACAGCCCGGATTCGAGGATCTCGTAGCCTTCGTCGGTGAGTAGCGCGGTGACGGCGGCCGTCGCCGCCTTGGCTTCGTCCATAGTGCGGGGATATACCGACATCCTGGTCGCGGTGAACTGCACGCCGTCGCCGTCGCCGTCGCCGTCGCCGTCGCCTCCGCCGCGCACGTCACACGACATCGGACTGGGGTCGTCTTGGTTCTCCCAGTCGCCGCCGACCTCGGTCTGAATGCGGTCGAACAGCACGACGAGTGTGTCTTGCGCCTCGTAGGGAGTCATCGAATCTTCTTGGTCGGCGGCGGCGCACCCGGTCAGCAGCATGGTCAGAACTGCGGTGGCCACGGCCCCGGGCCAGTGTCGGTTGCGTGTCATGGTGTTCAGTCTCTCGTGACGTGGTCGCCTCGGGCCGCACGAACCGTCGAGTCGTCTTTTAACGCACGAATTGCCCCGGCGCACCGGGGCAATTCATGTCAAACAGAGGCGCGGAAACCTACGCGTTGACCAGCGCGCGCTCGATCACCGAGGTGAAGAACGCGAGGCCGTCGACGCCGCTGCGCATCGCTAGCGCGGTGTCGGGGCCGAAGCCGGGCTCTACGGCGTGCTCGGGGTGCGGCATCAGGCCCACGACGTTGCCGCGTGCGTTGGTGACGCCGGCGATGTCGTTGAGCGAGCCGTTCGGGTTCACGTCGAGGTAGCGGGCGATGACGCGGCCCTCGCCCTCGAGGCGGGCCAGGGTGTCGGCGGAGGCGATGAAGCCGCCCTCGCCGTTCTTCAGCGGGATGGTGATCTCCTGCTTGTCGGTGAAACCGTTCGTCCAGTCCGTCGAGTTGTTCTCGATGCGCAGGCGCTGGTCGCGGCAGATGAAGGCGCCGGCCTCGTTGCGGATGAGCCCGCCCTCGAGCAGGTGCGCTTCGGTGAGCATCTGGAAGCCGTTGCAGATGCCGAGCACGGGCATCCCCTTGTTGGCGGCGTCGATGACCTCGGCCATGATCGGCGAGAGGCTGGCGATGGCGCCGCAGCGCAGGTAGTCGCCGTAGCTGAAGCCGCCGGGCAGCACGATGGCGTCCACGCCGTGCAGGTCGTGCTCGCCGTGCCAGAGGGCAACGGGCTCTGCGCCGGCCAGGCGGATGGCGCGCTGGGCGTCGCGGTCGTCGAGCGAGCCCGGGAAGGTGACGACGCCGATGCGCATCAGTGCGTTTCTCCGGCGGCGACCTCGAGAACGTAGACGTCGGTCACGTCCTCGATCACTGAGTTGGAGAGCACAGTGTCGGCGAGTTCCTGCACCTCGGCGAGCAGCGCGGCGTCCGCGGGGCCCTCCACGGTGAGTTCGAATCGCTTGCCGACGCGCACGCCGGTGAACTCGGTCTTTCCGAGGCGGCGGAGGGCGCCGGCGACGGCCTTGCCCTGGGGATCGAGCAGTTCTGCCTTGGGCATAACTTCTACGACGATGGTTGGCATGGCTCACTCCGTAAGACGTCGGGGGCGGATGCGTCGATTCTACAGGCCCGCAGCCGGGGCGAGTCCGGCCTGGCCGAGCAGGATGCCGCGCAGCACGTCGCGCACGGCCGCGACGCCCTCGTAGGTCTCCACGAAGCTGGTGCTCAGCGGCGACAGCCCGATTCGCAGGCCCGCCGGCGCACGGAAGTCGGGGATCACGTCGTGCTCCCAGAGGATCCGGGTGACCTGGCGCATCGCCGGGTGGTCCACGGTGAGGTGGCCGCCGCGGTGGGTGTACTCGCGCGGGGAGGCCACGGTGACGCCGAGCGGCACCAGCCAGGCATCCACCAGTTCGAGCGCGAACTCGGTCAGCGCAACCGACTTGGCCCGAACCTGGTCGATGCCCACCTCGTCGATCATGGCGATGGTGTCCTGCATGGCCAGCATGCCCACGATCGCCGGGGTGCCGCTCATGAAGCGACGGATGCCCTCGGCCGGCACGTACTCCGGGCCCATCGCGAACACGTCGGCGGCGCCCATCCAGCCCTGGATCGGCTGGGACAGATCGGGTTGCAGCTCGGCGCGCACGTAGCCGTACGCGGGAGCTCCCGGGCCGCCGTTGAGGTACTTGTAGCTGCAGCCCACGGCCAAGTCGACGCCGTCGAGATCGAGATTCACTGGAACGGAGCCGGCCGAGTGGCAGAGGTCCCAGAGCACGAGCGCGCCGGCCTCGTGCACGGCGGCGGTGATCGCGGGCACGTCGGCGAGGAACCCGGAGCGGTAGGCCACATGGCTGAGCACCACGAGCGCGGTCTGCGGGCCCACGACGGCGCGCACCTGGTCCACGGTGACGCCGCCGGTGGTGCTCGACTCGATCCAGCGCAGGGTGAGGCCGCGTTCGGCGGCGATGCCGGCCAGCACGTAGCGGTCGGTCGGGAAGTTGTCGGTGTCGAGCACGATCTCGCTGCGGGCCGGCAACGAGTCCACGGCCGCGCGGGCGAGCTTGTACAGCGTGACGGTGGTGGAGTCGCCGATGTACACCTGGCCGGGGGCCGCGCCGAGAGCGGCCCGGCCGAGGGCGTCGCCGATGGTGAGGGGCAGCTGCATCCACTCGTCGTCCCAGCCGCGGATCAGCCGGGTGCCCCAGGCGCCGGTGAGGAACTCGGTGATGCGCTCCACGCTGGCGATGGTGGGGCGGCCGAGGGAGTTGCCGTCGAGGTAGGCCACCGGGTTCGCCGGGGTGGATGCGCCGGCTACGCCGGCCGATCTGTCCTCGAGCCCTACGAACCGGCGGCGGTAGTGGCCGAGGCCGTCGATGCGGTCCATCCGGCGGGCGAAGGCGAGGTGGGCGTCGAGGCCCTCGGTCACGCTGCTGTCGTGCTGGGTCATGATTCGAGGTCCTCGAGGTCGGGCCGGGTGAGCGAGCGGGTGGGCACTGCGGGGGCGGGCACTGAGCGAGCGGGCTGTGAGCGAGCGCCGAGCAGCCAGTCGGTGAATCCGGCCAGGTCGTGCGGGTCGGTGGGGCGGTCGCCGGGTATAACGGTAACCCGGTGCCCGGCTGCGTCCGGCCCGGCGGCGCGGTGAACCGGGGTGCGGCTCGGGAAGTCGGCCGTGAGCGCGGCGAGCACCTCGTCGGGGGTGAGGCCGCAGGCCAGCAGCGCCTCGATCTCGCGCCGGTTCAGCCCCACCGGCAGCGGGCCGTTGCCCAGGTCGGTGCCGTAGAGCACCCGGCCACCCGCGGCGTGGAACCGGGCCAGGTTGTCGCTCGCCACCGCGAACGCCCTGGTCGGGTGTCCCCAGCCGTGGATGTCCAGGGTGCTGATCCACGTCATCCGCCCGGCCATGGCGGTGAGCAACTTCTCCGGCAGGGCCTCGCTGAACGGCGTGTGCGCGAGCAGGTCGACCCCGGCGTCGAACGCGGCGGATGCCTGGCCGGCGCCCTCGGTGTGGGCGGCGACGGGCAGCATCCGTTCGTGCGCGGCGGCCACGATCGCCGCCAGGGTATCGGCGGCGAGCACGGGCCCGGCGGCGGAGTTGAGGGTGACCTTGATCACGGATGCGCCGGCGGCGGCCTGCCGGGCCACGGCCGCGGCGGCGTCGGCCGGGGCGGCGACCGGGCAGGCGCTGCCCGCGGGGGCCCAGGCCTGTCGGCTCGGGTATCCGCCGGGGGCGCCGAGGAACTGCCCGGCAAAGCGCGCCTCGGGCCCGGCGTCGGCAGCGGGGCCGGCGTCGGTGGCCAATCGGGGCGTCCAGCCGCCCAGGTCGAGCACCCTGGAGATTCCGCCGGCGGTCAGCCCGGCCGGGTCGATCAGCGCCAGGTGCACGTGGGCGTCGAGGAACCCGGGGAGAACCGTCACCGGCCCACCTCGGTGCGCACGGCGAACAGCTCGGGGAAGAAGGTGAGTTCGAGCGCCTTCTGCAGGAAAGCCGCCCCGCTCGATCCGCCGGTGCCTGGCTTCATGCCGATGATGCGCTGCACGGTCTTGAGGTGCCGGAACCGCCAGAGCTGGAAGTTGTCCTCGAGGTCGACGAGTTCCTCGCAGGCCTCGTAGACGTTCCAGTTGTCGGTGTGGTTCTCGTATATTCCACGGAAGGTATGCACCAGGTCGGGGTGCAGCACCCAGGCCTCGGTGACGTCGCGGTCGAGTACTGTGGCCGGCACGTCGAAGCCCTGGCGGTGCAGGTAGCGCAGGAACTCGTCGTAGATGCTCGGCGCCTCGTACACCTCGGTGAGCAGAGCGTGGGCCTCGGCATCCGCGGCGAACAGCTCGAGCATGCGCGGATGCTTGTTGCCGAGCACAAACTCCACCGCGCGGTACTGGTACGACTGGAATCCCGAGGAGCTGCCGAGGAAGTCCCGGAACTGGGCGTACTCGGTGGGGGTCAGCGTGGCGAGCACCGACCACTGCTCGGTGAGGGTGCGTTGGATGTGCTTGACCCGGGCGATGCCCTTCAGCGCCGGCGGCAACCTGTCGTTGCGGAGGTTCTCCGCGGCCGCGCGCAGCTCGTGCAACACGAGCTTGAGCCAGAGCTCGGTGGTCTGGTGCTGGATGATGAAGAGCAGCTCGTCATGGTGCTCCGGGGTGCTCACTGGCTTCTGCGCCGACAGCAGGGTGTCGAGGTCGAGGTAACCGCCGTAGCTCATCCGCTCCCGGAAATCGGTGACGATCTCCGCCTCGAAGTCGCGGGTGTTGTTCTCGACTGACACAGTTTCCTTCCTGCCGGGAGCTCGTCGCACCGCGGACCGTTCCTGAATTGTGTCTGGTCGGCACCCGGCGGTGCAACACACGGTGTGCCCCGACACGCCAGGGGCGTGCGTGCCGCCCGCCCGCGTCGACCGGCGAGGAGGCGTCCCTCCGCGGCCTCGGAGGAAGGGGATCTAGAATCAACCCCATGACTACCTCTGCCCGGCCCCCGCAGGACGCGTCCCAACCGCGGCGCCGCGACGCCAGGCAGAACCGCGAACGCCTGATCGACGAGGCACGAAGCCTGATCGCCGAGCACGGCGTTGACGCCTCGCTGGAAGAGATCGCTCGCCGCGCAGACGTGGGTGTCGCCACTCTCTACCGCAACTTCCCCACCCGCGACGATCTGGTGCGGGCGCTCTATGACATTGCCTTGGCCGAACTGTTTGCCGTGCGCGCGGAGATCGAGGCGGCACCCACGGCGTGGGCTGGCGTGGTGCTCTACACCGAACGCCTCGCCGAATGGCTCGTCGCCGACCCGTCGCTGCCGCCGATTCTCAAGCGGATGGCCACCATCGACCCCACGGCCCGGCCGTCGGTGGAGTTCGAGGGTTTCATCGCGTCGCTAGTGGCGCAGGCGAAGAAGGACGGCGATCTGCGCCCCGACGTCGACTCGATGGACCTGGCCGTGCTGGTCACCATGATCGGATCCCTCGGCACGCTCGGCGGCGGCTACACCGGCCAGTGGCGCCGGCAGCTCTCCCTCGTGCTCGACGGACTGCGCATGCCGGAGAAGCCCCGGCCCAAGCTGCCCGGCCGTCCCCTGAGCGTCAAGGAGTTCCAGGCAACGGTGCACGGGCTCACCCGGCGGGCCAAACGCGCGGCACGCGGTTCCCGCTCCGCCGACTGACCCCGGCGGTTCAGGCGGTGCGCACCCGGATCTGGTTGGCCCAGGGGTCGTCGAAGCCGAGCACCTGACCGTCGTTGCTGGTCTGCACGCCGTAGTGCGCCATCCGCTCACCGAGCTGGCCGAGGTCGTCGCTTGTGGGCAACACGATCTCCACCTGGCCGAGGCCCAGCGCCAGGCGACGCTTGCCTGAGCCGGCGCTGTTCCAGGTGTTCATGGCCATGTGGTGGTGGTAGCCGCCGGCGGAGACGAACAGGGCAGAGCCGCCCATCTCGGCGGTGGACTCGAAACCGAGCCGGTTCACGTAGAACTCGCGGGCAGTGGCGACATCGCCCACCGACAGGTGCACGTGCCCCACCACGGCGTGGCCGGCCGACGGGTCGCTCAGCCCCTGCTCGGTGAGGTGTTCGGTGATGAACGCGTTCGGGTCCACATACAGGGTGGCCATCTCGATCTGGCCGTGCTTCCAGCTCCACTCCGAGCGGTCACGGTCCCAGTACAGTTCGATGCCGTTGCCCTCGGGGTCGGTGAAGTAGAACGCCTGGCTCACCAGGTGGTCGGCGCTGCCGGTGAAGGTGCCCGGATGCTTGGTGCCCACCGAGTACACGGCCGCGGCGAGCTGGGCCTGGGTGTCGAACAGGATCGCGGTGTGGAACAGCCCTGCCGCGCGCGGCTCGGCGGCGGCGAGTTCGGGGGCGTGCTGCAGGATCACGATCGGGGTCGTGCCACGGCCGAGCACCGCGACGGGGCCGTCGTGGCTGAGCAGAGTCAGCGTCACGGCGTCGCGGTAGTAGGCGATCATGGCGTCCAGGTTGCCCACCCGCAGGGTCACCGCACCCATTCCAGTGTCGGGGGCGAGCAGTTCAGCAGATGATCGAGTCACGCCTGCCACAACGGATGCGCCCGCCCGGGTATTCCCCTGAGCGGTGCCCAGCGGCGCTGTCGGCCTCCGCGCCGGGCGGCGGGCCCCTAGACCCGCCGGGCCCACTCGGCGATCATCCCGGTGGCCCGGGCGAAAACGGGTTCGCTCGGCCGGTTGAGGAAGGCATGCGCCGTGCCGGCCAGCCAGCCTGGGCGCCCTCGAGCCTCCCCGCCCGCGTGCCTGCCCGTTCGCCTTCGTGGCTGCTGGATCGTGGGTCCCGCGGCGTGGGGCATCCGTTTATGAGGACATAGTGAGATTTATAGGACGCAGGCGCGCCAGGGTGCCTCTTAACCTCACTTTTGCCTATCTTGCGGGCGCGGTGGGCGGGCCTAGACCGCGGTGAGCCGACCGAGCAGCTCGCGGTACCGGGCCGCGGTCTGCTCCACGATCTCGGCGGGCAGCACGGGCGGGGTTCCGGTCTGGTCCCAGTGGGCGGAGAGCCAGTCGCGCACGATCTGCTTGTCGAAGCTGGCCATCCGCTCTCCCGGGGTGACGCCGGCAAGCCACTGGGCGGCATCCCAGTACCGGCTGGAGTCGCTCGTGAGCACCTCGTCGCCCAGGGTGAGCACCCCGGTGGCGCGGTCGGCGCCGAATTCGAACTTGGTGTCGGCCAGGATCACGCCGGCTGCCTCCGCGATCGCGGATGCGCGGCTGAAGATCTCCAGAGATGCGTCGCGCAGCGCGGCGGCCACGTCGGCTCCCACGAGATCCACGGTGCGTTCGAACGAGATGTTCTCGTCGTGCTCGCCCATCGGGGCCTTCCAGGCGGGGGTGTAGATCGGTTCGGGCAGCCGGTCGCCGTTCTGCAGGCCGTCCGGCAACGGGATGCCGCAGACGGTGCGGCTGGCCACGTACTCGAGCCACCCCGAACCGGTGAGGTAGCCGCGCACGACGCACTCGATCGGGTACATGTCCAGGGTCTTGCAGAGCATCGCCCGGCCGGCCACGGCGGCGGGGATGAGGCTCGACGCATCCACTCGGTGGTCGGGCACGAGGTGATTGGGCACGCCGTCGAGCTGGTCGAACCACCACAGACTGAGCGTGGTGAGCAGCTCGCCCTTGCCCGGAATGCCGGGTTCGAGAACGTGGTCGAACGCGCTCACCCGGTCGCTGGCCACGACGAGCACCCGGTCGGCGGTCGCCAGGTCGGTGTCGTCCGCGGGAACGTAGAGGTCGCGTACCTTGCCCGAGTACACGTGCTGCCAGCCGTCCAGCTGCAGCGCGGCCATCAGTTCGCGACCTTGGCGGCGATGTCGCTGCGGTGCTGAGAGCCCTCGAGGTCGATCAGCGACACGGCCTCGTAGGCGCGGGCGCGAGCTTCGGTGAAGTCGCTCCCCACGGCGACGACGCTGAGCACCCGGCCACCGGTGGCGAGCAGGTCGCGACCCGAGAGTTCGGTCGCGGCGTGCGCGATGGTCACCCCGGGTACCCGGGCGGCGTCGGCCAGCCCGGTGATGGGGCGGCCGGTCACCGGGGTCTCCGGGTAGTTCTCGCTGGCGATCACCACGGTCACGGCGGCGTCGGCGGAGAACTCCGGCCGGGGCAGCCCGGCCAATTCGCCGGTCGAGGCGGCCAGCAGCAGCCCCGAGAGCGGCGTGACGAGGCGGGGCAACACGACCTGCGTCTCCGGGTCGCCGAACCGGGCGTTGAATTCGATCACGCGGATGCCGGCCTCCGTGAGAATCAGCCCGCAGTAGAGCAGCCCGATGAACGGGGTGTCTTCGCCGGCCAGCTGGCGCACTGTGGGCAGGGCGATGGTCTCGATGACCTCGTCCACGAACGCGGTCTCGCTGCCGAACCCGGCGTCGAGCCAGGGCAGCGGCGAGTAGGCGCCCATGCCGCCGGTGTTGGGGCCCTCGTCGTTGTCGGCGAGGCGCTTGTAGTCCTGGGCGGGGGAGAGCGGCAGTACCGTGTGGCCGTCGCTGAGGAGGAACAACGAGACCTCCTGGCCGGCGAGGAATTCCTCGATCAGCACGGCGCCGTGCTGCAGCCAACGCACGGCGTGCGCGAGGGCGTCGTCGCGGTCGGTGGTCACGAGCACGCCCTTGCCGGCGGCCAGGCCGTCGGCCTTGACCACGTAGGGGGCTCCGTATTCGTCGAGCGCACCTTGCGCCTCGGCGAGATTGCCGGCCCGCACGGCACGGCCGGTGGGCACGCCGGCGTCGTCCATGATGCGCTTGGCGAAGGTCTTGCTGCCTTCGAGGGCGGCCGCGGCCTGGCCCGGGCCGAAGACCGGGATGCCGCGGGTGCGCAGGGCGTCGGCGACGCCGGCCACCAGGGGAGCCTCGGGGCCCACCACGACGAGGTCGATGTTGTGCTCCTGGGCGAAGTTGGTCACCACGTCGGAGTCGGTGGGGTCGAGGTCGACCACGGGCACATCCGCGGCGATGCCGGCATTGCCGGGCGCGGCGATCACGTGGGGCCGCGGCTCCTCTCGCAGGAGGGCAGTGACGATGGCGTGCTCGCGGGCGCCGGAACCGAGGACCAGTATTCTCACCGGATCAGGCTACCCGGCCCACACGGTGGCGCGCACCTCGGCCGCCGCACGGTGTCACGCGGCCGTGCGCTAGCCTGCGCCCATGGCTCTCATTCGAACGCAGGCCCTGGTTTCCGTGTCCGTTCCCGGTTATGGCCTCGGCCGGGCGGCCGCCGCGTTGGAACAGGCGATTGTTCCCTACGCTGACGGGCGGATCGTCGCCCTCACCCGCAGCACCAACTGGGCCGGCGCGTTCTTCGGTCGCACGGAGCTGCTGGCCGTCGTGGAGTACACCCCCGCCGCCTGATCCGGCAGACTGGAGTCATGGCACGCGCGAGGATCGACGACGGATTAGGCCGCACCGCGGTGAAGGCCTACCTGGCCGATGAGGCCGGCGCGAGTCGCGACACCAAGGCGCTAGCCGTGCGCTACACCCTGCAGCTGCTCGCCGAACAGGCCGAGGGCAACACCGTCGAGGTGCGCGTGCCGCCGTTCGGCGCCGTGCAGTGCATCGCCGGCCCCCGGCACACGCGCGGCACCCCGCCCAATGTGGTCGAAACGGATGTCGCCACCTGGCTGGCGCTGGCCACCGGCGCCCTGGTCTGGGCCGACGGCATCGCCTCCGGCCGCATCCACGCCTCCGGAGCGCGCGCCGACCTCGCCGCCGAGCTGCCGCTCTTCTCCTAGCCCCGCTCGGCCACGAGGGCGGCACGAGCGCTCCGACGTCACGGCGGAGCGCTCGCTATTCCCCTCAGGTCCCAGATCGTGTCGTCGTGTCGACGGGCTCAGCCGGGATCTTTAGAGTGCCGGCCACAGCCGGCGCGGAGAGTGCCAGATGTCTGCCATACGCCACGAAGCGGCCTCCCGCACGTGCACCCGGCCTCGGACGCCGACGAACTCGACGCCCTGCGCGTCCTCACGAGTCGGGTAGACGCGGCATGCCAGAGGTTGCCCGTTGGCGAAGATCTCCAGCGCAGAGTGATCCGCGAGCACCCGCAGGTCGATCCGCCCGTCGACGTGCTTGATCGGCCCGCTGCGAGGGGTCGCGTCAACGGTCGGGTCAAGGCTGCTCGCCGTGCGGATGAGCTCAAGTGCGATGTCACCGTGCGCATCGCCCGGCCGGGTGATCCGGATGACTGTGCGCTCGGCCTCGTCCTGGGTTGCCCGCACGATCAGTTCGACCTCGGACCCCGGCTCCAGTTGCAGCTCGGCCACGATGTCGATCTGGTCGCCCCTGGTCAGGCCCGCGCGGCGTTCACCGCCGGTGAGGGTGAATCCGCCCAGCCGCACGTGGTCTCGGCGCAGAGTTTCCAGCTCCGGCACCGGCTGCTGGTGCAGGGTGCCGTCCGGGGCGCGGGTGACGAGTCGTGGCAGCGACATGACGCCCGACCACCCCGCGGTCTCGGCCGCCGCGTCGGAGCGGCCCTCCTGAAGCCAGCCGAACATCACCCGGCGGCCCCGCGCGTCCTGGGTGGATTGAGGCGCATAGAAGTACCGTCCGCCGTAGTCGAGTCGATGTAGCGCTGTGCGGTCAAAACGGGTGCCGCTGTAGCGACCCGTCAGGTACAGCGTGTGCCGGGTCACCCCGTCGTCCCACGCGGAGAACACGAGAATGTCCGGGTCGACTGGTTCGTCGTCGGCGCCCGCGGGTTCGAGGCGGAACAGGTCCACACACTCCCACATGGTGCCAGTCCAGTCGTCGGCGGTGGTCTCCCGGTCGCCGCTGTCGCCCACGATCAGCGGGCCGAGGTAACTCCAGTTGCGCAAATCCGGGGATGCGTAGAGCAGTGCGGTTCCGCCCTGTCCACTAATGCCGGAGCCGATGAGCTGACGCCAGCCACCGCCCGGGTGCGGCCACACGCAATGATCCCGAAAGGCCGTGAGGTCCAGCGATGCCGGCGGTGCGGAGATCACCGGGTTGGCCGCATCGGCGACCCACTCGGTCAGATCCATCGACCCCACGGCGACGCAGGGCAGCTCCCGGTCACCACGGCGGCCCGAATACACCAGCGTCGGCACTCCGTGGTCGTCCACGAGCACCCCAGACCAACAGCCGTCGGCATCGGCGGCGTTCGCGGCGTCCCCCGGCACCAGGGCCACAGGGGCGTCGGTCCAGGTGATCAGGTCGGGGCTCGTCGCGTGCCCCCAGTGGATGCGACTGTGCACGGCCTTGAGCGGGTTGTACTGGTAGAAGAGGTGGTACACGCCGTTCCAGTGGCTCAGGCCGTTCGGGTCGTTGAGCCAGCCGGCCGGGGACACGAAGTGGAACCGTGGACGGTGCCGGTCGCCCTCCGCGAGCGCCACGAGGGCATCCGGCTGGTCTGGGGAATCGGGGCGGTCCTCGTCTGTCGCGAGTAGCGGGTTCACTGGTCAGCCTTCCTGGCCGATGCCGGTGCGAGGTCGAGTTCGGTGTCGTGGTCGGTAAGTAGCGGATTGCTTGCGGCGGAGACCTGCGGCGCGTACAGGTGGCAGCGCACCCAGTGATCGGGGCCGACGGTGTGCCGCACCGGCACGCTGGCACTGCAGTCCGGTCCCTGCCACGGACATGAGGTCGGCGCCAGCACCGCCTGCCGCAGCCGCGCCCGCTCACGCGGGTCGTAGCGCACGGATCGACCGGGATCCGGAACGGCCGACAACAACAACTGGGTGTAGGGATGGGACGGGTTCTGCATGAGCTCCAGGGATTCTCCGCCCTCGACGAGGGCTCCGGCGAACATCACGAGTGTGGTGTCGGCGACATACCGGGCGGAGGCCAGGTCGTGCGTGATGAACAGCATCGAGATGCCGCGCTCGTCACGTAGCCGGGCCATGAGGTTGAGGATGCCGATGCGCACCGAAACGTCGAGCATCGAAGTGGGCTCGTCGGCGAGGATGATCTCGGGGTCGACGGCGAGCGCTCGGGCAATCGACACTCGTTGGCGCTGCCCGCCGGACAGCTCGTGCGGGTAGCTGTCGAGCATGTCTTCGGTCAGTCCGACCGTGCGCATCAACTCAGCGGATCGGCTGCGCACCTCGGCGCGGGTTCGTGCCTTGCCATGGATACGCAGGGGCCGTTCCAGGAAGTGCTCCACCCGGTGCGCCGGGTTCAGCGAGCCGAACGGGTCCTGGAAAACCATCTGCACCGTGCCTCGGTACCGGCGGGAGGCCGCCGACTTCTCGGTCTTGAGCACATCCCGGCCGCCGACGACGATCGACCCGGCCGTGGGCCGTTCCAGGCGGGCGAGGGCTCGAGCCACGGTGCTCTTACCGCTGCCGGATTCCCCGACCAGAGCGACGATCGTGCCGCGGGGGATGTCGAAGTCGACGTTGTCCACGGCGCGCATGTTTCGTCTGGAGAACAGCCCTCCGAGCGGGAAATCCTTCGTGAGCCCGCGCACCCGCACGCTGACGTCGTCGATCGGGGCCGTGCTGGGTCGGCGCTGGCCGGTGTCGGTCGTCATGCTGCGGTTCCTTCGATGCTCGTGCGCGGGTGCTCGGCCACAAAGCGTCCGGGCTCGACCTCGCGCAGGTCGGGGATGTCGCCGGAACAGTTGGCCCGGTCGGGTGGGCAGGAAACGTGGAAGGAACAGCTCCCCGAGGAGCCATCGCCCGCCCGCACTGAATCAGACAGGCCGGTCAGGCGAACGCGCGGACCGGTCAACGGCGGAAACGCGTTCATCAGCGACAACGTGTACGGGTGCAGGGGACTGGCGAACATAAGCTCCGCCGCGGCCATCTCCACGAGCCGCCCGCTGTGCATCACGGCCATGCGGTGGGACAGTTCCACCATGAGGGACATGTCGTGGGTGATGAAGAGCACCGAGAATCCCAGCTGCCGCTGAAGATCGCTGATCTGCGCCATGATCTCCTGTTGCACGACCACGTCGAGCGCGGTCGTCGGTTCATCCATGATCAGGAGAGAGGGCTCCAGCGCGAGGGCCATAGCGATCACGGCCCGTTGGCGCATGCCGCCGGAGAGCTGATGCGGGTAGGAGTCCAACCGCACCGGATCGATGCTCACCAGGCGCAGCAACTCGGCCGAACGGCTGCGGGCCTGCTTCACCGACAGCCCCTCGTGGGTGGTGAAGATGTCCACCATCTGGCTCCCGATGGTCATCACGGGGTTGAGCGAGTTCATCGCGCTCTGGAAGATCATCGCGATCTCCTTCCAGCGGAACCGGCGCAGTTCTTCTCCGCGCAGGGCCAGAAGGTCTCGGCCCTTGAACCTGATCTGCCCGCCGGTGATCTCGGCGGGGTCCTTCAGGAGCCGCATGATCGCGTTGGCCACCGTGGACTTGCCGCAGCCGGATTCGCCGGCCAGGCCGAAGATCTCGCCCTCACCGATGCTGAACGACACGTCGTTGACGGCGACCACCTGGCGGTTGTCGCCGTGGTACTCCACTCGCAGGTTGGTGACCTCGAGGATCGGGGTGGTACTCATGCGCGGGTCCGTCCTTTCTTCGTCGTACGCAGCCGGGGGTTCGTGACCTCGTCGACGGCGTAGTTGACCATGGCCAGGGCGAATGCCACCAGCGCGATGCACAGGCCGGAAGGTACGAAGGCCCACCACGCACCGGTGAACAGCGCTCCGTCGTTGCTTGCCCAGTACAGGTTGGTGCCCCAGCTCACGACGCTTGCGTCGCCGAGCCCGAGGAACTCGAGGCCCGCCTGGGCGCCGATGCCGAAGATGACGCAGGCCAGGAAGGTGCTCATCACGATGGAGGCCATGTTCGGCAGAATCTCGCGGAACATGATGCGCAGCGGATGCTCGCCGGTCACGACGGCGGCGGCGACGAAGTCCTTGCTGCGGATGGACAGCGCCTGTGAGCGCAGCACCCGGGCCGAACCGGCCCAGCCGGTGATGATCAGCACCACGACGACGGTTCCGATGCCCGGCGGCAGGAATGCCGCGAGTATCACCAGCAGCGGCAACCCGGGGATCAGCAGGAAGACGTTGGTGACCAGGGAGAGCAGGTCGTCGATGACCCGCCCGAAATAGGCCGAGGCCACGCCCACAAGGAGCCCGACCAGGGTCGCCGCCGCTCCCACGACGAAGCCGACCAGCAGGGAGGTCCGGGCGCCGTGCATGGTCAGGGCGAGAACGTCCTGGCCCTTGGCGGTGGTGCCGAACAGGTGCTCCAGCGACGGGGGCTGCGAGGCGATCGCCGTGATGAGCGACGGGTTTCCGGGAGCCAGCAGCGGCGCCGCAAGTGCGACCACGCCGAACAGAAGCAGCACAGCGGCCCCGAAGGCCGCCTTGCGATTGCCCAGGATGCCGCGGAGCAAGCCTCGGCGTGGCCGACGGCTGGACGCAGGCGCGGCGGAAGGGGCATCTGCTGTGGCCAGCGCCACAGTTTCAGAGGGATTGGTGACAGACATGATGTTCTCCGTCTCAGCTCACGCGTACGCGCGGGTCGAGGCGCACATACACGATGTCAACGAGGAAGTTGGCAACGAGCACGGCGGCCGTGATGGTGAGGAAAATGCCCTGCATGAGTGGGTAGTCCAGCCCCTGCACGGCGGCCAGCAGTTGATAGCCCACGCCCGGGTAGGCGAAAACCACCTCGGTGAGGAGCGCACCGCCCACGATGAAGCCGAAGGACATGCCGAAGGCGGTGACGCTGGGCAGCATGGCGTTGCGGGCGGCGTAGCGGAACATGATGCGGTTGTTCGTCAGGCCCTTCGCCTCGGCCATGAGGATGTAGTCCTCGGCGGTCGTGGCGATCATGGTGTTGCGCATGCCGAGCATCCAGCCACCGATCGAGACCAGCACAATGGTCAGCGCGGGCAGGAACAGGTGCGTGGCGACGCTGGAAACGAAGGTCCAGGAGAGCTCCGGCATCATTCCGGCGTCAAACGCGTGCCGGATGGGGAACCAGCCGAGCACCACCCCGAACAGGTAGAGCGCTGCCATGGCGAGCCAGAAGTAGGGGAACGAGCCCACGAAGACCAGAATCGGCGGGAAGACGGAGTCCAGGACTCCTCCGCGACGCCAGGCGGCGAGGATGCCCAGGAGGTTGCCGATGACGACGGCGATCACCAGGGCGGTGCCGCCGAGCAGGAGCGTCCACCCGATCTGGCTTCCGATGACCTCCGAGACGGGGGTGGGAAAGCGGGAAATCGATACGCCCATCTGACCGGTGAAAATGTTCTGCACATAGGTGAGGTATTGCTGCCAGATCGGCCGTTCGTCCAGGCCGAACAGCTGGCGAAGCTGCTCGATCTGTTCGGGCTGCATCTTGTTCGATGCCTGGGCGAACATGCGGGTGACGGGGTCACCGGGCATGAACCGAGGCAGGAGGAAGTTCAGGGTGATCGACACCCAGAAGGCGAGGAGGTAGAAAGCCAACCGCCGCACTATGAATCGCACTGGTCGTGCTCCGTTCTTGACATGGCTATCGGACGGATGCCGGTGCCCGACAGCCGCAGAGGGCGGCACCCCGCGAGGGGGTGCCGCCGAACGCTACTTCGTGACAGGTTCCAGGCTGGTCAGCACGAGAACCGTCGTGGGCGACTTGGTGGAGAGCGTCGCGTACGGGTCACTGGCTGTCGGCCATCCGGTGAAACGGGTGTCGGTGAACATCCCCCACTCCGGACCGGCGAACAGGGGGATGACCGGCGCATCGGCGGCGAACTGGGCCTGCAGTCCGTTGACGGCCTCGGTCTGGACCGCCGGGTCGGAGCTGGCGGCGAAGGTGGCGAGCAGGGCGTCCGCTTCGCCGCTGGCGAAGCGGTGGTAGTTCTCGAAGGTCTTCTCGCCGACCGGCTTCACAGTCTCGGACGACATGACACCGCGGTAGAACTGGTAGGGAGTCGGGGCGTTGTTGCTCCAGACGATGCCGGTGTCGAAACTGCCGTCTTCGTAGCTGGCTGACACCGTGGGCCAATCGGGTGAATCGACCTTCGCGGTGATGCCGACCTCGGCAAGGTTCTGCGCAATGATGGTGGCCGCGGAGAGCCAGTCCGACGAGGCGGAGCCCACCGAGATGTCCAGGGTGAACGGGGACCCGTCCGGAAGCGTGCGGGTGCCGTCGGCGCCGAGCGGGTAGCCGGCGGAGTCGAAGAGCGCATTGGCAGCGTCGACATCATGGTTGGTCCAGTCGCAGGATGCGGCGATGTCGGCATCCACCCAGGTCGTGTACGCGCCGGAGAGGCCGGTGCAGTCGGCTGGGGACGTGTAGCCGTTCATCGCGATGTCGGTGACCTGCTCGCGATCCACGGCCATGCTCAGCGCCTTGCGCACATCTACGTCATCGAAGGGAGCCTTGGTGGTGTTCAGCTGCCAGTTGATCATCGAACCCGTGGACGGGAACCAGAACTGGCGGTGTTCAGGGTCCTTTGCGACGAAGGACTTCTCGATGTCCGGCATGAACTGGTACGCCCAGTCGACCTCGCCGTTGACCGCGGCGAGGTTGGCACCGTCGTTGCCGGCGAAAGCGAGCATGCGGATACCCGCGATCTTCTGCTTCTCCGGCTGCCAATAGTTCGGATTCTTGCCCAGGTCGAAGCTCTGGCTCTGGAAGTTGGTGACCTCCGTGTATGGGCCGGTTCCCACCGGGCTGCCGTTGGTGTCCTTGGCGGGGTCGTCGATCTCCGTCCAGATGTGCTGGGGAACGATGACCTGCTGGCCGATTTCGTAGAGGGCGGGGGAGTACGGGCGGTTCAGGACGAACCGTACCGACTGATCGCTGTCTGCTTCGACGCTATCGAGGTAGTCGAAGCCGCCGAGCAACTTCTTTTGCAGTTCAAAGGTGTACGCCACGTCCCCGGCGATCATGGGTTCACCATCGGACCAGGTAACGCCGTCGCGCATCGTGAAGGTGAGCTCGAGTCCGTCGTCGCTGGCGGCCCAGTCGGTGGCCAGCCACGGGGTGGTTCCGCCATCGGCCGGGTTGTACACGAGCATCGATTCGTAGATCGCCTGCTGCGTCATCGGTGCCGCATTGGGCGTGAACGGGTTGAAGTTACGTGAGAAGGTGCCCATGTCTTCCCGGGGGATGGTGAGCAGCTGCTCGCCGGAGGTGTCCACGGCGGTGCCGCCGGCTGTGCACCCGGTCAGCAGCACCGCGCCGGTGACAAGCGCGGCCAAAGCCAAGGCCGATCGGCCCTTTCGTATGGAGTGTGGCATCATGATTGTGTCCTTTCATTAACGCTGAGCGCGTGGTGGGGTGGCAGATGCGTCGGTCTGATTCACAGTCAGACCGACGCACGTTCAAGCAGCGGACAGTCGATCAGCATCCGGTTGGTGCTGAGCGGTTCCCCGGCTATGAGCCCAGCGAGCATCGTGACGCCCATAGCGCCCATCTGCTCGAAGGGCAGCGCCACCGTCGTGAGGCGGGGGCGAAGGAATTGGGAGATGATCTCCTGGTTGTCGAAGCCGACCACGGCGATGTCCTGTGGGATGCGCAAGCCGCGCTCCTTGATGGCGTCGTAAGCACCCATGGCCATGCGGTCGTTGCCGCAGAAGAACGCCGTGGGCGGCCGAGGCGAGTCCAGGAGGGCAGCCGCGGCGTCGTACCCACCGTCGGCCTCGGCATGCCCGTACGCCACGAGGTCGGGGTCCACCGTGATGCCGGCTTCGGCGTGGGCCCGGTCGAAACCGGCTCGACGACCGACGGCAGCGGGCATCGCCGGATCAAGGTTGATGAACGCAACTCGGGAATGCCCCGCGTCAAGGAGTCGTTTCGCTGCCCGATAGCCGCCCATCTCTTCGTCAGGCACCACGCAGGCGAATCGGTCGTCGGGGTCGAAACAGTTGATCAGCACGGTGGGCACTTCCAGAGCGGCCTGCGGCAGAGTGACGGAGCGGTGCCAGGTGGTGGCGTAGATGAGCCCTTCGACCCTCTGCTCGAGCAGCTTCTCGATTGCCGCGGTCTCCATAGCCGGGTCGCCCTCGCTCGAGGCGATCAGTACGAACTTGCGCTCGTCCCAGGCTTTGTCCTGCACACCCTTGATGATGTCAACGGCGAACGGGGCGGTGACGATCTCCGTGATGAGGCCATACCAGTCGCTCTTCTGCGCGGCGAGGGCCTGCGCCCCGGCGTTGGGCCTGTAGCCGAGAGCGTCGACGGCCTCGAGGACGCGCTTGCGCGTGCTGTCAGGGATATTCGCATTCTCGCGGTTGCTCAGGACGAAGGAGACCGTGGTGCGGGATACGCCGGAACGGGTCGCGACATCCGTCATTGTCACGTTGCGGGTCCGTTTGATCGCCATTGCCCACTGCCTTTCGTCATTGAACTGCTCGTCGACTATCCCGCGTTACTAACGCGCGTTACTCGACATCGCAACTCTAGCGAGCGCAATTCGGCGGTGTCAAGAGCCCTCGCAGATCCGCGCTCGGCGAGACTCAGGCGAGGATCGCGGCGACCTCTGCCAGCGTCGGCATCGAGCTCGTGGCACCGGCTCGGGTCACCGAGATCGACGAGGCCACGGTGGCCCAGCGCACGGCGTCGATCATCCGCTCGTCGGAGATGCCGACAGGCGCGGCGCCAACGGGCGCTCCATCAACGGGCCCACCATCAGCCAGCCCACCTCCGGCCGAAGCCAGTCGGGCCACCAGGGCGCCCACGAAGGTATCGCCGGCGGCGGTGGTGTCCAGGGCTTTCACCGGGCGGGCCGGAGCGAGTCCCAGCACCTCGCCGTCGTAGGCGACGACGCACCCCTCGGAGCCGAGCGTCACGATCGCCCACGTGCCCCCGGCGCTGAGCAGCTCGGCGGCCCGCACCGGGTCGCTCTCTCCGGTGAGCTCGGCGGCCTCGATCTGGTTGGGCACCACTAGGTCGACAGAGGCCAGGAAGCCTTCGGGCAGTGGCACCACCGGAGCCGGGGTGAGCACCGTGAAAACGCCGTGGGCCCGGGCCACCGCGATGCCCGCCGCGAGCGCGTCGACGGGCAGCTCGCACTGCATGACCAGGAACGCGGACTGCCGGATGATCTCCTCCTGGCCGGCGGTGAGCGCCGTCACGGTGGCGTTGGCTCCGGAGACCACGACGATCGAGTTCTCGCCGGAGTCGACGACCGAGATGTGCGCGGTGCCCGTGGGCTCCCCGGCCTCGGCCAGGCCGGCCGCACCGATTCCCTCAGCGGCGATGAGGTCGCGCAGTTCGTGACCGTAGGCGTCCGCGCCCACCGCCCCGAGAAAGTCCACGGCACCGCCCTGCCGGGCCGCGGCGACGGCCTGGTTGAGTCCCTTGCCGCCGGGCACCGTGCCGTACCCGCTGCCGAAGATGGTCTCGCCCGGCTGGGGCAGTCTCGGCTGACGCACAACGAGGTCCATATTGGCGCTGCCGAGCACGGCGATCCGGGTGGTCTTGCTCACATCGTTCACCCGCCCAGTCTGACGGATGCGGCGCCGCACCGTTCAAGCCAGGGTTGCGCCCGTCGCGGGTCGCGCGCCGCAGCGAGGGAGGCCCGCCGCTGGCGAAACGGCGCCGACCCCGCGGATCGCACCGTGCGCACCTGGCGGGCCGGGCCGCATCCGCCGCCGTCGTGCGACAATAGAACCGTGAGCTCTGCAGATCAGCACGGTGACGCCGAGTCGCGACAGCCCGGCAATGTTTCGCCAGCCGCGGATACGCCCAGCGTCCCGGCCGGCCCCGCCGCAACCCCGGTGCCCGCCGAGCCCACCGAGACCGTCGTCTCGGAGGAGACTCTCGTTGTGCGCCGGTCGCCCCGCTACATCAGCTTCATGATCGTCGGCGCCGTCGCCGGTGCCGTCCTGGCGCTGCTGCTCACGGTGCTCTTCCCGCAGAACGCCGAATTCGATCCGGCGCAGGTGTTCGGTTTCCTACTGCTCGGCGGCGTCACGGTCGGGGTGGCGCTCAGCTGCTTGATCGCGATCGTGCTCGACCGGTTTGTGGGACGCTCGGCGACCACCGTCGTCGCGGATAGACTTGACGCGAACTTCACACGCGCCTTCGAGGCTCCGGATCCTGGATCCGACCCCCAACCTTCCAACGAGAATTCCTAGTAAAGGGGCTGCGGCTTGGCCGGTGGCGACGGACGACTGAATCACGATCTTCTTCCTGGCGAGAAGGGCCCGCAGGATGCCTGCGGAGTCTTCGGCGTCTGGGCTCCCGGTGAAGAGGTAGCCAAGCTCAGCTACTTCGGGCTCTACGCCCTCCAGCACCGCGGCCAGGAATCGGCGGGCATCGCCACGAGCGACGGCTCGAAGATCCTCATCTACAAGGACATGGGCCTGGTCTCCCAGGTCTTCAACGAGGCCTCGCTGAGCACCCTGCTCGGCCACCTCGCGGTGGGTCACACCCGCTACTCGACCACCGGCTCGTCGAGCTGGCAGAACGCGCAGCCCACGCTCGGCCGCACCGCAGGCGGCACCGTCGCGCTGGGCCACAACGGCAACCTCACCAACACCGCCGAGCTGCTCGAGCTGGTGCGTGAGCGCTACCCCAAGGTTGACGGCGAACTCGCCCGCGGCAACACCACCGACACTGCCGTGATCACCGCCCTGCTCACGGGTGACCTCGACCACACTCTCGAAGCCACCGCCATGGAGGTGCTCCCGCGTCTGCGCGGCGCCTTCTGCCTGGTCTTCATGGATGAGACCACGCTCTACGCCGCCCGCGACCCGCAGGGCGTGCGCCCGCTGGTGCTCGGCCGGCTCGAACGCGGCTGGGTCGTCGCCTCCGAGACCGCCGCCCTCGACATCGTCGGCGCCAGCTTCGTGCGCGAGGTCGAACCCGGCGAGCTCATCACCATCGACCAGAACGGTCTGCGCACCCAGCGTTTCGCCGAGGTGAAGCGCGCCGGATGCGTGTTCGAGTACGTCTACCTCGCCCGGCCGGACACCACTATCGCCGGCCGCGGCGTGCACGAGGCCCGGGTCGAAATGGGCCGTCAGCTCGCCGCGGAATACCCCGTCGAAGCCGACCTCGTCATCCCCACCCCCGAGTCCGGCACCCCGGCGGCCATCGGCTACGCGCAGGCGTCCGGCATCCCGTTCGGCCAGGGCCTGGTGAAGAACACCTACGTGGGCCGCACCTTCATCCAGCCCTCCGAGACCATCCGCCAGCGCGGCATCAAGCTCAAGCTGAACCCCCTCAAAGAGGTCATCAAGGGCAAGCGGCTGATCGTCGTCGACGATTCGATCGTGCGCGGCAACACCCAGCGCGCCCTGGTCAGCATGCTCCGCGAAGCCGGTGCCGCCGAGGTGCACGTGCGCATCTCCAGCCCGCCGATCACCTGGCCGTGCTTCTACGGCATCGACTTCGCCTCCCGCGCCGAGCTGATCGCCACCGGCCTCGGCGTCGACGAGGTCCGCCAGGCCATCGGTGCCGACTCGCTCGGGTATCTCTCCGAGGACGGCATGATCGCGTCCACCGAGCAGCCCCGCGAGAGCCTCTGCACCGCCTGCTTCACCGGCGTGTACCCGATCAAGCTGCCCGAGTCCCAGCACCTGGGCAAGAACCTCCTCGAGCGCGACTTCTCCTCCAACGGCTGCGACCCCGGTCCCGACGCCGAGTTCGAGGGAGTGCTCACCCCTGAGTCGACGCTGGCGGATACCCTCGCCCAGCACGGCCAGGTCCCGTTCGGCGATCCCGGAAGACCAGAATGAGCAACGCAACCTACGCCGCCGCCGGAGTCGACACCCACGCGGGTGACCTCGCGGTGTCGCTGATGAAGAAGGCCGTCTCGGCCACGCACGGCCCCGAGGTCCTCGGAGGCTTCGGCGGCTTCGCCGGGCTCTACGACGTGTCCTTCCTCACCAGCTACACCCGCCCGCTGCTGGCGACGTCAACGGATGGCGTGGGCACCAAGGTGGCCATCGCCCAGGCGCTCGACAAGCACGACACCATCGGGCAAGACCTGGTGGGCATGGTCGTCGACGACATCATCGTCGTGGGCGCCCGCCCTCTCTTCATGACCGACTACATCGCGTGCGGCAAGGTCGTTCCCGAGCGCATCGCGTCGATCGTCGAGGGCATCGCCAAGGCCTGCGCCGCCACCGGCACCGCCCTCGTCGGCGGCGAGACCGCCGAACACCCCGGCCTCCTCGGACCGGACGACTACGACGTCGCGGGTGCGGCGACGGGCGTTGTCGAGGCCGATCAGGTCCTCGGCGCCGAGCGGGTGCAGTCCGGTGACGTCGTCATCGCGATGGCCTCCTCAGGCCTGCACTCCAACGGCTTCTCGCTCGTGCGGCACATCCTCGCCCAGAAGGGCATCGGTTATACCGACACCTCCGCCGAACTCGGTGGCGTCGTTGGCGAGGCCCTGCTCGAGCCCACTCGCCTCTACACCGGGCCGCTGCTCAGTGTGCTGTCCGACCCTGAGCTGGCCGGTGTTGTGCACTCGCTCAGCCACGTCACCGGTGGCGGTATCGCCGCCAACCTGGCCCGCGTGCTGCCGGTCGGCAGCTGGGTCGAGGTCGACCGGTCCACCTGGTCGCCTGCTCCGGTCTTCCGGGTGCTCGGCGACATGGCCGGCACCACGCTGGAGAGCGCCGAAGGAACCTGGAACCTCGGCGTGGGCATGTTCGCCGTCGTCGCGGCCAACGCCGCGTCATCCGTGATCGCCCGCCTGAAGTCTGAGGGCATCCCGTCCTGGGTCGCCGGCCGCGTGTCGATGGCCCCGCACGACCTCACCGGCTTCGAGCAGGGTGCCAAGGGCGTCAACGGCGGCGCCGTGCGCCTCGTCGGCTCCTACGCCGAGTAGGATCGCCGCCCGTCGCGGCGCGGCCCTCCTCGGAGCGTGCGTTGAATCTCGCGGCATGGGTTGAGGCTCGCGGCGTGCGATAAACACCTGTTATCGCACGCCGCGAACCTTTTCACGAGCCGCGACACATTTCGCGCGCGGCGAGACCGAACCCGCGCGGCGAGACCGAACCTGCACTGCGAGGCAGAAGCACCTCACGCGGCGGAAGCTACTCAGGGAGCCCCAACATGGGGCGCAACCCGGCAACAGGGCGTCCACGAGCAGCCGCGGGCGCGCACGCTGGGAGTTGCCCGAAAACCGGGCTACGGGCGCGCCGGAGGGGCCGGAGCGCATCCGCCCCAGGCTGACTCAGAACAGCGACCTAGGCGCGCTTCTTCTCGTCTTCGGTGTCGTAGTGGTCGACGTAGTCGTCGGGTTCGTCGGACGTCGTCTTGTTCGCTTCGTATTCCGGCCACTTGGCCAGGTCTTCATCGAGTCGCGGGTCGGTCGCCGGATGCCCGGTGAGCTCGCGTTCGAGCGCGTTGTAGTTGGTGTCCGGGCTGAAATACTTCAGCTCACGGGCGACCTTGGTGTGCTTTGCTTTTTGACGGCCGCGCCCCATGCGTGACCCCCTAACGATGCCAGGCCGGGTGAGGAATGAGTCACCCGGGAGTTGCCGAACGGAATAGTGAAATCTAGCCGCTAGTTTAGCATGGTGGGCCTGTCGCCCCGATGACGCGGTTCTCGCCCTGGACCGGGGGAGGAGTCCGCATGGCCACGAGCACCACCACAACCACGACTGTACCCGTCGTGATCATCGGCGCCGGCCAGGCCGGACTCTCCGTGGCGTACCACCTCAAGCGCTTCGGGCTCACGGCGGGCCGTGACTTCGTGGTCTTCGATCGCGGCGTTGAGGCAGGTGGGGCTTGGCAGTACCGCTGGGAATCCCTGCGGCTGGGCGCCGCCCACCGGGTCAACGACCTCCCGGGGCTCTCCGAATTGGGGCTGAGCTTCGAGACCGCCGACCGCAGCCGACCGGCCCGCGACGTCGTGACGGAGTACTACCGCCGCTTCGAGGAGCATTTCGAGCTCAACGTCGTGCGTCCGGTCGCGGTTGACTCGGTATTCAACCGGCGCGCCGATCTGGTCGTGCGCACGAGCTCGCCGGCGTTCGGCGACCGGGAGACCCTGGCGGGCCTGTTGGTCAACGCCACGGGCACCTGGGGCGCGCCGTTCATTCCGCACTATCCGGGGGCCGCGTCCTTCACCGGTCGCCAACTGCACACCAACGGCTTTGTGGATGCGGCGGAGTTCGCCGGTCAGCGCGTCGTGGTCGTGGGCGGCGGCACCTCCGCCATCGGATTCCTGCTGGAACTCGACGGGGTGGCCGCTAGCCTCACCTGGGCGTCCCGTCGGCCGGTCGACTGGGTGCACACCGAGCACCTCGACTTGGAGGGTGCCTCGGCGGCCGTGGCCATGCAGGACGAGGCCGCCCGGGCCGGCCGGGCGCTCCCCAGCATCGTCAGCGGAACGGGCGTGCCGGTGAGCCGGCGTATCCAGGCCGGGATCGACCGAGGTCTGCTCGTGGAGCGGCCGATGTTCGCCGCCATTGAGCCGACCGGTGTGCGGTGGCCCAACGGCACGTTCACCGAGGCCGACGCCATCATCTGGGCCACCGGCTTCCGGCCGGAGCTGCGCCATCTGGCACCGCTCAAGCTGCGTGACAAGGCCGGCGGACTCGTGGTCGGGGCCGGGTCATCGTGGACCGACCCCCGCATCTTCCTGGCCGGTTACGGCCCGCAGGCCAGCACCATCGGCGCCCGGCGGGCTGGCCGCGTGATCGCTCGGCAGGTCATCGCCCTGCTCTGACCCCGTGCCGTGGTCGCCGCAGCGCGCACGGCACCAGGTCTCGACAAGCTCGACCACCGACGCGGTACCGCCGCGTAGACAGCCGCGGGTAGGCGACCCAACGTCGATCGAGCCTGTCGAGATCCGGCGACGGTGTCTGCGTTCGCGCCCGAACGTCGATCGAGCTTGTCGAGATCCGGCGACGGTGTCTGCGTTCGCGCCCGAACGTCGATCGAGCTTGTCGAGATCCGGCGACGGTGTCTGCGTTCGCGCCCGAACGTCGATCGAGCTTGTCGAGATCCCGCGACGGTGTCCGCGTTCGCGCCCGAACGTCGATCGAGCGTGTCGAGATCCCGCGAGCCGACGGCGTTCGTGCCTACGGCGGCGCGCTACTTGCGCTTGCGCCGGTTCGGATTCACCGGCCGCGCGCGCGGCTTCATCGGCGGGCTGGCCGGGCTCGACTTCGGCCCGGTCGGTGCCTGGGACACCGTGACACTGGTCGTGTCGACCGCCACCGGCTCGAGGGGCTTCCGCGGGATCGGGTGCGACCGCACGGGCTCGCCACGGCGTTCCTGGCCGGGGATCGGCCGGGACCGGCGTCCGTAGATGAGCTCGGACGAGTCCAGCAGCCACGGCACGAGCGCGATGGTCACGCCGTGCACGAGCATCAGCTTCTGGCGCAGGCGACGGGCCTTGTGGTTGTGCAGCAACGACTCCCACCAGTGTCCGACGATGTAGATCGGCGTGTACACGGTGACGACCTCAGAGCCGTATTCCTCGCGGCGGTCCTTGATGTAACAGATCAGCGGCCAGCTGATGTCGCGGTACGGCGACGCGACGATGTTCAGCGGAACCTGGATGTTCTGCTTGGCCCAGTCGATGATGAGGTTCTCGGTCTCCTCCTCGTCGATCGACACGTGCACGGCTTCGAGGCTCACGTGGCGCGCCGCGATGGCGTAGTCCAGGGCCTTGAGCACGGGCTTCTGCATCTTGCCGACGAGAACGATGGCGTGGTCGCCCTGCGAGCCGAACGTCGTGATCGGGTCGACCTCGACCTCCTTGGCGACGTCGCGGTAGTACCGGTTCACGCCCAGCATCAGCATGAACAGAATGGGCATCATCAGGAACACCAGCCACGCGCCGTGGGTGAACTTGGTGATCGTCACGACGATCAGCACCACACCGGTGAGCAGGGCGCCGAAACCGTTGATCGACAGGCTCCGGATGATCGAACCCCGGTTGGGCGGATCGGTCTTGAGCAGGGTGAGCCAGTGCTTGACCATGCCCGTCTGCCCGATCGTGAACGACACGAATACACCGATGATGTAGAGCTGGATCAGCACCGTGAGGTTGGCCTGGTAGACCACGATGATCACGATCGCGGCCAGCGCGAGCAGCACCACACCGTTCGAGTAGATCAGGCGGTCGCCGCGGGTGCTCAGCGACTTCGGCGCGTAGGAGTCGCGGGCCAGCACGCTACCCAGCAGCGGGAACCCGTTGAACGCTGTGTTCGCGGCCAGCAACAACACCATGGCCGTGGCGCCCTGCAGCACGAAGAACATCAGCGAGTTGTTGCCGAAGGTGGCCGCCGCGATCTGCGCGATCAGGCTGCGCTGCGGCTCGGTGGCACACTCGGCCCAGCCGATCAGGTCGCAGGGGTTCTCCGCGTAGTGCACCTTGGAGAACAGCGCCAGCGCGGTGAGGCCCACGAACAGCGTGATCGCGATGGCGCCCATGAGGGTCAGGGTGATCTGGGCGTTCTTGATCTTGGGGCGCTTGAAGGCCGGCACGCCGTTGGCGATGGCCTCCACGCCGGTCAGGGCGCTACATCCGCTGGCGAACGAGCGCAGCAACAGCAGGATGAACGCCGTCTGCGCCAGGTTGTGTGCCTGCACGTCGAACCCGGCCGACTCGGCCACCGGTGCGTCGCCCAGCGCCACCCGGCCCAGGCCCACCACGATCATGAGCAGCACGCTGCCGATGAACAGGTAGGTGGGCAGCGCGAAGGCCTTGCTGGATTCGGCCACACCGCGCAGGTTCACCGCGGCGAGCAGGATCACGAAGATCACGGCCAGCTCCACCCGGAAGGGCGCGAGCCCCGGCAGCGCCGAGATGATGTTGTCCACGCCGCTGGCCACCGAGACCACCACGGTCATCACGTAGTCCACGAGCAGAGCGGATGCGACGACGAGGCCGGCCTTTTCGCCGAGGTTCTTCGACGCGACTTCGTAGTCGCCGCCGCCGTTCGGGTAGGCCTTGATGAGCTGGCGGTAGGAGGCCACGACCACCACGAGGAGGAGCACGACCACGGCGGCAACCCAGGGCGCGAAGCTCAGGAAGGCCAGCCCGCCGAGGGTGAGGATCATGAGCAGTTCCTGCGGCGCGTACGCGACGCTGGAGAGCGGGTCACTGGCGAAAATCGGGAGCGCCAGGTGCTTCGGAAGCAGCTGCCCGTCCAGGTGTTCGCTGGGGAGCGGTTCGCCGATTATCCACCGTTTCGGTGATCGGGCTTCTGGTGCTGGGGGGTTCCCCTCTGGAGTCACGAGGGACGACACTACTCCGATGCACCCCACTGTCAAGTTGCCGGGGAATACCCAGGTTGCCCCGGGCGTTTTAGCAGCAACCTCGGGCGCAGGGCGTCCTGGTGTTCGTGCTGATGGGCGAGTAGATCGGCGGCAGACGGGGAGACTTCGGGCCCTCAGTGGGCGCGGAGTCTCCCCGTCGTCGTGCAGGTCACCGTTTCAGCGAGTCGAGGATGCTCGCGCGCACGGCGTCGAGCTGTCGGCGCAATTCAGGCACGGTGTCCGCCGGCATGGTGGAACGGTAGGCCTGGGTGCGCAGATCGGCGCGCAACTGCTGCCGGAAGTCGTTCAGCACCATGTCGGCCTCGCGGAGGGCCCGGTTGGCGTCGCCGGCCGGGCGGGCATCCGGAGTGGGCTTGGTGTGCTCGGCGCGAGCGTGCTCGGCCTTGGCCTGCCGGGCCGCGCTGGCCAGGTCGGCGCGCAGGCTCTTCATGGCCTCGGTGACGCCGGTGCGCACCTCGTCGGCCAGACGACGCACCGAGTCGGTCACCTCGTCCTCGATGTTCTGCAGATCGTCGGCGCGGGCGGCCAGTTCGGCTCGACCGGCGTCGGTGATCTCGTAGACAGTCTTGCGGTCGCCGGCGGTCTTGGTCACCAGGCCTTCTTCTTCGAGCTTGGCCAGGCGCGGGTAGATCGTGCCGGCACTGGGGCTGTAGGTGCCGCCGAAGCGGTCGCTCAGCGCCTGGATCAGCTCGTAGCCGTGCCGCGGACGCTCGGCCAGCAGGCTGAGCAGGTACAGGCGCAGGCTGCCGTGGGCGAATATCGGGGTCATGACCAGGCTCCTTCGCCGGTCGCACCGGCGGCTTCGCCCGCAGCACCACCAGTGTCGGCGACGTCGACGTTATGCCGACGCACGACGGAGATGTTGCCGGAGACCGAGTTCGCGCGCAGATCCAACCAGGCGCCGTCGAGCTGCCCGGTGCTGCCCTCATAGCCCTTGCCCAGGGTGCCCCGGATGGTCTGGTCGTCCAGCTGCAGAGTGCCCGAAACGGTGTTGATCTTGTACCGGGTGGGCACCTCCGCGGCCAAGCGCACGGTGAGGTTGCCGCTGACCAGGTTGGTCGAGATCTCGTCGGGGGTGCCCTCGATGTCGAGGAAGATCGCGCTGGTGACCCCGTCGACCGTGAACCGGCGGATGGTCCCGCTCGCGGTGATGTCGCCGGAGACCGTGTGCGCGAAGATGTTGCCCGTGTGGTTGCGCACCGACATCTCGCCGTTCACACCGTTGAGCTCGAGGTCGCCCGTGATGTCGTCGATGACGAGGTCGCCGGAGACCGTGCTGAGCTTGGCATCGTTGCGGAGCCCGGTGACGAGCGCATCCGCCGTGACCACGCCGAACTTCAGTGCCACGTCGCGAGGAACGGTGACGCTCACCTCGGCCTTCGCGCTGCCGCGGAAGGACGCGAACACGTCGATGAAGTTGTCCCAGCGAAGCTGGGGGTGATCGATCTCGAGGGCATCGCCCACGACGGAGACCTTGAGGTCCTTGCCGGTCACGCTGTGCACCTCGATGCGCGCGCCGGGCTCATCGCTGCCGATCACGTCGATCTTGCCGCCGATGAGGCTGACCTTGAGTGAGCGCACGAGCTCCACGTCGATGATTTTGGTCTGCCCCGGGGCGACCAACCACTTTTCCTGCGTCATGACTATTCTCCTTCGCGATATATCGCGTCTAGTTGAATCTCAAGATATATCGCGTGTGCGCCGACCGCAATGCCCTCTCGGCAAACCCGAAGGGTCGGTACAGGAAGGCCGGGCAGGCAGCCGTGCGGGCATCCGCGGACCGGGGTCAGTACAGGAAGACCGCGAGCCAGTCCCGGTTGTGGGCGTGCACCAGAACCAGGAACACCACCAGGTCGAAGAGCAGGTGCACGCACACCACGTAGGTGAGCGACTTCGTGATGGAGAAGGTGTAGCCCTGCAGCAGCGCGAACGGGATCGTCAGCAGCGGCCCCCAACTGCGGTAGCCGAGCTCCCAGAGGAATGACACGAAGATCACCATCTGCAAGAGGTTCGCTGTCCAGAAGGAGAAGTGCCGCCTGAGCAGGGCGAAAACCAGGCAGATGAAGAACAGTTCGTCCCAGATACCCACGAAGCCCACACCCACGAAGAGCCGGCCGAGTTCGTCGGGAGCGCTGATGCCCGGCCAGTTGAGGTAGGCGCCCGAGCGGATGAAATAGGTGGGCAGGATCAGGTAGCCCAGCAGCAGCACACCCACGAGATACCAGCGCTCCAGGGTGGTCCAACGCTGCCCGGTGCGGATCGGGAACCACACCTCCCGGTCGCCGAGCAGCCGCCGGGAAATCAGGTACGGCACGAAGACGGCGGCAGAGAGCACCACCCCCATCAACGCCATGTTGGGGTAGCTGATGTTCGCCTCGACCGAGATCGTGCTGATGATGAGCAGCCCCACGGCAATCAGGGCCAGGTCCCGAAAGAGCGCGCGGTCCGCCAGGAACGCCACAAGCAGCGCCGCCGCCAGTGCCGCGTAGCCGGGCAGGGGCAGCCGCAGCCCGAACAGGAGCACCGCCGACACCGACACGAGCGCCGCCGCCAGCACCCGCACCAACGCCCGGCCGGATGCCCGCCCCGGCATCATCCGCGCGGTCACGGTCGCTTCATCTCCCATCCAACAAGTCTGGCGGACATCCCCCTCCCGGTAAACAGTCCCCCCCCGTCCACCCCGCGGGGGTGCTGAGGGACGGGCGATGGGACGTCCGTCCCTCCCGGGAGCGGCCATCCGGCAGTAGGTTCGGTAGATGGCGACCCCCACCGAGCCCGGTCCCGTCGACACCGGTCGGCACAGCACGCTCGAGCCTGCCGCCAACGGCCACCTCGATCCGGTCGCGCTGGCCGCCCGCCTCATCACGATCGACTCGGTCAACCCCGACCTTGCTCCGGGCGGCGCCGGTGAGACGGAGATTGCCGCTTGGTGCTCCGAATGGCTTGCGACCCGGGGGTTCGAGGTGCACCGTCTGGAGGAAAGCGTCGGGCGGCCCTCCATCGTGGGCATCAAACGCGGCACCGGCGGCGGCCGGTCGCTGATGCTCAACGCCCACCTCGACACCGTCGGCGTCGATGGCTACGAGGGTGATCCTTTTGCGGGCGAACGGCACTCCGGCCGGCTGCACGGCCGCGGTGCGTTCGACACCAAGGGCGGCCTGGCCGCCGTGCTCGTCGCCGCGCAGCGGGCCACGCTCACGCCGCTGGCCGGCGACGTGCTCGTGACCCTGGTCGCCGACGAGGAGTTCGGCAGCTCCGGCACCGAGGAGGTGCTCCGGCGTTTCAGTGCCGACTCGGCCGTCGTGGTCGAGCCCAGCGAACTCAGCCTCACCGTCTGCCACCGGGGCTTCGCCTGGTTCGACCTCACCCTGCACGGCCGCGCGGCACACGGCTCGATGCCGGAGCAGGGCGTCGACGCCATCCGGCACGCCGGCCTGGTGCTGCGCGCCCTCGACGACCTCCGCACCGGGCTCGAGCAGAAACCCCCGCATCCGCTGCTCGGCCACGGCACGGTGCGGGTGGCCGTCATCGCCGGCGGCACGGATGCGGCCACGGTCGCCCCGTCCTGCACCCTGACGATCGAGCGGCGCACGCTCCCCAGCGAGACGCCGGACGCGGTCGAGGCGGAGCTGCGCCGCCTGCTGGACCACCTGGCGCAGGGCACCCCCGACTTCGGCTACACCCTCACCCGGCTGGTGGCCCGAGCGGCCTTCGAGGCCGATCCCGACTGGCCGATCGTGCTGGAGCTGGCCGAACAGGCCGAGCGGGTTCTCGGGCACCCGGTCGTACAGCGCGGCGAGCCCTTCTGGACCGATGCGGCCCTGGTGCTCGCGGCGGGCATCCCGTGCCTGCTCTTCGGCGTCGACGGCGGCGGGGCGCACGCGACGGCGGAGTGGGCGACCGAGCGCTCCATCCACCAGGTAGCCGAGGTGTTGGAGGCAACCATCGTCTCGATCTGCGCCTGACTCGGAAGAATCCGCGCGGCACGGCCTTGACCTTGACGTAACGTCAAGAATTACCGTCGAACGTGTTGGGCAGCCCGCCCGGCACTGTGCACCACACGACCCGGACGTTGCGGCTCATCCGCCGCCCCGCTGGGGGAGGGAGCGAGGACTCGTGGACTACTCGATCCAGGACATCGCCCGCCTCGCGGGAACCACCAGCCGCACCCTGCGCCACTACGGCGCCGAGGGGCTGCTGCCGCCCAGCCGGATCGGGAGCAACGGCTACCGCTACTACGACGAGAGGGCGCTCGTCAGGTTGCAGCGCATCCTGCTGCTGCGGGAGCTCGGTCTCGGCCTCCCGGCGATCCGCGAGGTCCTCGACCGCGAGGTCGATGAGGGAGCGGCCCTGCGCGCGCACCTCGGTTGGCTCGAGCAGGAGCAAGCGCGCCTGCAGCGTCAGATTCGGTCGGTGCACAGCACGATCACCGCATTGGAAGGAGAGGGACCCCTCATGGCAGAGACAATGTTCGACGGCTTCGACCACACCCACTATAAGAAGGAGGTCGAGGAGCGCTGGGGCCGGGACGCCTACGCCACGGGCGACGCCTGGTGGCGCTCCAAGACCCCCGCCGAGCGCGCCGAATGGCAGGCCGCATCCGGCGCCCTGCAGGCCGACTGGGCGGACGCCGCCACCCGGGGGCTCGACCCGGCCGGCGACGAGGCGCAGCTCCTGGCCCGTCGCCAGGTGGAGTGGCTCGGATCCATCCCGGGTCTGCCCCGGATCGATGGGCATCCAGCGGCGGACTACGTGCGCGGACTGGGCGAGATGTACGTCGCCGACGACAGGTTCGCGGCGAACTACGGCGGCCCCATCGGCGCCGCCTTCGTGCGCGACGCCCTCACCGTCTACGCGGCCGAGCACCTCTAGTGCTCTCGCGAAAGCGGTCGAATGGTCGGCTCAGGCGGCGGAGGCGACCACTTCGCCGCTCTCGCGAACGGGCCGCCGGGCGAACAGGGGCAGTGTCCACTGGCAGAGCGGACCCACCAAGAGCGCGAACGCCACGGTGCCCAGCCCCACGTTGCCGCCGAGTAGCCATCCGATGGCCAGCACCGAGCCCTCGATGCCGGTGCGCACCGCCCAGATCGGCCAGCCGGTGCGGGCGTGCAGGCCCGTCATCAGGCCGTCACGCGGGCCGGGCCCCAGGCTCGCCCCGATGTAGATGCCCGAGGCGACCGCCAGAAGCACCAGTCCGGCGGCGAAGAGCAGCACTCGCACCCAGAGGGCCAGGTCGGCGGGAATGAGCCAGAGCCCCACGTCCGCCGCGGGCCCCACCAGGAGCGCGTTGGCGATGGTTCCCACCCCCGGCTTCTGGCGCAGCGGAATCCAGAGCAGCAGCACGCAGCCGCTGATGATGGTGGTCACCACCCCGAAGCCCAGGTGCGTGTGGGAGTCGATGCCCTGGGTCAGCACATCCCACGGCGCCACGCCAATCGCTCCGCGCACAATCAACGCGATGCCGATTCCATACAGGAAGAGGCCAATGAGGAGCTGAATCAAGCGACGTGTCATAAGCACCAATCCAATTGCGTGAAAGGCTTGGAATCAAGTAGCCAATCTGCCTAGAGTGGCCTTATGTCGCCGAATCAGCTGACCGCTCGCGCCCTCGAAACCCTGTTGGGGGAGTGGCGCACCAACGGTACCGCCTACCGGGCACTGGCCGACCGCATCCGCCTGCTCACCCTCGACGGCCGCATCCCCACCGACAGCCGGCTGCCCGCCGAACGCGACCTTGGCACCCGGCTCGGGCTCAGCCGCACCACCGTCACCGCGGCCTACGGCCAGTTGCGCAGCGCCGGGTACCTGCACAGCGTGCAGGGCTCGGGCAGCGTGACCCGCCTTCCCGGTGCGCCCGAGCCGACGGATACGCCGTCGCAGCACCCGGTGCTCGACCTCGGCCAGGCAGTCCTGCCGGCCTGGCCCGGCCTCGCCGAGGTCGCCGCGCTCGCCGCGGCCGACCTGCCCCGGCACCTCGGCGGATCCGGCTTCGACCCGGTGGGACTGCCCGAACTCCGGCAGGCCATCGCGGAGCGGTACCGCGCACGGGGCCTGCCGACCGAACCCGACCAGATCATGGTCACCGTCGGGGCGCAGCACGCCATCGCCCTGCTGGCCCGGGTGCTGGTGAACCGCGGCGACCGGGTGCTCATCGAGACGCCCACCTACCCGCACGCCTATGAGGCCCTTCGCGCGGCCGGCGGCCGCCTGATGCCCGTGTCGGTCACGGCCGCGCTGCCCGGCGCCGACCCGGGCTGGGACGAGGCCGCCCTGCTGCAGACCCTGGAGCGCAGCAACCCGGTGCTCGGCTACCTCATGCCCGACTTCCAGAACCCCACCGGGCAGACCATGCCAGTCGCCCAGCGCGAACGGGTGCTGGCCGCCGCGGCCCGCCAGGGCACCCTGCTGATCAGCGACGAGACCATCGGCGAACTGGACATCGACCGGGTGGGCGACTTCGGCCCGTTCGCCGCCTCGGCGGATGCCGCCCGGCCCGACCTCGCCGTCACTGTCGGATCGGTCGGCAAGTCCGTCTGGGGCGGGCTGCGGGTCGGCTGGATCCGGGCCGACCCCGGCCTCATCCGCAAGCTGGCCGCGGCCCGCCTGGCCAACGACCTCGGCACCCCGGTGCTCGAGCAGCTCATCGTGACCCGGCTGATCGAACAACTGCCCGACATCCTCGAGTCCCGGCGCCTGCTTCTCCGCGCCGGCCGGGACCGGCTCACCGAGGGCCTGGCCCAGCGGTTCCCGGAATGGCAGGTGCCCGCGGTCGACGGTGGCATCACCCTCTGGGTCAACCTCGGCCGCCCGGTGAGCTCGCAGCTGGCGCTCGCCGCCCGCGCCCAGGGCCTGCTGTTGCCGGCCGGCCCGCGCTTCGGCATCGACGGGGCCTTCGAGAGGTTCCTGCGCATCCCCTTCTGCTACGGCCCCGACGACATGCCCCGGGCCCTGGATGCCCTGGCGCTGGCCTGGGAGTCGCTGCTGCGGCATCCGCTGCCCGACACAGGCTACCTCGCCGACGTCGTGTAACCGTAACGAGACCGTCACTTCTGCGGCCCCGCCTGCCGGGGGTCTGCGCGCGCTCGATGAGATACTGATCGGGTGTATTTTCTCTCGGTCTTGAGTATGAAGAACCGGGCGCTCATCGCGCTCATCACCATCGTCGCGGCGATTTTCGGCAGCCTGGCCCTCACCAGCCTCAAGCAGGAGCTGATCCCCTCCCTGCAGCTGCCCACGCTGCTGGTCTCCACAAGCTACCCGGGGGCCTCGCCCGAGGTCGTCAACGACGACGTCTCCACGCCTATCGAGCGGGCGATCCAGGGCATCGAGGGCCTCGAGTCCACGTCCACGACGAGCAGTACGAACTCCTCGCTGGTCAACGCCACGTTCACCTACGGCACCGACCTCGTCAAGGCCGAATCCAAGATCAGCCAGGCCATCAACCGCATCAAGACCACGCTGCCCGAGGACCTCGACCCGCAGGTGATCAGCGGCACCATCGATGACTTCCCGGTGCTGTCGCTGGCCGTGTCCGGCGGCGACGCCGACACCGTCGCCGACCAGCTCACCCGCAGCGTGCTCGGTGACATCCGCGACGTCGACGGGGTGCGCGACGCCACTCTCGTCGGTGACATCGGCCAGCGCGTCACCATCACGCCGGATGCCGCGCAGCTGACCGCGCGCGGCCTCACCACCGCCGCCATCCGCGACGCCCTGCAGCAGAACGGCTCGCTCATCCCGGCCGGTTCGCTCACCGAGGGCGACCAGACCCTCTCCGTTCAGGCGGGGACCAAGCTCGGCTCGGCCGACGACATCGCCGCCCTCCCTCTGATCGGCGCCGCGGATCCCACCGCCCGCCCCACCGCGGCGGCGGCACCGGTGACCATCGGCGACGTCGCCGCGGTCGCCGTGCAGGACAACCCCGTCACCAGCATCTCCCGGGTCAACGGCGAGCCCGCCCTCACCATCTCGGTCACCAAGGTGCCGGCCGCCAACACGGTCGACGTGTCCACGGCCGTGCGCGCCATCCTGCCGCAGCTCGAAGACGCCGTTCCCGGCACCAGCATGACCGTCGTGTTCGACCAGGCCCCGTTCATCCAGGAGTCCATCGACGCGCTCACCCAGGAAGGAATCCTCGGCCTGGTCTTCGCCGTCCTGGTGATCCTGGTGTTCCTGCTGTCGGTGCGCGCCACCCTCGTCACCGCCATCTCCATCCCCACCTCGGTGCTGATCACCTTCATCGGGCTGCAGGCGGTGGGCTACTCGCTCAACATCCTCACCCTCGGTGCGCTCACCATCGCCATCGGCCGGGTCGTCGACGACTCCATCGTGGTGATCGAGAACATCAAGCGGCATCTGGTCTGGGGTGCCGACCGAGCGGACACGATCGTGCGCGCCGTCCGCGAGGTGGCCGGCGCCATCACTGCGTCGACCATCACCACGGTCACGGTGTTCCTGCCGATCTCCTTCGTGGGCGGGTCCACGGGCGAGCTCTTCCGCCCGTTCGCGCTCACCGTCACGATCGCGCTGCTCGCGTCGCTGCTCGTCGCGCTCACGATCGTCCCGGTGCTGGCGTACTGGTTCCTCCGTGCACCGAAGCCCGCCGCCGTTGCTGAGACACTCGCTGCCGAGTCGTCCGTCACCGCCGCGCCCGTCACCGAGCCCGCCGTCGCCGGCACGCTCGGCACAGACTCCACCGGTGCGGATTCTCCCGTCACCGGTCCGGCCGTCGTCGTGACGGATGCCGCCGTGACGGATCCCGCCACCCCGGCCGGCGCCGCACCGACCCCGGCCGCACCCGCCACCCTGGCCTCGGTCGCCACCGGCACCGTGACCACCGCCACGGCCGTCCTGCCCCGCAACCGGCACGCCGCCCCCGATGCCGACGGCTTCGACGAACGCGATGCGCGCGAACAGCCCAGCCGCCTGCAGAAGGGCTACCTGCCGATCATCCGCTGGACCCTGCGGCACTACGTCAGCACGCTGCTGCTCGCCGCTCTCGTGCTGGTCGGCACCGTCGCGCTGCTGCCGTTCATGAAGGTCAACTTCCTCGGCTCCACCGGCCAGTCCACCTTCCAGGTGACCCAGGAACTCCCGGTGGGCACCAGCCTCGCGGCGCAGGACTCCGCGTCCACGGCCGTCGAGGACGCCATCCGCGGGGTCGAGGGCGTGAGCATCGTGCAGGTGTCGATCGGCGGCGGCAGCGCGTTCGCGGCCTTCGCCGGCGGCGGCTCGTCGTCGAGCACCGTCACCTACTCCGTCACCACCGACGATTCCGCCGATTCCGACGCCGTGCAGGCCGAGGTGCGCACCCAGCTCGACGACCTCGACAACGCCGGTGAGGTCACGGTGTCCGCCGGTTCCGGCTTCGGCGGCTCGTCCGACATCGAGATCGACATCACCGCGGCGTCCGGCGCCGATCTGCAGACCGCCTCCGACGACATCCTCGCCGCCGTCGGGGACCTCGGTTCCGTCACCCAGGTCAGCAGCAACCTCGCCGCCTCCCGCCCCTATGTGGCGGTCACCATCGACCGCACGGCCGCGGCCGCGGCGGGGCTCAGTGAACTCGCCCTCGGCACGCTGGTGTCCCAGGCGATGCAGCCGAGCACGATCGGCTCGATCGTGATCGACGAAGCCACCCTCTCGGTCTACCTGCAGTCCGCCACCTCCCCGGCCACGACGGCCGATCTCGCGGCGCTGCAGATCCCCACGCTGGCCGGGCCCGTCGCCCTCGACACCCTCGCCACCGTCGAGCAGGTCGACGGTCCGTCCACCCTCACCACGACCAAGGGGCTGCGCACCGCCACGATCTCGGCCACACCGAACAGCGACGACCTGGGCACCGCCACGGCCGAGGTGTCGACCGCGCTGACCGACACCGACCTGCCCACCGGCGCATCCGCGACAATCGGTGGCGTCTCGGCCGACCAGACGGATGCCTTCCAGCAGCTCGGAATCGCGATGCTCGTCGCCATCCTGATCGTCTACATCGTCATGGTCGCCACCTTCCGCTCACTGCTGCAGCCCCTGCTGCTGCTCGTGTCGGTGCCGTTCGCGGCCACGGGAGCGATCGCCCTGCAGGTCATCACCGGCATCCCGCTCGGCGTGGCCTCCCTCATCGGGGTGCTGATGCTCATCGGTATTGTCGTCACCAACGCCATTGTGCTCGTGGACCTGGTCAACCAGTACCGGCGACGGGGCCAGAGTGTCTTCGACGCCCTGGTGCACGGTGCCTCACGGCGGTTGCGCCCGATTCTCATGACGGCTCTGGCCACGATCTTCGCGCTGTTGCCGATGGCGGTCGGGCTCACCGGTCACGGCGGCTTCATCTCGCAGCCGCTGGCGCTCGTGGTCATCGGCGGATTGGTGTCGTCGACGGTGCTGACCCTGGTGGTGCTGCCCGTGCTCTACCTGGTCGTCGAGGGCGGGCGCGAGAACCGCCGGCTGCGCCGCGCCACGCGCTGACCGGTCCCCGGCGCTGATCAGTCCGTGCCGAGGGTGATCCCGCGGGCGGCGAAGAACGGCTGCGGGTCGATCGGCGTGCCATCGATCCGCACCTCGATGTGCAGATGGCACCCCGTTGACGCGCCGGTGCTGCCCACCCCGGCGATCACCTGGCCGGCCGTGACCGCATCGCCGACGCTCACCAGGGTCTCGCCGTCCCGAATGTGGGCGTAGCCGGTGGCGACGCCCTCACCGTGGTCGATCAGCACCCAATTACCGTAGGTGCCCAGTTGGCCGGTCTGGGCGACGATTCCGGCGCTGGCCGCGAAGACGGGCGACCCGCACTCGGCGCCCAGGTCGACGCCTGAATGGAACGCTTCGACACCGGGCAACGGCAGGGTGGGGCGTGGTCCGAAGCCATCGGTGACGCCGCCTGCCGCCGGCGTCGCCCAGCCCTGCCCGCTCAAGCGCGCGCCTGCGATACCGGCGAGCTCACTGGATGCCGCGCTCGAGCGCAGCGCCGCGGCCGAGCCCGATTCGGCCAGCGCGGTCTGCGCTCCACTCGTGGCGGCCGCGAGGGCGGCGGTCGCCTGGCCGAGAGCGACCTCCGCCGTCGCGAGCGCGGCCTGCTTGTCGGCCAAGGGGAAATTCTGGGTGGCGGCCTGGGCGACCTCGTAGTCCGCCTCGAGCCGTGCGGCCCGCTGTTGATCCTGTTCCACCCGCTGCCGCAGCTCGCCGAGACTGCCCGTCAACTCCGAGATCCGGTCCACGATCCCCAGCCGGGACAGCAGCTCGGCGGAACCTTGGTCGCCGAGCAGGGCATCCAGTGTGGTGGTGTCTGTGCCCTGCTGCACGGTCGCCCGCACCAGCGTGGCCAGGGCCCGGGAAGAGATCGCGGACTGGGTTGACGCCGCCTCGGCCAGGGCCCGCACCTCCTCGAGGCGGGTCGACGCGGATGCATGGTCGGCCACCGTTGCGGCCAGGTCGAGTCTGGCGGTGTCATAGGCGACCTGGGCGGCGGCCCTGGCTCCCTCCGCGGTCGCGACGGCCGCGGCGGCGCGAGAATAGTCCCGCGACGGCGGGCGTTCGGCGGAGCTCGACTGGGGGAGACCGGATGCCCGCGGCGCCCTCGAGGCGGGAGGTCCGGCCGGGGCGCCGTTCTCCGTTCCGCGGCCGGACTCACCGGCGGATGCCTGGGGGTCGCCGGCGCTCCCCGTGGGCGTCCCGGGGGCGGGCGGTGTGCTGTCGCCGGGGGCCGGCTCCGGGGTGACGGGGGCGCCGGGTTCGATTCCCGTCCCGTCCGGGTCGGGAACTTCCGTGGTCGACGGGTCCGGCGGGGTCCCGGGCGGGCCCGGCTCGCCGGGCGCTGTCGAGGGAGTGGGGGTGGGGTTCGGCGTCGGCGTCGGCGTTGGGGTCGGCGTTCCGCCCGGATCCGGCGGATCAGGGGTTTCTGTCGGCGGCGACGGGGTGGGAGTCTCGCTGGGTGCCGGCGAATCGGGCGTGGGAGTTGTGGTTGGAGTCGGCGTGGGTGTGGGTGTGGGTGTGGGTGTGGGTGTTGGTGTTGGTGTTGGTGTGGGCGTCATTGTCGGAGTCGGTGTGGGTGAGTCTGTCGGCATCGGTGTCGCTGCCGACGTGGACGCCTCCGGCGTGTGATCGGCTGCCGTGGCCGAGACGGCTCCCCGCGGCGCCCCGGGAGCGAGCGCGGCGTTGGCCGAGAGCGGTGCGGCCGCACTGAGCACGAGCACGACGAAGGTCAGAACACTTCCGAGGGCGACGGCGCGTGGCCGGCGGGCACGCCTGGCACGACGCTTGTCACGACCGTTCGACGTCAAATCCATGCCGTTTCGCAATCCCGGAGCGGTAGAGGGGTGGCCGGTCTACCGGCAAGTGGCGCCAGTATCGCACCGCCCCACAACCTCCGCTACGACCCCGCCCCGCACGTCGGTCGAGCTTGTCGAGACCTAGTGACCCTTTCTGCGGAACCCGGCACGAACGTCGGTCGAGCTTGTCGAGACCTCGTGACCCGCTTCGCATCCGCAACCGCGCGAGCCCTCACCCGCGACGCTCACCGCGCCCCCTCTCGGCGCCCGCGCCCGCTATAACCGGCGCGCCCAGCCGTACGAGGCGCAGCGAAGCCTGAGCGGCGGTCAGGTACCGAGGTATCTGTGCAGGAACGCGGCCACTTCGGCCCGCATGCCGGCATCGAGAATGCCGATGGAGTGCAGGCTCCCGGGAACGGTGACGAGCTGGTTGGCGATCCCGAGGGCATCGAGGTCGGCAGCGAAGCCGGTGGACTGGCTCAGCGGGATGAACTCCTCGGTGCTGCTGCCGATGAACACCGGCGGGTCCGTGCGGTCCAACGATCTGACGGCCGAGGCGTCCCTCGCGGCGGGGCAATCCAGCAGCGACGCGCAGTCGAGGTAGTCGAGCACGATCCGCTCGAGGCCCGACGAGCCACCGGACACGACAATGCCCTCGTAGCTGAGGTCGACGGGCCCGGAGAGCTCGGCGACGGCCGCGACCCGAGCCCCTTCGGTGAGCGACCCACGGCCCCGGGCGCCGAGCAGCGCCGCGAGATTGCCGCCGGCCGAGCCGCCGAAGGCCCCGATCCGGTCGGGGTCCACGCCGTAACTGCCGGCGTTCGCGCGCATCCACTCGACAGCCCGGCCCAGGTCGTCGATGGCCGCGGGGAAGGAGACCGCGGGCACGAGGCGATAGTTGACGGAGAAGCCCACGAAGCCTTCGGCTGCGAGCCATTCGCACACATTGCGCCAGTCGCTGTTGGCCTTGTCGCCGCGGGCCCAACTGCCGCCGTGGATCGACAGCACAGCCGGCAGCAGGGCCGGTTCGGCGGGAGCCTCCGTCGACGCGCTCGGATCGGTGCCCGCCGAGACCTCGGAGCCGGCATCCGCCGTCCCCGTAGCTGCATCCGCGCCGGCGTCCGTGGCAGCATCCGCGTTCGCGGCGTCCCCATCCCCGGTGGCCGTAGGCGCATCGCTGGCCGTCACCGGATCGACGGCTGCTGGCGGTGAGCAGACATCGAGGGTGAGCTGGGTGCCGTCCGGTTCGGTGGCATAGACCACGTCCTCGTCGATCACGGCGTCGCCGGGGGCCACGAAGGTGCGGATGCCCACGACGGCCGTGGTGTCGACCTCGCTGGCCGTGCCGCCGGCCTGTGCGGGCGCCACCGGGCGCAGGTTCCAGTGGAATCCGCCGAGCAACGCCGCCGCCACGACGGCCATCCCGCCCACGAGCGCGACGGAGAGAATGATGAAGCGTCGGGAGCCTAGTCCGATGGTGCGGCGACCGGTGCTCACGGATGCTCCTGAATGCGCTGGGTGCGGGTACTCCCGAGAATAGATCGGTCCGCGCGGCCCTGCTAATCGGCCCGCGTGCCCGCCCCGGCCCGGGCGCGTCGCGGGCTGCCGGGGCAGGTCCCCGCGGGTGTGCTCAGGCCGGAGCGGGCGCGTCCCGCACGATGCCCGGGCTCAGGGCCGCCAGCATCCTCGTGAGGTCCAGAGCGGCCGCACTGGCCGCCACCACGGCGTCGGCGCCCAGCTCCCGGTGGTCGTGCACGGCCTGTGTCACGGCGGCCACCGCCTCTTCTGCCGTGTGCAGGGTGTCGAGGCTCGTGGAGCCGGTGTCCCATTCGATCACCACAGCGGCCGTCGCCCGCACGGCCGCGCTCAACGGCGGGCGCAGCGCGGCCGGCAGGTCCACCGGCACCGGCGTTCCCCAGGCGGCTCCGGCCAGCACGTCGGTGAGGTCACGCACATAGAAGGTCACGTTCTCGAGCGCCGCCAGGTCGTCGTGGTCGGTGCTGAGGTCATGCGGCCGGATGCGCGCCCTCGGGTTGATCCGCCGGCTCTCGTCGGCCTCGGCCAGCGCGTGGCGTACCGCCTTCGTCGTGCTCGCCAGGGTCTGCCCCTGCGTGGACCACTCACCCTCCTCGGGCGGCCAGTTCGCGTCGAGCGCATCCGCCAGCGACTCGAGGTGCCGCCCGAGCGCGCCCCGCAGCCGGGACAGTTCCTTCACCGCGGCGGTCACCCGCAACGGCGGCGCCACCAGCAGGTTGACCGCCAATCCGACCACGATGCCCAAGCTCATCTGCGACACGTAGCCGATCGAGTAGCCATCCGCGTTCGGTCCGCCCACGATCAGCACGAAGAGCCCTGCGATCGGCACATAGTCCCGGCCGGCGCCGAGCTGCCGGATGCCGCCGAAGAGGATCCCGATGCCCACCACGAGGGAGACGGTGATCACGCTGGGTTCGCTGAAGATGATCACCGCGGCCGCGAGCGCGATGCCGATCACAAGCCCGGCCAGAGTTTGCGCGGCGTTCTTGATCGACCCCATCAGGGTGGGGAAGCTGGCCACGATCACACCGAGCGGGGCGTAATAGGGGTAGTCGTTGGCGACGCCCGGCATGTACGGGGCCAGCTTCCAGGCGATCGCCACCGCCACCGCGGTCTTCGCGGCCTGAAGGAGTCGAGGCTGCCAGACCGCCGTCTTGACACGGGAGCCCGTCGCGCGCAGGGGCAGATCGGAAGAGAGCATTTCTCGATTGTGCCCGATCGAGCCCTCCGCACCGAATCGCGCCGACGGTCGAGACCGTGCGACGGGCAAAGTCATCCGTGACTTTTGGGACTCGATCAGGTAACGTAGACAAGTCGGCTCTTGACACCGCGTGTTTCATTGTGTGCGCGGATGGGTTTGTAAGTCAGGATGGGCCGGTTTCCCAGTAATCCGCTGGTGAAAAATCACTGTATGTGAACGGCCCCGGCCATAGACTGCCCGGGTTCTCAGGTTGCGTCGCTGTGCGGCGTTGTTCTGCCATGTACTCAACACAACCCAGGAATACTTCTATGCCTACTAGCAAGAAGCCGGCCGTCGGCCGCGCAGCCAAGAACTACGACCCGAGCTACTCCAAGGGCGGCCCCAAGGGCGCACCCAAGGGTGGCAGCAAGAGCCCCGGACACCGCGGATACCGCGCTGACGAGGGCGCCCCCAAGAAGCAGCGCTGGAACGCCGACGAGCGCGCCGCGCGCTCCGGTGAGCGCTCCTCCTCCGACCGTCCCGCCTACGGCGACCGTCCGGCCTACGGCAACCGCACCGAGCGTCCGGCCGCCGGCCGCTCCGAGCGTCCCGCCTACAACGACCGCGCCCCGCGCACGGATCGTCCTGCTTACAACAACGACCGTAACAACGACCGTCCCGCCCGTGGCGGCGACCGTCCCTCCTACGGTGACCGTGCCCCGCGCACCGATCGTCCGGCCTACAACAACGACCGCAACGACCGTGGCGGCGACCGTCCCTCCTACGGCGACCGCGGCCAGCGCAGCGAGCGTCCGTCCTACGGTGACCGTGCCCCGCGCACCGATCGCCCGTCGTACAACAACGACCGTCCGTCCTACGGCGACCGTGCCCCGCGCACCGACCGTCCCGCGTACAACAACGACCGTCCCGCCCGCGGCGGCGACCGTCACTCCTACCGTGACCGTGCCCCGCGCACCGACCGTCCGGCCTACAACAGCGACCGTGGCGGCGACCGTCCCTCCTACGGCGACCGCGGCCAGCGCAGCGAGCGTCCGTCATACGGTGACCGTGCCCCGCGCACCGACCGTCCGGCGTACAACAACGACCGTCCCGCCCGCACCGAGCGTCCGTCCTACGGCGACCGCCCGGCCCGCACCGACCGTCCGGCCCGTGGCGAGCGTCCCGCGTACAGCAACGACCGCGCGGCCCGCAACGACCGCTCGAACGACGGCGGCCACTCCAGCAACTTCTACCCCGACCGCGACTCCAAGCCCAAGTTCGCCGCCGGCGACGACGTGGTCCTCGAGCGCCTCGAGGCCATCGCCACGACCGCAGCGGATGTTGTCGGCGTGACATTCGGCGACCTCGGCCTCGGTGGCAACATCGTGCGCGAGCTCGCCCTGCTCGGCGCCCCGAGCCCGTTCCCGATCCAGGCCGCGACCATCCCCGATGTGCTCGCCGGCCGCGACGTGCTCGGCCGTGGCAAGACCGGCTCCGGCAAGACCATCGCGTTCGCCGCCCCCATGATCGAGAAGCTCATGGAGAACAACGGCGCCAAGGACCGCAAGATGGCCCGCAAGCCCCGCGCGCTCATCCTGGCCCCCACCCGCGAGCTGGCCCTGCAGATCGACCGCACCGTGCAGCCCATCGCACGCAGCGTCGGCCTCTTCACCACCCAGATCTACGGCGGCGTTCCGCAGTACCGCCAGGTTAGCGCCCTCCAGCGCGGCGTGGACATCATCATCGGCACCGCCGGCCGCATCGAGGACCTCGTCGAGCAGGGTCGTCTCGACCTGTCCGAGGTTGTCATCACGGTTCTCGACGAGGCCGACTACATGTGCGACCTCGGCTTCCTCGAGCCGGTTCAGCGCATCCTGCGTCTGACCAAGAAGAACAGCCAGCGTCTGCTGTTCTCGGCCACCCTCGACAAGGGTGTCGCCTCGCTGGTCAAGGAGTTCCTGACCAACCCGGCCGTGCACGAGGTCGCCGGTGAAGACCAGGCCTCCAGCACGATCGACCACAAGGTCCTCCTCATCGAGCACCGCGACAAGGCCTCCATCATCGGCCAGCTCGTCGACCGCCAGGGCAAGACGCTCATCTTCAGCCGCACCCGTGCGTACGCTGAGCAGCTCGCCGACCAGCTCGAAGACGCCGGCGTCAAGGCCACCAGCCTGCACGGCGACCTGAACCAGGCCCGCCGTACCCGCAACCTGCAGATGCTCACCAGCGGCCGGGTCAACGTCCTGGTCGCCACGGACGTCGCCGCCCGCGGCATCCACGTGGACGACATCGACCTGGTCATCCAGGCCGACATGCCCGACGAGTACAAGACCTACCTGCACCGCGCCGGCCGCACCGGCCGCGCCGGTAAGTCCGGTACCGTCGTCACGCTGATCCCCAAGCAGCGTCGTCGTCGCATGGAAGACCTGCTCGACCGGGCCGAGATCGACTCCAGCTTTACCACGGCCACGCCGGGTGACGCGTCGATCACCGCTCTGGCGAACCTGTAACACCGCCGCACACGACAGCAGGGCACCCTCCGTTTCGGGGGGTGCCCTGCTGCTGGTTAACCGGCGTGTCGCGCCCACGGGGCGGGTCCGGCCGCCAATATCCTTCACGTGTCGCCGACCGGGATACGGTACGGTTTTCTGGTTCGGGTGCGTCCTCACAATTCGGGTTTGTGACAGCGCACACGACTCATGGATATCTGTGGGGCATCATCTGACGCTCCACAGATATCCATCTGCCGTTCAGTGCTCAGCTGCGGCTCAGCGGATGCTGTCGATCGCGTCGAGCACCCGGGCTGAGAACTCCGCAGACAACGGGGCCGATCCCGCACTCTCCGCGGCAGCGTTCTGGCCCTCCGGGCTGGCGACATAGCCCAGGTATGCGGACACGAGCTCGGCCTGGTCGGCGTCGGGGTATTCCTCGCACGCGATGAGATAGCTCACCAACACCAGCGGGTAGACCCCGGCTGCCGTCGACGTGCGATCCACGTCCACCACGAGGTCATTGGGATTGTCCCTGGCCACCAGTGGCGACTCGTCGATGATCGCGGCGGCGGCCTCCGTGGAGTAGTCGACGAAGTCGTTGCCCACCTTGAGGGCGGCCACCGACAGGTCGCCCACGCGCGACGCATCCGCGTACCCGATGGTGTTGCGCCCGTTGGCGACCGCGCTCACCACGCCCGAGTTGCCCTGCGCGCCCTCGCCCGGGTACGGGAAGGCGTCGGCGGGCTCGTTCGTCCACACATCCGGCACGTTCTGGTACAGGTAGTCGGCGAAGTTCTTCGTGGTGCCGGAGTCGTCCGAGCGGTGCACCGCGGAGATCGGCTCGTCGGGCAGCCCGGCGTCGGGGTTCAGGGCCACGAGGGCCGGGTCGTTCCACCGGGTGATGGCGCCGGAGTAGATGCTCGCAATGGTCTGCGGGTCCAGGCGCAGCGAGTCCACCCCGTCGACGTTGTAGACCAGCACCAGCGGGGACACGTAGACGGGCAGATCGATGGCGGCGGAACCCGGCGCACAGGCCCCGAAGGAGCCGGCCAGTTCGTCGTCGCTGAGCGCGGAGTCGGACCCGGCGAAGTTGACGCCGCCGCCGATGAACTGCTCGCGGCCGGCCCCGGACCCGGTGGGGTCGTAGTTGATGGTGACGCTGCCGTTGGCGCGCTGGAACTGGGAGATCCAGACGTCTTCGGCCGATGCCTGTGCGCTCGATCCGGCGCCGTCGAGGGTGCCGGCCAGGTCGCTCGGTTCGTCGCCGGCCTCATTGGCGGCGCAGCCCGATAGGAACAGGACGGTCGCTGCGACTCCCGCGCCGAGGAAGGTTGCCGGGTGCCGTTTCGTTGCCATCACGGTTCCCATTCTGCCTGACCGCACCGGGACGTACCCCGTGAGGCACCTGGATGCCGTGTCCCTGATAGATTCGATGCACGTTCGTAGAGGGAGAATCATGACCACACGCTGGGCGCGCTTCGCCCGTGGGTGGATCGTCGCGGGTTTCTCCACGTTCGTCGCCGCACTGTCGCACACCCTGGGCGGCGGCGCCGTTCCGGGGCTGCTGGCGGTCGTGGTCTCCCTGGCTTTCGCCGGCATCGTCTCGATCGCACTGTCCGGCCGCACCCTCTCCACCTGGCGTCTCGCCCTCGCGGTCCTGGTCAGCCAGGTGATCTTCCACGGCCTGTTCTCCTTCGGCGGCGCAGGCGGGCAGCTGGCCGTCGCGGATGCCCCGGCCGGCCACGCGCACGCCGCGGGCCAGGCTGTCACGCTGATGCCGGGGGAGGCCGCTGCCATGTCCGCGGCCGGCCACGGCCTCATGATGCCGATCGCGCACGTGCTTGCCGCTGTCGTCACCGTGGTGGCGCTCCGGTTCGGTGAGCGTGCCTTCTGGGGTCTGTTCACCACCCTGAAGGTGGCCTTCGGAGTTCTCGTGCGTGTCGTCGCGCTCACGCCGGTGCCCGGCATCCCGCGCGCCATTGTGGCCGTGTCTGCCGTGCTGCCGCCGCGCGACCAACTCGTTCTGCTCAGTCCCATGCGGCATCGTGGGCCGCCGCTGCGCCTCGTCGCCTGAGGTCTGCCTCAGGCCTTCCGACGTTGTGCCCCCATTTTGTCGACCCTGCCTGCCCGCCGTTCCGAGCGGTCCGCAGCCGGGGCGACCAGCCACGATCCCAAGGACTACCCATGAAGCTCTCCACGCCCGTCTTCGCCGCCACCACGCTCCTCGGTGCCGGCCTGCTCGCCCTGTCTGCCCCGCTGGCCGCCAGCGCCCACGTCGAGGTTGAACCGTCCTCGACCGCCGCCGGCTCCTACAGCCTGCTCACCTTCTCCGTCGGCCACGGCTGCGACGGCTCCGCCACCACCGGCATCACCATCGACATCCCCGACACCATCACGAGTGTCACCCCCACGGTCAACCCCGGCTGGACCGCGGCCAAGGTGGCCGTCGACCTCGCCACCCCACTCGAGGACGGCGAGGGCGACACCATCACCACGCGGGTCGGCCAGGTCACCTACACGGCCGACGCGCCTCTGGCCGACGGTTACCGCACCACCTTCGCCCTGAGTCTGCAGATCCCGGCCGACGCCGTCGGCAAGACCCTGTCGTTCCCTGTGTTGCAGACCTGTGAGGTCGGCTCCACCAGCTGGAGCGACGCCGCGGTGGAGGGCGAGGCCGAGCCGGCGCATCCGGCCCCGGCCCTCGTCGTGACCGAGGCCACGGCCGAGGCCGGCCACGGCCACGGTGGTACCGAAGCGTCGGCGGATGACGCCGACGCGAGCACCCCGGTCGCCTCCGATGATGTGCTGGCCCGTCTGCTGGGCATCGGCGGACTCGTCGTGGGCGCCGTCGGACTTGTCGTGGCCGTCGCCTCCCGTCGCAAGAACGCGGCGTAGGACTGCCCGTGGCTCGCAGTCCTCTCCCCGAACGCCGTGGAACACTCGCGACCGGTGTCCGTCGCCGCCCCTCGGCCATTCGCGTGCTCGGCCGTGCGGCGCTGACCGCTCTGGTCGTCGTGGGCGCGACGCTGGGGGCCTCCGCGGCCCCCGCTTTCGCGCACAACTCGGTGGTGAATATCTCACCCGCACCCGGGTCCGTCGTCACCGAGCAGCCCGGTGCGATCAAGATCACCACCAACGACAACCTGCTCGACCTCTCGGGCGAGGGGTCGGGCAGCGCCATGCAGGTGAGCGGGCCGACGGATGCGCCGCTCTACTACGGCGACGGCTGCGCCTCGGTCTTCGGGCCGACGCTCGAGGCCGAGGTGCAGCTCGGCCAGCCGGGGGAGTACACGGTGGTGTGGCAGACGGTGTCCACGGATGGGCACTCCATCTCCGACACCTTCACCTTCACCTGGCAGCCCGACGCCAGCCAGGTGCTCGGCGAGGGCTCGGCCACCGCTCCCACCTGTGCCACGAGTGGGACAGGCACTGGGGTTGCCGACACCGATGCGGCGACGTCTGACGCCGTCGAGGACAGTGCCGGCTCGGCCGTGCAGGGCAGCGACCTGCTCTGGATCGGGGGAGCCCTCGTGGCGATCCTGATCGCGATCGGCGTCACGCTCCTCCTCCTGCGCCGCCGCCCCACCCCCTAGTCCCGCCGACGTCACCAATCCCGCCACGGCGACCCCTGCGTCGGTCGAGCCTGTCGAGACCTCGCACCCGGTCTCGCTGACGCACCCAACACGTCGGTCGAGCCTGTCGAGACCTCGCACTCCGTCCTGCCAACGCACCCAACACGTCGGTCGAGCCTGTCGAGACCTCGCACTCCGTCCTGCCAACGCACCCAATACGTCGGTCGAGCCTGTCGAGACCGCGTGACCTGTTTCGCGGTCGCGACGATCTCGTCGGTCGAGCCTGTCGAGACCCCGCGACCAGTCCCGCTGACCTGACCAGGACCATCGGTCGGTCTAGTCGGGCACCACCACTCTCTCCACCACCCCGAAGGACCTCTCATGACCACCATCCCCACCACCGAAGACACCCCGCCGCCCACCCCGGACCAGCCAGTCACTCCACCCAGCAGGCAGCCCTGGTTCGGCGCGTTCCTCCTGCGCCTGCACTTCTACGCCGGCATCCTGGTCGGCCCGTTCATTCTCGTCGCCGCCCTCAGCGGGGCCCTCTACGCCGCCACCCCACAACTCGAGCAGGCCGTCTACGCGCACGAGCTGCACGCGCCGGTCTCCGACACGACCCTGCCGTTGGCCGACCAGATCGAAGCCGCCCAGGCCGTCGTCGGTGACGAGGGTGCCCTCGTGGCCGTGCGCCCAGCGCCCAACGACGGCGACACCACCCGGGTCATGTTCACCGCCGAGGGCCTCGGCGAGAGCGAGTCCCGGGCCATCTTCGTCGACCCCGCCACCGCAGAGGTCCGGGGCGACCTCACCGCCTACGGCACCAGCGGTGTGCTGCCGCTGCGCACTTGGATCGACCAGTTCCACCGCAACCTGCACCTGGGCGACTTCGGTCGCCTCTACAGCGAGCTCGCCGCGAGCTGGCTCGGCGTCGTGGTCCTCGCCGGCGGCGCCATGTGGGTCATCCGCATCCGCCGGGTTCGTGCCAAGAAGGACCTGCTGCGGCCCAACAACAAGGCCAGGGGATACCGCCGCTTGTTCAGCTGGCATGCCTCCACCGGCATCTGGCTTCTGGTCGGCGCCCTGTTCCTCTCGGCGACGGGCATCACCTGGTCGCAGTACGCGGGCCAAAACGTCTCCGACCTGCGGGCCGCGTTCAACCTCGGGACACCCTCGATCTCCACCGACCTCGGGCAGCCCGTGCCCGCGGTGGCCGATGAGCACGCCGGGCACGGCACCGCCACGGCATCCACGGCGGTCATCGCCCCGGCCACCTTCGACGCGGTTCTCGCCGTGGCGCAGACCGTCAACGTGAACACCGGGCTCGTCGAGATCCGTCCGCCGTCCGCCGCCGGCCAGGCCTGGGTGGTGCAGGAGATCCAGCGCAGCTTCCCCACCGAGGTGGACTCCGTCGCCGTCGACGGCAGCACCCTCCAGGTCACCGACCGGGTCGACTTCGCCGACTTCAACCTGGCCGCCAAGCTCACCCGCTGGGGCATCGACACCCACATGGGCACCATGTTCGGCCTGGCCAACCAACTCGTGCTCCTGGCCACGGCCCTCGGCCTGGCCGCGATGGTGAGCTGGGGGTACCTGATGTGGTGGAAGCGTCGCCCCACCCGCGGCGGGGCGAAGATGGGCCGCCCGGCCCCGGCCGGCGCGCTCGCCCGCGCCCCCTGGTGGGGTGTGCTGGCGGTGACCGCGGGCGCCCTCGTGGTCGGCCTGTTCTTCCCGCTGGTGGGCATCAGCCTGCTGGTCTTCATCGTGGTCGACGCGCTGCTGAGCCTCCGCGCTCCGCGGAGCACCCCGAGCTGACACCACCACCACCACCACCGGGCGGCCGCTCACAGATCGTGAGGGGCCGCCCGGCGGCGTCGGCGGGCGCGGGTAGAGTTGGCGGGTGAGTTGGAACGCCGAGATACCGTGGGATCCTGACGAGTTCGAGCCACCGGACGACTTCGATGCCCCACCGCCCCCAGACCCCTACGGTCAGGGCGGCTCCGCCGTGCCCGCCGCCCGGCAGGGCGCATCCGCCCCGGCCGGAGCCGGCCCGGTCGACTTCGGCGACTACGCCCCGCCCGCCGGCGGCGCCACGCTGCTCGCCCCGCCGCCGCCCAAGCGCGCGACCGCCAAGTTCGCGACCGCCGCCGAGGCCCTGCACACCGTCTTCGGCTACGACTCCTTCCGCGGCGAACAGGCCCAGATCATCGACCAGCTCATCGGCGGCGGCGACGCGGTCGTGCTCATGCCCACCGGTGGCGGCAAGAGCCTCTGCTACCAGATCCCGTCGCTCGTTCGCGAGGGCACCGGCATCGTCATCTCCCCGTTGATCGCACTCATGCAAGACCAGGTGGATGCGCTCACCCTCGTCGGCGTGCGAGCCGCGTTCCTCAATTCCAGCCAGGACGCCGCCGCCCGCAGCCAAGTCGAACGGGACTACCTCGCCGGCAACCTCGACCTGCTCTACGTCGCCCCGGAGCGGCTCAGCAACGAGGCCACCAAACGGTTCCTCGACCGCGGCACCATCGCCCTGTTCGCCATCGACGAGGCGCACTGTGTGTCCCAGTGGGGCCACGACTTCCGCCCCGACTACCTCGCGCTGTCCGAGCTGGCCGACCGGTGGCCCGACGTGCCGCGCATCGCGCTCACCGCCACGGCCACCGACGCCACCCACAAGGAACTCACCGAGCGCCTGCAGATGGGTGAGGCGCAGCACTTCGTCGCCAGCTTCGACCGGCCCAACATCCAGTACCGCATCGTGGGCAAGAACGAGCCGCGCAAGCAGCTGCTCAGCTTCATCAAGGCCGAGCACCCCACCGACGCCGGCATCGTCTACGCGCTCAGCCGCAAGACCGTCGAACAGACCGCCGAGTTCCTCCGCGCCAACGGCCTGAACGCCTACCCGTACCACGCGGGCCTCGACCAGGGCCTGCGCGCCCGCACCCAGTCCAGGTTCCTCCGCGAGGAGGGCGTCATCATCGTCGCCACCATCGCGTTCGGCATGGGCATCGACAAGCCGGATGTGCGCTTCGTCGCCCACATCGACCTGCCCAAGTCCGTCGAGGGCTACTACCAGGAGACCGGCCGGGCCGGCCGTGACGGCCTGCCGTCCACCGGATGGCTCGCCTACGGCCTGCAGGACGTCGTGCAGCAGCGACGCATGATCGACGAGTCGCCCGGTGACCTGGCGCATAGGCGCAAGATGAGCGCCCACCTGGACGCCATGCTCGCCCTCTGCGAGACCGTGCACTGCCGCCGGGTCAACCTGCTGCGCTACTTCGGCCAGGCCAGTGAGCCCTGCGGCAACTGCGACACCTGCCTCACCCCGCCGGAGGCCTGGGACGGCACCGTGCCCGCCCAGAAGCTGCTCTCCACGATCGTGCGCCTGCTGCGGGAGCGCAACCAGCGGTTCGGCGCCGGCCAGCTCATCGACATCCTGCGCGGAAAGACCACCCCGCGGACCACCCAGCACAGTCACGACCAGCTGGCCACCTGGGGCATCGGCGCTGACCTCACTGATCAGCAGTGGCGCGGCGTCGTGCGGCAGCTGCTCGCCCAGGGTCTCATCGCCACCTCCGGCGAGTACGGCACCCTGATTCTCACCGAGGCCGCCGCCGAGGTGCTCGCCGGCAACCGTGCCGTGCAGCTGCGCAGCGAACCCGACCGGCCGCTCAAGCGCACCCCGGCCGCACGCGCCGCCACTGCCAAGGCCGGACTCGCCGAGCTCAGCCCCGAGCAGGAGACCCTGTTCCAGGCCCTGCGCGCCTGGCGCAGCACCACCTCGAGGGAACAGGGCGTTCCCGCCTACGTCGTCTTCGGCGACGCCACCCTCGTGGCGGTCGCGGCGGCGAAGCCACGCACCCTGGCCGACCTCGACGGCATCACCGGCGTCGGCGCCAAGAAGCTCGACTCCTACGGCGAGGCCCTGCTCGAGGTCGTCGCCGCGAACGCCTGACCCGAACCCGGCAGCACTTCGCCGGCGGGCATCCGTCTTATCTTTGTGGCCCTTGGTGGGTCGCGGTGCCCGGCTGTTGTAGAAGAGCTACAGTCCGAGTGCGCCCGGCCGAGCCGTTCTTTGTAGCCCCATCACGCACTATTTCCGTGCGGGAACCACCCGACCTAACGTGGTCGAACACTCCCCAGCCCGCGCGAAGACGTAAGGACCAATGATGGTTGACACTGCCCAGCGCCCCACCCCCTCCCGGCCCAACGCGGTCGACACCGACACCGGCCCCGTCCGGGTCGCGGGAGACCCGGATGCCCCGCGCATCGACCTGCCCGCCCTGCAGCACACCCTGCTCGGCACCTGGGCCGACGTGCGCCTGAAGGCCCGCGAACTCACCGCCCGCCCTGACCTGCAGCGCATCGAGGGCCAGTCCATGGCCGACCACCGTCTCCGCGTGCTCGACCAGCTCAAGATCCTGGCGGACAACGGGCACGTGCACCGCGCGTTCCCCGTTGCGCTCGGCGGCTCCGACGACCACGGCGGCAACATCGCCGGCTTCGAGGAACTCGTCACCGCCGACCCGAGCCTGCAGATCAAGGCCGGCGTGCAGTGGGGCCTGTTCGGCGCCGCCGTCCTGCACCTGGGCACCACCGCGCACCACGAGAAGTGGCTGCCCGGCATCATGACGCTCGACGTGCCGGGCGTCTTCGCCATGACCGAGACCGGCCACGGGTCGGATGTCGCCGCCATCGGCACCACCGCGACCTACGACGTCGAGGCGGGCAACTTCGTGCTGCACACCCCGTTCCGCGCGGCCTGGAAGGACTACCTCGGCAACGCCGCCAACGACGGCATCGCGGCTGTGGTCTTCGCCCAGCTGATCAGCCAGGGCGTCAATCACGGGGTGCACGCGTTCTACGTGCCGCTTCGCGACGAGACGGGCGCCTTCCTGCCCGGTATCGGCGGGGAGGACGACGGCCTCAAGGGCGGCCTGAACGGCATCGACAATGGCCGTCTGCACTTCGATTCCGTGCGGGTGCCCCGTGAGAACCTGCTCAACCGGTACGGCGACGTCGCCGTCGACGGCAGCTACACCAGCCCGATCGGCAGCCCCGGCCGGCGCTTCTTCACCATGCTCGGCACGCTCGTGCAGGGCCGGGTGTCCCTGGATGGCGCCGCAACGCAGGCCTCAGCGCTCGCGCTCACCATCGCCATCCGTTACGGCAGCGAACGCCGCCAGTTCACCGCCGGCAGCGACACCGACGAAGAGGTCATCCTCGACTATCAGCGGCACCAGCGCCGGCTCATCCCGCGCCTGGCCACCGCCTACGCCCAGACCTTCGCCCACGACGAGTTCCTGGTCAAGTTCGACCAGGTCTTCAGCGGCGCGGCGGCCACGGATCTCGACCGGCAAGACCTGGAGACCCTCGCTGCGGCGCTCAAGCCGCTGTCCACCTGGAACGCGCTGGACACGCTGCAGGAGGCCCGCGAGGCCTGCGGCGGCGCCGGCTTCCTGGCCGAGAACCGGCTGGTGGGCCTCCGCGCCGACCTCGACGTCTACGCCACCTTCGAGGGCGACAACAACGTGCTCCTGCAGCTCGTGGCCAAGCGCCTGCTCACCGACTACAACCGCAAGTTCGCCGGTGCGGATGCCGGTGCTCTCGCCCGGTATGTCGTGCAACAGACCGCCGGCCGGGCGTACCACGGCTCGGGCCTGCGGCGGCTGGGCCAGTCGGTCGCCGACCTCGGCTCCACGGCCCGGAGCGTCGGGCAGTTGCGCGAGACAGGCACCCAGCGGGCCCTCCTCACCGACCGGGTGGAGACCATGATCGCCGGTATCGCCCAGTCGCTGCGGAATGCCAGCAAACTGCCCAAGAAGGAGGCGGCGGACCTCTTCAACAGCCACCAGAACGAACTGATCGAGGCCGCCCGCGCGCACGCCGAGCTGCTGCAGTGGGAGGCGTTCACCCGGGCGGTCGAGTCGACCACCCACGCGGGCACCCGGCAGGTGCTCACCTGGCTGCGCGACCTCTTCGGCCTCCGCCTCATCGAGGAACACGCGGCCTGGTACCTCATCAACGGCCGCCTCTCCGGCAAGCGCGCCCAGGCCGTGACCGCCTACATCGATCGCATCATCGCCCGGCTGCGGCCGCACGCGCTCGACCTCGTCAACGCCTTCGGCTACGCCCCCGAGCACCTGCGGGCGGCTATCGCCACCGGGGCCGAGCGTGAACGTCAGGTCGAGGCCCGGCAGTACTACCGCGATCAGCGTGCCGCCGGCACCGTCCCCGTCCCCGAGAAACCGGCCTGCCGCTCCTGACCTCAGCCGCCCCCGGACTGGGGGTGGGTCGGGCGCGCGGATGAGGCCGGACGCGGCAAAACCATCCGCTCGACGGATGCTGCGCCCAGCCGGTGCCCCTACTCTCGTGTGTGGGGGACGATGCGGCATGCATCTTTTCCCGCAGACGAAGGGAAGAGAACCGGATGATCCAGGCACAGTCCCTGACCAAACGCTACGGAAGTAAGACCGCCGTCGACTCCGTGGACTTCACGGTGCAGCCCGGCCGGGTGACGGGATTCCTCGGCCCGAACGGCGCAGGCAAGTCCACCACCATGCGCATGATCGTGGGCCTGGACCGGCCCAGCCACGGCTCGGTCACCGTGAACGGCAAGCAGTACCGCGAGCACAAGGCACCGCTCCGCGAAGTCGGCGTGCTCCTCGACGCGAAGGCGATCCACACCGGCCGCAGCGCCTACAACCACCTGCTCGCCATGGCCGCCACCCACTCCATCCCGGCCAGCCGGGTGAAGGAGGTCATCGAACTCACGGGGCTCGAATCCGTCGCCCGCAAGCGCGTCGGCGGCTTCTCCCTCGGCATGGGTCAGCGCCTCGGCATCGCCGCGGCCCTGCTCGGCGACCCCGCCACGCTGATCCTCGACGAACCGGTCAACGGGCTCGACCCCGAGGGCGTGCAGTGGGTGCGCCAGCTGGTGCGCCACCTGGCTTCGGAGGGCCGCACGATCATGCTCTCCTCGCACCTCATGAGCGAGATGGCCGTCACCGCCGACCACCTCATCGTGCTGGGACGCGGTCGAGTGATTGCGGATGCCCCCGTCGCCGACCTGATCGGCGCGGCCACCCGTAAGGCCGTCCGCGTGCGCACCCCGTACGCACCCGAACTCGCCGCGCTGTTCCCGGGCGCCGACGTCACCGTCACCCAGTCCGAGAAGGACCTACTCGAAATCGTCGGACTCACCGCCGCAGAGATCGGCAACCAGGCCGCCCGCGCCGGCATCGCCCTGCACGAGCTCACCCCCATCAGCGCGTCCCTCGAGGAGGCCTACATGGCCCTCACCAAGAACGACGTCGAATACCGCACGCACGGTTCGGCCGATGACCCCGCCGCAGAGCTCCGCACGGCCGACCTGCAGGAGAGTGCCCGATGACCAGCACCGTGACCCCCACAACCCCGTTCGCCCCCGCCTTCGTGGTCTCGGGCGCACCGCTCAGCTTCGCCGGTCTGTTGCGCTCCGAGTGGATCAAGCTCCGCACCGTGCGGTCGACCATCTGGTCCTACGCCACGGTCATCGTGATCTCGCTCGGCATGGCACTGCTGATGTCGAGCACCCTCAACCTCGAGGGAACCCAGGTGCCGGAGTCCGAACAGGGCAGCTGGATCATCCAGGTGTCCACCTTCGGCATCATCTTCGGCCAGCTGGTCGTCGGAGTGCTCGGGGTGCTCTCTATCAGTGGCGAGTACAGCACCGGCATGGTGCGGTCCAGCCTGACCGCGGTGCCCCGCCGGTTGCCCATGCTGGCCGCCAAGGCCATCGTGCTGTTCGTCTGCACCTACGTCGTGGGCTTGGTCAGCGTTGTCGGCTCGTACCTGGTGGCGTCGCCGATCCTGGCCGGCAAAGGCCTCTCGGCCAGTCTGGCCGACCCCGACCTCTTCCTTCCGCTGCTGGGTGCCGCGCTGTATCTGTCGCTGGTGGCCGTCTTCGCGTTGGGTATGGGCACGATCCTGCGCAGCAGCGCGGGCGGTATCGCCGCGACACTCGGCGTCATCCTGTTGCTGCCCACCGTGTTCCAGCTCATCCCGGCGGACTGGGCGGCCGACCTGTTGCCGTACATCCTCTCCAACGCCGGCACCGCGATCTTCGCCGGTAGCGATTCGATGGAGCCGTGGCAGAACATCCTGATCGTGCTCGGCTGGGTGGCCGTCTCGCTCGCCGGGGCGGCAGTGCTGCTCAAACGTCGGGACGCCTAAGGCGCGGCGGATGCTCGCGGCGCGCCTCGAGCAGGTGCGCCGCGAGCCTCCGACCTGCCCCGGGGCCGGGCCGTAGGCTCGAGACATGAGAGAGTTCTACCCCGAGATCGAACCGTACGACACCGGCATGCTCGACGTCGGCGACGGCCACACCCTCTACTACGAGGTCTCCGGCAACCCGGACGGCAAGCCGGCGGTGTACCTGCACGGCGGCCCGGGCGGCGCGTCCAGCCCCACCCAGCGCCGGGTGTTCGACCCGGAGAAGTACCGCATCGTGCTCTTCGACCAGCGCGGTTGCGGGCGAAGCACCCCGCACGCGAGCGAACCGGATGCTGACCTGTCGAGCAACACCACCTGGCACCTGGTCGCCGACATCGAGCGCCTGCGCGAGCACCTCGGCATCGACCGCTGGCTCGTCTGCGGCGGCTCCTGGGGCAGCTCGCTCGCGCTGGCCTACGCGGAGACGCACCCGGAGAAGGTCACCGAACTCGTGCTGCGCGGCATCTTCACGCTCCGCCCGATCGAGCTCGACTGGTTCTACGAGGGCGGCGCCGCGGCCATCTACCCCGACCTGTGGGAGGGCTTCATCGCCCCGGTGCCCGTCGCGGAGCGCGGCCGTCTTATCGAGGCCTACAGCCGCCTGCTGCACGACCCCGACCAGTCGGTGCGCGAACGCGCGAGTGTGGCCTGGTCCACCTGGGAGTCGTCCACCATCACCCTGCTGCAGCACCCCGAGACGATCGAACGGTTCACCGAACCGGCCTTCGCGGTGGCGTTCGCTCGCATCGAGAACCACTACTTCATGAACAAGGGCTGGTTCGAACCCGAACAGCTGATCCGCGACGCCGGCAAGCTCAAGGACATCCCCGGCGTCATCGTGCAGGGCCGCTACGACATGTGCACGCCGGCCTTCACGGCGTGGGCGCTGCACCAGGCCTGGCCGGAGGCCGACTTCCAGATGATTCCGGATGCCGGCCACTCGTTCGAGGAACCGGGCATCCGCGCCGCGTTGCTGGACGCCACCGACCGTTTCGCCGGGTAGCCCGCCGCAACCCGGGGGCTGGGCGGGGGCCTTGGCAGCGGAGCGGGACCGTGCCTAAATGTCAGGACCAGCGAACCGACTGGTGAGCCGACCCGAAACGGCCTCAGCGGCAGGAACCCGACATGCGCTTACCCGACTATGCCCAGATCCGACACCCCCAGCGGTGAAGCCCGCGTGCGCCGGTGGGGGGCCGGCGGCGGCGTCGTCCTACTCGTCGGCGTTGCCGTCGTGCTGTTCGCGGCGAGCCTCCAAATCGCCGGCCCCGCCGGGTCGCCACCGGCCGGCGCGACCGGGGAGACTGCCCGCCTGACCTCTGTGGAGGGCGGGCTCAGCGCGGTACCGGTGACCGCTCCGCCGGACGCTGGAACGCTCACTCCGGCCGGTTCCGAGACGCAGCCCTTGATAGAGCCCGTCGCCGTGAAGCCCCTGGCTGAGCTCCCTCCGGTGTCGCTGACTGCGCCGGTCGCGCCCGTGCCCGGGGTGGTTTTCGGTATTGAGCCACTGCAATCGGTCACCGCCAACGTGGTCCAGGATGGGGCAGCGGTCCCGGCCCTTCGCGTCAGCGTGGTCCTGAGAAACGACACTCCCGACGCGATGAACCTGCGATCAGTGCAGGTGACCTTGTCCGTGGGCGCCGAGCAACTGCCCATCTCCGGCCGACCGGATTCGGACGGTCATTCGTTTCCCGACAGCCTCCTGCCGGGCGCCGCTACCACGGCCGATTTCCTTTTCGCCGTTCCCGTCGACCAGCGCGCGGTGGTGAAGGTCTGCGTGACCTACGCTGCCGGTGTGCCGGCCGTTGCGTTCGTGGGTTCCGCGCCTCGGTAGACCGGCGTCCCGTCGTCAGCCGGGTTCGGCGGACGCGGGGACCGGCTCCGTCTCGCGTTTCACCAGGCGCACAGCGGTTGCGTACGCGGCCCGGTGCTGGGCGGCGATGAGCGGCCAGGCGCGTGCCGACAGGTCCGGCCGTCTGCCCGCACCGGGCTTCCCCGCCCGGCAGCCGGTGAGCGCGTCGCCGAGTGTCGCCGCGCTGAGGACCCCGGCATAGGTGAACACCCAGCCTGCACCGACTTCGGTCTGCAGCACTCGGGCGACCGGGGTGCCGGGCACCAGGATCGGTCGGGCCATCGACAGGGCGAGCACCGAGGCCTCCGAACCGTGCAGGTCCGGGTACGGGAGCACGACGAGTTCGGCCTGCTCGATTTCCGCGGCCAGCTCGGCGTCGCCGGGATGCCCGAGCGACACAGTGACCCGGGAATCGGCTCCGGCGGCCAGGAGGATCTCCGCGCCGACGGCCGTGGTCGTGGGGCTGCCCACCACCCGCAGGGACAAGGCCTCTCCATCCGGGCCGGCGCGGAGGTCGGTGAAGGCCTCGATCAGGTCCGCCACGCCCTTGTTCGGACGGATGAGTCCGAAGAACAGCAGCCGGCCCATCATCGCGGGCGACCCGTCGATCGAGCCGAACCACTCGCGGTAGTCACCGTGCTCGATCGTGCGCACGTGCGCGGCCGGGGGCATCGGAGTCGCCGGAGTGAGTCGGATCCACAGCGTCGTGCGTTGATCCAGGCGCGCCAGCAGCGCCCGTTCGGTCCGGCTACCCGCTCTCTGGCCATGGTCGTCGTGCACCGTACGCACCAGGGCGGTACGGCGGCGGCCGAGCCACAGCCGAAAGAGCAGCGCGCGAAACAGCAGACGCTTCACCAGGCTGCGCAACGAGGTCGAACCGTGCAGCAAGGCCGCGGGCCAGTGCACGTGGAACACGTCGTAGCGTTCCGTGAGGGCGCGTTCCCAGCTGAAGCCGAGAACGTCTGGATCCGGGCCCAGGTGCGTGCTGAGTTGGAGTAGATAGGGATTGGTGGTGCTCGGCGCGCCCGGGAACGACTGCAGGACCCGCATCACCCGATGGTCTTCTGTTCGGGAGCCGATCGCCGCTCGTCGGCGCGGCGCCCGCCCGGCCGATAGGGAGCCGGCCCGCTCAGCCGGCGCAGCGCCACAGCCGATCCCGCCGCAGTGCCGCGAACGGCGGCGGCCAGCATGGGCCCCGCGCGCCTCGCAGGACGCCGGCGGCCCTCGGCCCGGAGCACCTCCGCGGCGTAGCCCGGGCTGTGCAGGAGCCATCCAAGCAGCTGTCGGCGGGTCAGATGCTCAGCGGCGAAGGCGAGCCGGTTCCGGCAATTCGAGTAGAGCCGCACCAGATCGGCTCCGACGGCCGGCACGGAATCCGGCGCGCTCCGGAGCACCATGATGTCGTCACGCACGGCCAGGCTGCCGCCGGCGGCCACGCAGCGCCAGGACAGGTCGACGTCCTCCCAGAGGAGGAAGTAGGTTTCGTCGAAGCCGCCCAGCCAGTCCCACAGGGAGCCGTGGATCATCAGGCACGAGGCGCTGAGCCAGCCGTCCGGTGCTGAACCGGCCGCGCCGTCACGGGTCGGTGCGTGGCCGCGGCGGATGTCCACGGTGCCGCCGCCGTCGCATATCGAACCATCCTGGCGGCGAATGTTCGTGCCGAGGATGCGCTGGGGGTCGGCGACGCAGGCTGCAGCCAGAACGAGCACCCCGGCCGCGTCGATCCACACCGCAGGATCGAGCAGGAGCAGCAGGTTGCAGCCGCGCGAGCGCAGCAGCCGCGCCCCAGCGTTGGCTCCGGCGGCAAAGCCGAGATCGAGTCCGGGGGCGAGCAGGGTCCAGCCTTCGCGGGCACAGAGCCGAGTCGTCGCTTCCCGCTGGGCGATCCCGGAAAAATTGTCGACCACTACGACCAGGGCCGGCCGGACGCTCTGTCCGATTCCCACCAGGTTGCGTTCGAGCTGGTCGGGGTAGCCGTGGTTGACCACGACGATGCCCAGATCGGCCGACGGCATCATGTCGGTTGCTCGCGTTCGACGACGGATTCCGGTTCCGCCGGATATCCCCGAGGCACACGGTGGCGCGGGTGCGCGCTGCGCCCGGGGCTTGCCCCCTGGGTGCTGCGGCCGGAGACGAGACGTTGGGCGAGGTCCTCATAGCCGTCGGTGACGTGGCCCCAGTTGTACAGGGCGGCCGCACGACGCTGCAGCGCCTCACTGACCTCCTGCGTGTGGTGCGGGTTCAACTCCGCATCCTCGATCAACGCCGCGAGTGCGCGGGGGTCGTGGAAGTAGGCCCCGTAGGCGCCCAGCATCTCGCGGTTGACGGGCACGTCCCAGGCGATTGCGGCGGTGCGGGCACCCATTGCACGCAACAGCCATGGGTCGGCGCCTCCCACCGAGTGCGCGTGCAGGTAGCTCACCGCGTGGGCATACAGCTGATCGAGCTGCTCCTGGTCCCACGGCCCGCTCACCAGACGCACCCGGGGCTCCTCGGCCAACGCGGCGAGGCGGCGGGCCTGGGTCCCAGAGCCCGGGCTGCCGACGACGACCAACGGCAAGCGGGCGCTGCTCCGCCGGTAGCCGTCGAGAATCGCGTCCAGATGGTTGTCGGGCCCGAACCGGGCCACCGCCAGGTGGAACCCGTGCGGCCGCAGGCCCAACTCCGCCAGACGAGTGGCCGGCGGATCATGCAGCAGCCGGGTCCCGTAGCCGATCAGCTCGGTCGAAGCGGCAAACTCCCTGCTGTAGTAGTCCGCGACGTTCCGGGAGTCGGCAATGAGGGCGTCGGCCGATCGCACCGACGCCTGTTCGGCCCACTGGGAATACCGCCCGCGCCGCCGGGCCCGGCGGTCGCGTTCCCACTCGCCGCCGGACAGGTGCACGGTCGTCGGGATGCCGCGCCGGCGCAGCAGCGGCAGGAACGGGGCGTTCGCGTAGCCGAAGACGAAAGCGGCGTCGGGGCGCGCTCCGGTGGCGGCGTGCACGACCGAGACCGCGGTGTGGCTGAGGGACGCGGGGGCCTTCGACCGCAGCGCCGGCAGGTGCACGAGTCGCATGCCCAGGTAGGCGGTCCCCGGAGGAACCGGGCCGGTCGCGCCGCCGGGCGCCCGGCAGTACACCGTCACGGCATGGCCGCGGTCCACTAGCCGCCGCCCGATCTCCTCCACCACGGTCTCGAACCCGCCGAAAGTGGCAGGCACCCCACGGGTGCCGATCATCGCGATCCGCAGCGCCCGGGCGGTGAACCTGCTCTCGGGCTGGGAGTGATCCGGTGCCGGCATCTCAGTACGCGCCCAACGGCCGGAGCACGATCTTCACCGTGCGCCAGATGATCATGAGGTCGCCGGCGAGCGACCAGTTCTCGACGTAGTAGAGGTCCAGCCGCACGCTCTCCTCCCAGCTGAGGTTTGAGCGCCCGTTCACCTGCCACATGCCCGTCAGTCCGGGTTTGATGTACAACCGGCGGTGCATATGCGTCTCGTAGTTCTGCACCTCGGACGGCAACGGCGGGCGGGGCCCGACGACGCTCATCTGGCCTTTCACGATGTTCCACAGCTGGGGCAGCTCGTCCAGCGAATACTTGCGGATGAATCGGCCGACAGGCGTGATTCGAGGATCGCTGCGAATCTTGAAGAGGACACCCGCACCCTCGTTCTTGTCGAGAAGTCCGGCGAGGTCGTCTTCGGCCGTGCGCACCATCGACCGGAACTTGAGCATGTGGAATGGGCGCCCGTTGCGCCCAAGGCGTTCCTGCCGGAAGAGGGCGGGCCCCGGGGTGTCGACCTTCACCAGCACTGCGATGAAAGCGAGCAATGGGCTCAACAACAGCAGGGCCGCGGAGGCCAAGACAACGTCCAGCGCACGCTTGAGAATATGTTTCGCCCCGTCGTACTGGGGGATCTCGACGTGAATCAGCGGTAGGCCCTCGACCGGGCGGAAATGGATACGCGGGCCGGCCACATCTGTCAACCGGCTCGAGAGCACGAGTTCCGCGGAGGTCCTCTCCAGGTCCCAACCGAGACTGCGGATGTACTTGGTGCCGAGCTTGGGGTGCCCGGCTACGATCACAGCGTCGACTCGCATCAACCGGGCCGCAGAGGCGACGTTTCCGAAGTCCGCCACGATAGGCACGATGTGGTCACCCACCGCGACGGCACCGGTATTCGATCCATCGATTGCCGCGCCGACCACGTGGTAGGCAGCACCGGACTTCTCATCGATCTGCCGTACAACGTATTCGACCTCGTCGCTGTCGCCGACAACGATCGCCGTGGCGAGGTAGTGCCCGAACCGGCGCTGGCGGATGAGCCATTTCCGCCAGATCCAGCGCTCAAGCACCAACGCGGCGACGCCGAGCGGCAATGCCAGTACGAAGTAGGGGCGAGCGGTGTCGACCTGCAGGAGCAGGCAAACGATGGCCAGCATGCCGAACGCTAGAGCGCTGGCATTGATGACGAGTTTGTACTCGGTTGCCCCGACCCCGACGATTCGCGGGTCCCTGGTGCGAAAAGTGGCGAGGGCGACGATCCAGGCGAAGGCGACAAGGGCGGGAGTCAACCAGTATCCGCGCGGGATCTCCGCCGCGCTCGGGATCGGTGCGCCCAGCACGAAACGGGCCAGGAATGCGGTCCCGACCACGGCGATGATGACACCGGCATCCGTGAATCTCAGCCTCGTACGGTAGTGCCGCGCCCAGGCCGCACCGGAGAGGGCGACAGCCGGTTTGGTGGCGGGTTCGGCAGTTTGCGGCCGGGCCGGCAGCGCCTGGAACCTCGGAAGTGGTATGGCCGCTGTGCGGACCAGCTGCAGCGGGGTCCGGAAGCCGTTGGACACTCCGCCTGCCGAGGGCGAGCGCGGTTTGGGAGTACTCATCGGCGGCCCACCACTCCCGCCGGCGCAGGGTGGGTCGAGCATGGACTGACGCTGCCCAGGCGGGGTGGCGGCGTACTTGTGGGTCGACGAATAGGCCGACACTTCAAAGACGGATTCACGGTGTGTTCCCTGCATTTCGGGTTTACAGGTTCAAACGGGTGATGGAGCAGTTGCGGTTGTCGGGGTTGTGGTGGCGCGATGACACTGAGGGTGTGTGGCTCGCGAGATGAACTGACGGATGCTCAGCAAGCCACGACGTGACCATACCCTGCAATATGTTTTCGGCGCTGTGACCTGAACGGGGGCGGAATAACGGGTCGCGAGATCCCGATGGGGTGGTCCAGGCGGTAGCCCCCAGTTGGGGGCAAGCGAAACCTGGGATGCGGTGGCACTGTATGCGACTGAGTGACTCTCAACTTGTTGGGGGTCCCTTGCGAGCCGGTCGTACGGCTCTCACCACACCGAGAATCCGTTGTCCATCCCGAGCAATGAGGATCATGTGACTGAAAAGCTGCGCGCCGCCGTGATCGGAGCTGGTTATTGGGGGCCGAACCTTGCCCGTAACTTCCGGTCCAGTACACGGTGGGAACTTGCCGCCATTTGCGACCTTGATCGGGCGCGGGCGACCCGTCTAGCCGAACAGGGCGGCTCACCCCGGGTGGAGACCGCTCTCGCCGACGTGCTCGCAGACGAGGACATCGATGCAATCGCCATCGCGACCCCCGCAGGTACGCACCATCGCATCGCAATGGCGGCGCTCGCCGCGGGAAAGCACGTGCTCGTCGAGAAACCCCTCGCCGATACCGTGGAGCGCGGGGAAGACATGGTGAACTTGGCCGCGGAAAACGGCCTGGTTCTGATGGCGGATCACACCTATTGCTACACACCCGCGGTGCTCAAGATGCGCGAATTGATTGACGAGGGGGCTCTGGGCGAGATCCTCTTCATCGACTCCGTGCGCATCAACCTCGGGCTGATCCAGCCCGACGTGGACGTCTTCTGGGACCTCGCCCCTCATGACCTCGCAATCATCGACTTCCTCCTCCCCGGCGGTCTCCGACCGTTGACCGTGTCCGCGGTCGGCGCCGATCCGCTGGGATCGGGCAAGGCCTGCGTCGGCTATCTCACCCTGCCCCTGCCGCACGGGGCGATGGCTCACGTGCACGTGAACTGGCTCAGTCCAACCAAGATCCGCCAGATGATCGTCGGCGGCACCAAGCGCACCCTCGTCTGGGACGACCTCAACCCGCAACAGAGGCTCAGCGTCTACGACCGTGGAGTAGACCTCGACCTACAGGCCTTGGACGGGGTCGAACGCAGGGCGGCCACTGTTTCGTATCGCTTGGGTGACACGTGGTCCCCGGCGCTGCCGGAGAAAGAGGCCCTGGGCTCGATGGTGGACGAATTTGCCGAGGCAATCGGCGCCGGGCGACCGGCCCGCACCGACGGCCAGGCCGGCCTGAGGGTCCTCACGATTCTCGACGCCGCGCAGCGTAGTCTCGCCGGAGCCGGCACCGCAGCCCGGGTAGGCGCTGACCTCGCCCTGGCCGGTGACCACCCGTGAGGGCGGCGCGTTGTTGCCGGGTAATCAACCCCCATTCGGGGGTGTGTGCCTGATGCCGGCCCATGGCACTGTCACCTCTGTGAGAACCCACTCCGCCATTCAGCCCTCGATGTCGTCACGCCTGCGGGCGATGCTACTGGCGCTCTTGATGGTCTGTGGGCTCCTGGTAGCGGTACCGGCACCGGCGCAAGCGGCTACCGGATGTGCCGCGGCGGTCAACCCGGTCACCTGTGAGAATGCGCTCACCGGCACGAATCCGTCGGTCTGGGACATTGAAGGCTCCGGCGACCCCAGCATCCAGGGTTTCTCGACCGATATCAGTGTGAACGTCGGTGGAACGATGGGGTTCAAGATCGACACGAACGCCCGCGCCTATTCCATCGCGATCTACCGCACCGGGTGGTACCAGGGGCTGGGCGCACGCAAGATCGGCAACGTCACCCCCTCGGCTACCCTGCCCCAGTCCCAGCCGGCCTGCCTGAGCGACGTGAGCACTGAGCTGTACGACTGCGGTGCGTGGGCGCTGTCGGCATCCTGGACCGTGCCGTCCGATGCCGTATCCGGCGTCTATTTTGCACTTCTCACTCGCGCCGATACCGGCGGTCAGAGCCACATCACCTTCGTCGTGCGCAATGAGGCGAGCCGTTCAGCCGTACTCTTCCAGACCTCGGACCCGACGTGGCAGGCGTACAACACCTACGGCGGATCCGACTTTTACCAGGGCGCGGCGAACGGCCGGGCTTACAAGATCAGCTACAACCGGCCTGTGGCGACCAGAGACGGAATCGGCGGCCGGGACTTCTATTTCAGCAACGAATACCCGATGGTGCGCTTCCTGGAACGCAACGGGTATGACGTGTCTTATTTCAGCGGGGTGGACACCGATCGATACGGAGCGGCCCTGAAGAACCACAAGGTGTTCCTCTCGGTCGGACACGATGAATACTGGTCCACCGGGCAGCGCGCGAACGTCGAGGCGGCAAGGGACGCGGGCGTGAACCTGCAGTTCCTCTCGGGAAACGAGGTGTACTGGCACACGAGGTACGAGGCGGCGACGGTGGGGACCCAGACCGCTTACCGCACGTTGGTGTCTTACAAAGAAACCTGGAGCAACGACAAGATCGACCCCAGTTCCGAGTGGACCGGCACCTGGCGGGATCCCCGCTTCGCCTCCCAGGCCAACGGCGCAGGCCGGCCGGAGAACCAACTCACCGGAACTCTCTTCCAATCGAATTTCTCTGACCTGCCAGTCACGGTCTCCGCGACCGAGGGCAAGTACCGGCTCTGGCGAAACACGGGTCTGGCCAACATCGCGAGTGGGTCGACCGCCGTGCTCGCGCCGCACACCGTGGGCTACGAATCGGATGAAGACCTCGACAACGGCTTCAGGCCCGCCGGATTAATCACCCTTTCGACGACGACGGGTGCCGTACCGGAGTATCTGCAAGACTTCGGCACCGTTGTAACGCCCGGAACAACCACCCATCACCTCACGCTGTATAAGGCGCCGAGTGGAGCACTCGTGTTCTCGGCCGGGAGCGTGCAGTGGACCTGGGGACTCGACCAGACCCACGACGGTGACGGCGCACCAGCAGACGTTCGTATGCAACAGGCCCAGGTCAACCTCCTAGCCGACATGGGCGCGCAGCCCGGTACTCTCGCATCCGGCCTCGTCGCGGCAACGGCCAGCACCGACACGGCCGCACCGACCTCAACGATCACCAGCCCGGCGGCCGGGAGCTCTGCGGCCAACGGGTCCTCGGTGACGGTCACGGGCACCGCGGCCGATACCGGCGGCGGCAGCGTTGCCGTGGTGGAGGTCTCCACCGACGGCGGCACCAGCTGGCACCGCGCGACGGGCACGACCGCGTGGACCTACAGCTATATTCAGCAGGGCGTCGGTGCCGCGAGCATCCGAGTTCGTGCCGTTGACGACAGCGCCAACTACCCGGCAACGCCGCTCGTCCGCGCCGTGGCCAGCACAGGCCCATACTCGGTCTTCGGGCAGCAGACTCCGGCGACGCCTGACGCTGGGGACGGCTCTAGTGTCGAACTCGGCCTGCGCGTGACGCCCAGCCAGAGCGGCTTCATCTCCGGGGTGAGGTTCTTCAAGAGCGTGGCCAACACTGGTACTCACAACGGGTCGTTGTGGAGCGCCGCTGGCGCACGCCTGGCCACGGTCGTGTTCTCCAACGAAAGCGCCTCCGGTTGGCAGACTGCCACTTTCGCCACGCCCGTCGCGGTTACCGCAGGCGCAACCTACGTGGTCTCTTACTCTGCACCGGCCGGGCATTACGCGGCAACGAACGAATATTGGGCATACCGTGGCAACCCGGCGGCCCCACTCACGGTTGCTGGCGGATTCGGTGCAGCACCCCCTGGGGTCTATAACACCACCATCGGCGAGTTCCCCAGCAGCAGTTACCAGCAGGGCAACTACTTCGTGGATGCCGTGTTCACCGCCTCAGACACCTCCGGCCTGGCCGCCACCAACCAGTGGCCGCTTCCCGGAGCGACGAGCGTGGCGGTAGACACCACGATCAGCGCCGTGCTCTCCCGTGACGTGACGCCGGCCTCCGTGGCCTTCTCGGTGAAGGACCAGCTCGGTGCGGCGGTAAGCGGCAGCGTCTCGTACAACGCGACCACCCGCACAGCCACCTTCACCCCGGCGACGGCTCTCAGCGGGTTCGTCACCTATGCGGTGACGTTGTCAGCCACCGCATCAGTTGGTGGAGGTGCGCTCACCACCGGCGGCACCTGGTCGTTCACCACGGTGCGACCGCCGCCCGTCGACGGTCTGTGCCCGTGCGGTCTCTACACGGATGCCACAACCCCGACGATCCTGCAGGTGTCCGACCGGACCCTGGTCACTCTCGGGGTGCGCTTCTCGAGCTCGTCCGCCGGGACCATCTCCGGCATCCGCTTTTACAAGAGCGCGGGCAACACAGGAACCCACACGGGGACATTGTGGACCTCCGGCGGAACCCAGTTGGCCACGGCGACTTTCAGCGGAGAGACCGCTTCGGGCTGGCAGACGGTGACCTTCACCACGCCGGTCGCGATCACGGCGGGGACCACCTACGTCGCTTCGTACGTCAGTCCGACCGGAACATACTCTGCCACCCTGGGTGAATTCAGTGGCACGGGGGTGACCCGCGGGCCGCTCACGGCCGGCACCAGCGCCGGCGCGTACACCTACTCGTCCGGATTCCCCAGCGCCCAGTCCGGTGCCAGCTACCTCGTCGACGTGGTCTTCACGAACACCGCGGCACCGATCACTGTGACCAGCCTGAGCCCACCAGACGGGACTGTCGATGTTGACCCGGCTGCGAAGGTCGCGGCCGTGCTCTCGACCGCCATTTCACCCGGGTACGCCCTGAGCGTCGCGGCGGGGACAACGGCAGTGGCCGGCACCACGAGCCTCTCGGCGGATGGGAAGACCGTCACCTTCACGCCGACGCAGCCGCTCCCGAACGACGTCTCGCTCACGGCGACACTGAGCGGGGTGACGTCCACGACGGGCGCCGCCCTGGCGACCAAGTCCTGGAGCTTCCGGACCAGGGCCGCGGCCGGGTCCACGACATACAGCCTGGTCGCCTCGGCCACGCCGACGGTGCTCGCCGCCACCGACGACCCGTCCGCTGTGGAGCTGGGCATGACCTTCAGCTCGTCTCAACCGGGATCGATCAGGGCGATCCGATTCTTCAAAGGCGAGGGCAACACCGGCACCCACACCGGATCGATCTGGTCATCTGCGGGTGCGCGTCTGGCCACAGTGACCTTCACGGGTGAAACGGCGAGCGGATGGCAGACCGCGCAGCTCGGCACCCCGCTGGCGATCAGCGCCGGCCAGGAATACACGGTTTCGTATTTCGCCCCGGTCGGCCGCTACTCCTACACCTCGTCGTACTTCACGCAGGCACGAACGAGCGGCCCCCTGACCGCATCCGCGACGACCAACGGACGCTACCTCTATGGCACCGCGGGCGGTCGCCCGCTGTATTCCTGGAACGCCTCCAATTACTTCGTCGACGTCGTCTTCGCCCCGTAGCGGGCACAGGCCGGCCGTCAACGATGTCCAATGACCGACACAAGCAGGAGTAACTCATGAGCGAAACACCGGGGGGCCCTCATCCGAGCGGACGACGAACACAACGACACGATCACCGGGGCAGATCGGTTCGGCCGGTGACCGGTCACGAGCAGAACCCCGCCGCCGATCTGGGCGGCAGCCGAGTCCTCGTGACCGGCGGCGCCGGGTTCATCGGCAGTCACCTTGTCGACACGCTCCTGGCCCGCGGGGCCGCGCAGGTTCGGGTGCTGGACAACCTGGTCAACGGCACCCGGGAGAACCTGGCCCATCTTGACGACAACCCGTCCGTCTCCCTGATCACCGGTGATGTACGGGACCGTGCGGCCAGGGATGCCGCCCTCACCGACATCGACATCGTCTACCACCTGGCCTGCCTCGGTGTGCGCCACAGCCTGCACGACCCGGTGGAGAACCACCTCGTCAACGCGAGCGGCAGCCTCGACATGCTGATCAGCGCGCGGGAGCACGTAGTGGACCGGTTCATCTACGTCAGCACCAGCGAGGTTTTCGGCACCGCCCAATATGCCCCGATGGACGAACAACACCCCACTTGGCCGGAGACCGTCTACGGGGGAGGGAAACTCGCCGGAGAGGCCTACGCCCGGGCGTTTTATCGCACCTACGGCATGGACACGGTCGTCGTGCGGCCCTTCAACACGTACGGGCCGCGCAGCCACTTCGAGGGTGACAGCGGTGAGGTCCTGCCTCGCACCATCGTGAGATTGCTCGCCGGACACCGGCCGCTGATCTTCGGTGACGGCGAACAGACCCGGGACTTCATGCACGTGTCCGACACGGCCAACGCATTGGCACTGCTGGCCAAAGCCTCCGGCGCAGCCGGCCAAACCCTCAACCTCGGGTCAGGAACCGAGGTCACCATGAACGAGCTGTGCGCGGCCGTCGCGCTGGCCGCCCGCCGGCCCGACCTGACACCGGAACACGTCGAAGCCCGGCCGGGCGACGTGCGCAGACTCATCGGCGACCCTACCCGGATGCGAACGCTCACCGGGTTCGAACCGCGCGTCGGATTCGACGACGGCGTCGCCCAGCTCGTCGACTGGTTCTCGAACAACCGGCAGACCCGATCCGAGATGCTCGACCGAGTCGCCGACCGCAACTGGCTCACCGGGGCGGTGACCTGATGGAGCGCATCAACGTGATGAAGCCGTGGATGGGCGCGGAAGAAGTCGCCGCGGTCACCGAGGTCATCGAGTCCGGCTGGGTGGCACAGGGCCCCAGGGTGGCCGCCTTCGAAGCCCAGTTCGCCCTGGCAATGGAAGCGCCGCATGCGGTCGCCACCTCCAACTGCACGACGGCGCTGCACCTGGCACTGGTCGTGGCCGGAATCGGCGCTGGTGACGACGTCGTGCTCCCGTCGTTCTCTTTCATCGCCACGGCGAACGCCCCGTCCTACGTGGGTGCCAGAACGGTTTTCGCCGACGTGGACGCCCGTACTGGTAACGTCACCGCAGAGACACTCCGGCTTGCCCTGACCCCCCGCACCCGGGCCGTCATCGTGGTCGACCAGGGCGGTGTGCCCGTCGACCTCGATCCGATCAGGGCGCTCTGTGACGACCGCGGGATCGTCGTGATCGAGGACTCTGCCTGCGGCGCCGGGTCCACCTACCGCGGCCGGCCGGTTGGCGCGGGCGCAGAACTGACCGCCTGGTCCTTCCACCCGCGCAAGATCCTCACTACGGGCGAGGGCGGCATGCTCACGACCACACGACCCGACTGGGCCGCCCGGGCGCGCAGCCTGCGGGAGCACTCCATGAGTGTGTCCGCCACCGATCGCCACGCCTCCGTTCTGCCGGTGGTCGAGGAATACCCCGAGATCGGCTTCAACTACCGCATGACCGACCTACAGGCCGCGGTCGGCATCGTGCAGCTTGGGCGCCTGCCCGAAATCGTGCGCCGGCGCCGGGAGATCGCGGACGTCTACATCGACGCGCTCTCCGGTGTCAGGGGACTTCGTGCCAGCACCGACCCGGCCTGGGGCACGTGCAATTTCCAGTCGTTCTGGATCGAGGTGGGCTCCGATTATCCTCGCTCGCGGAACCAACTACTCAAGCAGTTCGCCGACGCCGGGATCTCGGCCAGGCCCGGCATCATGGCCGCCCACCGGCAGTCCGCTTATCGGAACCGCGACACCGGCTCGGCCGACCTCGGCGTTACCGACTGGCTCACCGAAAACACTCTCATCCTGCCCGTCTACCACCAGCTGACCGACACCGATCAGGAACGGGTCATCGACTGCCTGGTCAGTCAACTGGCGGTACGCCATGGTTGATCTGCTCTTGCTCGGTGCGAGCGGCCTGGCACGGGAAGTGCTGGCCGTGCTGGCGGGCGAGCACTATACGCGAGAGATCGCTGTACTCGACGATCGGGCCGAACTCAGGCACACCCTGGTCGGCGGCGCCCCGGTGCTGGGGACCATCGATGAGGTCGGGAACTATCCAGAAGCGGCCATCGTCATCTGTGTCGGACGAGGAACCCGGCGCGAGACCATCGCGGCCCGATTGACCCTGCTGGGCGTCGCTGACCACCGGTACGCGACCGTCGTACACCCCGCAGTCGAGATCCCTCCCGGCTGCGTCGTCGGGGCGGGCAGCATCCTCTTGGCCGGTGTGGTCTTGACCGCCTTGGTCCAGGTGGGACGTCACGTTGTTGCCATGCCGCACGTGACGCTGACGCACGACAACGTCGTGGCCGACTTCGCGACCCTGTGCGCCGGAGTGACGCTGGGCGGTTCGGTTCGGGTGGGGCGGGGCGCCTACCTGGGTATGAACGCCAGCGTTCGCGAGAACGTGACGGTGGGAGCGGGAACGGTGCTCGGTATGGGTGCGGTGCTCCTCACCGATCTTCCGGACGGGGAGACCTGGGCCGGCTTGCCGGCACGATCACTCGGCAGGCGGGCCCAGTGAGGATCCTGGTGTCCCCGGCCCGCATGGAGGTCGGCGGCAGTCAGACCAACGCGGTGGAGCTTGCCCGCGGCGTGGCCGATCTCGGGCACGACGTATCGATGTTCGGACCCGAGGGTCCACTCGTCACCATGGTCGATGACCTCGGCCTCCATTACACGGTCGCGCCTGACGATCAGCGATGGCCATCGCGCCGGAACATCTCTGCCCTGACCGCGCTGGTGCGCAGCCGCCGAGTGGACCTCGTCCACGGCTACGAGTGGGGCCCGACCATTGACCTCGCATTCGGTCCGCATCGCCGACTCGGGGTCCCCCTTGTCGCCACGGTACTGTCGATGTCGGTGCCGGATTTCCTGCCGCGGCACTGCCCCCTCGTCGTTGGGACCGCGGAGCTGGCCGAGCAACAGGCCCGCCGGTTCGCACGGGTGAGCCTGATCGAACCGCCGGTGGACACGACACGGAACGCCCCCGGTGACGTGGCCGCCGCCAGGCGCCGGTTCGGCTTCCGGCCCGATGACCTGGTGCTCACTGTGGTCGGCCGGATCGTCACCGACCTTGAGAAGGTCAAGGGCGTGCACACGGCGATCGCCGCGGTCGACGAGCTGGCCACCGAACGGCCCGTGCGGCTCCTCATTGTGGGCGACGGAGCCGAACTTCCCGATGTGCGGGCGCACTCCGATGTAGTCAACCGGCGCCACGGGCGAGAGGTCGTCACCGTCACGGGCGGACTGCTCGACCCGCGGGATGCCTACGCCGCAGCGGACGTGGTGCTCGGAATGGGCAGTTCGGCGCTCAAGGGCATGGCGTTCGCCAAGCCGCTCATCGTGCAGGGCGCAGCGGGATTCTGGTGCCTCGCCGAACCGTCGACACTGCAGAGGTTCCTCGACGAGGGCTGGTACGGCCATGGCGGAGCGGGCGCGGCCACCCTACTGGGGATACTGCACCCCCTGCTTCGTGATGCACGCCGGCGTCGGGAACTCGGTACCTTCGGCCGCGACCTGGTGGTCGACCGGTTCAGCCTGGCCAGGGCCAGCAGGGACCTCGTCGAGGTCTACAACGTGGCGCTGGCCGAACCCGGCTCCCGCGCGGCTTCCCACCGGGGCCTGGCCAGCGCCGGAATCCGGCTTGCACGCTTCAAGTTCGCCATGGCGCGCCACCGTGCCGCCGCGTTCGCTACCCGAGCGGGGCGAATCCCCGTCACCGCGAACGGGGCCGCCCGATGACCCCCGTCGAATCGGCCCAGGTGCGCGGCGCGCTGGGTTGGAGCACGATCAGCACCCTCATCCTCAGGGTGGGCACCTTCGCCGTCGGTATCGTTCTCGCCCGGCTGCTGACCCCGGAACAGTTCGGCGTTTTCGCGGTGGCGCTCACTGTGCAGGCGGTCCTGATCACCCTCGCCGACCTCGGCCTGAGCGCGGACCTGATCCGCACCCCCGACCCCAAACGGATCGCCCCGACGGTCGCCACCTTCGGTCTCGCCGCCGGCGCGGTCATGACCGCAGGGATGGCCTTGTCCGCCCACTCCGTGGCCTCGCTCCTGCGCAGCCCGGCCGCCGGGAACGTTATCGTCGTCCTCTCCTTCACACTCCTCCTCGGCGGTGCCGGCCTCGTTCCGTACTCCATGCTCCAGCGGCGCTTCCAACAGAAGCGGCTGTTCCTGATCGCGGCGATCGACTTCGTGGTGGGGACCACCATCACCCTGCTGCTCCTGTGGGCGGGGTGGGGCGTGATGGCTCTGGCCGTCGGACGGGTCGCCGCCCAATCGGTCACCCTGATCCTCCAGTTCGCGCTCTCCGGCGAACGCCCCAGATACGGCATCGATCGGGCTGTCGTGCGTCCCGTCCTCGCCTTCGGTCTCCCGATCGCTGCGGCCAACCTGCTGTCCTGGGCGCTGCTCAACATCGACAACGTCGTCATCTCCCGAATCAGCGGTCCCGTCGCGCTGGGGTTCTATTTCCTGGCCTTCAACATTTCCAGCTGGCCAATGACCGCACTCGGGCAAATCGTACGGTCGGTCGCACTACCCACATTCTCCCGAACCGTCGTGGCCCGAAACGATCCCTCGTTGGCCACCGCGACCTCGCTCACGTGGGCGGTGGCGGTACCGGCCGGCGCGTTCCTCGCGCTCCTCAGCGGCCCCCTCATCGCGGTCGTCTACGGCGACAAGTGGGCCGCCGCAGCGCCGGTGCTCGCGGCTCTCGGGTTGTTCGGTGCCGTCCGGGCGATTTTCGACCTCATCGTGTCCTACCTCCTGTCCAGGGGCGCCTCCCGGGAGGTGCTGGCCATTCAAGTGCTCTGGTTCGTCGTGCTGGTGCCCGCGACCATCTTCGGCACCCTGCGGTGGGGCATCGAGGGCGCCGCCTGGGCGCACCTCGCCGTCAGCCTGGTGATCGTGCTGCCCGCCTACCTCATCGCAGCCCGGCGCTCCGGCGCCGATGTCCGGCTGGTGCTGAAACTCGGCTGGCAGCCTGTCGCGGCCATGATTCCGGCAGCGCTGACCGTCCTGGGCGCAACCCTGCTCCTCCCGAACGACCTGCCGGCGCTCATCGGCGGAGGATTGGCCGGCGGTGCCGTCTACCTCCTCCTCATCTTCAGGTGGGTCCGGGCCCGCATCCCCGCGCGCACGCCCACGCCCGCTCCTGACCCCATCGCTACACCGAACTCGCCCGTGGAAGAGAGAAACTCATGACCGAAATCACCAAGATCCCATTGGTCGACCTCCAGCTGCAGCACGCAGCGATCGAAGACGAGGTCCGGGACGGCTTCGATCGGGTGCTGGCGAGCGGCGCCTATATCCTTGGCCCGGAGGTGGATGCCTTTGAAGCCGAATTCTCTGCCTACTGTGGGATCGGGCACGTCGTCGGCGTGGGAAACGGCACCGACGCCCTGGAGCTGGCGCTCCGAGCCGGCCGCATCGGTCCCGGCGACGACGTCATCGTTCCTGTCAACACCTACGTCGCCACCGCCGAAGCGGTGCTCCGCTCCGGCGCCTCCCTGCGCCTGGTCGATTGTGACGAGAATTTCCTGATCGACCCCGCCGCCACCGCTGCTGCCCTCGGCCCACGGGTGCGAGCCATCATCGGGGTGCACCTCTACGGACAAGCCGCGCCGATGGAGACCCTTCGGGACCTGGCGGGGAACGATGTCCTGCTGGTCGAAGACGCCGCGCAATCACAGGGAGCTCTGCGTCACGGCAGCCGGGCGGGTTCCCTGGGTGATATCGCCGGCACGAGTTTCTACCCTGGGAAGAACCTCGGTGCCTACGGCGACGCCGGCGCCGTCATGACCGACTCCGCCGAACTGGCCGAACGAGTGCGCATGATGCGCAATCACGGCGGTGTCCGCCGCTATGAGCACAACCTGATCGGCGTCAACTCCCGGCTCGATGGGCTGCAAGCCGTGGTGCTCCGGGCAAAACTGGCCCGACTCGACGGCTGGAACCAGTGGCGGAGGGACGCGGCCGCGGTCTACGACGATCTCGTAGCCGACCTTCCCGACGTTCGGGCACCCCGCGTGGTCGCGGGCAACGAGCACGTGTTCCACCTCTACGTCATCCGGGTGCCGCGCCGTGATCTGGTCGTGAACCGGTTGAACGCCGTCGGCATCGGGGCGTCCGTCCACTATCCGGCGCCGGTCCACCTCCTGCCCGCCTTCGCCTTCCTGGGGCAGGGCATCGGCGAGTTTCCCGTCGCCGAGAGTCTCGCGGGCGAGATCATGTCCCTGCCGATCTACCCCGGCATATCCCGCGGCCAGCAGGAACACATCGTGGACGAGTTGCGGCGGGCGATCGAGGCATGAGCGTGATGCGGTCGGCCAGGAGTAGGACGGAACCGGGCTTCCGGTTGCGGGCGAGTGCCGTGCGGTCAGGGCGTGCCCTGCCCCAGGTCCCGCGACGCGCACCGCTGGTGAGCGTCGTGATCCCGAACTACAACTACGGGCATTACCTGGCCACGGCAGTGCAGAGTGTCCTGTCCCAGGCCGGAGTGCGCACCGAGGTGATCATCGTCGACGACGCATCCACCGACGACTCCGTCTCGATCGCCACTCGCTTGGCGAGCTCCGATTCCCGAGTCAGGGTCATCACCCGCTCACTCAACGGTGGACCGGTCGCGACCTTCAACGAGGGACTCGCCGCTGCTACGGGCGAGTACCTGGTTCGGCTGGACGCTGACGATCTGCTCACCCCCGGATCCCTCGGGAGGTCGACCGCCGTTGCGGAGGCGTACCCCGGCGTCGGATTCGTGTACGGGCATCCGGTGCACTTTTCGGGCCCGGTGCCGGTGCGCCATCGGCGCACTGCGGCGTCGTGGACCGTTTGGCCAGGTCGAAACTGGCTTGAGCTGCGCTGTCGGCTCGGAGTGAACTGCATCACCTCGCCTGAAGTGTTGATGCGGATGAGCCTGGTACACGCGGTGGGCGGGCAGCGTGCCCTGGCGCATACCCACGATATGGAAATGTGGTTCCGGCTTGCCTGGCATGCCGATGTCGCCTGGATCAACGGTGCGGACCAGGCCTGGCATCGTGAACACGCCGACAGCCTGTCCGCCCGCGAGGTCGATGTCCTCACTGACCTGCGGGAACGAGCCGCCGCGTTCGATCTGCTCTTCGAACCGCCAGCCGAGGCCGAGGATCGTCCACGGGCCGAATCGCTCCTCCGGACAGCACACACTGCATTGGCCAATGAGGCCGTCGCCCGCGCCGCGCAATCGTATTCCGCCGGCCATGGAAACGAGACACAGACCGAACTGCTCCTCGGTTTTGCGGCTGAGCTCGACGTCCCGCCCGCGTCGATCGAACACCTGCCGGTGTTGCGCCGTGCGCAGAGACTCGGCCACCGGGCGAAGTGGTCGCCGTACCTATTCACCCGCGCGGTCGCGTACCGGGGAACGCGAGAGATCCGCAGCTTGCGCTGGCGGTCGACTGGACTGTGAGGGAATCATGACTGCAGCAGAGAACGCACGTAAAGTGTCCGCCGTCCTGCGCCGGGAGGGCTGGGGAGGTGTCGCCGAACGGTTGGCCAGGCGTGCCTCGAAACGCTGGGGCGGCGACAGCGAGCCGATGTACCTCCAGGCTGCCGACGTCGTGGATTCCGCGACCGTCAGGATCCCACCTGCCCGGACGGCCCGGGCACCGGGCGAGGCTCTCACCGTCGGCTGGGTGCTCACCGCGCCCGGTCCGGCCTCCGGGGGGCACACGACGATTTTCAGGTTCGTCGAGGCCGTTGAAGCCGCTGGGCACCGGTGCATCCTTTATTTATATGACGGCCAGGGCGGATCCGCCCAGCAGTACCAGGAGCTCATCCGGACCTGGTGGCCGCGTGTGCGGGCCGAGGTTCGTGATGTGGGCGCTCTGGGCACCCCGGGCGAGAACGTGGATGCCTTCGTCGCGACAGCGTGGCCGACAGCGCACATTCTGGCCGGCCGCAATGATGTGCCCGGGGTCCGCTTCTACCTTGTACAGGACTTCGAACCCTACTTCTACCCGCGCGGGAGCGCGTACGAACTCGCGGAAGACACCTACCGATTCGGGTTCATTCCCCTGACGGTCGGAAGGATGGTGGCCGCCGAGCTGCAGGACAGGTTCGGCGCCGAGCCGATCGTGGCGGAGTTCGGCTGCGACCGGGAGCGGTATTCGGTGACCGAGCATGCGTCACGGGACGCCGTGATCTTCTACGCCAAACCCGGAACGGCCAGACGCGGTTACGAACTCGGTCTGATGGCGTTGCAGCTCTTCCACCAGGCCAACCCGACGGTCCAGATCCACACCTTCGGGGTGGCAGCGCGACGGTTGCCATTCCCCGCCGTCGTGCACGGGCATATGAGCCCGACCGAACTCAACACGCTATACAACAGGTGTGGAGCCGGGCTCGCGCTGTCGTTTACCAACATCTCCCTCATCGCCTTCGAACTGCTTGCCGCCGGGGTGACACCGGTTGTCAACGACTCCGCCGGCACTCGCGCCGATCTGTCCAACCCACACATCGCCTGGACGCGTCCGACCCCGCGCGCGGTGGCGGAAGCACTGGAGATTGCCCTGGCCAGCCACCGGATCGCGGGCCCCGACGCATTGGCCGCTAGCGTCGCCGAGGTGTCCTGGGCTCCCGCCCAAGCGACGGTGTTGCAGGCCATCGAGGGGGCGTGCAGGAGACCACGAACAAACGCGCCACACACAGCAGGAGGAAGACTATGACGCTCAGAAAGCTCTGGCAGATGCTCACCCGTTGGCGCTGGATCGTCATCCCCGGCGTGCTCGTGGCCATGGTCGGCGGGGTGATCATGGGGGTGATGTCACCCGTGAGCTACAAGGTGCAATCCAGCTACCTCTTCCTCTCACCGGTCCTGGGCGCAGACGGCACCGCCGGCAACCCGTTCCTGCAGCTGGGCAATGGGGTCTCGACAACCGTCGATATCCTCGCGGTGTCCTTGTCTGACGTGATCACGACCGAGCATTACACCGACAACGCGCCGCAACTCACGTACACGACGTTCAGAGACACCTCCCTCTCTGCACCCCTCCTCGCCATCACGGTCGAGGACGTCAGCCGCACGAACGCCTATGCGACACTGGACTCCCTCGGCAAGGATCTAGGTGTGCGCCTCGATGCCCTGCAGGAGAGTGCGGGTGCGCCACGGAACCAGTGGGTCACCGCCACCCAGTTGACGCGCGACCCGAAGGCGGTACTCAACTACGCGGTGCCGATCCGCAACGGTGTCGGAGTGGCACTCGGCCTGCTGCTCCTGACCATCCTCGTGATGGCGCTCGCCGAACGGCGGCGGAGCCACCGCGTGCATCCGCGGGACGGCAACCGGCCAGCGCGCGGGCGTCGGCGGGATTCAACACCGGACACCGAGCCGACCGCAGGGGCAGACCGTGACACGGAGACGGCGTCGGTGCCTGACCTCGACGAGCACGATCTGGTGGACGACTTCATCCTGGTACCGGAACCGTCGGAAGCCCGTCGGCAGAGATGACCGACACCCTGCAGATCGGCCCGTCCGGAAGCGCACCGCCGCAGCAACCGGCGCCGGCGCACGTGGCGTCGAGCCGGATTTCCTATGACCCTATGGTCATTCTGCAGGTCTACGTCATTGTGCTTATCGGCTCGCCCTCGATCTACGTGATCGGGCCGCTCGGTGCCGCCGGAACCCCCGCGACAATCCTGGGGGTACTCTTCCTGCTGTTGTGGCTCATCGGCCTGGTCACCAGGCAAAACCGGCTTCTGCAGGCGACCGCGGTGCACTGGGCGCTGGCCGCGGTGTGCGTCGCCACCGTGCTGGCATTCGTCGCAGGAATGTTGCGCCCGATCACCGCAGCCGAGGTGTCGTCAGCCGTGCGCGGGCTGATCATGCTGGCGTCCTGGGCTGGGGTGATCCTCCTGGTGGCCGATACGATGCGCAGCCGCGCCAGGCTGGCTTCGTTCCTCAGGCTGCTGGTGTTGATGGGCGCCTTGCTTGCCTGCCTGGGCATCGTCCAGTTCATCTGGGGTATCAACTTCATCGAGTTGCTGCACCTGCCTGGCCTGGTGGCGAATGAGTCCGGAGGTTCGCTCTACTCCCGCTCGGGGTTCCCACGAGTGAGCGCGACGGCATTGCACTCGATCGAATTCGCCGCCGTCCTCGGCATCATCCTGCCGTTGGCGGTCTACTTGGCGTTCACCGCCACCAGCCGGCGCGCCTGGCAGTGGACCCAGCTCGGCCTGATCGGAGTCGCGATCCCGCTGACGGTGTCCCGGTCGGGCATGCTGGGCCTGATCATCGGGGTGGTCTTCGCGGTCTGCGTCGCCACCAACCGTCAGCGGCTGTGGATGTTGCTGGTCCTGCCTGTGGTGGCGGTCGCCTTCCGCCTGGCGATGCCAGGACTGCTCGGCACGATCAGAGAACTGTTTCTCGATGCCGGACAGGATCAGTCCATCGACGGCCGGGTGCGTGACTACGAGGCGGTTGAGGCCTTCTTCGTGCAGTCACCGTGGGTCGGCCGGGGACCGTTCACCTTCTTGCCGAGCATGTATCGCACCCTTGACAACCAATTCCTCGGCATCCTGGTGGAGCAGGGCGTAATCGGGCTTATCGCCTTCGTGTGCCTGCTTGGCACGGCCATCACCCTCTGCCTGGTGACCGGACTGCGGGCCAACGACCGACAGCGCAGGCTGCAGGCCTACGCGCTCGCGGCCAGCCTGACCTCGGCCGCCGTGCTCTGCGCCACCTTCGACGTCTTCGGGTTCCCGATGGCGATGGGTGCGCTGTCGTTGGTCCTGGGCGCGGCCGCAGCCGCCTGGCGATTGCGGCACACCCCGGCCGGCCGGCCGGGCCGGCCGGTGCATCGAACCCGTGTGCTTCGCGGGTGGACGAGGGCCGCGCTGGCCGGCGCCCTCGCCCTCTGCCTGGGCGGCGGTAGCATCGCGATCGGCCAGGCGACCGGCGGGTTCGAGGCCCAGGGATCCCTGCTGTTGGGTATTCCAACCGCGACCGGCCAAAACAGGTATGACAGCAAGACTGACGTGCCTGGCATGGGCGACATTGTCGTCTTCATCATGAACAGTGCCCCGGTCGCGGCGGCATTGTCCAACGACGGCGTCGAGGACTACACAGTCGCCACCGGGCAGGGCAGCCTCGAGCGTTACACCGAGGTCATCGGGAACAGCCCGCTGGTGTGGATCAGCACTCGGGCGTCGACGGCGGAAGCCGCCGCCGACCAGTCCCTCCGAGTGTTGCGCGAAATCAAGAATCAGCTGGCGATCTTGCAGAGCGACCGGGGCATCCCCTTCGGTGTACGGGTTCTCGTCAGGGACGATTTCAGCCAACCCGACGTTTTCACACGGCCCGTGTCCCGCGCGCCCGCGGTGGGCGGGCTGCTGCTGCTGCTCGGCCTGGGCGCGCTGCTCGCCGTCGCGATCCTCCGCCGTGTGCCCGCGGCTTCACGGGAGGCGTCGGCGCAGCCTGCCGCGCGCCGCCACCGCATCCCCGAACCGGCTAGACAGTGAGGCCGACAGCATCGGAGTATCGCTCGAGCAAGACCTCGCCGGCCCGATCCCAGGACAGGAAGTCGCGCCGGGCGGTTCCGTGCGTCGACAGCCTCGCCAACCCCTCGGCATCCCCTGCCATAAGAACCAGCTGGGCAGCCAGGGCTGCACGATCCCCGACGGGATGTTCAAGGTAGTCGATGCCGTCGTCGCCGAGCGCGCCGGCGGCCGTGCTGACCAGGGGAACACAACCGCTGGCCTCGGCTTCGAGGGTGACCAGCGCGCTGCCCTCCGTCCAGGTCGGGAGCAGCATCACGTCAGCGCTCCGCAACAGCGCGGACACATCGGTCACGAAGCCCAGGGTCGTCACTGTGGGCAGGGCGAGGAGGTCGGCCAGGGCGGCGGCGTAGTCGGGCTGCAAGGCCCCGGCGATCAGGAACTCGGCGTTCGGGAGGTTCGCGATCAGCCAGGCTTCGAGGGCGACATGCAGGCCTTTGGTCGGGTCACCGCGCCCTACGAACACCGCACGGAATGGTCTCTGCCCGCGGACCGCGGTGCGGGCCGGGAATCGGTCGAGATCGCAGCCGTACCGATGCTGGAGCAGGGACCTCGCGGGAAAACCCTCGGCCAGGAACTCATCCCGTGCGTAGTCGGACGGCACCAACACGGCGCTGGCCGCGGCATACTCCTCGCGTTCCCTGGCCAGGACATCCCTGTTGGACGCGTGCGAATGCGTCGCCGGCAATTCGATGCCGGCGTCGGCCGCTGCGAGCTCGGACTGCCGTATGACGCTGGCTGTGTGCGGATTCGGCGATTCTCGCAGGGCTGGGATGCCCAAAGAGCGGGCGGTGGTCAGCGTGCGCAGGCATCCGCGCGGCCAGGCGTGCACGATGTCGATGTCGGAGCCGTGCCGGGACAACCAATGGGATACCACGGCATCGTGGTAGTCGTAAGCGCGCTGAACGCCGAGGGCACGGTGCGGGACCCTGAGGGCGCCGACGCTCAGCGTGGTGTGCACCGTGACGCCCGGAGGCAGCTCGAGTGCGCCGATCGAGGTGGCGAACAACTCGACTTGCACACCGAGCCGCGCCAATCCCAAAACCTGCTGGCGCGCGGTGAGAGCTATTCCAGGACGATCCAATGAATGCGGAAAACTGTACAGAAGTCTCATGGCCGCTCTCGTCATGTGGAGGTGCAGTGGACACGCGCTTGCAACAGCACGCCAGTGCGGCTGAGCACGACCAGATACTAGCCAATACTCCCGGATTCGGCTTTAGCGAAGTCGCAGGCTATGCTCAAAAACGTGAGTTTTTCTTAGTTTGGCCCCCGATCGGGGGACGGGAAACGCTTGCAATACCCCCCAAATGGGTTACAGTAATTCAGGTTTTGATCACGACGCGGTCGAAATTGGCGCGTCGTAGGTTCCTTGGGCTTGTGATCGGCGCGCCCGATCCAGGAAAGGTTCATCGAACCATGAAGCAAATAGTACGTTCAACCACTCGGGAGCGGTCGCATACGCGTCGCAACTCCCTCGTCGCGGCACTTGCCGCCGCGGTCACGGTCAGTCTCGCGCTGGGATCGACGGCAGCACTTGCCGACACCCCGCGTGCCAGCGTGCCGCAGGCCGTCAACACGGCCACCACCACTGCCGCTACGAGCCTCTTCGCCTCTTCGAAGCCCAGCGTTGCTGCGGCAGCAGACGGCGACGCAGTCGAAGTCGGTGTTGCACTGAAGTCCTCTTCGGCCGGGTCGATCTCGGCCATCCGCTTCTACAAGGGCGCCGGTAACGGGGGCACCCACAAGGGCACCGTGTGGTCCTCGAGCGGTGAGAAGCTCGCCTCGGCGACTTTCTCCAACGAAACCGCAACCGGATGGCAGACCGCCACCCTGGCCGCCCCCGTTGACGTCAAGGCCGGACAGAAGTTCGTTGTGTCCTATCTGGCCCCCCAGGGGCACTACGCCTACTCGTCCGGCTACTTCAAGTCCGCCAAGACCGAGGGTGCGCTCACCGCTGGCACCAACGCCGGCGTGTACAAGTACGGCACCTCGGGCGGATTCCCCAGTAAGACCTACAAGTCGGCCAACTACTTCGTTGACGTCGTCTTCAGCGCAACCGGAGCCACCGCGCCTACGACCCCTGCACCGACGACCCCTGCACCTGCACCTGCACCGACGACTCCGGCACCTGCACCGACGTCTCCGGCACCCAACCCGGCTCCGGCTCCGGCACCGGCTCCCACAACTGCTCCGGCTCCCGCACCTGCTCCCGACCCCGCTCCGGCACCGACCGGATGGCCGGACGCGAGCACGACCGGTGTCCCCGCCGGTGTGTCGCTGAAGCCCTCTGGAAGCATCACGATCACCACACCCGGTGCCGTCGTCGAAGGCCTCGACATCAAGGGCGACGTGTTCATTCGCGCCGCCAACGTCACGCTCAAGAACTCCAAGGTGACCGGTCGAGTTGACACGGGAGACTCAGCGGGCAAGTACCCCGGCACGCTGATCCAGCGCGTCGAGGTCGTCGGCCCGTACAACAGCGCCGCCGACGGCGGCTTCCCCGCCGTGGGCTACACCGACCTCACCTGCGACGGCTGCAACATCCGCGGCTGGGGTAAGGGCGCCGGCCTCGTGGCCAACGTCACCATCAAGAACTCGTGGATCCACGACCTCGTCGTGCACGGCGACCCGGCGAACGGTGGCAGTCACAATGAGGCCATCATCAGCCTCGGTGGCACCAACTTCACCATCACCGGTAACCGCCTCGACGCTGGTTCAGCACCGAACTTCTCGGCTTCACTGGCCCTGTACAGCCAGATGGAGATCATCCGGAACGTCGTTGTCGACCGCAACCTCTTCAACGGTGGCGGATACTGCCTTTACGCCGGCAGCACCAACGGCAACACGGCTACCAACTCGAAGTTCACAAACAACACCTTCGGAACCTCCGTCTTCCCGAAGTGTGGCTCGTACGGCCCCGTGACCTCGTACACCTCCGGTAACGGAAACGCCTGGTCCGGCAACGTCATGTCCAACGGAACGGTCGTCAACGCCGGCTAACCGGCAGACCGACCATTTCAGAGAAGGCGCCCGAAGCTCATGCTTCGGGCGCCTTCTTCGTGCCTGCGCGGCTTCATCATCGCGGGCCGGGAGCGAGGAGTCAGACTCGCGAACTCTCGTCGCGTTCCCACGTGGTGTACCGGGCCCTGGCGGCCAAGACACGAGCCAGAGCCACGATCGTCACGTAGAGGGCAACGTCAACCAGTGCCGTCGGATGCCTGACGAGCAGCGCCACCAGGTCGCGCACTTGGCCGCGCTGACCGGCGGAGAATGTGGGCCGGCCGGCCGAGGCGATGACTTCGGACTGGGTGCGGTATGAGCGCCGCATGATCTTCATCAGGTCCGCCGTTGTGCGAGGGATGCGCACAGCGACCGGCTCTGTCGGCACTATCGTGATCTCGTTGTCTGCAAAGAGAGCATCGATGAAGGTATCGTCCGACACCAGCTCGGGAAACTCGCCGAATCGGGCACGACCGGACTCCGACAGGGCGTAGGCGCCCGCACCCCAGAGGCGGCTGGAGATCGTCGGCAGCTGGGCGCGCACGACGTACCAACGCCTCATCGGCCAGCTCGCGGCGGTCGAGTCGAAATGCACTGGCGGTCGGGCCGCCGGCGTGACGTCGCCTTCGAGTAGGCGTGCAGTGTCCCGCACCGCACGGCACGTCATCACGACGTCGGCATCAAGGTAGATGCGCGGACCAGGTCCCGCGAGCAGATCACCCGCCCTCAGCGCCAGCACTTTCGAGGCCTGATCGAGCTCCACGACCCTCACTCCATTGAACCCGCGGGCGATTGCCGCGGTTCGATCCGTACAGCCGTTGCAGACCACAATGACGCGTATCCGCCCGGCCGGGGCCAGGTCGCCGAGCGCCGCGAGAGTGCGGCCGATCACTGCCTCCTCGTTGTAGGCCGCAATGATGACGTTGGCGACGGGGTCTGGGTCGGCGGGCGACCTGTCGCTATCCGGCTGCAGCCGTCCGTCACCTGCATCGGATTCGACCGGTGCATCGATTGCCAGTGACGAGCGAGCGGGCAATGTGGCTCTGGCGCGAGGGGACATGAGCGCCCGGAGCGCGAGGCGGGCGCCCGGGTTATGTGGCCGAAGCAGTCCGTGCAGCACAGCGACGGCCCAGAACAAGGCCACCGTCAGGCTCCCGGTGGCCGCTCCGCCGTGCCACTTGCGAAAGTACCGGACCTTGTTGACCTGGAGCAGTGCGTCCAAGGCCGGCGAACTGCCGGACCCGCCCCCGGCATGAGTGACCTGCGCAGCGGGACAGAAGCGTATTGACGCTCCCGTCGCCCGAATCCTGCGACAGTAGTCGGTCTCCTCCGAGTAGAGGAAGTAACGCTCCGCATCCCATCCGCCGACGGCCGAAATGAGATGGTTCTGAACCATGAGTGCGGCCCCGGTGGCCCACTGCGCGTCGTGCCCCGCCAGGTAGTCCTTTGGCTGCCGCACCGTTTCAGAAAGCCAGCCAGGGCGTCGGGGCCAGCGATCCCCGAAGAGGGCGTCCCCCAGGGCGCGGCCCAGTGTGGGTTCCCGCCGTAGGGACAGCTGTCGTCGACCGCTCGTGTCCAAGACGACGGGGACAGCCGCCCCATTCGACCGCGACTCGCGCAGGAGGGCGACGATCGAACCCGGCCCGAGCACGAGATCAGGGTTGAGGAAGAGCGTTGCCTCTGCCGCGGGCGCGTGCGCGAGTCCCACATTGAGGCCGCCGGAGTACCCGAGATTTCCACCAGCGTCGATCACGGTGACCCGAGGACGCTGGCCGACGAGGGCGGTAATGCGGCTCGTAGCGGCCTTGTTGTCCACAATCAAGACCGCGTAGCTGAGGTCCGCGGCGGCGGCGGGCAGGGAGTCGAGGAGCCGAGGGATGTCCTCATCGCTGTCATAGGCGACCAGGATGATCGCGCAGTCGAGGACGGGTGTGGGAGAGCCGGCCGAGTCCGAGGCCGTACTCGCAGTATCCGTCACGGTTGTCCGACCCTGTTGGAGACCGCCGAGAGTCCTGGCGTTGTCGCCGTGCCGAAGAACGTCTCGTGCCACACCTCCAGGCTCATGAGCGTCCAGATGCGGCTCTCCTCGTTGAACCGGCCGCTTTCGTGCCGTTCCAGCAGGGCTCGCACCGCCCGGCGGTCGAAGGTCTGCGCGACGAACGAGTCCGTTCCGGTCAGTCTGTCCCACATGGAGTCGCGCAGGTCCGACCGGAACCAATCGCGCAGCGGCACCCGGAAGCCCGCCTTCTTCCGGTCGACGATCTCGGTCGGCAGATAGCGACGGGCCACCTCCTTGAGCACCCACTTGGTCACACCGTGCCTCACCTTCAGCGCCGACGGCAGCCGGAAAGCCAGCTCGACCAGACGATGGTCAAGGAGCGGCGGCCTCAACTCCAGGGAAGCGGCCATGGACATGCGGTCACCGCGTTCAAGTAGGTTGTCCGGCAGCCACCCGTCGAGGTCGGCGAGCAGCATCTGGCGGATGACATCGCCCTCCGGGAGCGCCCTGGTCCGTCTGGTGTCCGGCGGGCCGCCGAGTAGCTCCTGGCGTTCGGAGGAGGTGAATGGCGCGAACCAGGTGCGGTGACGCTCCGAGGGCGTGCCGGCTGCAGCGGCACGGAGCGCGATCCGGGCTCGGGACATCCGATCGGGCAGCCGATGGTCGAGCATGCCGGCGACCCCGGCCCGAATTGGCGCGGGGAGCCGCCCCACCGTGGCCACACTGCGGGCCAGCGCATACTTCGGGTAGCCGGCGAAGAGCTCGTCGCCGCCTTCCCCGGACAGGACCACGCGCACGGATTGCCGTGCGGCCTGGGCCAGCCGGAAGACCGCGATGTCGGCGGGCTCGGACACCGGAGCATCCCGGTGGTAGGTGAGTTCGGACCACAGTGACTCGAAATCAGCGGCCCGAACGAGAACCTCCTGGTGGTCGGTGCCGACGTGCTGACTCACCTGTCGTGCCCAGCGGAACTCGTCGGTGCGGGGGTCGCCGAAGCCGGCCGCGAATGTGCGTACGCGGTGGCCGGGCTGCAACTCGGCGGCCTTGGCCACGATCAGGCTGCTGTCGACCCCGCCGCTGAGGTAGGCGCCGACGGGCACGTCCGCAACCAGTGCGGATTTGACGGCCGTTGTGACGCCCTCGTCGACCGCCGCGACGGCCGATTCCGGCGTCCACTGGCCCGGTGGGTCCTCCGCGGACGGCCACCAGTATCTGGTCACGGTCACGCGACCGTCCCGGGTGACCTCGGCGCGGTGCCCGGCCGGCAGTTTGTTGATCCCGGCGAACAGAGTGTCCGGCGCTGGGACCGACCGGCCGGCAAGGTAGCTGTCCAGACTGGCCGGGTCCACCTCGGGCTGTACACCCATCGCCGGGAAGAGCGCTTTGATCTCAGACCCGAAGACCAGCTGCCCCGGGGTGTGAGCGTAATAGAGGGGGAGTACTCCCAGGCGGTCCCGAACCAGGTGGGTGGTGCCGGTGTCCCGGTCATGCAGGGCGAAGGCAAACTGGCCGACGAGGGAGTCGACGAAACCGATACCGTGTCGGCTCACCCCGGCCAGGATGACCTCGGTGTCTCCATTGGTGTGGAACGGATAGCTCAGATCGGCGCGGAGAGCTCGGTAGTTGAAGATCTCGCCGTTGAAGCTGATCACCCAGCGCCCCGTGGCGCTGGCCATCGGCTGCCGTGAGCCGGCAAGGTCGATGATGGACAGCCTGGTGTGGGCCAGTCCGGTTGAGCCCTGACGCCAGACGCCGTGGTCGTCCGGGCCACGGTGCGCCAGCGTCCGCGCCATCGCCGCAAGGACGCGCGGATCGACGGGAGCGCCGTCGAACCGTTGGATGCCCGCAATGCCACACATGATTCCTACTCCAACACCGTCGTCGTGGCCACGCGGTCCGGGGCGCCGTGCCCGGGGCGGCCGCGGGTGACCAGGAAGCGGTCGAATGCGGTCGAGTCCTGCAGGTCGACGGCATCGGCTCGGTCGGTGACCACCCTGGGGGTGAACGGCCACGCATCCGCCGCGGCGGGGTCCTGGCGGCGGCCGAGCACCTGGTCCATCGCGCCGACATACGCCTGTGCCTGAGCCTGCCAGTCGAGCACCCGTTCGGCACGTTGCCTGGCCGCCCGGCCGAGGGCCGCCCGTCGCACGGGGTCGTCCAACAGCGCTTCCACCTCGTCGGCGAACGCCGAGATGTCGCCTGAGGGCACGTAGATCGCCGCATCGCCGCCGGACAAGCGGGTCTCGGCAAGGTCGAAAGACACGGAGGGGAGGGCGAACGCCATGTATTCCATCGTCTTGTTCATCGTGGACAGGTTGTTCAGGGGAGTGTTGAGGTCAGGGCCGAGACCTATGTCGGCCGCACTGAGGATCTCGCCGATGGTGTCAGGTCCGACCCGACCGGTGAACGTGACGTACGGGTCGAGGCCGGCGGCGGTGCACTGCCCCTGCAGGGCCTCGAGGCAGTCACCGAAGCCCATGATCACCACGCGCAGGTTGGTTCGGCCGCGCACATTCACCAGCTCGTCCGTGAGGGTGAGGACTTGGTCGACGCCGTCCTGTGGGCCCATGATGCCCAGATACGCCAGCAGCGGGCCGGCGTGCCTGCGGATCTCAGAAGCCGGGTTCTTCGGGCGCATGACCGTTGTATCCGGGCCGCTGCGCACCACAGTGACCCGCTCCGGAGCCACCTTGCCCCGCCGCAACGCGATCGACCGATACGAGGCATTTGTGGAGATCACATGGTCGGCGACACGGAACGTCATCCGCTCCAGCCAGAGCAGGCCGTTGAATTGGGCGCGGGCCAGAGCCGAACGCGGGCGGCCGAACCTGGAGAGGAACAGCTCAGGATTCAGGTCGTGGTGGTCGAACACGAAACGCACGCCCATCCGCTTCCACAGCCAGGCGAGGGCCCAATACGTGTCCGGAGGATTGCAGGCCTGGATCACGTCGAAGCCGCGCTCTCGCCAGACCCTGGTGGACAGCAACGCCGTGCGCAGCCAGCAGTAGACGAACTCGACGACGAAGCCGAGTGCTCCCTTCGCTTCGGGCGGGGGCAGGTACTTGTAGATGGCGATGCCGTCGATGACCTGCCGGGCCGGGTCATGCGGCCCCTTGGGGCAGATCACCGACACCGAGTAGCCCTGAGCACTGAGCGCCTGGCATTCCAGCCAGACTCGGCGGTCGAGGGGCACAGGAAGGTTCTGAACGATGATCAGCACGCGGGGTGCGCGCTGTTTCGTCGGTTGTGCAGTTGCATGGATCATAGGAGCGTCAGTTTCCCTTCGTGTTCGCGGTACTGTTCCCCGGTGGCCGGGCAGGTGAACGTGTCGGCCCCGGTCGCCCGCAGCGGTACGCCGCTCCGGCCGACCCAGCCGACCTGCCGGGCAGGCACACCGACCATGAGGGCGAAATCAGGCACGTCCTTGGTGACTACGGCGCCGGCGGCGATGGTGGCCCAGCGTCCGATGGTGAGGGGCGCGATGCAGACGGCCCGGGCGCCGATGGATGCCCCGGTGCGCACCGTGACACCGACGAGATCCCAGTCGTCTGCGGTCTTTCTGACACCGTCGACGGTTACCGCCCGAGGGAACTGGTCGTTGGTGAGGACGGCGGCTGGGCCGACGAAGACGCCGTCCTCAAGTAGCGCGGGCTCGTAGACCAGCGCGAAGTTTTGCACTTTGCAGTTCTTGCCCAGAATCACACCCGGCCCGATGTACGAACCGCGGCCGAGGATGCAGCCCGGGCCGATCCTGGCGTACTCACGTACCTGGCTCAGATGCCAGATCATGGTACCGGGAGCTATCTCGGCCGTCGGGTCGATGTCGGCGGTGGCCGAGAACGCCATCAGCCGTTCCCCGCGTGCGGGTTCAGGGCGGGACAAGTGGGGTGCCGAAAGGCTCGGCAGGGCAATGAGGTGTTCACGGGATCCCCTGCATTTCGGGTGTACAGGTAGCGGACGAGGTTAGGAGGGCGAACCGCTGGGTGGTCGCCCCCGATCACACAGAGATTGACGAACCCTCATATGTGTTCACGAGGGACAGTAGCCCGATGCCCGTCGGCGTCGCTGCGACCCGTCCGGGGGACAATCCTGCCTCGCCGAATCGGTTGCGCCAGGCCTGCATAATGGCCCTCGAAGGTGGGCCGCCCACTCCCGAGAACCTGGATATGCTGCCCTCGCTTGCTCCCGCGAACTCCCAGATTCGAGGCTCAGAAGTGACTGCAAATACCCGGCGTCTCCGGCTGGCCGCCGCCGTGGGTGCGCTCGCCCTCCTGGTGGCGGTAGTGATCGTTATCGCCCTCACCACCCCGGCACCGGGCACGAGCGGTGCCGTAGGTTCCAGTTCCTCTCCGTCGGGGCAACCGTCCGCCTCCCCGCTGGCAGGGGGCCCAGCCGGCCTTCCGTCGTCGTCCGCCCGGCCCACACCGACTCCTGGAGCCGGTGACGAGCCGATACCCGGCCCTCCGGTGCCGACGGCATCAGACTCGCCGGACACCGCGGCGGCCCAGCCAGAGTCGGCCACGGAAATCCCGCCGGCGGTGAGCGACTCCGCTGCAGCGAGCCCGACCTTGCCGCCGTCCGTTCCGGTGCCCGCCCTGCTTTCCGGTCCGGTTCCCGACTCAGCCACGGCCCAGAACAAGGTGGTCGACGGCTTCCCCTCCGGCATTCCAGTTGCAGCCCGTTCCACGGTCTCCACCTCCGACATCACCGTGGAGAACGAGCGGGTCCGCGCATCACTGACCGCGACCACACCGACGGCCGGAACCGAGGTGCTCGCTGAATACGATGCGGCATTGGCCACCTACGGATTCAATCCGGCCGAGGCACCTGCGGTGGGTGGGTCGACAGCCAGGGAGTACAACCGCGGTGCCGAGTCAGTCACCGTCACCGTGACGCCGACCGGAAGCGGAGGAAGCGGCTACACCATCCTCGCGCTCCTCGTCCTTCCCCGGTAGCGGCACCGGATTATGTACATCTCCTTCGCCGATCGCGCCAGCATGAAGGACGAGCCGTCCGGCAGGGGCCCAGGCGCCAGAGCGGTGTCGTCAGTTGTCGTCAGCCTGGGCGTGGTCAGCCTGCTGACGGACATCTCATCGGAGTCCGTCGCGGCGATACTGCCCCTTTATCTCACCGGTGTTCTGGGCCTCACTACCATCGCCTACGGATTCATCGACGGCATCTACCAGGGCATCAGCGCGATCGTTCGAATCGGTGGCGGCTGGTTGTCGGACCGCACCGACCGGCCCAAATGGGTCGCCTTCGCAGGGTACGGCATCTCCGCTCTGGCCCGGGTCTGGTTGCTGTTCGCCAGCGGGTTCGCCTCCGTGGTCGGTGTCGTCACCGTCGACAGGCTCGGTAAGGGCATCCGCACCGCCCCGAGAGACGCGATGATCACGGCGGCGTCGGATCCCGCGATCCTCGGCCGGTCCTTCGGCGTACACCGGATGCTGGACACCATCGGCGCCGCCGTTGGTCCACTGTTGGCGTTCCTGATCCTGCTGTTGATCCCAACCGGGTTCAGCACGGTGTTCGCGCTCTCCGCCGCCTGTGCGCTGCTCGGCGTGCTGGTGCTGGGCGTCCTGGTTCCCGGCCGTATCGGTCGACCCGCCATGGCGGCCGCCGGCGGCGACGAGCCCGCCCGGCCACCCTTCCGGTGGCGTAGTCTCGCCGATCCTCGCCTCCGCCGAGTGCTCATCGTTGCCGGGGTTTTTGGCCTGTGCACCGTGGGTGACGGCTTCATCTACCTGGTGCTGCAGTCGAACACGGATTTTGCCGCGGCCTGGTTTCCGCTGCTCTACGTCGGCACCAATGCCGTCTTCCTCGCTCTGGCGGTGCCACTCGGCCGTCTGGCCGATAGGTTCGGCCGGCCCCGGATCTTTGTGCTTGGGCATGTGGCCCTGCTCTTCTCGTATTTGTGCGCGCTCGCGCCGATTGCGGGCGTGCCTCAGACGCTTGCCTGCCTGGTGCTCCTTGGTACCTTCTATGCCGCAACAGACGGGGTGCTGGCGGCGCTGGCCGCCGGGGTGGCCCCGGCGGGGGGCACTGCCAGCGGTCTGGCGGCCGCCCAGACAGTGGTCGCCCTCGCCCGGTTCGTCGCCTCCACGGTGTTCGGGGTGCTGTGGTTCGCGTTCGGGCCGGTGGTCGCTCTGGCCGGGTTCTCGATCGCGATCGCGATCGCGATCCCCACCGGACTGGTTGTCCTGCGCACGCGGGCCACCGACCGCGCCACCATATGAAGATCAGGCAGGTCGTCGTTGCGCTGTCGGCACTCCTGCTCGTGGGCGGAGCCGCCGCCTTCGGGGCGGCACAATACGCCGCGTTCCGGGCGGCACAGGACGCGCCAAGCTCGGTCGACACGGCCTCCGTCGACACCGTAGGTGGCGCCCCCCGCATCCTGTTCCGCAATACCGCAGCCGGAGCCGGATACGGACTTGTCGCCGCCGTCCCGCTGGCCGACCCATCTGCCGCCCGCGTTGTCAGTCAGGTGGCCTGTGACCGGGTGGACGCGACCGACGATGCCCAGATGTGCCTGACAATCGACCGCGGCGTGGTCACGACGTTCTCGGCCACCCTGTTCGACGCGTCCTGGCGGCCCCTGCACTCCTGGCCGCTGCCTGGCGTGCCCAGCCGCACCCGGTTCTCCGAGGATGGGGCGTATGTCGCATACAGCGCCTTCATCACCGGTGAGTCCTACGCCACTGTCGGGTTCTCCATCTCCACTCGGGTCCTCGCCCTGAAGGGCGCGGACTCGTCAACCGAGCCGGTGGACCTTGAGGACTTCACGCTCACGGTCGGCGGGCAGCCGGTGACCGGAGCCGACCGCAACTTCTGGGGCGTCACCTTCTCGGCCGACGACAACACCTTCTACGCCACGGCGGCGTCGAATGGGCAGACCTGGCTGGTGCGCGGTGACTTCGCTGCCCGCACTCTGGTCGCCGTGCGCGGCAACGCCGAATGCCCCTACCTCTCCCCGGACGGCACCCGGGTGGCGTACAAGACCCGGCCCGCCGGCACTCCGTCCGGCGATTGGGCGATCGCCGTGCTGAACCTTGCCACGAATGTCGAGACGGTGCTCCCGGGGGAGCGAAGCGTCGACGATCAGGTGGAGTGGCTGGACAACTCCACGCTGCTCTATGGCCTGCCACGCGCCGACGCTCCGGGCGACAGCGATATCTGGTCGGTCAAGGCCGATGGCAAGGCGGAGCCGGAGCTCTTCATTGAACATGCGTGGTCGCCCGCCGTCGTGCGTCCGACCTCGGGCTAGCGAAGTCGCTCGGGCTGGCTCACGTCGTCGCGGGGCAAAACCTCGGCGACCGCCGTCACGGTCAGTACGTTCAGGAGCACCGCAGCGCCCGCGGAGGAGAGGAACGCGGTGTCGGCGGCGTCCCGGCCGGTGGCGATCCGCATGAGCGACTGCCGCGGGGCCAGGCCCGTGGCGTCCACGACCTGCCAGGCCCCGTCAAGATACGCCTCGGCCACGGCGTGGAAGTCCATGGGCGAGAGCCCTGGGGCGTACACCGACACGAGTCGGGCGGGCACGTCGTGGGCGCGTAGGAACGCGATGACGAGGTGCGCGTAGTCCCGGCAGACCCCCTGCCGGGCCAGCAGGGTGCGCACCGCGCCATCCGTGGGCAGGCTGGCACCGGGAACGTAACTGAGGTGGCGGCCCACCCAGGTGGTGACAGCGTCGAGGAGCTCGGTGCCGGTGAGGCCGCGGAACTCGGCCTGGGCGGTGGGCCACAGGTGGTCGGACTCGCAGTACCGGCTCGGTCGCAGGTACCGCACGATGTCGATGTCGGTCACCTCGGCCTCCGGCGACTGGCCGGACACCTCGACGGTGTAGTCGATGTCGATCTTCCCGGCCTGCACCGACACGAGCTGCAGACGGGTGCCGTGCTGGTCCAGGGTCTCCCGATAGTCGAGCGGCCGGCCGTCCTGCAGGATCGTGAGCAGCTCGGTGGCGCTCGCATCCGCGGCGACGGCGACGGACAGGACCAGCTCGGCAGGCCCCATGGCCCGCAGCTCGAGATGTGCGGAGGCGGAGCGTTTCATGCCCAAATGGTCGCATACATCCGCGAACTGCGAGGAAAGCACCACATTCGGCGTGTTTTGGGTACTGAGCTCACGGTTGGCGGGCACAAAAAAGGCCACCTGCGGTAGAAGCCCGCAGATGGCCAAGTGGCCCCGACCGGCGTCGATCCGGTGACCTTTCGATTTTCAGTCGAACGCTCTACCAACTGAGCTACAGGGCCAGAAGACAGCTACGTGAGCGCCTTCTGTAAGGAGAAAAGCCCCTTCTTTCGAAAGGGCTTGTCGCCTTGGCGACCCTGACCGGACTTGAACCGGCGACCTCCGCCGTGACAGGGCGGCGCGCTAACCAACTGCGCTACAGGGCCAAACTTTGATGCTGTCGTGCTTTCTTGCTGTCTAACTTTTCGTGCCGAGTACAACCTACAGTATGCGTAGCCCCAACGGGATTCGAACCCGTGTTAACGCCGTGAAAGGGCGCCGTCCTAGGCCGCTAAACGATGGGGCCGAACTTCCCGGAAGCTGATGACTTCCGACGCATAACTATAAGGTGAGATACGGCCAGAGTTCAAATCGGCCGAATCCGTCGGGGCCGCCCCGACCTCGAACCTGCCCGTTTGCCGCGGAATTCCGGGCCTGGAGCCTCCTCCGGCCGAGACTTCCTTCGGCGTGTCGCATTCACCGCGCCCGCGAATGGTTGGCGATTGGGGCATCCGGCGGGTTACGTTTTTTACTGGACCCGGCCGCTCAGGCGGGTTTGTTATTGTGACTTGTGTTGCCACAGTGACGGATGTGACAACAAAAAGCCCGATCGGGGAGTTATGAAGAGTACGGCAACCGTGATCAGTCACGGCATTCGCGCCGGCCTGCACCGGATGCGGCCCGCCCGGCTGCGGACGGCGCGCCGGATCCCCGGAACACGTAACCGCGCCATGGGACTGACCGGTTTTGCCGCCGCCCTCACCCTCGCGGTCACCCTCGCCAGCCCGATCAGCCCCGCCATGGCCGTGGACTACCCAACCTGGGAAGAACTCCAGGCCGCCAAGTCGAACACCGCCGCAGCAGCCAACCAGGTCACCGAGATCCAGAACGCCATCGCCGGACTCCAGACCGAGGTCGAACGTACTCAGGCCGAGGCCGAGGCTCGCGGCGTGGAGCTGCAGACCGCCCAGGAGAAGTTCGACGACGCCAGTCGTCGGGCCAGCGACCTGCAGGCCCAGGCCGACGCGAGCAAGACCCAGGCGGACACCGCGACCCGCCAGGCCGGTCAGCTCGCCGCCCAGCTCTACCGCACCGGCGGAACCGACCTCAGCGTGAACCTCTTCATCGACGGGCAGGAAAGCGGCGAAGGCGCCGATGAACTGCTCTCGAAGCTCGGCAGCATGAGCAAGCTTGTCGAACGCAGCACCGATGTCTACGAGCAGGCCCAGACCGCGAACAACACCGCCCAGTCGCTGGGCGACCAGGCCGCCATCGCGCAGGCCGAGCGGGAGACCCTGAGGGTGGCCGCCGAGGCCGCCATGGCCGCCGCACAGGACGCCGCGGACGCCGCCGCTCAGGCCCTGTCCGAGTCCGAAGCACAGAGCGTCGTCCTCGAAGCGCAGCTCCAGTTCATGCAGGACGCAGAGGCCACCACGGCCGCCGCCTACCAGGCCGGCGTCGTCGAACGGGCCCGGCTGGCCGAAGAAGAACGCAAGCGAGTCGCGGCCGAAAAGGCCGCGGCCGCGGCCGCAGCGGCAGCCTCCCGGCCGAGCTCCTCCGGCGGCTCGGCCACCGGCAGCGCCGGCGCCGGCCTCAGCGGCGGATCGATCGGTAGCCAGGGCTGGGGCGTCCCGGCCGGCGGCCGCATCACCGACGGCTTCGGCGCCCGGGCCGTCATCTGCGGCAGCGACGGCTGCAGCGGCGGTTTCCACTACGGCACCGACATCGGCACGGGCTGCAGCGCCCCGATCTACGCGGCCGCCACCGGCACTGTCACGTACGCGGGCCGCTACGGCACCTACGGCAACTTCATCCTGATCAGCCACGGCAACGGGGTCGAGACCGGCTACGCGCACATCCGCGACGGCGGCATCTTCGTCTCCGTCGGCCAGCGCGTCGACGTGGGCCAGAACATCGCCAGCTCCGGCACCACCGGCGCCTCCACCGGCTGCCACCTGCACTTCGAGGTGCGCACCGGCGGCAACCGTATCAACGCCGTTCCATTCATGTCCGACAGGGGAGCACCACTTGGCTGACACCACGCCCATCCGCCGCTCGCGCCGCACCTCGGCAGCACTGCTGTCCGCCGCGATGATCGGCTCGGTCGCCGCATCCGCCGGCGTGGCCGCCCCCGCGTTCGCCGATGAGGACTACCCCAGCTGGGACGAGGTTGCCAAGGCCAAGGAGAGCGAAGCCGCCAAGGCGAACCAGATCGAGAACCTGACCGGGCTGCTCGAGGGCCTGCAGACCTCGTCGGCCGAAGCGTCCCAGGGCTCCCAGATGGCCGCAGAGGCCTACCGGGTGGCTCAGGACGACCTCGACGCGGCCACGGCCCGCGAGGAAAGCCTGAACAAGCAGTCAGCGGTGGCGCAGAAGGCCGCAGACACCTCGAAGATGCGCGCCGGCCTGATCGCCGCGCACCTGGCCAAGACCGGCGCCCAGGACCTGTCGCTCAACCTGTTCCTGAACGGCAACACCGCCGACGACCTGCTCAGCCAGCTCGGCACGGCCAGCAAGTTGAGCGAGCAGTCCGAGACCATCTACCGGCAGGCCGTGCAGGACAAGAACACTGCAGAGTCCCTCATCGCGCAGGCTGCGGCGGCCACCGCCGAACGCAAGCGCCTGAGCGCCGAGTCCAAGGACAAATACGACTCCGCCAACAACGCGGCCCAGAGCGCCCAGGCGGCGCTCGACACCGAACTGGCCAAGTCCGCCGAGCTCTACGAGCAGCTCGCGCTGCTCAAGGACACCACCGCCGAGGTGGAGCGCGAGTACCAGACCGGTCTGGATGCCGCCGCATCCGCCGCCGCCCTGGCGAAGGCTCAGGCCGCTGCCGCGGCTGCCGTGAAGAACACCTCCCCGGCCGCAGCCGCCCCCGCGGCCCCGGCCTCCGGCGGATCCGCACCGGCAGCGGCCGCGCCAGCTGCTCCTGCGCCGGCTGCTCCCGCGCCGGCCGCCCCTGCGCCGGCGGCACCGGCCGCTCCGGCACCGGCGACCCCCGTGACGACGACGCCCTCTGCGCCCAACGCCTCCGCGGTTGAGACGGCGATCTCGTTCGCCCGTGCCCAGCTCGGCAAGGCCTACAAGCTCGGCGGCGCGGGCCCCGACGTCTGGGATTGCTCCGGGCTCACCAAGGCGGCCTACGCCGCCGCGGGCATCTACATCGGCACTCACTCGGCCACCAACCAGTACAACACCATGGCCAGCCAGGGCAAGCTCGTGTCGTTCTCGCAGGTGCAGGTCGGCGACCTGGTCTTCTGGGGCTCGCCGGGCAACTACTACCACGTGGCGATCTACGTCGGTGGTGGACAGATCCTCGAGGCACCCGACGTGGGCAAGCCCGTGCGGGTATACAGCATCTGGTCGCCGAGCCAGGTCGCACCCTACGTGGGCCGGCCCTCCTGAGCCGCAGAGCCTCTTAACGACAGAAGCCGCTTCCCTCGGGAAGCGGCTTCTGTCGTTGATTCGTGCGTGGGGTCAGTGGCCCTCGTCCACGAGCTTCTTGAGCCCGTCGCGCACGATCTGGTCGGCCTCAGCGGCGTCGCCCCAGCCCTCGGTCTTGACCCACTTGTTGGGTTCGAGGTCCTTGTAGTGCTCGAAGAAGTGCTCGATCTCCTTGCGGGTGTACTCCGGGATGTCGGTGACGTCCTGGATGTGCTCCCAGCGCGGGTCGCCGGCGGGAACCGCGATGACCTTGGCGTCGGAGCCGCCGTCATCGGTCATGTTGAACACACCGACGGGACGCACGGACACGCCCACGCCGGGGAACAGCGGGAAGTCGAGCAGCACCAGGACGTCGACGGGGTCGCCGTCCAGGCCCAGAGTGTTCTCGAAGAACCCGTAGTCGGTCGGGTACACGAAGCTCGTGTACAGCACCCGGTCGAGGTAGACCCGACCGGTTTCGTGGTCCACCTCGTACTTGTTGCGGCTACCGCGTGGGATTTCAATGACTGCGTCGTATTCGGCCATGGCCTGGTCTCTCCCTTATTCGAAGTCTGCGGATAACGTTACTGGATGGAGTCCACCCGCCGCCCTCGACTATCGCCGGCCATCGCCGACCTGCGCCGTGCCGTGCGGGAGTTGCTGCCGGAGAGCGGCCTGGTGCTCGTGGGCCTCAGCGGCGGGGCGGACTCGCTGGCACTGGCCGCCGCGACGGCATTCGAGGCGCCGCGGGCCGGGTTGCGCGCCGGAGCCGTGATCATCGACCACGGCCTGCAGGCGGGTTCAGCCCGGATCGCCGCCGCCGCCGCGGCCCAAGCCGCCGGGCTCGGCCTCGACCCGGTCCTGGTGCAGACCGTCGACGTGACGGACACCGCCGGCGACGGTCCAGAGGCCGCCGCCCGCACCGCCCGCTACGCGGCCTTCGACACCGCACTGGAGCAGACCGGGGCGGCCGCCGTGCTGCTCGGCCACACCCTCGACGACCAGGCCGAGACGGTGCTGCTGGGCATCGCCCGGGGGTCTGGCGCCACCAGCCTGCACGGCATGGCGCCGGTCACCGGACGGTTCCGGCGCCCGCTGCTGGGCATCCGCCGTGCCCAGACCCGGCAGGCTTGCCTCGACGCGGGGCTAACCGCCTGGTCCGATCCGCAGAACCTCGACCCCCGGTACGCCAGGGTGCGGGCGCGCGAGAGCGTGCTGCCGCTGCTCGAGGCCGAGCTCGGCCCGGGTATCGCCGAGGCGCTCGCCCGCACCGCCGTGACCCTGCGGGAGGACGCCGCTGCCCTCGACGCACTGGTGCCCGCGTTGTTGGCCGGCGCGGTCACCGCGGGGGAGTCCGGCACGTCGGTGCGGGTCGCCGCGCTGGCCGCCCAGCCGGCCGCGCTCCGGCAGCGGATGATCCGGACACTGGCCGCCGACGGGTTCGGTGCGGCGCTCGAACGGAGCCACACCCTGGCCGTCGCGAGGCTGGTCACGCACTGGCACGGGCAGAAGGCGCTCGACCTGCCAGGCGTTAGAGTGGAACGGCAGGGGGACATGCTCATCTTTTCGGCAGCTCGACACACCCAGAACAAAGGACCTTTCCGCTCCCATGGAACCTCGTGACATTGACGGCGACCTCACCGAAATCCTGATCGAGGAGGCCGAGATCCGGGCCCGACTGGCCGAGATGTCACGCCAGATCGAAGCGGACTACGCCGGCAAGGACCTGCTCCTGGTTGGTGTCCTCAAGGGCGCCGTCATGGTCATGGCCGACCTGGCCCGCGAACTCGTGCACCCCGTGACCATGGACTGGATGGCCGTCTCGTCGTACGGCTCCGGCACCCAGTCCAGCGGTGTCGTGCGCATCCTCAAGGACCTCGACACCGACCTGCACGGCCGCCACGTGCTCATCGTCGAGGACATCATCGACTCCGGCCTCACCCTCTCCTGGCTGATGGCCAACCTCAATTCCCGCGGCCCCGCCTCGCTTGAGATCTGCGCCCTGCTGCGCAAGCCCGACGCCGCGCGCGTAGAGATCGACGTGAAATACCTGGGCTTCGACATCCCCAACCAGTTCGTCGTGGGCTACGGCCTGGACTACGCGGAGAAGTACCGCAACCTGCGTTCGGTCGGGGTGCTCGCACCGCACGTGTACTCCACGGGCGAGTAGCGCCACTTCCCGGCGTACTCCAGTTCCCCTTTGGGCGAACACTCGGTGTTCCCCCAGTGCGGGAGCGGTAGCCTGTGACCACCATGAACGTCAAGAAACTTCTGCGCGGGCCGCTCCTCTACATCATCCTTGCGGTAATAGCCGTCTGGGTGGGGTCGAGCCTCCTCACCATGTCGGGCTTCCGCGAGATCTCCACCCAGCAGGGGTTGGACTTCCTGAAGGACGGCAAGGTCTCCGAGGCCAAGATCGTCGACGGCGAACAGCGCGTCGACCTCACCCTCACGAAGGCCGATGCCACCTACGGCGAGCAGGTGCAGTTCTATTACGTCGCCCCGCGCGGCGAAGAGGTCGTGAACGCCGTCACGGCCGCCGACCCCAAGGATGGCTTCACCGACGAGGTGCCCCAGTCCAGCTGGTTCCTCTCACTGCTGGGCATCCTCCTGCCGGTGCTCCTGATCGGTGCGTTCTTCTGGCTGATGCTCTCCGGTATGCAGGGCGGCGGCAACAAGGTCATGCAGTTCGGCAAGTCCAAGGCCAAGCTGGTCTCCAAGGAGACCCCGCAGGTGAGCTTCGCCGACGTAGCCGGAGCCGACGAGGCCATCGAGGAACTCCAGGAGATCAAGGACTTCCTCAAGGAGCCGGCCAAGTTCCAGGCCGTCGGCGCGCGCATCCCCAAGGGTGTGCTGCTCTACGGCCCTCCCGGAACCGGTAAGACCCTGCTGGCCCGCGCCGTCGCCGGCGAGGCCGGGGTGCCGTTCTACTCCATCTCCGGATCCGACTTCGTCGAGATGTTCGTGGGTGTCGGTGCCAGCCGTGTGCGCGACCTGTTCCAGCAGGCCAAGGAAAACTCACCGGCGATCATCTTCGTCGACGAGATCGACGCCGTCGGCCGTCACCGCGGTGCCGGTATGGGCGGCGGTCATGACGAACGTGAGCAGACCCTCAACCAGCTGCTGGTGGAGATGGACGGCTTCGACGTCAAGACCAACGTGATCCTCATCGCGGCGACCAACCGCCCCGACATCCTCGACCCTGCGCTGCTGCGCCCCGGCCGCTTCGACCGGCAGATCGGCGTGGATGCGCCGGACATGCTCGGCCGCAAGCGCATCCTCGAGGTGCACGCCAAGGGCAAGCCCATGGCCGCCGGAGTCGACCTCGAGGTGCTCGCCCGCAAGACGCCGGGCTTCACCGGTGCCGACCTGGCCAACGTGCTCAACGAGGCCGCGCTGCTCACCGCGCGCTCCAACGCCCAGCTGATCGACAACCGCGCCCTCGATGAGGCCGTCGACCGTGTCATGGCCGGCCCGCAGCGTCGCACCCGCGTCATGCGCGACCAGGAGAAGCTCATCACCGCGTACCACGAAGGTGGACACGCCCTCGTGGCGACGGCCATGCGCAACACCGACCCGGTCACCAAGATCACCATCCTGCCGCGTGGCCGTGCCCTCGGTTACACGATGGTGATGCCCCTCGAGGACCGCTACTCGGTGTCGCGCAACGAACTGCTCGACCAGCTCGCCTACGCCATGGGCGGTCGAGTCGCGGAGGAGATCATCTTCCACGACCCCACCACCGGCGCGTCGAACGACATCGAGAAGGCCACAGCCACGGCCCGCAAGATGGTCACCGAATTCGGCATGAGCTCGGACGTCGGTCCGCTGAAGCTCGGCTCCGCATCCGGCGAGATGATGTTCGGCCGCGACATGGGGCACCAGCGCGACTACTCCGAGCGGCTCGCCGAGCGGGTGGACACCGAGGTGCGCCAGCTGCTCGAGAACGCCCACGACGAGGCCTACACGGTGATCAACGCGAACCGTGCGATCCTCGACGACCTCGCCGCCAAGCTGCTCGAGCACGAGACGCTCGACCAGACCGCCCTGGTGGAGATCTTCGCCGGCGTGCAGAAGCTGCCGCCGCGTCCGCAGTGGCTCTCCAGCGACAAGCGCCCGGTCTCCGACCTGCCGCCCATCGCGATGCCCGCGCCGAAGGCCCCCATCGACGGTGCGGCCGTCGATGGCGGCATCTCGAGCGGCGGCGCCGAGACCGACAAGCCCAAGCGCGCGCCGGCCCGCAAACCCCGCCCCGCGACCGCGTAGAGCGGCGCCCGTGGGAGTCGACCAGCCACGCATCCAGGCGGCCGTCGCCGAGATCCTCGCCGCCATCGGCGAGGATCCCGGGCGGCCCGGCCTGGAGACCACGCCGGAACGGGTCGCCTCGGCGTACGCGGAGTTCTTCTCCGGCCTCGGCACCGACCCGCTCGAGCACCTGCGGGACAGCGTGCCCGTGGGGGAGCGCACCGGCGAGCTCGTGCTGCTGCGCGACATCGAATTCCGGTCCGTCTGCGAACACCACCTGCTGCCCTTCCTCGGCACCGCGCACCTCGCCTACCTGCCCGGAGACCACATCGTGGGCCTGGGTAAGCTCGCCGCCGTCGTGGAGACCATCGCGGCCCGGCCCCAGCTGCAGGAACGGCTCACCGAGGAGATCGCCGACACCCTCGAGGCCGGCCTCGCGCCGCGCGGCATCCTCGTGGTTCTCGACGCCAGCCACGGATGTGTCACCACGCGCGGTCCGCGCCAGTCGCGCAGTTCCACCGTCACCATGGCCAGCCGCGGCGAGCTGGCCCAGCCGGTGGCGCGCTCCGAGATCATCGCCCTCATCGGCGGCTCGCTGTGACCGGGGCGCCCCGGTGACCCTGATCATGGGTGTGCTCAACGTCACACCGGACTCCTTCAGCGACGGCGGACGCTGGGCCAGCACCGAAGCGGCCGTTCGCCATGCCCTCGACCTGCACGCCGACGGCGCCGACCTCATCGATGTCGGCGGCGAGTCGACCCGGCCCGGTGCCGCCCGGGTGACTCCCGAGGTGGAGCAAGGCCGGGTGCTTCCGGTGATCGCCGAACTGCACCGCCGCGGCATCGTCACGAGTGTCGACACCCTCAACGCCCAGACCGCCGAGCGGGCCGCCGACGCCGGCGCCGGCATCATCAACGATGTCTCCGGCGGCCTCAACGACCCCGGCATGGCGGCCGTGGTGGCACGCACCGGCCTCACATACATCGCCATGCACTGGCGCGGCCATGCCCGCACCATGGACACTCTCGCCGTCTACGACGACGTGGTCGCCTCGGTCGTCGCCGAACTGACCGACCGGGTCGCCGCGCTCGAGGCGGCCGGCGTCAAGCGGAGCCAGATCGTCCTGGACCCCGGGCTGGGTTTCAGCAAGGACGCCGAGCAGAATTGGCGCCTGCTCGGCCGGCTGGACGCGTTCTCGGCGCTCGGACTGCCCGTCATGGTCGGCGCCTCCCGCAAGCGGTTCCTGGCCGCCCTGCTGCCGGAGGACGCGCCCATCGTGGACCGCGATCTGCCGACCGCCGTGCTCAGCGTGCTCGCCGCCCAGGCCGGCATGTGGGCCGTCCGCGTGCACGATGTGGCCGGCACCCGAACCGCCCTCAATGTGCTGGCCCGGGTCGATTCGGCCAGAATAGGGTCATGAGCACCGACTCGATCACCCTCACCGGGCTGCGGATCACCGCGCACCACGGTGTCTTCGACTTCGAACGCGAGAACGGCCAGGAGTTCGTCATCGACGTCACCGTCTGGCTGGATTTCCGGGCGGCGGCCACCGGCGACGACCTCGCCCGCACCATCCACTACGGCGAGCTGGCCGTCGAGGTGGCGGATGCCGTGCGTCGCGACCCCGTGGACCTCATCGAGACCCTGGCCGAGCGGATCGCCGAGGTGGTGCTCGCGCATGACGCCGCCGAACGTGTGCGGGTGACGGTGCACAAACCGCAGGCGCCCATCGAGATCCCGTTCGCGGATGTCTCGGTTCAGATTGAACGCGCGCAAATCGAACGCGCGCAGCCGACTTCGGCCCACTCGGAAGGGAGCAGAGCATGACGCAGACCAACGGCACGCCGCACACCGCCGTACTGGCCCTCGGCAGTAACCTCGGCGACCGGGAGGCCACCCTGGCCGCCGCCGTGCGGGAGATTGCCGACCTGTCCGGAGCGGAGCTGACCGCGATCTCGCCGGTATACGCCTCGGACGCTGTCAAGCCCGACGGCGTGGACCTCGACGCCCCCGGCTACCTCAACCTCGTGGTGAGCCTGCTCTGGTCGGGTGACCCGCATGCCCTCCTCGACGCCGTCAACGGCATCGAGAACGCGCACGGCCGGGTGCGCGAGGAACGCTGGGGGGACCGCACCCTGGACATCGACCTCATCTGCGTGGGCGACCTGCAGATCGACGACGACAGGCTCACCCTGCCGCACCCACGCGCCGCCGAGCGCGACTTCGTGCTCGCGCCCTGGGCCGACATCGACCCGGACGCCGAGATCCCCGGCCGCGGCCGGGTGACCGAACTCCTGGCCATCGCCGCCCGCACGGCCAGGGCGCATCCGGTCTCGGCCAGCACCGACCCCGCCCACACCGAGGTCGCCCCCGGTCTGCAGGAGCCCCGGCCATGAAGCGCACCTCGCCCACCCCGCTGATCGCCCTCGGGCTGGTCGGCCTCGTCGTCGGATTCCTGGCCGAATTGGCGGCCACGGCCTTCAGCGCGCCCATCTTCGTTCCGCCACTCACCCTGCCGCTCGCGCTCGTGTTGATCGCCGTGATCCTCGTCGCCCTCGCCTGGCCGATCCGGCAGGCCACCCGGGGCCGCTCCACCCGACGGGTCGACCCGTTCCGGGCCATGCGGGTGGCCCTGCTGGCCAAGGCATCCAGCCTGAGCGGCTCGCTCCTGCTCGGCGTGGGCCTGGGGATCGTGGCCTTCATCCTCACCCGCTCGGTGGTGCCGGCGGTAACATCGTTGTGGCTCGCAATCGGGATGGCGCTCGGCGCGGTGATCCTCTTGGTGGGCGGTCTCGTGGCGGAGCACTTCTGCACACTCCCGCCGGACGACGACCACGATCACGACAACGGGGGACCGAACAATGGCGGAACAGCCCATGCCTGACAACTTCGGCGGCGAGATCGCGCCGATGCCGGTTCCTCCGGTGGGAGCGCGACTGGACCTCCCCGAGGCCGGCGAGTGGAAGCGCGTGTCGCCCAAGTACGTCATGGTCGAGATCGTGGGCACCATCGTGTTCCTGCTCATCGTCTGCGCGGTCACCGGTTTTCTCTGGCTGGTCCTCGAACAAGACTGGGCCCTCTGGGTGGGGGGCGCCGTCGCCCTCATCACACTGATCTCCCTCGTGCTCGAGCCCCGCCGGGTGCGCTCGATCGGCTACCAGCTGCGTGCGGACGATCTGCTCTTCCGCCGCGGCATCATGTACCAGCGCTTCGTCTCGGTGCCCTACGGCCGCATGCAGCTCGTGGACATCACTCGCGGCCCGGTCGCCCGTATCCTCGGCCTGGCCGACCTCAAGTTCGTCACCGCCGCGGCCTCCTCCGGCGTGGCCATCCCCGGCCTGGCCGAGGCGGATGCCGACGCCCTGCGAGACCGTCTCGTGGAACTGGCCGAGAGCCGGCGGGCCGGCTTGTGACCTCCCTCGCCGACGGGGACTGGCACCGCCTGCATCCCGCGAGCCCGCTGCTGCGCGGCGGTATCTTCGTCTTCGCCCTGCTCGGGTTCGTCATCGCCAACTTCCGCGAACGCGTCGTCGACCTGGTCTTCGGCATCCCGCGGGAGTCCGGCGACCCGTTGGACACCATCTACGAGCGCGGCGCCGTGGGCTGGGCCCTGCTCATCGCCGGCGGCATCCTCGTGGTCATCCTCATCGGCTTCAGCCTCTCCTGGCGGATGCACACCTTCCGGGTGTCCGACGAGTCGGTCGAGGTGCGCAGCGGCATCCTGTTCCGCAGCCACCGGAAGGCCAGGCTGGACCGCATCCAGGGCGTCAATATCGTGCGCCCGCTCATTCCCCGCCTCTTCGGCGCCGCCAAGCTCGAGGTGAGCGTTGCCGGGCAGGACGCCAATGTGCAACTGGCCTACCTCGGCTCAGCGTTGGCCGACGGGCTGCGCCGCGACATCCTGCAGCTGGCCTCCGGCGCCCGGCAACCGCGCGTGTCGCCCGGCCAGCCCGGCGAACCCGACGAGGGCATCGGGTCCGCCGAGGCGAACGGGCACGGGCTCCGCCAGGGGCTCGGGGACTACGCCACGGCACGGGTGGGCGAATTCCTCGCGCCGGAGCTGGACCCGGATGCCGCGCCGCCGCAGTCGGTCGTGCGCATCCCGATCCTGCGACTGATCGGGTCGATCGTGTTCAGCGGGTTCACCCTGTTCCTGCTGGTGGGCGTGGTGGCCCTCATCACCTCGGTGGTCGTCGGCGGCAGCGAATGGCTGCTCATCGCCATCGTCCCCGGCCTGATCGGCAGCCTCGGTTACTACTTCTCCCGGTTCACCAAGTCGTTGCGGTACAGCATCGCGGGCACCAGCGACGGGGTGCGGGTGGGCTTCGGCCTGCTCACCACGAGCAACGAGACCCTGCCGCCCGGGCGTATCCACGCCGTAGGCGTGAACCAGCCGCTGTTGTGGCGCCCGTTCGGCTGGTGGCAGATCCGCATCAACAAGGCCGGCCACTCCACCAACGAGGGCGCGGCAGGAGCCGCGGCCACGACGGTGCTCCCGGTCGGGTCGCTGCGCGACGTCGAACGCGTGCTCGAACTGATCCTGCCGGCTTTCTCCGACGACGCCCAGCGGGCGCTCATCGGCCGTGGCCTCACCTCCCGCGGCGGCGACGACGGCTTCCACAACGCTCCGCGCCGTGCCGCATGGCTCCGGCCCTTCTCCTGGCGGCGCACCGGCTATGCGGTGGCCGCCGACGTGGCGCTGCTGCGCCGCGGAGTGCTGGCCAGGGACCTCGTGCTCGTGCCCTTGGCCCGCCTGCAAAGCGTCGGCATCGACCAGGGCCCGATCCGGCGCCGCCTGCGCCTGGCCACCGCCCGGCTGCACACCGTGGCCGGACCGGTCAGCGCGACGCTCGGCGTGATCGACAGCATCGAAGCCGTGCGCCTGTTCGAGGCAGTGTCCGCCGGCGCGGTCGCCTCGGCCGACTCCGACACCAGCCACCACTGGAGCCGCACTCCCGCCGCCGCCGCTCCCGCCGCCGCCGCTCCCGCCGCCACCGACCAGCCGTCCGCCCCCGCCCCTGAAGCGCCGCCTGCGGCGGCTCCGACCGCCGCGACTCCGCCGCCCACCACCACCCCGCTCGGCCCGAGCACCGAGGTGACCTGGTGAGCCAGCGCCCCGGCCGGCTCGGCATCGGCGTCATCGGCGCCGGGCACGTCGGCCCGATCCTCGCCGCGGCCCTCGCCGGTGCCGGACACGCCCTCGTGGGCATCTCCGCCATCTCCCAGGCCAGCCGAGACCGGGCCGAGGCCATCCTGCCGCAGGTGCCCGTGCTCACGGTGCCCGAGGTCGTGGAGCGCAGCGAACTCGTGATCATCGCCGTGCCGGACGACCAGCTGGACAGCCTGGTCACCGGGCTCGCCGCCACGGGAACCTGGCAGCACGGCCAGCTCGTGCTGCACACCTCGGCGCGGTACGGCACGGATGTGCTCCTGCCGGCCCTGCGCGCCGGCGCGATCCCGCTGGCCATC